>JAUHYP010000002.1 GCA_030426265.1 Gammaproteobacteria bacterium | reverse complement strand
CGCTCGTCGTCGTCGAGCACCGGTGTCCAGCCATGGGACTCGAGTTCGTCGAACTGCCCGGAGCGGATGGCCCAGACCAGCGCCCAGACCGCCACGCCGACCAGGGCGAGCGCCAGGGGGATCATGACGTAGATGATGCTCACGCCGCGGCGGCCTCTGATTCATTGGCCTGTCGCCGCCGCATGCCCTCATTCGGGCGTCGGCGCCAGCGGGCCAGTCGCGCCGAGTTCGCCACGACCAGCAGGCTGGAGGCCGACATGCCCAGCGCCGCCATCCATGGGGCGAGCAGTCCGCCTGCGGCCAGCGGCAGGGCCAGCAGGTTGTAGCCGACCGCCCAGGCAATGTTCTGGCGGACGACGCGCCGTGTCGCGCGCGCCAGGTCGATGGCCGTGGCGACCCCCGCCAGCGAAGCATCGGTCAGCACCAGGTCCGCGGCGCTGTTGGCCAGTTCCGTGGCGCCCTGGACCGTCATGGAGACATCGGCCGTCGCCAGCACGGGCCCGTCGTTCACCCCGTCGCCCACCATCAACACGGTGCGGCCCCGGGCCTGCCCTTCGGCGACCAGCGCCATCTTGGCCTCGGGAGACTGGCCGGCGTGGAAATCCGTCATACCCAGCCGCTCGGCGACCCGCCGGACCGGTGCGCGGGCATCCCCGGAGGCGATGAGGCATTCCAGGCCGCGCCCCGAAAGCGCCGGCGCCAGACCCTCACAGCCTTCGCGAAGCCGGTCCGCAATCGTGAACCGCGCGAGCCAGCCCTGCTCGTTCCCCAGCCAGATCGCCCCCGCCTCGTCACCAGACTCGTCGCCAGACTCGTTGATGGCCTCGTCGGCGCCCTCCCCGACCCCCTCCCCAACACGCACCAACGCCGCCGAGCCGATCCGCCAGGTCCCGCCGTCCACCTGGCCCTCCAGGCCCCGGTGGCGGATGGCATGGACCTGCTCCGCCTGAAACGGGCCGTCGGCATCGCGAAAGGCGCGGGCCAGGGGATGCGCCGAATGGCGCTCGAGGGCCGCGCCCAGGGCCAGGGCGCCCGACTCGCCCAGGCGCTGTGATTCCGGGTGTTCCGGGTTGATGTCGACGTGGTCCACACTGGGCTGGCCCGCAGTCAGGGTTCCGGTCTTGTCGAACACGGCCAGGTCGGCATTCGCCAGGGTTTCCAGGGCGTCCGGACGGGACAACAGGATGCCTTCGTTCAGCAGGCGTCGCGACGCCGCGGCCAGCGCGGCCGGGAAGGCCAGCGACAGCGCACAGGGACAGCTCACCACCAGGACCGCCAGCAGTGTGGGCAGGGCGCGGGCCGGGTCCAGCATCCACCAGGCGATTCCGGTCCCGGCGGCCGCGACGAGCACCGCCGCCACGAACCAGGCGGCCGTGCGTTCGGCCAGTCCCGCCGCCCGACTGCCCCGGCCCCGCGCCTGCAACAGCAGGCGTCCCAGGGCGGACACCGTGGTCGCTTGCCCGGTGGCCGTGACTTCGATCTCCACGGACTGGTCGCGGTTCAGGCTGCCACCGACCACCGCGTCACCAGGATGGCGTTCCAGCCACCGGGACTCGCCCGTCAACAGCGACTCGTCGACGCAGGTGCTGCCCGCGCGAATCACCCCATCGGCCGGAAAGGCCTCGCCGGGGCGCACCCGCAGGCGGTCGCCGACCGCCAGTTCGGCCAGAAGGACGGTGTCCTCGCCGCGCTCCGTGATGCGGTGCGCCCACTCGGGCAGCAGCCGGGCCAGCGCGGTGCTCGCCTGCAGGGAACGATGGCGCTGGAACAACTGCACCGTGCGCGCGGCGGACAGGAAGAACACGAACATCACCACGCTGTCGAAGTACACCGCGCCCTCGCCGCGGAAGAAATTCACGCAGCTCGCCACGAAGGCGATGGCGATGGCCAGCGCCACGGGCACGTCCATCCCCATGCGACCATGGCGGAGCCCGGCCACGGCGCCGGTGAAGAAGGGGCGGCCCGAGTACAGAACCACGGGCAGGGTCACCAGCAGGCTGGTCCACTCCAGAAACCGCTCGGCGCCGGCGCTGATGCCCAGGGCCTCGCCGGCGTACAGGCCCACGGCATACATCATCACCTGCATCATGCCCAGGCCGGCGACGCCGAGCCGCAGCATCGCCTCGCGCCGCTCGCGCAGACGCCCGCGTTCTTCGTCCTCGGCCAGCGGCAGGTGGGGCCGGTAACCGATGCGGGCCAGCTCGCGGGCGATGGCGCTCAGGCGCGTGACCCGGGGGTTCCAGGCAATGCGGGTGTAGCCGGAACCGATGTCCACCTGGACGCGATCGATGCCGTCCAAGGGTTCCAGCCGGCTGCGGATCAGCCAGGCGCAGGCCGCGCAGTGCACGCCCTCGGTCTGCAGCAACAGGTCGAAGGTGTCGTCGCCCGTCGGTGCGCCCCACAGCGCCTCGCGCTCGTCACAGGAGCGCCAGGCCGCTTCCAGGGCGTCGAGGTCGGTGTCGGCGCGGCGCGCTTCGCCCTCGCGGAACCGGTAGTAGCCCGCCAGGCCGCTGGCGAAGATCAGCCCGGAGACAGCGCGACAGCCCTCACAGCACAGGGGCAGGATTCGGCCCTCGCGCTCGATGGTGATGCGCGGGTGCGCCGGGCAGGGTTCGCCGCAATGGAAACAGGGTTCCCCGCCGAAGATGGGCTCCGCCGGCGCAGCTGGGGTCGCCGGCGATGCCGGTGTGGATTCCGGCGCGGAAAGTGATGATGACACGGCGGGTCAGGCCCCGCCGTCGCCGCGCTCGCCCTCGCCGGGGGCCGTTCCCGGATCGCTCGCCGTCTCGTGTTCCTGGGCGCGCAGTTCCCCGCGAATCGTGTCGTACTCGGTGTCTTCCACCACCAGCGGATCCGGGTTCGACACGGCGATCCACAGCGTGGCGAAGCTCGCCAGGACGGCGGCGCCGATCAGCCCGATGATGAACCAGGGCCAGGGCTCGCGGTACCAGGGTTTGCCAACAGCAGGAGACGCCACCGACCGGCTCATGGCGACCCTCCGCCCGGCAGCAGCAGCCGCGCATCGGCCAGCCTGGAGATGCCGGGATCGTCCTCGGCCTCGAACAACACCTCGAGCGCCACCGTGCCCGAGGCCAGGTCCGCCGGGGCGCTCAGGGTAAAGGCGAATTCGCCCACCTGGCCGGGCTGCAGCACCGGCTCGGGAAACACGCGGATGGTGACCTGCGGCCATTCCGGAATGCTGACGCGATAGCGGTGGGCCGCGTCGTCCTGGTTGATCAGCTTGAGACGGTAGATGTTCTCCACCTGCCCGTCGCCGACTTCGCGGTAGAGCTGGTTCCGGTCGCGGATCAGCTCGACGCGCAGGGGCGTGCGCTCGAAGATCGACACGAAGATGCCGCTGAGAATGGCCGTCAGCAGCAGGCCGTAGATGAGGATGCGCGGACGGAACACCCGCGTCTTCCCGCCCGCCAGGGCGTTCTCGGTGGTGTAGCGGATCAGCCCCCGTGGGTAGTCCATCTTGTCCATCACCTGGTCACAGACATCGATGCAGGCCGCGCAGGCGATGCATTCGAGCTGCAGCCCGTCACGGATGTCGATGCCGGTGGGACAGACCTGCACGCACAGGGTGCAGTTAACGCAGTCGCCCAGGCCCTGCTCGCGGGGGTCGACGCCCTTCCTGCGCCCACCCCGGGGCTCGCCGCGCGCCGGATCGTAGGAAATGATCAGTGTGTCGCGGTCGAACATCGCGGACTGGAAGCGCGCGTAGGGGCACATGTACTTGCACACCTGGCTGCGCAGGATGCCTGCGTTGCCGTAGGTGGCGAAGCTGTAGAAAATGCCCCAGAACAGCTCCCAGCCCCCCAGGGACAGCGCCATCACGTCCTGTCCCAGTTCCCGGATCGGCGTGAAGAAACCCACGAAGGTGAAGCCGGTCCACAGCGAGAAAGTCACCCACAGGAACTGCTTCAGCGCCTTGCGCCGGACTTTCTCGGCCGTCCACGGGCCCTTGTCCAGCTTCATCTGCTTGTTGCGGTCGCCTTCCACCAGGCGCTCCATCCACAGGAACACCTCGGTCCAGACCGTCTGCGGGCAGGCGTAGCCGCACCACAGCCGGCCGGCCAGCGCGGTGAAAAAGAACAGCGTCAGGCCGGCGCAGATCAGCAGCAGGGCCAGGTAGATGAAGTCCTGCGGCCAGAACTCCAGCCCGAGGATGTAGAAGCGCCGGGCCGGCAGGTCGAAGAGCACGGACTGGCGGCCGCCCCAGTTCACCCAGGGCATGAGGTAGTACAGCCCCAGCAGCACGAACACGGCGATGGTCCGCAGCCGGTCGAAACGGCCGGACACCTCGCGCGGGTAGACCTTGGGTTCCTTGACGTAGAGGGACTCGCCCTCCGCGGGCGCGGCGGTCATCGCCACTCCTCGTCGCGCAGGTCGGGATTGAGTTCGCCGGGATCACGCACCTCGGGGGGCGGGCGTTCCCCCTGCCCCCGCGCATGGCCCGGCCCGGGCCCGGTGCGAATCATCCAGGCGGTCAGGCAGGCCGCGGCCAGCGCCACGAAATACAGGAAGAAGAAGCCCAGCCCGTAGGTCAGGCGCAGGTCGGTCTCCCAGCCCATGACCCAGGCCTGACCGAAGCGCTCCGGGTCGACGAGCGCGAACAGCACGAAGGTCCCGCCGCAGGCGGCCAGGAAGGCCACCCAGAGCGACACGGCCCAGTCGCGGCGCCGGCGGTTCCAGCGGCCCGGAACAGCCGGGCCTTCTTCCGGATCAGGCCGGCCCATGGTCGAGCGCCGGGATCGGCCCCTGTCCGGGGGCGCGCGTGCGGGCAGTCATGTCATTGGCCATTCGGGGAACGCGGACGGACCCTACTGCCGTCCTTCGAGGATCGCCGCCGCCTCGCCCATTCCGAGCACGTAGGCCGCGAGCAGCTTGCGCCGCTCCTCGCTGAGCTGGTCTTCGAAGGCCGGCATCTGGCCGTAGCGGCCCTCTTGAAGGCCTTGCACGATGACCTCCCGGTCGCTGCCGTACAGCCAGTCGTTGTCGGCCAGGTTCGGCGCGCCGAGCAGCGGGTTGCCCTTGCCTTCGGGCCCATGGCAGGCCACGCAGAACATGGCGTACTTGCCCTGGCCATCGGCGGCCAGGGCCGCGTCGTGCTCCAGGCCCGACAGGCTGCGAACGTATTCGACCACCTGCGGCACCCCTTCTTCGCCCAGCGCCTGGGCCCAGGGCGGCATGGCCGCCTGGCGGCCGCCGGTGATCGCCGTCAGCACCGCGTCGTAGCCCTCGCCCCATTGCCAGTGCTCGTCGACGAGGTTGGGGAAGCCGGTCCCGCCACGGGCATCGGAGCCATGGCACATGGCGCAGTTCTGCCCGAACAGCCGGCGGCCGGTGGCCATGGCGTCAGGGTCGCGGATCAGTTGCTCGAGCTCCATGTCCGCGTACCGGGCATAGACGCCGGCCGTAGCCGCTTCCGCGGCCGCCAGTTCTTCCTCGTAGCGGTTCTCCTGGGTCCAGCCCAGCACGCCTGGCAGGTTGCCCAGCCCCGGGTACAGCGCCAGGTAGACGATCGCGAAGATGATGGTGATGTTGAACAGGTTCAGCCACCAGCGCGGCAGCGGGTTGTTCAGTTCACGGATGTCGTGGTCCCAGACATGGCCGGAGTCGTGGATGTCGTCCTCGTCGTCGCGGTCCGAGATGCCCTTGGTCCAGTGCAGCAGCCACCAGCACCCAAGGATGCTGGCGACGATCAGCACGATGGCGATCACGCTCCAGGTGGTGTTCAGCATGGCTCAGTCCTCGTCGGCGCCGCGGCGGTCCGTCCGCACGGCGTCTTCTTCCAGTGGCATCCGGGCCGCCCGGTCGAACTCGGGTTTGCGCTTACGGCTCCAGGCCCAGATCCAGGTACCGATGAAACCGATCATCAGGACGACCAGGATCGCCGCGCGCAGCAGGGTCGAATCCATGGCTCAGCGCCCCGTCCGCGTGGTGCCCAGGTCCTGCAGGTAGGCGATCAGCGCGTCCATCTCGGTCTTGCCCTCGACATCCGCGGCGGCCGAGGCGATCTGTTCGTCGGTATAGGGATCGCCCACCTTCTGCAGCCAGCGCATGCGGTTGGCGATGTCCTCGCCGTCGACGGTGGCCTCCATCAGCCAGGGATAGCCCGGCATGTTGGACTCGGGCACCACGTCACGCGGATCGATCAGGTGGATCCGGTGCCAGTCGTCGCTGTAGCGGCCACCGACGCGGTGCAGGTCCGGCCCCGTGCGCTTGGAGCCCCACTGGAAGGGCCGGTCGTACACCGATTCGCCGGCCACCGAGTACGGGCCGTAGCGCTCGGTCTCGGAACGGAAGGGCCGCACCTGCTGGCTGTGGCAGACGTAGCAGCCTTCGCGCACGTAGATGTCCCGGCCGGCGAGCTGCAGGGCCGGATAGGGCTCGATGCCCTCGGCGGGCTCGATGATCCGGTCCTGGGCGATCAGCGGCAGCAGTTCGACGAGGCCGGCGATGCTCACCGCGACCACGATCCAGATGGACATCAGGTTGATGTTCTTCTCGAGCTTCTTGTGCGCTTTGCTCATGCCTGCGCCCCCTCGGCCGGGGTGTCCCAGTTCGCCGGTGGCGCCGCCTCGACCTCGACCGGTTTCGCACCGGCCATGGTGCGCCAGCAGTTCCAGGCCATGACGAACATGCCCGCGGTGAACAGGATGCCCCCCAGCAGGCGGATGGCGTAGTAGGGCTTGGTGGCCGCGATGGTCTCGATGAAGGTGTAGGTGAGCGTGCCGTCCTCGTTGAAGGCGCGCCACATCAGGCCCTGCATCACGCCGGCGATCCACATCGAGGCGATGTACAGCACCACCCCGATGGTGGAGATCCAGAAATGCAGGTCGATGGCCGAAACGCTGTGCATCTCCTTCTTGCCCACCAGGCGCGGAATCATGCAGTACAGCGAGCCGATGGTCATCATCGCCACCCAGCCCAGTGCGCCGGAGTGCACGTGGCCGATGGTCCAGTCGGTGTAGTGGCTCAGGGCGTTGACCGTCTTGATCGACATCATCGGCCCCTCGAAGGTCGACATGCCGTAGAAGCTCAGCGCCACGATCATGAACTTCAGGATCGGGTCGGTACGCAGCTTGTGCCAGGCGCCGGAAAGGGTCATCAGCCCATTGATCATGCCGCCCCAGCTCGGCGCCAGCAGGATCAGCGAGAACACCATCCCGAGGCTCTGCAGCCAGTCGGGCAACGAGGTGTACTGCAGGTGGTGGGGGCCGGCCCACATGTAGATCGAAATCAGCGCCCAGAAATGCACGATGGACAGGCGGTAGGAGTACACCGGCCGCTCGGCCTGCTTGGGCACGTAGTAGTACATCATCCCGAGGAATCCGGCGGTCAGGAAGAATCCGACGGCGTTGTGCCCGTACCACCACTGCACCATCCCGTCGACGGCGCCGGTGTAGATCGGGTAGGACTTCCAGAGCGACACCGGGATCGACAGGTTGTTGACGATGTGCAGCAGCGCGATTGTGATGATGAAGGCGGCGTAGAACCAGTTCGCCACGTAGATGTGGCTTACCCGCCGCTTCGCGATCGTCCCCAGGAACAGCACCGCGTAGGCCACCCAGACCACGGCGATCAGGATGTCGATCGGCCACTCGAGTTCCGCGTATTCCTTGCTCTGGGTGATGCCCAGCGGCAGCGTGACGGCCGCGGACACGATCACCAGTTGCCAGCCCCAGAACACGAAGGCCGCCAGCTTGTCGCTGATCAGTCGCACATGGCAGGTGCGCTGCACCACGTACAGCGACGTGGCGAACAGGGCGCAGCCCCCGAAGGCGAAGATCACCGCATTGGTGTGCAGCGGCCGCAGGCGGCTGTAGGTCAGCCAGGGGATGTCGAAATTGAGCGCGGGAATCCAGAGTTGCGCGGCAATCAGCACGCCCACCAGCATGCCGACGATGCCCCAGAGCACGGTGGCCACCGTGAACTGGCGCACTACCCGGTCGTTGTAGGTCACAGCGTCTTCCTCGTCGAAGCGTTGGCTGACCCGGCGGCCTCGAGGGCGAGGCGCGGGGTTGGCTTTCCGTGACCGGGCGTGCAATGAACGACGAAGTGTTGGCGAAGGGTGCGGGTGCGTCCGACGAATGCCCCCTGCCCGGTCGTTGATGCCTTTTCGGCAACCTTCCGCCGTACCGCCGTTCGATGCCAACTTTAGCGGATGCGCTGCCCGGATTCCACGCCCGCGCGGCGCTAAAGTGAATGCATCGATCCTGCGCGAGTCGCCATGACCGATTCCGAACCCACGGGCCGCAAACCCGGACTGGCCGCCGACCGCCAGACCCTGGTCGCCCCCTGCCGGACCCTGCACCCGGGCGACCCCTTCCGCTGGCTGGCCCAGGGCTGGCGCGACTACCGCGCCGTGCCCGGCATCGCCCTGGCGTACGGATTCTTCGTCTTCGGCGTCAGCGCGCTGCTTTCCTGGGGGGCCTGGCTGGGTGGCGGCTGGGTGCTGCTGCTCTCCCTGCTGACCGGATTCGTCTTCGTCGCGCCCCTGCTGGCCTTTGCGCTGTATTCCGTCCCGCGCCAGCTCGCCGCCGGGCAATCCCCCTCCCTGCGGGCCTCGGTGGTGGCGGCGCGACGGCCGTTCCAGAACGCCATGGTGTTCGGGCTGATCCTGCTGGTGGTGTTCCTGGTGTGGGCGCGCGCCGGCTCGATGGTGCACATCTTCTTTCCGGTGGCGGCGACGCCGGAGTGGACCGAAGTGCTTTCCTTCCTCGCCATCGGCAGCGCGGTGGGCGCGGTGTTCGGCGGCTTCAGCTTCGCCGCCAGCGCCTTCTCGTTGCCGATGATCGCCAACCGGGACGTGGACGTGGTGACGGCCGTGCTCTCCAGCATCAACGCCGTGATGCGCAACAAGGTCCCGGCCGCCATCTGGGCGGTGCTGATCGTGATGCTCACCGCCGTGGGTGTCGCCACCGCCCTGCTCGGCCTGGTCATCGTCATTCCCTGGCTGGCTTTCGCCACCTGGCACGGCTACCGCCGGGCCCTGGATTGTTCGCACTGGCCGGTGCTGGATCTGCCCGGCCGGGAACCCGTCGAAGCACCCGGACCGGAGTGACACCGACCCCGCGGGCCGGAATGCCCGTTTCATGGTTCCGCACTACAATGGACCCATGTCCCAGGCGCCCGTATCCATTGCCGTCGTCGGCTCCGTCAACCTCGACCTCGTCGCGCGGGTGAAGGCGTTTCCACGACCGGGCGAAACGGTCACCGACGCGGCCCTGCGCCACCATCCGGGCGGCAAGGGCGGCAACCAGGCCCTGGCGGCCCGGCGCATGGGCGCGGAGGTGCACCTGGTGGCCTGCGTGGGCAACGACCCCAATGCCGATCTCGCCCTGGCCCTGCTCGCCGAAGAGGGTGTGGACCTGTCCCGGGTGAACCGGCTCGAGGGCGAGACCACCGGCGTGGCCATGATCGTCGTCGACGCGAAAGGCGAGAACCAGATCGTGGTCGCTCCGGGCGCCAACGGCCGCTGGGCCGAGCACCACCTGCGCCTGCCGAAGGTCGACGGCGTCATCGCCCAGCTGGAAGTGCCCGGCGAGACCCTGCTGCGCGCCGCACGCGAGCACGAGGGGTTCTTCTGCCTCAATGCCGCGCCGATTCGCCCGGTGGCGCCGGAACTGCTGGCCTGCGTGGACCTGGTGGTGGTGAACGAACTCGAGTCCGAGGCCATCGGGCCCCTGCTGGCGGACTACTCCGGCTGGCTGGCGGTGACCTACGGCGCGTCGGGCGCGGAACTGACCCGGGAAGGCAGCTGGGTGGCGTCCAGCGCGGCGCCCCGGGTGGACGCCGTGAGCACCGTCGGCGCCGGCGACGCCTTCACCGCCACCCTCGCCCTGGGCTTCATCGAGGGCATGGAGCCGGAACGGGCCTTGCGACGGGCCTGCGCGGCCGGCGCCATCGCCACCACGCGGCCGGGCGCGCAGTGCGGCCCGAGCCGGGAAGAAGTGGAGCGCCTCCTGGCAAGCGGCGGCGTCTGAACGACGCGCGGCTCGCGCCTGTTCATCAGGCCAGTCAGCCGGCGACCGAGGAGCGCCGCGCTCAGTAACCCTGTTCCGGGTCCAGCCTGTATCGCAGTTCCTGTCCGGCCCGGAACCGGGCGAGGTTGTCGGCGAAGATCGCCGCGATGTCCCGCGGCCAGCTGCGCGCCGCCACGTGAGCCGTGACCGAGAGACGGGGCGCGTTCCAGAACGGGTGCGCCGGCGGCAGGGGTTCCTCGCGGAAGACGTCGAGCACCGCGCCCCCCAGGTTTCCGGACGCCAGGGCGGCGACCAGGTCGGCATCGACCACCAGGGTGCCCCGTCCCACGTTGACCAGGACCGCGCCGGGCCGCATCGCCACGAAGGCGTGGGCATCGAGCAGGTCCCGGGTGTCGGCGGTGTCGGGGAGCACGGCCGCGACGTAATCGCAGCGACCCAGGAATTCGTGCAACCGGCTCGTCGGGTAGACGGCCTCGAAGGGCGCGCGGGCCTCGCCGGAACGGCTGAAACCCAGCAGGCGCATGCCGAAGCCCCCGGCGCGCCGTGCGATCTCTGCGCCAATGGAACCCGTTCCCATCACGCCCAGGGTGGTTCCGGCCAGGGTCCCGGTGGGGGTGCCCAGCCAGCGGCCCTGCGCCTGCGCCTCGCGGCGTGACGGCAGGTCCAGGGCGTGGGCCAGGAGATGGCCCACAACATACTCGGCCATCTGCGTGCCGAAGACATCCTTCACGCCGGTCACCACCAGGCCGCTTCGGGCGGCGGGCAGCAACGGCGTGACCCCCGCCCAGGTCGACTGCGCCCAGGCCAGGGCCCGCAGCTGGGGCAGTGATGCGGCGATGCGGTCCGGCTCGCCCAGGACGACCGTGGCGGTGTCCGCCCCGTCCGGCAACGTTCCCCGGTCGGGGGCCGGGAGGAAACGCACGTCGCCTTCCACCATGTCCGCGAGCAGCTCGCGGTATTCGACGGCGTCTCGGCTGAGGATCAGGACGGTGGTCGGTGTCATGGACATCCCCGGTTCGCTGTCCGTGGGCGGGGCGGCGAACGCCGGCCCCACCCGCGGTTCGCGGCGCAGTCGCGCCTACTGTTTCAGGCGCTTGTAACGGACCCGGTGCGGTCCGGCATCGTCACCCAGGCGGCGTTTGCGGTCTTCCTCGTACTCGGTGTAGTTGCCGGGGAAGAAGGTCACCTGGCTGTCGCCTTCGAAGGCGAGGATGTGGGTCGCGACGCGGTCCAGGAACCAGCGGTCGTGGCTGATGACCAGGGCGCAGCCGGGGAAGGCCAGCAGGGCCTCTTCCAGGGCGCGCAGGGTTTCCACGTCCAGGTCGTTGGACGGCTCGTCCAGCAGCAGCACGTTGCCGCCCTGCTTCAGCGCCACGGCCAGCTGCAGTCGTCCGCGTTCACCCCCGGACAGGTCGCCGACCCGCTTCTGCTGGTCGGAGCCGCGGAAGTTGAAGCGGCCGATGTAGGCGCGCGACGGCATCTCGTAGTTGCCCACGCGCAGGATGTCCTGGCCGTCGGACACGGCTTCCCACACGGTCTTGCCGTCGTCCAGGTGGTCGCGCAGCTGCAACACGTTGACCAGGTCCACGGTCTGGCCCAGCTCGATGTCCCCGGCGTCCGCCTGCTCCTGCCCGCTGATGAGCTTGAACAGCGTGGTCTTGCCGGCGCCGTTGCCACCGATGATCCCCACGATGGCGCCCTTGGGCACGCTGAACTCCAGGTTCTCGAACAGCAGCTTGTCGCCGAAGGCCTTGGACACGCCCTTGACCTCGATCACCTTGTCTCCCAGGCGCTCGCCCGGCGGGATGTAGATCTCGTTGGTCTCGTTGCGCTTCTGGAATTCCTGGCTGCTCAGTTCCTCGAAGCGCTGCAGGCGGGCCTTGCCCTTGGACTGGCGGCCCCGGGCGCCGGCGCGGACCCACTCGAGTTCGTGCTGGATGGCCTTGCGGCGCGCGGCTTCCTGCTTTTCCTCGATGGCCAGGCGCTGCTCCTTCTGCTCCAGCCAGGAGGTGTAGTTGCCTTCCCAGGGAATGCCGCGGCCGCGGTCCAGTTCCAGGATCCAGCCGGCGGCGTTGTCCAGGAAGTAGCGGTCGTGGGTGATGGCCACCACGGTGCCCGGGAAGTCGACCAGGAAGTGTTCCAGCCAGCCTACGCTCTCGGCGTCCAGGTGGTTGGTCGGCTCGTCCAGCAGCAGCATGTCCGGCTTGGACAGCAGCAGACGGCACAGGGCCACGCGGCGGCGCTCGCCCCCGGAGAGGTTCGCCACCTTGGCGTCCCAGGGCGGCAGGCGCAGGGCGTCGGCAGCCACCTCGAGCTGGTTGTCGAGATTGTGCGCGTCCCAGGCGGCGATCACGCCTTCCATGCGCTCCTGCCTCTTCGCCAGGGCGTCGAAGTCCGCATCGGGTTCGGCATAGGCGGCGTAGATCGCCTCGAGTTCCTGCAGCGCGCCCAGCGGTTCACTGAGGCCTTCCTCCACGCTTTCGCGCACGGTGGCCTCCGGGTTCAGCTGCGGCTCCTGCGGCAGGTAACCGATCTTGAGCTCCGGCATCGGCCGGGCCTCGCCCTCGATGTCGGTATCCACCCCGGCCATGATGCGCAGCAGCGTCGACTTGCCGGCGCCGTTGAGGCCCAGCACGCCGATCTTGGCGCCCGGGAAAAAGGACAGGGAGATGTCCTTCAGGATCTCGCGTTTCGGGGGCACGATCTTGCCCACGCGGTTCATGGTGAAAACGTATTGGGACATGGGGGATGGTCTGGCTTGAATGAGGCCGCGGATTATAACGGGGGGAGGCGGGGCGAGGTAGACGGGGGACGCTCAGGATGGGACAGGAGGACGATTGCCGGGGCCCGGCGCGGCCGCTCATTGCACTGTACATATTGCCAGGAAGCTGGAAACGTGAAGTTCAGGTCACCGGATGAATGGATTTCTGTTGAAGTCCGGACGGAGCCGTTCGACCGTCTCGGTGCCGGATCGTGGTGATCCATCGAATCACGAACAGCTACTCTATTCCGGAATTATTTTTCGTTTAATGCCTGAACCAAGGGCACCATCTGGCGTCGCTCGAGTCCGGGATTCATATCATTTTTTACTTTAGGTATTCATCTTTAACAATTGTTTTATCTGTTTTTTATTCAAATTACTCGAATCCCCCTTAGACATGCCGTGTAAGATGCGCCCATCGCCCGAGGACAGGCTCGGGTCAACGAGAAGGAACGATTGGCATGACGGAATCAAAACAGGACGCGGCCATCCAGGACCGCTACGACGAGGCCTTCCAGGTGTGCTACGGCTGCGGTGCGCGCCACGAGCATGGCCTGCAACTCAAGAGCTACGTGGTGGGTGACCGGGTCGTGGCGCGGTTCACGCCGCGACCGGACCAGCTGGGCGTCCCCGGCGTGGTCTACGGCGGACTGATCGCCTCGCTGGTCGACTGCCATGGCATCGCCGCCGGCGCCGCCCATTTCCCGACCGACGCGGCCGGCCACCCGCCGCGCTGCGTCACCGCCTCCCTGCACGTGGATTTCAGGCGGCCGACCCCGCTGGACGGACGGCCGATCGAACTGTCCGCGCAGGTGGTCGAAGCTTCGGAGCGAAAAGCGGTGGTGGACGTGGCCGTCAGCGTGGACGGGGAGACCACCGCCGAGGGGCGCGTTGTCGCCGTGCGCCTGCGCGAGGCGCCTCCCGTCAACTGAGCCGTCGACCGGGCCCTGGTCGCCGGGGCCAGCGCTACGTCCGGCGCATCACGCCGTTGGCGGCAGGCGGCGAATCAGAGCTTGTAGACGGGGTGGTCGGCGTGCGGGTCGTAGAACTCGCGCATCTGCGGCTCCAGCTGCGCCAGCTTCTTCTGCCGATTGTCCGGGTTGGGGTGCGTGCTCATCCACTGTGGCGGCGCGGAACCGCCGACCTTGGCCATCTTGGCCCACAAGGTGGCGGCGGCTGCCGGGTCATAGCCTGCCTTGGCCGCCAGTTCGATGCCGATACGGTCCGCCTCGGTTTCCGCGGCGCGGCTGTTGGGCCGGTTGACGGCGTAGACCGCCGCCAGCGCCGCCCCGCCGAGCGCGGCGATGTGGTTGTCGGCCACGATGCCCACGGCGGCGACGCCGATGGAACTGGCCATCTGCACCGACATCTTCTCCGCCGTGTGGTTGGCCAGGGCGTGTGCGATCTCGTGGCCCATGACCTGGGCCAGTTCGTCGTCGGAGGGGTTCACCTTCTGCAACAGGCCCGTGTAGATGGCCATGCGTCCGCCCGCCATGCACCAGGCGTTGACGGTTTCCGGGTCGTCGATCACCACCACGCTCCATTCCCAGTCCTTCGAGTCGGGACGCATCGCGATGGCCTGGGTGATCAGCCGCCCGGTGACCTCGTTCACCCGGGCGATGGTCGCGCGGTCCTTCGACAGCTGGCCTTTCTGGTTCAGGTCCTGGACCGTGGCCACGTAGGCCTGCTTCGAGCTGGCGATGGCCTGGTCCTCGGATACCAGCATCAACTGCCGGCGCCCGGTGGGGCTGGTGGCGCAGGCAGCGATCACCAGGGCGACCAGGGCGAAGGCGGTCGTGCGCCGGAAAACTGGGCTCATTGTGAATCCTCCTCGAATGCTCACTGCAACATACGCCGCCCCCGGGGTGTTTACCACCGCCGGATCGGGTTCGTTGACGCCACCAGCCTGGGGGATGTGGCGTGAACGGCGGCTGAACGCCGCCACGGCCGCCCTACTCCACCCAGAGCTGGTAACGGGCCGGGTCCCGGCCGGCACCCCCGGGTGCTCCAGCGGCATCGCGGGCGGCATCCAGCGCCACCGGCAGCGAGTCCCCCGCCTGGAGGCGCTCGTAGAACTGAGCCATGAACGTGGCGGTCGTTTCATCCTCCCCGGGCCACGCCGTGGCCAGGACCGTGCCGGCCCCGGCCGAAAGGGCCTCGGCCACCAGGGGGGGGCGACCCGCGCCGGGCATGGCGCCGTCCTCGTCCGTCGTGATCGTGGCCTGGCTCAGCACCAGCAGCGAGGCGGAGAGCCGCCAGCGCGCGAGGTCGCCGGGGCCCAGCGCGCCGCGGCCTTCACCCGGTCGCGCTTCGCTCAATTCGAGCCGGGAGGCGCCGGGGCGGTCCAGTCGGATCGTGGCCGGCATGGCCAGGTGCACCAGCCCGGCCTCGTTGAACGCCGACGTGGAAAACTCGTCCGGCAGCAGCGCCGCACCCTGGATGACCTGCAGGCCCGGCCCCACGAATCGGTCCATCACGGCGCCCAGTTCGGCGCCCGACTCGAGGCGCGCGAGGTAACCGGGCGTGTGATCGGCCGGCCGGCCGGCCAGGAACACCCCCCCGCCAGGTGCCTCCGCCAGGCGTGCTGCCGGCCCGGGGTGCGCGGGAAAAGCCGACAGCCGAATGAACTCCCGGGCACGCCCGGCGTCGCGCCTCGCACCGACGAGGGCCTCCCAGGGCATGGCGGCCAATCCGTCGGCGTCCGCCAGGTACACCCGCCGGGGAAGGCGGCCGTCCAGGGGCGACAGCAGGGCATCACCCAGCCGCCGAGCGAGGGCATCGAATGCGCCTTCGTCCGCTCCGGGGCCGGCCAACAGGCCGTCCCAGCCATCCAGCCGGGAGACAGGCCCGAGTGACACCCGGTTCACACCGGACCGGGTTCCCACCAGGGCCACGGCCTCGCTGCCGGAACGGTCGATGTCCAAGACCGCCTCCCCCGGCTCCAGGGCCGACAACCAGGTCTCCAGCCCCGCGGGAGACAGGAACGCGGTCCGTGCCGTGAAGTCCGCCCGGCCACGTTCCAGGCTGCTCGCCACTTCCCGGGCCAGGCGTGCCGGGTCATCCCCGGCTTCCGGTGCTTCGGCGCGCGCCAGGAGGGCACGGACGTCTTCCGTGTCCAGGCCGGAACCTTCGGGATCAAAGGGCAACACCGCGGGCGAGGCCGCGGCCCGCAGCCAGCGCAAACGCGCCAGGCCCAGCAACTGCCGCTCCGCCGAGGCCGAGGCGCGCAGGGCGGCCGGCAGGTCTTCGCCCAGTTCCGGCGACAAGCGCCACAGCACGTCCTCCAGCACGCCGGGCAGGCCGTAGTGCAGGAAGCTCATCTCCGCCACGACCTGTTCCAGCGTGTCGGCGGCGGCCCCCTGCTGCCCCGAGCGCGACTGGTACGCGGCATACAGCCAGCCACCGGTCACCGCGTGGCGAGGCACACCCAGCGCCTGCAGGCTGCGATGGGCCTGCTCCGCGGCGCCGGCGGAACAGTCCGATCCCAGGCGGCAGAGCCAGAGCACGGCCAGTTCACGCAACGGGGCCACGGCAGGGCCGCGCGCGCTGTCCCGTATCTCGGCAAACAGGGGCGCGGCGACGCCTCCGCGGCCCGCCGCCACTTCGTCCAGCGCGCGTTCGAAGGTCCAGCGAATGCGCTCTTCCGAACCCTGGACCGCCGTCCCCTGCGCGGTCCGGGCCTCGCGCATGGCGCCAAAATCACGGCGCTCACGGGCCACGCCGGCCAGGATCGAGAGCCCGGAAGCGGAGTCCAGCACCGGGGTGCGCCGTCGCCATCCGCCCCCATCCGGGTCCACCACCGCCGCACGGGCCTGGGCCCAGGCTTCAGCCAGGTCGCCCTCAGCCCAGGCCGCCTCCGCCAGCGCGAGGCGCAACTGCGCCCGGGTGGCGCTGTTGTGCTCGAATGCCAGGGCCTGGGCCAGGAGGGCGCGCGCTTCGCCGAAACGATAGGTGGCGTTGAGAATCCGGCCCTGGGCCAGGAGATTCTGGGCCAATTCGTCCTCGGCGCCTTTTTCCGCCAGTTGCGAGCCGATGGCCTGCAGCACCTCGCTGGTGGCCGCCACGTCGCCCTGCGCGCCGTGAATCGACACCAATTGTTCGCGAATGCGCGTGGCCAGGTCCCTGGCGCCGATGGCATCGGCGAGCGAGAGGGCGTCATTCAGTTGCCCGAGCGCTGCGTCCGACCGGCCCAGTTCGGCGTGATCCTGTCCGGAGAGGAACAGCGCCTCCGCCCGCTCGTAGTCTTCCCTCTGCGCTGCGGCCTCCGCGACCAGGGCCGCGGCTGCCGCCTGGACGGGGTCCTCGACGCTCGCGGCCGGCAGGGACTCGCCGGCGCGTCGCAGGGCCAGCAGGGCGTTGGCGCGCAGGGACAGGGCCGCCAGGCGCACGCGCGCGAACCGGCGGGCGGCCGGGCGGGCCAGCAATTCGTCGGCCAGTTGCAGGGCCGTGTGGTTGTCACCGAGCTCGAGCAGGGTCAGGTGGCCGGTGTACCACAAGGCCCAGAGCTCGAATTCGTCCATGCCGTAGGAACGGAAGCGGTCCGATGCCTGCGCCAGGGCATTGACCCGGATGCTCCAGTTCGCCGCCGTGTCCGCCGCGGGCAGCTCCAGGCCGAAAGCCAGCCACTCCCAGGCCTCCAGCAGGCGGGCGCCGCGCTGGTCGTGCACGGTGAAGCGGTTCAGGCCGAGGTCGAAACGGCTGCGATCGGTGACCAGCGGCGCGGTGATCCGGATGTCGAGCTGCCGGTCGCGATCGGCGCCCCGGATGAACTGGAACAGGGGCGCGAGGCGGCTGCCGGGCACGGTGGAAATCTTCAGCAGTTCCCCTTCCTGGTCGAAGACCTCGGCCTGGTACTGCGCCTCGCGGCCGTCGATCCGGATCAACAGGTCCTCGTCCGTATGCTGGCGGACGAAGTACTCCTGCACCTGCCCGCCCCCGGGCAACTCGGCCGCCATCACGGAAGCGACCACGCCCGGCCCGGCCAGCAGCGATGCCACGGCGAGCGTGCGTAAGAGCTTTGGCAGGGACGGGTTCATGGGTTCGGGTCGGCTGTCGTAAAATGGCCGGGCCCACCCGCGAACGCGGGACCCGGAAACGGCAGCAGGCATTGAACCCACCCGGCCGGGTCGCTGTCAACGTTCACCGGGTCGCGAACCCACCGAAACGCAGCAAGCAGGAGCGTCCGCGCTTGAGAACCCCCGATCGGGAAACGTCCATCTTCAGCACCTCGGCGATCGACCTGTTCGCCGCGTCGCTCGGCGCCTTTCTCCTGCTGTTCATGATCCTGTTTCCCTACTACCGCAACGCCGGTCCCCAGGACGCCTTCTCGCAGACCCTCGACCTGGTGGAAAAACGCCGCCTGGCGGCCGGCGAGGCCAGGGACCTGGAGGCCGAGCAGCGGCGCATGCAGGACGAACTCGAAGACCTGACCGAGGCCAATGCCGGCCTGGAAGAGCGCCTGTCGCGCCTGCGCACGATGCTCAACGACGTCAACCGCCAGGTGGCGGACCTTCCCGTGACAGTCTCCGCCCCCATCGAGCCGGAGCCTCCCGAGCCCGAACCCGAACCGGTCTACCTGGAAGACGGGGTCGAGTTCTCCATCCTCGGCCTGGCGTCCGAGTCACGCTCGTTCGTGATCGTGGTGGACATGTCGGGCAGCATGATCAACTACCAGGACCTGATGATCCGTTCGGTGCTGGACATCCTCGAACCCCTGGACGAGGACAACGAGTTCGCCATCCTGGGCTACCAGGGCAACCCGGAGCCGGTGCTCTGGCGCTTTCCCGGCGGTGAGAACCTGCTGCGCGCCACCCCCGAGAACCTTCGCCAGGCCAGCGAATTCACGCGCGGACTGGCGCGCAAGTTCGTGGGCAGCACGCCCACACACTTCGCCCTGCAGGCGGCCATGGAATACCCCGCCAGCGCCATCATCCTGATGAGCGACGGCGAGCCCAACAGCCCGCCCGGCTTCATCATCGAGAACATCTCGGACCGCAACCAGTTCCGGCAGACCGAGCTGCATACCGTCGCCATCGGCGACTACACCCACAACCGGAACCTGGTGCTGTTCCTGCAGACCCTGTCGCGCCTCAACAACGGCGATTTCGTGGGCGTCTCCCGATGAGAACGCGCATGAAATTTGCCGGGGTGTACTCGATGTCCGCCGTGGACCTGTTCGCCTCCGCCATGGGCGCTTTCATCATCATCACCATCATCCTGATGCCCGATTACCAGAAGGAAGTGCGCCTGGAGGGCCACCTGGCCTACCTCGAGGCGCTGGCGCAGCGTTCGGACGCGCGTCTCGACGAGTCGGAGCTGGGCGTCGAACGGCTGGTGGTCGCGCTCAGCGCCGCGCAGACCCGTCACCAGGAACTCGAAGCCGAGGAGGACATCGTCTCCAGCGAAATCGAAACCCAGAACGCCCGCCTGCAGGCCGCGAAAACCGAACCGGCGCCCCCGCCTCCCGTCGAGGAGGAAGGCGAGGAACCCGCGCCGACGAACCTGGTCACCTTTCGTTTCCTGGGCCTGAAGACCGAGGAAACCCGCTTCCTGCTGATGGTGGACATGAACAAGTACCTGGCCGAGCACCGCGACCTGGTGCAGGCCTCCGTGGCCCGCGCCCTGGAGTCGCTGCAGCCGGGCATGGAATTCGGCGTACTGGGTTTCCAGCAGCTCGACAGCGGCCCGGCCTTCTATCACTGGCCGGAGAACGGAGACCTCGTCCGCGTCACACCCCGCAATCGCCGACAGGCCCTGCGTTTCGTGAACGGACTCAGCGGGCGTTTCGACGGCGGCTCGCCCCTGCTCGCGGCCTTCCGCGAAGCCTTTCGCTCGGAGGCCGGGGCGCTGATTCTGCTCAGCGACGGCCTGCCGAACCCCCTGTTCAACGAGGACCTGCCGCCGCGCACGCTGGCGCAACAGATCACCGTGGCCAATGGCGGCAATGTCGAGATCCACGCCGTGACCATTGGCGACTACTTCAAGTACCAGGGCACGGTGGAGTTCATGGAGACCCTCGCCCGGGCGAATTCCGGGGGTTTCCTGGCCCTGGCCCAGTGACCTCCCAAGGCGAGATCAACAGTGAAATCAGGTACCATGAGCGCATGTGCCGGCCCCCGGCATCGGGCTGTGACGCCCGGGTGCACGGTACGCTGACAAGGACGAGGCAAAAGAACCCGTGAACGAAGATTCCATCGTCACCATCGGCAGCAATGACAACTGCGACCTGAAGCTGGAGGGGCCGACCGTGTCGGGCCTGCACGCCCAGGCGCGCCTGGACCCGGGCCACTTCCTGTGGATCCGTGACGAAAATTCAGGCCGCGGCATGTTCCTGAAGCGCAACGACAACTGGGTGCGTGCACGGCTCGTGGCCGCCTGCGCCGGCGACCTCCTGCGCTTCGGCGACGTGGAGGTCACGCTGGACCAGGTCACCTCCCTGTTCGGCGCCGACAGCGACGTGCGCCTGGCGCCCACGCCCGAACCCTCGCTGTACGACGCCCGCACGGGCCGCTACACCCTGCGCGACCGCGACAGCGAGCCGACCCTGAACACGCCGAAACGCAACCCCGACACGGGCGGCATCGTGGACGAATCCAAATGAATCCGCCAGGCGAACTGAAACTGCGGCTGCTGACCCTGGCTGTCACCCTCTCGGCCTCGATCCTGTTCATCGCCCTGCTGGCCCGGGTGCTGCCTGACGCGGCGGCCGCGATCCTGCTCGACATCGACCGGGGTTCCTGGCCGTTCACGGTCCAGAATGCCCTGTGGATCGCGTTTTTCATCGGACTCGGCGAGGTGTTCATCCGCTGGCGCGCAGGCCTGATCGAAGAAAGCCAGTTCGGCCGCGAATACCTGCCCGTGGATGACGAGACCGTGCTGCGCCCTGGCGAGGACATGACGCCGATCTACCAGAAGGTGCGCAGCAGCCGATACCGCCAGGTCTGCTTCGTGCCGCGTTTGATCGAGCGGCTGGTGCTGAACTTCAACCTCAGCCGGTCGGTGGACCAGACCAACGCCCTGCTCAATTCCAGCCTGGAGCTGTTCCTGCACGAGCTGGACCTGCGCTACAACATCATCCGATACATCACCTGGCTGATTCCCTCGCTGGGCTTCATCGGCACGGTGGTGGGCATCATGCTGGCGCTGAACTTCGCCGGTGACCGCGCCAACGTGGAGAGCCCGGAGCTGCTCTACGAGGTGACCCGGCGCCTCGGCGTGGCCTTCAGCACCACCTTGCTGGCGCTGGTCATGGCCGCCGTCCTGGTGTTCCTGCAGAACCTGGTCCAGGGGCGCGAGGAACGGACCCTCAACCGGGCCGGGCAATACTGCCTGGACCACCTGATCAACCGGCTCTACGCCCGGTGAGCGCGGCACGCATCCTGCCCCGGCGCGCCCTCGTCCTGCTGGCCTTCGTGCTGGCGGCGGTTTGCGCCCTGCCCGCGCAATCGCAGTTGCCCACCCGCGCGGCCATGCCCGACGCCATCGTGCTGGTCGTGAAGTTTGTCGAGGGCGGCCTGCTGCGGCCCAGCACCGGGGTGGTGGTGGGACGCAGCAATACCGGTGATGGCCTCGTCGTCGTCTCCGCCGAATTCGCCGGCGATGGCGAGGGCCTCAACGTGCTGGACGTGGGCACCGACCTGGAGCGCGACGGGATTCCCGCCCGGCTGCTCAGGAGCTCCTCCGAGGGCTCCCTGGCGCTGCTGGCCGTGCCGGGGCTTTCCCGGCCTGCCGCGCGCGTGACCTTCAACACGCCGGAACGGGACCACGAACTGCGCCTGGCGGCCTTCCCCCCCGCCGAGATGCTCGCCGATGGCGCCCTGCCCTTCTGGATCCCGGTGAACGTGGCCGGCAAGGTCACCGGCGAAAACCAGGCGCTGCTACCCGGAAGCGCGGTACCGAACCTCACCGGCCCCCTGCTGGACCTCTGCGGCCAGTGGTCGGGACTGGTCATCGCCAGCGGGGAGCCGGGCATCAACGCCGTGGAGCCGCCGCGGGTGATCCTGGGAGACGAGATGTTGCGCCTCACCGAGGCCATGGACATCGACCTGCGCCTGGAGGCCTGCATGCAGTTCGCGCCGGTGGGCGGCGTCGCCATGCAGTCCGCGCCGGCGCCGGCGCCGAACCGCACGGGCGACGGCGGACCGTCCTGGCTCGACCAGCTGCTGGACGAGGCCCAACTCGGCAAGGGCGCCCTGGTGTTCCTGCTTTCGGCCCTGATCAGCGGCCTGGTGTTCTGGATCCTGGTGAAACGCCGGGCCGCCCAGCAGCGCCGCCAGAAGATTCGCCGCACCATGCAGGCAGACACCATGACCTTCTCGGCCACCGGGATGCCCACGCGCCGCACGCGCGAGGACCACCCGCCCAGCCGGGTCACGTCCCCGGCCACCCAGGCGCCCGGCGCCGGGGGCTGGCTGCGCATCGAGGGCACCCATGCCGATGGCCGCCCGCTCCGGGCCGTGACCTCGATCGGCGATGGCCGTTTCCAGGCTGTCATCGGCCGCGCGGGCGTCCAGCTCACCGCCGACGGGCCGGGCATCAGCCGGCGGCATGCCGTGATCCTGGGTGAAGGGGGCCGGTTGTTGATTTCCGACCTCGGCAGCCGCAACGGCACCTTCGTCAACGGCGTGCGTTGCCAGCAGGATGAAGTGTTCTTCATCGACGAGAAAGACAAGATCCTGCTCGGGGCCGCCGAGATCATCGTGCGGATGGCGCCCGCCAGGGGCCCCGTCACGTGAAACCGCTGGTTCCGGGCCTGCAGGTCGACGGCCTGCAGGTCCTCTCCGTCCTGCGCCGCGTCGACGGCCGCATCGTCTACCGTGTGTCCGACACGGCGCTTGGCCAGCCCTTCGAGCTGGTGGAGTACGCCCCCGATGATGCCGAGCGCGGCGAGGACGGCGTCGTGCGCCCCCTGGCCGGCTTTGAAGCGTCCTTCGCGGCCGGACTGGAGGACTTCCGTGAGCAGGCCCGCCGCGACGTGCGGCCGGACCGCAAGGACCGGCCCCGCGTGCTGCGCCTCCTGGAAGCCAACGGCACGCTCTACCAGTTGCGCCCGGATCGTGACGGCGAGGAACCCGAGGACTCCATCGACTGGCGCCGGCGGATGCTGCAGGCCGAAGCGCCTGCCGACCGGGAACGGCGCCCCTGGCTGCCGATCGCCCTGGCCGTGCTGGTCACCCTGCTGATGGCGGCCGGCGCCGTGTTCCTGTTTTCGGACCGCGACCTGCCGGTGGAGGAGTGGCTGCAAGAACTCGAGCCGGGCGCCGAGCGTGATCGAGGCCCGCGCGTCGCGCCGCCCACCAGCGAGGAACGCCAGCGCTGGGAGGCCGCCCTGGAGGCCGACACCCTGCTGGGCTATCGCGACTTCCTTGCGGATTTCCCGGTATCGGTCTACGCCGCGCAGGCCCAGTTGCAGATCGACATCCTGGATGAACGCGCCTGGGAAACGCTGTCGGCGGAAGACAGCCGTCCTGCCTACGTCGACTATCTCGAGGATTTTCCGGCCGGCCTGCACCAGGCCGAAGCGCACCAGCGCATCGAGGCGATCGACGCCGAGGCGGCGCGCGTCGAACGCGAGCGGCTGGAGCGCGAGCGCCGGGACAACGAGGCCTGGACCGCGGCCCGCGAGGAACGCAGCGTGGCGTCCATGGAGCGCTATCTCCAGGCGTGGCCCGCGGGCCTGCATGTCGACGAGGCCCAGCGCATCCGCCGCGACCTGCTGGACCGAAGCAACGACGACACCGCCTTCGCCACCGCCCAGGAACTGGACACCCGGGATGCGTACCAGGCCTATATCGACGCCTTCCCCCAGGGTGAGCACGTAACGGCGGCCCTGGAGGCTGTCGAGCGGCTGACCCTGGCCCCCGGCAAGCCCTTCCGCGACTGCCCCCTCTGCCCGGAACTGCGGGTGATGCCGGTCGGCGCGTTCCGGCAGGGCGCGGCCGATGACGACCCGCTGGCCCTGGCCCAGGAGCGCCCTGCCCGCGTGGTCAACATCACCCGGCCTTTCGCGGTGGGCATTTTCGAAGTCACTTTCGGACAGTGGGACGCCTGCGTGGAAGCCGGCGGCTGCAGCACCCGTCCGCCGGACAACGGCTGGGGTCGCGGCGACCGTCCGGTGATCATGGTGTCCTGGAACGACGCCCAGGAATACCTCACCTGGCTGAGCGAGAAGACCGGCCAGGTCTATCGCCTGCCCAGCGAAAGCGAGTGGGAGTACGTGGCGAGGGCCGACGCGACCGGGCCCTGGCCGGGAGACGCCCCGGAACAGGTGTGCGCCTACGGCAACGTGGCGGGCTCGGAAACCGGTTTCGAATGGCAGCACGAGGCCTGCTCGGACCGCTTCCCGGTGGGCACCGTGCCGGTCGGCGCGCACCGCTCGAACAAGGCCGGCCTGTTCGACGTGATCGGCAACGTCGCCGAATGGACCGCCGACTGCCTGAACCTCTCCTACCTGGACGCGCCCACCGATGGCAGCGCCTGGACCCGCGGCATCTGCTCCTCGCACATGACCCGCGGCGGCTCCTGGGTGACCGGCTCGCGCGACATCCGCCTGTCAGCCCGGTTCAACCTCAAGAACGGCGACCGGAACGATTTCACCGGTTTCCGGGTCGTAAGGGAAATCAGGGAATGAGCCCGACCGTGACCCGAAACCCCACGACATCACCGCTTCTGCCGCCCGAGGCCCCGGCGCTCCGGCGACGGGTCCTGTCCGCGTTGATGGTGGCCGCCTTGGCCGGCCTGGCGATGACAGCGCCCACCCTGGCCCAGGATGGGCCGGATGGCGCCGATGAAGCGGAAACGGAACAGGACCCGGCGGCGGGCGCGGACGATCCCAGCCGTGAAACCGACGTCGCCGAGGACAACTACCGCCGCTACATGGAACTGAGCGACCGGCGTCTCGAGCGGCCGGCTTTCCCCACGGCCACGCTGCAGCCCGGCAGCAGCCTGGAGAAGATGGGCAAGCTGCCCGAGGAATCCCAGAAACACCTGCGCAACCAGCTGCGCGGCATCATCCTGGCCCGCGGACCCTGGACGCCGGAGGAACGCGACGCGCCGTACCGATTCACACCCAGCGCCGCGGCGCAGAAGGATCCGGACCTGCTCCGCCGCGAGGCCGAGGCCTGGGTCGAACTGGTGGGCGAGTACCACGAACGCGAGGCGGCCATCCTTGCCGGCCGCGAAGGCGGCGGCCTTGCGCCGATGGCCGGAGAACCCGGCGCGGAAGCGGGCGTCCCCGGAATGCCGCCCACCGGTATGGCCGGCGACCCACCGTCGGGCCAGGGCCAGGCGGGCCCGATGGGCGCCGCCGGCGCACAGGCCGGTTCAGCACAGGGCGCTGCGGGCGGTACTGCGGACAGCACTGCCCAGGGTTCGCCAGGCCAGCAACAGGGCCAGGACGGACAGGAAGGCCAGGGCGAACCGGGTGAGGGTGAAGGCCAGCAGGGCGAGCAGAATGCCCGCCAGGCCGGCGCCAACCAGGAGCGGCCCGAATCCCGGGATCGCCCCGAACCGGGGGAATGGGAAGAGCCCTCCGCGACCGACCCTGAGACCCTCAGTGACGAGGGGGTCGCCCAGAGCGCCTCGGAGTTCCTGCGCGAGCGGGGGCTGGTCGACAGCACGGCAGGCGACACGGAAACCACGAACCTGGATGGCTTGCCAGACCTCCATCCTGATCCGGGACCCGATCCGGGCCGCTGGGGCGAGGACGCGCTCACGTTGCCGCCGCCCGTCGAGGTGAGCCCGCAACCCGGCAACACATCCCCGGCAGAGGCCCTTCCGGTGCTGCCGCCGGCCGACGCGACGCAGGACCCCGGGGAAACGGCCCGAGGGGTGCTCACCGTGGAAGAACTGCGGGGTGTGCGCGGCGTCGGGGAGCCGGCGCCGGGCGAAGACGATGATTCAGCAGTACCGCCGGAGGAAGACCCGGAAGGCGACCCTCAGGACGACTGAGCGCCTTCAGCGGTGCGGTTGGCTCTCCATCAGCACCATGTTGCGCAGCATTTCCTCGGTCAGTTCCCCCGCGCGCGGATCGAACTGCCCCTCGGGCAGGTAGATCAGTTCCGCAGAACGAATTCGCCGGTCGAAGGTTCCGCTGCTGGTCTCGCTGTCGAACATTCGCTGGTAGGCATCCAGCTTGCCCCCGACGGAGGCGATGGCCTGGTCGGTCAAGGCGTCGAGCTCCGCTTTGAACTGCGCGAATTCCAGGGCGTTGCGCAACACCACGGTCTGTTCCTGGTAGCGCAGGGAGGCCGCCTCACCTGCATCTTCCAGGCCCGCCGAGGCCATCGCATCGGCGATGGCCTTGCGAATCAGGATGGTATCTTCGGTAATCGAGGCCAGGCCCGCCTCCCCGTCCGCGGGAACGCCTTCGGCTTCCAGCGCGTCCAGGCGCGCCCTGAGCGCCGTTTCCTCGGCCCGCACGAAGCGGAACAGTTGCGCGGCGCCGGCCAACAGGCTGCGCTGGTCGACGATGCGCGCCAGGGGCGTCGTGTAGTCTTCCGGGTCGAAGGCCTGCGCGGCGTCGGATTCCGCCAGCAGCGGCGCCAGGGTCTGCATCAAGGCATCGTCGGCCCCCGCGCTGACCAGCAGCATGAGGCTGAGCTGGCGATGCTGTTCGGCCGGCGTCAAGGCCTCCAGGGACCGGAGATTGGGATCGTCGGCCAGCACGGGGCCGAGGCCGGCCAGCGACGCCAGCAGCACCAGGAACAAGGCCCGGCATCGGCGCAGCCCAGGCGCTCGCATCGGGCGCCTCATGGTTCCAGCACCCGGGCCACGACCGGCACCCCGTGAAAACCGAAATCACCTTCGGACCCGGGTTCGGTCCGGCCCTGGTCGGCGCCGGCTGAGAATCGCCGCCAGCGCGGCGGCTGTCCGGGCGATTCCACGCGGACCTGGCCGTCCGGCAGCCCGTCGGCGAATCCGCCCGCGTAGTAGGTCGCCCCCGTGGCTCCGGCGCCCCGGACGATCATGGCGCCACCGCCCGCGGCCATCCCGTTCCGGGCGTCCCCGACATACTCGACGGAGGCGCCGGCCGGGTCCCCGACCACGCCGTAGCCGCGACCGGTGGCCTCGCCGGCGCGGCATTCGCCATACCAGCGCCCACGGCCCGGAACTCCGGGATGGCGGAACACGCAGCGCTCGGCGCCTTCCACCGCCATCGAGCGGACGCGTGACTGGTACAGGGTGAGGGTCTTGTTGCGGAATTCCGCGAAACCGCGCGCCGTGATCACTTCCTTCGATTCCAGCCACTCGGTCTGGACCGACATCTGGCGCTCGAAGGTGGGCGCCATGCGCGCGATGAAGTACTCGTTCACCTCTTCGGACTCCGAACGCGCGTCCAGGGCCCGGTTCAGCGCCCAGACCGAGCCCATCAGGGAGACGCCGGAAAAGGTCGCCACCGCCGCGGCGCTGGCCGTGGTGGTGACAGTGGCGCCGTACACCGAGCCTGCCAGCGCCAGGGCGGCCACCGCGGTGGTGACGTTCTGGCGCCGGGCCAGGCGGCGGCGTTCTTCGAGCATGCGGTATTCCGCGGCGATGATCTTGCGCATCTTCACGCCGAAATCGCCCGTGTAGGTGCCCGCGAAGATGCTGTCGGACTGCGCCGCCAGGAATTCGCGCTCCGCCGCCACCAGGGCCTCGGCCAGTTGCAGTCGCGACCGCACGCTTTCGTCCTCCGACTGCAGGAAGAACACCCGAGCGAGCGCCGGGTCGAAGCGCGCCAGTGCGCTCTGGCGCGCGAAGAAAGTCGCGCGCTCGACGTCCACCTCGCCAAGGATTTCCAGCACGCGTGATGCGGCGCCGTCGGCGAAGTTGGCGGCGAAAGGGTCTTTCGACTTCCCGCCCTCGATCGCAGCGACCAGGCCGGCATCCATCTGGATCTTCTCCAGCGGGTACTGCTCCACGGCCACCAGGGCGGCCTCGCGAACGCCCGGGGCGCGCACGGGCACGGGAAGGTCGGGCCGGTCCCGCTCGTTCAGGAAGGCGATGAAGTCCAGGGATGCCTCGCCCTCTTCCGGAACCCCGTCCAGGCGGGCCGCCAGCTGCCGCTCCACCTCGCCACCCGCCTGCCGCCAGGCGGCCGATACCAGGGGCTGGCTGGACAGCAGCAAACCATTGAGCGACGGACGCGCCCAGCGATTGCTGCGCACGACCGCCAGCGGGGTGACGAGATCGCCGAAGGTCACCGGCGGCTCGTCCATCATCTCGTTCACGTCCGGAAAGGAATAGATGCCGAAATCGAGCGTCAGGACGCTCGGAACCTCTTCGGAGGCCAGGATCGGGCGACTGTGCAGTCCGCGCTGCTCATTCCACAGGATGATGTGGGGCGAGAGCAGCACCCGGCCCTCGGGCAGCCGCAGTTTCAGCGACTCGTAGAGGGTCATGGCGTAGTAGCTGGACTTGGAAATCACCGACTGGGCGATCCGCGCTGTCTGCGGCTTGCCGAACTGGGTGTAGGGCACGGTGCCGCCGATGGCCTTCACGGCGAAGGAGCTGACGTAGAAGGACTCGGCGTCGGCATGGATCATGGCCGGATAGCGGATGACCACCAGGGCCGCGGAGTCGGGCGTGATGTCGGCATCGGGCGCGATCACCGGCGCCTGGGCCGGCACCGGGGCCGCCCGGTACACGGACCGCTCCACCCCCTTGGCCGTACCGGCGCAGCCCGCCAGCCAGGGCAGGCAGGCGAGAACGGCCGCGAGGGCAGCCAGTCGCGGTATCGCGCAGGTCAGTCGTTGCGTAGCAGTCACAGGCGTTGGATCGGCGAGAGGCTCGAAGTGCGGTTCAAGGGGCTTTGACGGAGCGTGGGGCAAAAAGTGCCGTGGCCATTGAGCCATCCGGGGGCGGAGCCGTCAATAGGCGATTGGACAGGGGCCTGCGGCGCGGCGGGACTGATTCGACGCGATGCCAACGACCTGGGGCAGGCCTGAAAAATATCGGGCCCGCTTTCGCGGGCCCGGTCCCCCTGGCGCCCGGCCTCCCCTGCCGGGTCGTCCCCCCCTATCCGCTGAGCGGATGGACTTGTCGCGGCTGGCCCGTTCGGTCCAGGCGCGGGTGGCGAAATCGTCGTTGTGTTTCGTTCATGGTCAGGAATACCCACCGGGGCGAATAAAGTTGGTGGACGGTCGATTGATTTTTCGGGTCAGCCGTTCCGGCGTCCCGACCAGCCGCTGATGATGGCTTCCAGGGCTTCCAGGCCCTCGGTGAGCGCGGCCGGACCTGGTTGGAGGATCAATGGCGATTTCACCTCGTGGAGTTCGCCGTCGCGCACGGCCGGGACATCCTCCCAGCCGGATCGTGACGCGACATGCTCCGGGCGGAACTTTTTGCCGCACCACGACCCGATGATGATGTCCGGCTGGCGGCGCACCACTTCCATCGGGTCGGCCACGATGCGGTTCTTGCCCAGGGGTTCGACGGCCTTCTCCGGAAAACAGTCCCGCCCCCCGGCGAGTCCGACCAGCTCCGACACCCAGCGAATGCCGCTGATCAGCGGCTCGTCCCATTCCTCGAACCAGACCCGCGGGCGTTCCGCCTCCGGCGGCAGCGCGGCGCGGCGCGCCTCGGCTCTTGCCGTCCAGTCACGGACCCATTCCAGGGCCCGCTCGCCCGCGCCCACCAGTGCGCCCAGCTGAACCAGCATGGCGAGAATCCCGTCCACGGATCGCTGGTTGAACACGTGCACCTCGATGCCTCGCCGGATCAGCTCGGCGGCGATGTCCGCCTGGAGGTCCGAGAAGCCGAGCACGAGATCCGGCGCCAGGTCCACGATGCGGTCGATCTTCGCGGAGGTGAAGGCCGAAACCTTCGGCTTTTCCTTTCGCGCGCGGGGTGGGCGCACGGTGAAGCCCGAAATGCCGACGATGCGCGCCTCCTCGCCGAGCAGATACAGCCACTCGGTGGTCTCCTCGGTGAGGCAGACGATGCGTTGGGGGAAGAATCCGGCGGCGCTTTCGGGCATGGGGGCAGTGTAACGCCGCGCCCCTCATCACGTCCGCCGTAACCTTTTCCGGCCGACCTGCGTCTCATGTCCAAAGGAGGAGATCACGACCATGCGCTTTCACACACTGAGCCCCAACACCCGACACGGCCTGCTGGCGGCCGGCCTGTTCCTGATCGGCGTTTCCACGGCCGTCGGACTGGGGACCCCCGAACCGATGCCGTCGCCCGACACGCTCACCCGCGCGAACGCGCCCCTGGAATCGCCCCAGGCCGCGGCCCCCGGCAAGCGCTGCACCAGCAAGGCCGGCTGAACCACGCACCCGGCGGCGCCCGGAGCGGAATCACACCGGCGCTTCACACCAACGATCCCGCGGTTCCGCGGGAACCCGGCAACCCGTAAAATGACCGTCCATGACGGTTCTCGTGCGGCTGCGAAAGCTGCTCCCCTTTTTCATCTGGCTGGCGGCGTTCTACGGCGCCTGGGCCTTCATCGTGGTCTCCGGGGATTCCTGGGACACCGTGCTGGCGCATTGGCCGATGACGGTGGCCATGGCGGCGGGCTCCTATGTCGCGGGCTCCACGCCCATGGGTGGGGGCACGGTGGGCTTTCCGGTGCTGGTGCTGATGCTGGACATGCCGGCCACCCTCGGCCGGGACTTCAGTTTCGCGGTCCAGTCCATCGGCATGACCAGCGCCAGCATCCTCATCCTGTGCCGTCGCCTGCCGCTGGAGTGGCCGATGCTGCGCGCGGCGCTGCTCGGCGCACTGATCGGCACGCCGCTGGGGGCGATCTTCATCGCGCCCCTGGTCAGCGACCTGTTCATCAAGCTGCTGTTCGCATCGTTGTGGTGCAGTTTCGGCCTGCTGCACCTGCGCCACATCAGCGAGATCTGCGGGCGCCATGGCGTCACGCCCGTGCAGCCGTCCTTCGACCGCAACGTGGGATTCGGGGTGGGCTTTTTCGGCGCGCTCACCGTTGCCAGCATCACCGGCGTGGGCATCGACATGATGCTGTACATGGTGCTGGTCCTGCTCTGCCACGCGGACCTGAAGATCGCCATTCCGACGTCCGTGATCCTGATGGCGTTCACTTCGCTGGTGGGCGTGGCCACGAAGGCCTTCCTGCTGGACGGCTTTCAGCCGGGCACCATCGAGAACTGGCTGGCGGCCGCGCCGGTGGTGGCCCTGGGGGCGCCGTTGGGCGCCCTGGTCGTCAGCTATATCGACCGGCGGCCGACATTGGTGTTCGTCTCGCTGCTGTGCGTGGTCCAGTTCGTCTGGACCCTGCTGCACGAGCGCGAGGCGCTTTCCTGGTGGACGTTGGCGGCGACCCTGCTCGGCGTGGGCCTGTTCCTGTGGCTGTTCCGCAAGATGCAGCGCCTGGGCAACCGGCTGGAACGCCGGGCCGGGCGCGGCGACGACACCGCGTGAGCGGCGCGATCGCTCAGGACGATTCGGGAATGACGGTCGACTGCCAGGCCACGACGCGCCATTCGCCCCCGCGCCGCACGAAGGTGCCGGTGTTGAACAGCTGCGCCGCCCGGGGTTCAGCGCCCGGCGTATCGCGCGTTTCGGCCATCAGCCGGAAGGCCACCACGGCCGTGTCGCCGAACAGCTTCACCTGCGCTTCTTCGGCCCAGTAACGGGTCGTCGCCTCGCTGGCGGTCTCCTCCCTGTTCTCCAGGCCGGCCATGATTTCGGCCTTGCCGAACCGTTCACCCCGTGAGGAGGTGTAGACCAGGTCCTCGGCCCAGAACCGCTCGTGGACGGCAGGATCACTGATCGAGGCCCCGGCCAGGAAATCGTCCAGCAGGGACAGCAACTGGGCCTCGTCCGCGCCGCCGTCCTGGGCAAAGGCGCTGCCGGAAAGGAACAGGGCCATGGCGAACAGGGCGCCGCCAAGGCGGAAGATTCGTTGGTTTCGTGGTTCGATGTTCATGACTCCAGTGTAGCGCCTCCCTCCGCCGCATCCTGCGCTTCCAGCCATTCGGTGAGCTGCTCCAGTCCGTGCTCGTAGCCGACCTGGACGATGTCGTCGAACGCGGACACGTCGGTCATGCCGAACTGACGCACCGGCGGGTTTACCAGCAGGTCGGCCGCGGCGGCGCGCTGCCGCGACTGGCTCAGCGTTCCGATCTCGGTGGAGCGCAGGATCAGGGTCGCCATGCTCGGCACGCTGTAGCGCGTTCCGAAAGGCAGCCAACGGCTGCGCAATACCGCCCAGGAGCTGGGGGTTTCCTCGAACTCGACCTTGCGCGTGGTCCGGAAAGAGACATCCACGGCGATGATGCGGTTCACCGGCTGCTGCTGCATGATGTCCACCGGCAGGTTGTTCAGCACCGCGCCATCCACCACGAGCTCCGAATCGACCACCGCCGGCGGCAACACCCCCGGCAGGGCCGCGCTGGCTCGGATCGCCTCCACCAGGTTGCCCTGGCGGTGCACCAGGACCTCGCCCTGATCCAGGCGGCTGGACACGCAGAAGAACGGGATCGGCAAGTCCTCGATGTCGACGTCCAGGTGGCGTCGCAACAGGCGCACCATGCGTTGTCCTCGGATGAGTGACACCACCGGCACGGTGTAGTCGCTGAACGGCTTGCCCTTGACGAAGGACTCACGCGCCATGGAAATGGCGTGTTCCGGGTCCCAGCGACGGGCGATGGCGCCGCCCACGATGGAGCCGATGCTCGAGCCGCCGACCCAGTCCACCGGAATACCCAGCTCGGCCATGGCCTTGAACACGCCGAGCTCCGCCAGGCCACGGACCGCCCCGGCGCCCAGCACCAGGCCGAGGGCCTCGCCATTCAGCACCCGCATCAGGCGGGCGCGGTCCCCGGCCTCGCCCTCGCGCAGGTGCAGGTGAAAGTCCACGTCCCTGGATTCCAGCCATTCGTGGGTGCCTGAAATCTCGCGCTTCGTCGGGTGGTGCAGCACCAGGGCCTGGTGGCCGGCCGGCTTCAGTGCCTTCTCCTCCAGTGACGGCAGCGGGGACTCCGCCGCATCCGCCATCCACAGGGTGATGTCCGACTGGCGCAGCGCGAAGCGCGTCCAGGGATGGTTGTGGGCGTCACAGAGGTAGACCAGCACCTGGTGCTCGTCTTCCCGGTCCGCCAGCCAGGCCACCAGGCGCTCGGGCAGTTCCCCGTCGGCGCCCAGGGTGACCGGCGCCCCGGCGGCCTCGAGCCGGCGCCGGCCGAGCGCCAGGCCGCGACGACCCGCGCACAGGCTGGCGACGACGTTCTCCACACTTTCGTGGATGCGCGGCGTGTCGTGAACCCGCACCAGGCACAGCGTGGTGTAGCGTCGTTGCGGCTTGGGTGCACCGGCCAGGTTGCGCTGCATCAGGTCCGCGACATGGCTGGCCAGCTTGAGCACCATGGCCGGATGCGCTTCGGCGAGTTCCGCGAAGCGCTGCTTGCCCAGACGGATCAGCAGGCTGTCGCGGTTCGCGCGCACGCCGGCGCTGCGCGGGGCACCTGTCAGCAGGCCGGCCTCGCCCACGCAATCCCCGGGCGCGACCTCGCCCAGGAGCCGCGGCGGCGCTTCGTCCCGGGCCCGGGCGCCCGCCCAGACCTGCAAGCGACCGCGCACCAGGAAATACAGCGCATCGCCCTGCTCGCCCTCCTTGAACAGCCAGGCGCCGCCGGGAAGGTTGAGGCGATCGAGGCTGGTGACGGTGGCTTCGTCCATCGAGTCGCCGAAATAGCGGCGAACGATCTGCAGGATCTTGCGGTCCGTATCGGTCATTGGGTTCCTCCCTGAATGGGACGCCGCCCGGCGTCCAGTACCTCGAGGGACTCCATGATGACCCCGAGGGAAGCGATGAATCCCGCAAAGCGCTGTTCGTCTTCGCGGCTGAAAGGCTGGCCGTCCCGGCGGTTGAGCAACTGTGCGACGGCGAAAATATGCCCTTCCCGGTTCTCGATGGGAAGACACAGCAGCGATCGGGTGCGGTAACCGGTGCGCCGGTCCACTTCCGGATTGAACCGGTCATCGGCGTAGGCGTCGTCGATGCGCACGATATCACCGGTGGCCGCCACGGTGCCGGCAATGCCCGTACCGACGGGGAAGCGCACCTCGCCCAGCGTGTCCAGGTCCTTCGCCACGACGAGCTCCAGCATGCCCTCGCGCACCAGGAACAGCGAGGCGCGGTCGGCGTCCAGCAGTTGCGACAGCTTGTGGGTGAACGCGAAGAGCGCCTGGCGCAGCAGGCCGCTGAAGGCGCGGTCGTTGCCCAGCGCCATGGCGTCGACGAAACGCTTCGCCTCCGCGGTCAGTTCTTCCAGGAGCTGGCTGAAGCCGGCTTCGTCCAGGTCCCGGACGCGGGTTTCCAGGTCCTCTGCGCGGCTGCTGCGCGCCACCAGGTCCATGGTGCGCTTGTGGTTGGCGATGACCGAGTCGGTGAAGGTCGACAGCCGCCCGTCCTCCAGGTGCACGATGCGGTCGGCGATGTCCAGGATGCGGTGGTCGTGGGTGACCAGCAGGATGGTCGTGCCCTCTTCCCTGGCCAGGCGCTGCATGCGATCGACCACTTCGCGCCCCGAGGCCCGGTCCAGCGAGGCCGTGGGCTCGTCGGCCAGCAGCATGGCCGGGCGGCCCACCAGGGCGCGCGCAATGGCGACGCGCTGGCGCTGGCCGCCGGAGAGCTGCTCCGGGCGATGTCCGCCCCGGTCACCCAGGCCAACAGCCTCGAGCATCTCCGCGGCGCGCCGGCGCCGTTCTGCGGGCCGGTGCGCGCCGGTGACGCGCAAGCCGAGCTCGACGTTCTCCGCCGCGCTCAATGCGCCCAGCAGGTTGTGCTGCTGAAAGATGAAACCGATGCGTTTGCGGACCCGTTCCAGGGCGGCGGGCCGGGCCCCGCGCAACTGCTCGCCCAGCACTTCCACGCTGCCTTCCTGGGCGGCGCGCAGGGCGCCCACCAGGGTGAGCAGCGTGGTCTTGCCCGAGCCCGAGGGCCCGGTGACGATCACGATCTCGCCCTGGGGAATCTCCGTGCTGATGTCGAACAGGATCTGCTTGCGCAGCCGCCCCTTGCCATAGGCGTGGTTCAGGCCCTCGACCCGGATCGGCGCGGCGGACATCAGAACACCTCCGCCGGGTCCAGGCGGCGCACCTTGCGCACCGCCAGCAGGGCGGAGACCGCACACATGCCCAGGGTCATGGCGAACACCAGGCCGGCCCGGTCGGGCGTCACCCTCAGCGGCAGATTGGTGGCCCCGGCCGCCTCGGCGTGCAGCCAGGCGGCGGCGGCCAGACCCGGCAGGTAGCCGAGCACCGCCAGGATGACCGCCTGTTGCAGCACGATGCCGCTGACGAAACCGTTGCCGTAACCCAGGGCGCGCAGGGTGGCGTACTCAGGCAGGTGCTCGGTGACGTCCGCGAACAGGATCTGGTAGACGATGATGGCGCCGACCACCAGCCCCATGATGGCGCCGAAGGCGAAGACGTAACCGATGGGCGTCGCGGCGTTCCAGTAGGCCCGTTCGCGGGCGACGAAGTCGGTGCGGGTGAGCACCAGCACGTCGTCCGGCAGGCGTTCGCGCAGTCGGTCCCGGACCGTCTCCGGGTCGGCGCCGGGCGCCAGGCGCAGCAGGCCCAGGTGGATGTCCTCGCGGTTCCGGTCCGGAAACAGGCGCAGCCAGTTGTCCACGCTGGTGATCACCGTACCGTCGATACCGAATGAGGTGCCCATGCGGAACAGGCCGGCGATCTCGATCTCGCGGTCATTGATCTCCGTGCGCAGGCGGCCGGCCTCGGCAAAGGCGGCGTCGATGGGGCCGTCGCCCGGCCCGAACTCGGGACGCGAATCGGCATCCAGCAACACCACGTCCTGGCGGGTCAGAATCGCCTGGCGCTCCGCGAATCCGGTCGTGTCCAGCAGGGGATCGGCCGGCGGGAACCCCAACGCGTTGATGCTGCGCCGCTGCTGTGTCCAGGGATTGCGGTACACGGCCGGGGCGATGTGGACGGGCGTGACGTCCAGCACGTCCGCGTCACCCCGCGCCTGGTAGAGCCGTCGGATCGAGAAGGCCTGGGGCCGGACGATGAACACGCTGTCGGTGGAGAACAGGGCGATGTCGTACTCGAAGCGTTCGTGGAAACGCACCGCGCTCTCGAACAGGGCTGAGCGGAAGCCCAGTTGCATGAGGATGAGCAGCACCGCGAAGCCGATGCCGGCAATGGCAACCATCAGCCGCAGGGGCCGGTGGCGCAACTGCTTCCATCCCAGGGGCGCCCTCAAGGGCTGATCACGACTTCGACCTGGAGGTTGGTCAGGCCCATGGCCTCGCCGGGTTCGTCCAGGGCGATGCCCACCTCCACGATGCGGGCGTCCTTGCGCGCCGCGGGATCGGTGCCGATCTCGTCCTGCTTCTGCACCTTCGGCCGGATGAAGGCCACCCGGCCGGATTTGGCGCCCTGCAGGGCGTCGCTGGTGACCGAGGCGGACTGGCCCTCGCGGACCTGGCGCACCTCGGTCTCGAAGACCTCGGCGATGGCCATCATCTCGGCCACACGGCCGAGTTCCAGGAAGCCGTCCGGGCCGACGTATTCGCCCGGCTTGGCCGTGATGCGCAGCACGCGCCCGGCGAAGGGCGCGTGGACCGAGGCGCGGTCCAGTTCGCGCGCACGCAGCTGGTGTTCGGCGCGGGCCACGTCGATGGCGGCGTCGGACACCCGGGCGGTGGCACGGGCGGCAATGCAGGAGGCGCGGCGCGCTTCGGCCTCGCCACGGGTCTGCTCGGCTTCCTCGCGCGAGGCCAGATCCTTTTCCAGCAGGCTGGCGCGACGGTCCGCCTCGCGGGCCGTGACATCGGCCAGCACGCAGACTTCGTCCGCACGGGCGCTCGCGGCGGCCGCCGCCTCTTTTTGGCGTCCCAACTCCGCCTCGGCCACGGCCAGCGCCGCCTGCAGCGCCGGCTCGGCATCGGTGACCGCGAGCAGCTGGCCTTCCTCCACGTCATCGCCTTCGGCCACCAGCAGGCGAGCAATCACCGAACCGGCCAGTGACAGCGGCGTGCTGGGGGCGGCGAGGCGGACGATGCCGCCTTTCGGCTCCAGGCGGCCCAGGGCGGCGACGCGGTCGCGCCGATCGGTCGTCGACGGGGTCTCCGTGGCGCCTCCCTCCGAGGGCGATTCGGCGCCACTGCGGACGTCCCCTGGCTCGGCCGCCCCGGAGGACGCCTCCTGGGCGCCGACCGGAATCGCGGCCAGGACCAGGAGCATCGTGGAGCACACCAGGCACGCGAGGTGCCTGGACGGACTGGTTCGGCCATGCGTCGAGTCGGGTGATTTCATGGAATGCGGGCGTCCCCTTGTTGACCGGTGTCCCTGGTCAGGCCAGGGTGTTGTTGTTGGGCAGGCACTGCGGCCGGGTCCGGTGCCCCTCCAATCCTAGACGGTGCGCAAAAACTTGCCAATCCGCACCGTGGCCCCTCACCCGATTAGAATCGCCCCATGGACAGCGTCATCACCCAATTGTGCGTGTTCCCCGTGAAGTCCTTGCGAGGGATCATCCTGGAGACCGCCACCTTGACCGGGCACGGACTGGCCGGTGACCGTGACTGGCTGGTGCTGGACAGCGCGGGCCGGTTCCTCGGGCAACGCAACATTCCGGCGATGGCCACCGTGGGCACGGCGCTGCAAGGTTCCGAACTGGTGTTGTCGCGGGAGGGGCTGGAGGACTGCCGCGTTGCCATCGATGGTACGGATGGCGAACGGCGGGTCACCGAGGTCTGGGGCGATCGCTGCGAGGTGATCGACCAGGGGGAAGCGGCAGCGGCCTGGCTGGCGCGCGCGCTCGGGACGGACGACCCGCCGAGGCTGGTCCGCATGGCGCCCGGTTACGCGCGCCCCCAGAAGAAGCCCGAACGCTACGGCGCCGGCACCACGACTTTCTTTGCTGACACGGCGCCCTTCCTGGTGACGAATGTCCGTTCTCTGATTGCGCTGAACGCAGCGCTGGCGGAAGCCGGGCGCGAGGCCGTCCCCATGGACCGGTTTCGGGCCAACATCGTGATCGAGGGACTGGAGGCCTTCGCGGAGCACGGCGTGAAGACGCTGGAAGGCCCCGGCTACCGACTGGGACTGCGTTACCCGCGCGAGCGCTGCGTGATGACGACCATCGACCAGGCAACGGGCGCCCGGGATCCCCGGGGAGAACCCTTCGCCACATTGCGAAGAATCAATCCGATGCCGGACAACCCGAGGGGGCCGGCGTTCGGGGAACTGGCAGTCCTGGAGGCCGGGGACGGCGCGGCGATCGCCGTCGGCGATCGGCTTTCAGCCGGCGGGTGAGTGCTTCGGCCCGGCGGTGCCGGGCCGGGTCAGGACAGGGCCCGGATCAGGGCGAGACTTTCTTTCCGCGGAAACAGTCATCGATCACGGCGTCGGCCGTGCTCACGGAAACACTGCGCACACCGGCATCGGTCAGGCTCAGCGAGCCGCAGCTGTCACTGGTCTGGCCGCCTTGCGGTGCGGCGGTCAGGGAGAAACCCTGGGCGGCATTGGTCTCGGTCATGGCCACCACGTACTTGCCATTCGGGGTGGTGATGTTGCCGCCCGCCAGGTCGCAGCGCGAGTCATCGTATTCGTTGAACTTGATGTAGATGCGCTCCTGGCAGGCCGCCGTCTCGAGCAACTGGTTGATGGCTTCCATGCGGTTGCTGCGCAATACGTAGTCCCGGTAACTGGGCACGGCAATGGAACCGAGGATCGCAACGATGACCATCACGATCATCAATTCGATCAAGGTGATCCCTCGCTGGCGCGGCGGCCCCATTCCCCTTCTATTCCGGTCCCTGTCAAAATCCATGATCCCCTCCTGGATGTCCCTTGTGGCGCCGGGCGCCTGTCCGGCGCCCGGCTTTCATTGTGTGACGAATCAGCGCTCGCCTCTCCAGTTCTGGCGGCCGCAACTGAGGGCCTCCGTGGCCGTCTCGATCGCCAGGATGGACCCGTTGGAACCCGTGGTGAAAGTATAGGCCCGGGCGCTTCCCGAATCACATCCGCGCAGGCCGTTCGGCTCGGGCGGGAACTGCGGCGTCGTGCTGGAACTGAAGCCCGGCCGGTCATCGTAGATCAGCGCCGGAAGGTTCGGGATGCTGGGCGAATTGATGCCCACCGGAACCAGGTTGTCGCTGTCGTCGTCCGGGTCGCCACCGGAGGGCTCGATGGTATCGTCCCCCGTGGTCACGTCCTGGTCGTTGTCGATATCGAAGACCGGGAAGGTCGGGGCGAGGCCCGTCGAAATGTCCAGCACGGAAATCCAGCCCGTACCGCCGGCCGAACAGGGGTCGGTGTTCGGCGTCATGGTGACGAAGAACACCAGGTTGTCGCGCAGCACCGGGCGCCGGACCATGCGTTCGCCCGCCTCCGGCAGATCGAGGTACCAGCCCATGCTGTTCGGGTCGTTGTTGCCGTCGAGCCAGTCCACACGGGTCCCGCCCTGGATGACACGAACCCCGCTGGCGACACTGAAGCTGTTCTGCTGCAGGTCGGACTTGGCGTAGCCGGAAATGTCGGAAACGCCCAGGCCCTTGCCGGTGGCGTAGCCCTTGTCGAAATCCCAGAGGGCGTACATGGTCTGTACGGGCTGGCCGGTGGTCTCGTTGTCCGAGGTCTCGATGTACTTGCCGGTGCCGAACATGACCAGCTGGCCCAGGCTGCGGCCCTGCGGATGAGCGGCGATGGCCGGGCGGTCGGTGATCGGATGGCCGGTACCGGCGTCGAAGAACGGGGCGCCGTTGAAATCCAGGTCCCAGTTGCCGTCATTGGCGCTGGTGACGTCGAACTTCCACATCTTGCCGAAACGGTCACCCGCGTAGATGTAATCGACACGAGCGTCGCCATCGATGTCCGCGGCGGCGGGCGTGAACAGTCCGTTCGGCGTCACCGTGTCGCCACCCGGCACTTCGATCTTGACGTAGTCACCGGTGGCCCAGCCGTTGATCCCCTGTTCGATGTACAGGATGAACAGATAGCCCTTGCCGGTGGTGCTGGCGTGGCCGTCCGCCTCGCTGTTGTTGAGGCCGCTGCCGATGATGACGGCCCACTTGCCGTTCTGCATCCGCTTGATCTGCGGTTCACCCCAGACATAGCCCAGGTCGGCGTCCACCTCGTCGGAGAACTCCCACAACACGTCACCCGCGTCGAAATTGAGCGGGTCGGTCACGTCCAGGGCGTACACGGCCTGGCCGCCGGACCGCAATGCGCCGGAAACGATCGACTTCCAGGCGCTGCCGATAAGCGCGTCGCCGTACCCGGGCGGTCCGTCCACGAAGTACTCGTGTTCGTAGTCCGGATCGGTCAGCTTGGACAGCTTGGAGAAGACCTTGTCGGGAACGTAGGAGAACAGGATTTCACCCGTGGCTTCCCGGACCGCGTGCATCATGCCGTCGTTGGCGCCGAGGTAGATGACGCCAGGACGGTTCACGTTCGCGGTGAAGTAGGCCTGGTAGTTGTCGAAGGGGTAGAAGAACGGCGGGAAACCGACGTACATCGGGTCGGAGTTCACGATATCCCCGAGCTTGTTGCTCCGGTCCCGGAACGTACCGCCATTGGCGACCTCGTAGGTGTCCACCCCCTTGATGTATTCGAGGCGCTGCTGGCCGAGGCCGTCGGTGTTGCCGTCGGCGTCCTTGTTGAGCAGCGCGCCCTGGGCCGAGCTGATCGAGGCCCATTCGAAGGCGCTGCCGTTCGGCGTGGTGCCGTCGTTATTCCAGGTCCACACGTTCCGGGCGCTCAGTTGCGCGTTGGTCTTGGCGCCGAGAAGCGTATTGGCTTCCCAGACGGCCGTACTGCCGAGGGTCCCGTCATCGTTCACGGGATACGCCAGCAGCTCGCCGTGCCAGTCGGCGCTGTCGAACTTGGCCTGGAAGATCCGCGATGTCGAGGAAATGGAGCCGGAGTTGGCGGCCGCCGAAGCCGCGCCGCCGATTCGCGACGCGATGTCGGTCAGGGCGTCGCGGACGTTCTCGTACAGCTCTTCCGGGCGCTGGGCGTTGAAGTACTGGCCACGCGCGTTCCAGGCCGCGTGCCACATGTCGTCCACCTTGTCCCGATCGTCGCCCAGCGGGTACCAGTCGTCGTTGTCGTCGAGCGCCGGATTGGGCCAGCCGTCGTCATCGGTATCCACCAGGCCGCCCTCGAGGCCGAAGGCGATGGTGTAGGTGACCATGTGCTGGTAGCTGGCGGAATCGAAGGAATCCGTGGGCACGTTGTTGGGCAGGTCGGTACGCAGGTCGTTCTCGTAGTAGTACTTCGCCACGTCGGCCAGGGTGACGCCCTCGCCTTCCACCGTCTGGCCATCCCCGTCCACGTCGCTGGTGACGTCGAAGGGGTCGCCACCGTTCCAGAAACCATCGGAGAACAGCAGGGTGAAGTTCTTCTGGCAGCTCAGGATGATGGGCGAGCTGATGCCGCTGAGCTCACCGCCATACATGCGGCCGATGCGTTCCAGGCCGCGGCGCAGCGGCGTGCTGTTGGACGTACGGTCACGTCCATACAGTTCGTCGAGCACGTCCTCGTTGTTGACATCGTAATCGGGGATGTCCGTGGCCGGGATGTAGTGCGAAGCGCTGCTCGAGTTGATGTGGCCGATCCCGTAGCGATAGTTGGGCAGGCCCTCGACCACGCTGCCCACGGCGCCGCGGGCCACGTGGGTCCGCCGGCGGTAGTAGGTGAACCAGTTGGCGACGTCCTGGCGCAGGGCGGCGTCGGACTTGTTGCCCTTGGCGGCGGTGCACTCGGCGGTCGTGGCGGGGCTGACGGTCGGGTTGAGGCCGCGCACTTCGCTGGACCAGCTGTAGTTCTTCGGGTCATGGGTGACCTTGGTGCAGGTGACCGCCGACGATCCCACGGACACCCTGATGTAGCTGTCCCACTGGTCCACCACGCCGTTGGCGCCCACGGTCATGTTGACCGGGTTGGCGCTCGGCATGGAGTGGGCATTGTTCCAGCCCTTGTCGTCGATCCAGACGTGATAGTAGAACGGACCGCCCTCGTCGGCCGTACCGAGGTTGAGCTGGACCGAGTAGCCGGCCTCGCCGGGTACCGGCCAGGAGCGGGCATTGGTGAATCCGGAATCGCTGAACGTGGTGCTGCTGCCCACCCAGGGCACGTAGTCGATGTTCGGGTTGAAAAACTGGACGTTCACGGAAGCGCTTCGAATACGCCAGTCGCGGGTGACCGTGAAGTTGCGGTAGACGTCGGGACCCGGGTTGCTCTGGCGGGTCGTCCCGCTGTTGCCGAAATCGTCGAAGCAGTCCTCGGTGGAGTTGCCGCTGTTGTCGCCGCCGCAATTGTCGCCGTAGGTGTGGTCACCGCTGGGCAGATCGAAAATATAGGAGAACCCCTCGACATCCGGCTCGTCGTACTCATCCCATTCCCCCGTCCAGCTCTGCATGCGGCCCGAGTCGGGTGGCGTGGAATCGGAACACTGCAACAGCGGGTTGTAGCGGCAGTCCGGATAGTGGTTGCCCGCCAGGATTTCCCAGTCCATGGAGCCCGAATCGTCCATCTGGAACCAGATGTTGGGCACCGCGTCGATGGACACGATGAGGGGCACCTTCGGGACAACGATCTGGGCGGCATTGGCCGTCCGAGCCGCGAGCCCCGAAGTGAAGGCCAGCACGGTGGCCAGGACGGTGACGGTGATACGTTGCATGTTCATCTCGGACTCCTCCGGCCGGCGCTACTGGAAGCGCTTGGCCACGGAACTTTCAAGGACGGAAACAGTGGTGTTCCGCTCCCCGGTGGAAGCGGCGTAAACGCGATAGAACACGCGGCCCTGCTGGGGGTTGCCCGCCAGGTCGTCACGGTCCACGAAGGCCTCTTCCATCATGAACCGCGGCTGCTGCGACAGGGCGCGGTCGCCTCGGGCCGTGTTGGTGAGGTCCCAGGCGGTATCGCTGTTGATCATGGACGGAGAACCGCAGGTGGACGCCACTTCCGGGTCTTCGCCGAAGTAGCGGGCGTTGTACGCCCAGTACGTCGTGGCCGGGCGCGTGGGATCGGCGGCGCAGCCCCAGGGGTCGCCCTCTTCCACGTCATCCTTGTCCACGGTCACGTTGTTCACCATCAGGCCTGAGGCCACGACCTGGCGTGGGTTGGCGCAGTTGGAGAGTGCCTGCGGGTCCGCCGGGTTCAGCGTCTGGCAGGGGAAAGGACGTTCGATCGGCGTGCGGCTCTGGAGAAAGGTTTCACCCCATCGCAGGGCGAGTTCCGCGCCTTCGAACGCCACGCGGCTGTCGCGGTAGTTCGCCGACATGCGCGCCTGCAGGATGGAATTGTTCAGCGCGAAGATGCCGAACACGGTCATGACCAGGATCATGATCATGGCCAGCAGCAGAGTGAATCCCTTCTGCCGGGCAGGAACCCGGATCGGGTGACGGCGCGGGCGTTGGTCTGTGTACTTTTTCATCATCGCCTCACAGGGTCAGGTTGCGCAGGTTGATCTGGCCGGCGAACACCTTGCGGGCGCGTCGGTCACTGGCGGCGGTGGTGGTGGCGCTGTACAGGTCGAAGGTCTGGTCATCGGTTTCGATGGTGAATTCCTCGGGCGTCGCCACGACCACCGCGATGCGCACCGAAACCACATCGAAGAAATTGCTCCAGGCCCCTGCGTTCACCCACTGGTTGACGCTCAGGTCGCCCGTGGTGTCCTCGCCATATTGGATCTGCAGGTTTTCGATCCCGTCGGCCACGGGCCCGTTGATCTGTTGCACCAGGGCGCCGTTCACGGGGCCATAGCTGCAGGTGTACAGGAGTTGGTCGGTCGTGGCGTCGACGGTGAAGCGGGCCAGCTTCTGGTAGTACCGCGGCACGTTGACGACGGTCCCCGTGGGCTGGGTCACCGGCTCCGTGACGGTATTGGGCACACCCAGGCAGTCGCGATCCGATTCGTACTGCAATTCGATCTGGTCGGGCGTCAGGCCACCCCCGTCACTGGTCTGGTTGGTCAGCGCGAAGCCCAGGGACGGCGGATCCCAGACGACCGGGTGGTAGCCGGACTCCTGCAGTTCCTTGGTGATCAACTCCCAGGCAAACCGGCCGTTCTCCTGCTGGCGGGCGACCTGCTCCTGGGTCAGGAAGCTGGCGCGGCCGGCCATGAACAGGTAGATCATCGCCAGCACGAGGAGCGAGGACAGCAGCAGGGCGATCATCAGTTCGATGAGCGTCAGGCCTCGTTGGAGCGAGGGGACGCCGAAGCTTCCCCGTGTACGGAATCCGTTCATGGGCTCACCGTGGTCACGAAGCGGTGGTGGGTATCGGAGCCGACAACCGCCAGGGAATCGGCATCGTTGGCATCACGCCAGAAGATCTTGATGACGTTGGTGCCGTCGCCATCGCAGGCCGGGGCGCCGGGTTGGCCGTCATCCGGCGTGGAATCCGTGCAGATGACGCCGCTGCCGTCCGGCATGCTCGTCGCCAGCAGTTCCCGCCACTTGGCGAAATCGTTGTTGGCCTGGTCCGCTTCGGAGCAGGCGCCGGTGCAGGTCACCGCCGTCGGCGCCGCCCCGGACGTGTTACCGCCGAAATACCAGCCCACGGTGTACGCCTCCAGGTTGCCGCGCATCATTTCGGCGCCCGTCTGGGCATGCGCCACCGCGACACTGTTGAGGGTGGCCGAATTGGACGTGGTCATTCCCTGGATGAGCAATGCCGCGATCCCGGCCAGTCCCAGGGCGAGAACGCCCAGGGAGATCATGACCTCGAGGAGATTGAAGCCCGCCTGGCGCCGTGGTGCACCGAGGCATTGCAACTTTCGATCGATGTTGATGGACATGGTCAGGCCTTCGTTCACGTTCATGTGCTCGCGTTGTGCGTGGTGATGCTCACGATGCCGCTGGGTTGCACGGTGACACGGCGGCATCGGGTGCTTTCATCGAGATTGTCATGACAGAGGGTGACATTGCTCAGCCCGGCCACCTTGTTGAAGCCGGTGGACCTGAAGTGAAATTCGGAAATGTCATTGTCCGCGGTCCAGTCGACGTCGCTGGTGGAACGGTAGGACTTGAGCAATGGTTCGCCGGCGTCCAGGGTGTCGTCGTTGTCCACGTCGACATAAACCAGGACGAATTCGCTCCAGTCTCCGGCGTCACCGCTGCAGGTGCTTCCGTCGGCGCTGGCGCAGACACCCGCCTGCGACCCGCGGGCAACCGCCTCGCTGCGCGCCAGCGTCAGGGCGGCGGCGAGTTCGTTGGCCTGGCCGAGCAACTGGTTGCGTGCCAGCAGGCCACGGAGATTCGGGGTGGCGATCGCCAGGAGCAGCGCCGTGACCACGACCACGATCATGAGCTCGATGACGGTGAAGCCGCGCTGACGCGCCGGTCCGGCCCACGGATTCGTGGGGGGGGTGCGATTCTCGCGCATGCTCAGACCCTCCTTTCTGGCCCGGTTTGCGGGCAAGGTTACTGTTACAAACGCAGGGAACTGCGAAAAAGCATAAGGGAACGAGGGGTTTGCGCACCATGCGGGGGGCTACCGCTTGTCGGAGGAATCGCGCCGCCCGTCAGCAAATCGCGCAGAGAAGGGTAGGAATGTGACGCGTTGATGGAAAGCAGGCCCGTATTCCTCGACGGGAAGGCTGCCCCCTGGAAAAGGAGAAGGCCCGTGCCCCCGAGGGGAGCACGGGCCTTCAACAGGTCCGGCTGGGGCGCTTCAGGCGCCTGGCTGGACCGCTCACCACATTCCCACGGACCAGCCACGGGACACCCGTGCAACGCTGCGCGCGGCGCGGCGATCACGGCGATGACGGCGAGCGAGTTGGGCGTCCCGCGCAAAATCCACCGCGTTGGCGGCATTCGCCACTTCCACGGCGCCCACGCCGGGGCCCTCGCCCGGGAATTCGGGCGGCGTCGAACCGGAATTTCCGGTAAAGTCTTGCTTCAACATTTACTTGTCTCCTTTGTGACGGTTTCGTGAACCGGCAAACCGCGCCGGTTGTCGTGCAAGTAGTACCTGTAAATCTGTGCTTTGCGGTCTTTATTCAAGCGAATTATCATGACTTTCCCGTGTCAGGGCAGCCGGTTTATAATGAACATCACTTAATTTTTACTTAACTTATATGCCAAACGTCCCACTCAATGCGCTGCGCACCTTCGAGGCTGCGGCGCGCCACCTCAGCTTCAGCAAGGGCGCGGAGGAACTGCACGTCTCGACCGCTGCCGTCAGCTCCCAGATTCGCACCCTGGAAGAACGCCTGAACCAGAAGCTGTTTCACCGCCGTGGGCGGCAGATCAGCCTGACGGCCGCGGGCCGGCAGTTGTTGCCCGGCGTGGAGCGGGGAATGCGCGAACTGCGCCAGGCCGTGCAGCGCCTGGACGCCGACCGCAACGAAGGCGTGCTCCAGGTCAGCATGCTGCCGGGCTTCCTGCAGAAATGGCTGATGCCACGCCTGGGCCACTTCCAGGAACAGCACCCGGACATCGACCTGCGCATCAGCGCCGATGAGGCCATCATCGATTTCGACCGCACCGACGTACAGCTGGCCATCCGGTTCGGGCCGGGCAACTACGGCGACCTGGCGGCTGAACCACTGATGGAAGACTGGATCCTGCCGGTGTGCAGTCCGCGCTTCCTGGCCGAGCACGGCCCGCTGGACAGCGCGGCGGCCCTGCGCGAGCACGACCTGCTGTACGTGGACAGCCCGGTCTGGGACAGCTGGTTCCGGGTCATGGGGGACTACGGCCGGCAGCGGCGCGTGAAACTGCTCAACAATGCCATGGCCATCCTGATGGCCGCCGAATTGGGCGAGGGGATCGCCCTGACGCGCTGGTCCCTCGTGGCCCGGGACATCGCTCATGGCCGACTGGTGCGGGCCGTCCCGAGCATCGTGCGCACGGACTGGTCCTACTGGCTCGTGGGCCCGACCCAGCACATGGAGCTGCCCAAGGCACGCGCCTTCCTCCACTGGCTGGAAGCCGAGTGCGCCGAATTCGAGCGTCCGGAGCCAGACCGGGCGAAAAGCGTCAGGGCCTGACCCATCGGGTCACTCCGCCGCGGCCTTCAATGCGTGGCGCGAACGCAACCCATTGTTTTTCAACGCCACGACCCGATGGCCTGATTCCTGCATCTAACCCGCAAGCGCCCAGAGGCGCCGGCCGCCACGGATGGTGGCCATACCAATGACAAAGGAGTCGTCCATGAACATGCCCGTCAAGCACGGCACCGGCCTCCAGGGGCCGGACGCCCTCGAGCCCTCCTCCGAAGCAACGAACGAATCGATTTCACTGGTCACACGCCCGCGGACGTGACCGCGTTCAGCCCCGGCATTGCCAGTTCCGCCGGGGTGAACCGTGCAGTTCGCAATTCGCCACCCGCATGAACTGCACGCGGTTGGTGGCTGGCCCGCAAGCCTCCACCAACCGGTTTTTTTTTAGACGGTGACGAGGTAGAACCAGCTGACCCGTTTCCGGCGCACCGAACCTTCCTGCCAGGCATCCACCACCCTGCCGCCGGCCCCCTCGAGCAGTTCCAGCACCCGCTCACGATTGACGTAGTGGATTTCCACCGGCGGCTTGCCACGGAGTCGCTTCCAGGCCCGGCGCAACGGGCCGGAGCGGAAGCGGTACCAGGCCGCGCCCAGTCCGCCCGGCGCCAGGCGCGGACCGCTGGGCACCTGGAACAGGGCCAGGCCGCCGGGGGTGAGCAGCCGAACGAACTCACCGATGTAGGCCTCCGAGGCCTCCGGCGGAATGTGCTGCAGGGTGATGTTGCTGTAGATGAAGTCGAAGGTCGCGTCCCCGAACAGCGCGAGGTCGGGAACGGTGTTCACATGATAGCGGCAGCGCTCGCCATGGCGATTGAAGTCCCGCGCCCGTTCCACCATGGTGCGGGAGATGTCCACGCCGTCCACGGCCTCGAAGCGCTCCGCCAGGGCCTGGCTGAGCCGCCCCACCCCGCAGCCGAAATCCAGGGCACGATCGGTGGACGGGCGCACGCCACGCCGATCCAGTTCTTCCAGGGCGGCGTCGATCTCCGCCCTGCCCCGCGCGAAGAACGCTTCAGGGTCCCAGCGATTGCCCTTGTGCTCCGGAAAGCTGAGCACCGCCCACAGGGGGTCCTCGGCGCCGAGGGCGTCATAGGTCTTCTGGACGTGCTTGAGGCCCAAGGCGGCCGGTTTCCCACTCAGGGGCGCGCCCGGTCGATGATGGCCGGGGACAGGCTGAAGCGCGCCAGCCATTCCGGACCGAAGGCGTCCGGGCTGACCACGTAGTACTCCAGCTCCAGGTCCATCTTCACCGGCACGCCGAACCAGCGAAACATGCGCGAAGCGCCGCCGCCGACGGGCAACAGCACCTCGTTGCCGCTGGCGGCCTCCCAGTCGAACACCGCCGTGGGGTTGGACACCAGGCTCCAACCGTTGTCCAGGGCGTAGGCGTAGAACAGGCTCACGTGGGTCTCGTTGGTGTCCCAGGTGATGCGCTCCTCGGCGTTGGACACATCGGCTACATCGACGAAGTGGCGCGCACGCACCCCGACGATGCCCCAGTCGGTGCGCCTTCCCAACGTCAGGTCGGGGCCCAGCAGGTACTGGTCACGCTCGATGGATCCGTCCTGCCCGGTCGGGAGTACTCCGGCCACACCGATGCCGGTGATCCACCCCGACTCGCTCTCGCCCCCCCAGGCCACGTCCCACTCGATGTCCCCCAGGGCGCCGTGCCCGTCGAACCAGGGAAGCCCGTCCGCGAGGTTATCCGCCTCCTGCCGGATGGCCCACTCCACATAGTCGCGTTCCACGGTGAACAGGGTGGGTTCACCCAGGCTGACGGGAAAGGTCATCCGCGCCACGATGCGCTTGCCGCTGTCGAGCAGGAAGGGCCAGGACGCAGTGACGTCCACGTTCTGGCGCACCTGGTCGTCAGCCCCGGTGAGGTCACCCTGGAACTGGGTGTACTCGTAACGGTTGTACACGGCGAACACGGAGCCGAAGGGATTGATCATGTCCAGGGACAGTTCCGCCAGGGAGCGGCCGGTCTGGTCGGTATCGTCCGGATTCGCCGTCACCCAGCCGGGTGCGGCCGCGAATGCGGTCACCAGTAACAGGGCATGCACCTTGCTTCGGGTTCTCATCGCGCGTTCCCTGGCCGATGGCCATTGCCGATTGGGTTCGGCGCCATGTTACTTCGTTGGACGGGAAATATCCTCATGGGTATCCTTGCCTTCCCCTGCGCCGAGGGCGCAGCCCCATTGCCCTGAGAGCCGCGTTCCCACCGCCCGTGTCCCTCCAAAACCTGGTCATCTTCAAACGCTTCGCCTGGCTGGCCCTGGCCTTCCTGGCCGGCCTGGCCTTGTCACGCGCCTTGCTGGTCTGGCAACACGCCGATCGCGTGCTGGCCACCGAGGGCCTGGGGCAGGTGTTCGCCCAGGGGCTGCGCTTCGACCTGATCCTGCTGGGCCTGCTGTTCGTCCTGCCGGTGACCCTCCTGCCCTGGTTTCACCTCTCGCGGATCGGGCGAAGGATGGCGGCCTGGCTGTTCCCGGCCTGGTGTGCGGCGGTGGTGGCCGGCGTTGTGTTCGTGGAGGCGGCCAGCGGCCCCTTCATCGACCAGTTCGATGCGCGGCCCAACTGGCTGTTCGTCGAGTACCTGCGCTACCCGCGCGAAGTGCTGGCAACGATCTGGGGCTTGCATCCCGTCCGGCTGATCGTTGTCACCCTGGCCTGCCTGGCGGCGGCCGGGGCTGCGTTCCGCTGGATGCGCCGTGACCCGGAGCGCGACCGGCCCTCAAGCGGGTGGTTCTGCCTGTGGGTGACGCCCGTACTGCTGCTGGTCTTCGTGGCCATGATCCGCTCCACGCTGGATCACCGCCCCGTCAACCCGAGCGTGGCGGCCTTCTCCAGCGACACCATGGTCAATTCCCTGCCCCTGAACTCGCCCTACTCGGTGCTCTACGCCATCTACGAGCACCGGCGTGACCGGGAAGCGACGCAGTTCCGGTACGGGGTCATCGGAGATGCGGCCGTGGTGCGGGTCATGCAGGCCGAGGCCGGGATCGCACCGGACGACCTCCTCGACCCCGCGGTTCCCACCCTGCACCACCAGGACGCCACGACACCCCGGGAACGGCCGCTGAACCTGCTGATGGTGGTGATGGAAAGCATCGGCGCCGAGCACGTGGCCGCGCTGGGTGGGAGGACGCTCACACCGGAAATCGACGCCCTGGCCGACCAGGGACTCTGGTTCGAACGGCTGTACGCCACCGGCATGCGCTCGGCGCGTGGCCTGGAAGCCCTGGTGTCGGGTTTCACACCCTCCACGGCGGAAGCCGCGGTGAAGGCCCCCCAGGCCCAGGACGATTTCTTCACCATCGCCGAATTCCTTCGTCGAAAGGGCTACGCCACCCATTTTCTCTACGGCGGCGAATCCCATTTCGACAACATGCGCCGCTTCTTCCTCAACAACGGTTTCCAGGGCGTGACGGACGATGACGACTTCGAGAACCCGGTCTTCCGTGGCCCCTGGGGGGTCTCCGACGAAGACCTGTTCGACCGCGCCCTGGCGCACCTGGAAGCCGCCGACGCGGCGGACGCCCCTTTCTTCAGCCTGGTGTTCACCTCCAGCAACCACGAGCCCTTCGACGTGCCGCCGGGCCGGGTCACGCCGGAGGAAGACACGCCGGGCACGGGTGAACCGCCCGGGCGCGCCACGGCCATCAAGTACTCGGACTGGGCCCTGGGCCGCTTCCTCGAACAGGCGCGAAAGGCCTCGTGGTGGGAAGACACGGTGGTGCTGGTCGTCGCCGACCACAACGCCCGCACCTGGGGGGGGCACCTGGTGCCGGTGGACAGGTTTCGCGTGCCGGGCGTGATCCTGGGAGCCGATATCGAACCGCGGCGCGTGCCGGGCATCGTGAGCCAGATCGACCTGGTGCCGACGCTGCTGTCCCTGCTGGGCGTGAGCGGCGCGCACCCGGCCATCGGCCGGGATCTGACCCGGGCGGAGTTCCGTGAGGGTTCAGGTCGCGCGGTGATGCAGTTCCATGGACTGCAGGCCTTCGTGGAAGGCGATCGCGCGGTCATCCTGCAGGCGGACCACGAGCCGCGTGCCTTCCACCTCTTGCCCAGCGGCGAGTTCGAACCGCTGCCCGCCGAAGACCGCAAGCTGGTGTACAAGGCCCTGGCCTACGCCCGCTTCGGACCGTGGCTGTTCGAGAACCGGGCGTACCGACTGCCCGAGTAGGACTATTTCCAGTTCCCGCCGAACGGTTCAACGAATCAGAGCATCCGCCCTGCCCCCTTGTCGGACCCGGCTCAGTCCAGCGGATTCTTGCGCAGCTTCTTGACGTCGCTCCGCTGCTTCTTCGCGCCCAGGCGCTTCTCTTTCGCCGCCTTTCCCGGGCGGGTGGGCACCCGCTTGCGCGGCACGACCGCGGCGGCGTCGACCATCACGCCGAGGCGCTCCAGCGCCTCCATGCGGTTGCGTTCCTGCGTGCGGTGGTTCTGCGCCTTGATCACCAGCACGCCGTCGGCGCTGATGCGTGAATCGCGCTGGGCCAGCAATCGATCACGGAGGGCGGCCGGCAGTGAGGAGGCCTGGATATCGAAGCGCAGGTGGATGGCGGAAGCCACCTTGTTCACATTCTGGCCGCCGGCGCCCTGGGCGCGGATCGCGGTGAGCTCGATCTCCCCGCCGGGAATGACGCGTCCGCCGGGCGTGGTGTAGTCGTCAGCCATCGCCCGCTTCCGCGGCGATCACTTCGAGAAACGCTTCGCCGAACCGCTCCAGTTTCACCTCGCCCACGCCGTTGATGGACAGAAACTCGGCGGGGTTGCGCGGACGATGACGGCACAGTTCCAGCAAGGTCGCATCCCCGAACACCACGTAGGGCGGCACGCCGCGTTCCTCGGCCAGCTGCTTGCGGAGCTCGCGCAGGGATTCGAACAGGCGGCGGCCATCGTCGTCCAGCCCGGCCGAGGCGCGTGCCGCCTTGCCGGCGGGCTTCGCTTTCACGCGCGGCCGGGCAAGTTCGATGCGCTCGTCGCCCAGCAACAGGTCCCGGGCCTCGGGGCTCAGCTTGAGAACGGAGTAGTCGGCGATGTCCTGGACCAGGTAGCCGCGATGAATGAGCTGGCGGGTGATGGATTCCCAGGCCACTGCCGGGAGGTCCTTGCCGATGCCCCAGGTGCTCAGTCGGTCGTGCCCGTAGCGCTGGATGCGCTCGTTCACCGAGCCGCGCAGCACGTCGACCACGTGCTTGAGGCCGAAACGCTGGCCGACGCGGTAGACGCAGGACAGCACCTTGCGCGCCGCCTCGGTGCCGTCGAATCGTTCCGGGGGGTCCAGGCAGACATCGCAGTTGCCGCAGTCGCCCTGGCGCTTCTCGCCGAGGTAGCCCAGCAACACCTGGCGGCGGCAGCTCAGACTCTCGGCGAATCCCACCATGGCGCCGAGCTTGTGGGACTCGATGCGGCGCTGCCGGTCGTCCGCCACCTGTTCGACCTGGTAGCGGGCCGTTGCCACGTCCTGGGTGCCGAACAGCAACAGCGCCTCGGAATCGAGCCCGTCTCGACCGGCGCGGCCGGTTTCCTGGTAGTAGCCCTCCAGGTGCCTTGGCAGGTCGTAGTGGACCACGAAACGAACGTTGGGCTTGTCGATACCCATGCCGAAGGCGACGGTGGCGACCACGATGTCCATCTCGTCGCGGATGAAGGCCTCCTGCACGTCCCGTCGGATCCCTGCCGCCAGCCCGGCGTGGTAGGCGGCGGCGCGCAGGCCTTCGGCCCGCAAGCCCTCCGCCACTTCTTCCACACGCTTGCGGGAGAGGCAGTAGACGATGCCGGCGGCGCCCTCCCGGCCGGCCAGGAACTGGCGCAACTGGCGTTTGGGCTGGTGTTTCTCCACCACCGTGTAACGGATGTTGGGCCGGTCGAAACTGGTGGCGTGACGGCGGGCGTCCTGCAGGCCGAGGACGCGAACGATGTCCTCGCGGGTCTGCGGGTCCGCCGTGGCGGTCAGCGCGATCAGCGGAACGCCGGGCAGTCGCTCGCGCAGGGCGCCCAGGCCCGCGTACTCGGGCCGGAAGTCGTGGCCCCACTGGGACACGCAGTGCGCTTCGTCGATGGCGAGCAGCGCCACCGACTGGCCGGCCAGGCGGTCCAGGAAGCCGGGCGCCAGGGCGCGCTCGGGCGCCACGTACAGCAGGTCCAGTTCCCCGGCATTCAGGGCGTGCTGCACGGACGCCTGCTCCGACACCTCCAGCGAGGAGTTGAGCATGGCGGCGCGCACGCCGTTGGCCCGCAGCGCGTCCACCTGGTCCTTCATCAGGGAAATCAGCGGTGAGACCACCAGCGCCACGCCCTGGCGGTGCAGGGCCGGCAACTGGTAGCACAGCGACTTGCCGCCCCCGGTGGGCATGAGCACGAAGGCGTCTTCGCCGCGCAGCAGGTCGTCGATGATCTCGCGCTGGAGGGGTCGGAAGGCCTGCAGGCCGAAGACCGAACGAAGGGTGGCTTCAGGGTCCCGGCCGGGGTCCGCGGCGGCGGACGGGTAGCTGAGCGGCAGGGACGACATGGGTCGTCATTATAGGCCAGCGGGGGGATCGAAAAAGCGGAAGCTGGCGCTTCGGATTGTCGGAAACCGGTCCGTCGAACCCCGGTCCGGTCCGGCGGCGGAAGGGCGCCGATGGACCGATGCGGCCCGGCCCCGAAAAAGGGACCGGGCCGACGCCCGGTCAGGACTTGCCGCGGACGAGAATCTCCACCCGGCGGTTCTGCGAACGGCCCCAGGAGTCGTCATTGGAGGCGACGGGATATCCTTCGCCGTAACCGAGGGCGGCCATGCGATCCGGCGCCACCTGGCGAGCGGCGAGGTGGTTGCGCACGGACTCGGCGCGGCGCTCGGACAGGCGCTGGTTGTATTCCTCGCTGCCGGTCGAGTCCGTATGGCCCTGCACGACGATGGCGGTCTTGGGATAGCTGTTCATGACCGCGGCGAAATCGTCGAGGTCGTAACGCGACTGGGAGGACAGGGTCGAGGAATCGACCGCGAACAGGATGTCGCTGTCGAAGCTCACGCGCAGCGTTTCCTCGTCCACACGCTCCACGTCGGCGCCCTCGATCTCTTCCAGCTCGCGTTGCTGCTTGTCCATGTACACACCGATACCGGCGCCCACACCGGCGCCGACGGCCGCCGTGCCGAGCACCTCGTCGAGTTCGCCATCGCCCACGAAGAGGCCGGCGGCGGCGCCCACGGCAGCGCCGATCATGGCGCCGCGCTTGGTCTGGGCATAGGGGTCGTCCGGCGTCGTGGTCGCACAGCCGGAGGCCAGTACGGCCAGGACGACCATTCCGGATGCCAGTCGCGGGAAAATTCGTTTGCTGTTCATGGTGTCATCCTTGTTGCATGGGCGAGGGGTACACGGTGCCAATTGTCCGTGCCGGACATGAATCCCCGATGAACGGGGCCGTTCACTCGAGGGCCTGTCGGCCCGGTCGGCGGCTTGAACTCATCCCTGCCGCGCGGGTCGGAGCATTGACGAAATTGTCACGGTCAGGGCGTAAGCTGGGGGCTATGGGACAAACGAACGGCAGGCTCGGAATTCAACTGCGCGGTGGGCTGCTGGCCATTGCGATGCCGTGGTTCGCGATGGCCGATGTCGACGATGCCGAACAGGACCTGGCATCGGTCCCGGAGCTTCCCCGTGCCGCCATCGAGCGCTATGCCCGTACCGATCTCGAACAATGGCACTACCTTCGAACCCGCGAAAACGAAGAGGGCGTCGTGGTCGACCGGCACGACCCGACCCTGCCCGGCGAGGCGCACTGGCAGCTGGTCAGCATCGACGGGCGCGAACCGACGGAAGAGGAGCGGCGCGACTACGATCGCGAGCGCGCTGACCACTCGAAAACGGACGAGCGGGCGCGCAGCGATGACGTGATGCGCATGGTGCTGCCCGGCAGCGTACGGGCGCTCGACGAAATCGACGGCGCACAGCGATACCGTTACGCCCTGCGCTCCCCGGACGGCAAGAAGGAGCGGGTCTTCCGCGCCCTGCAGGGCGAATTCCTCGTCGAGCAGGGGCAGTGGGAGCCCTGGGTCCGCGAAGTGCGGATCTGGAATACCGGCACCCTGCGTCCCTGGCTGGGCGTGCGCATCGACGAGGCCGACCTGCTGTTCAAATTCCAGGTCCAGGAAGGCTGGGTGCTTCCCGCCCGTGTGGAAGCCACCTGGACCGGGGAACTGCTCGCCCTCAAAGACATCGGCGAAACGCTTCGCGTCACCCTCACCGACTTTCGCCAGGTCACCACCCAACCCGAGCTGGCCGCGAACCCCTGACTCCTGTGGGGTCCACGGCCCGCCCCGCTCGGGGCCCCGTCAGATCGAATCGATGATGGCGTTCAGCTTCGCGCTGGGCCGCATGGCGGCGGCCGCCTTTGCGACGTCGGGGCGATAGTAGCCGCCGAGGTCGACCTTGACGCCCTGGACCTGGTTGAGCTCGGCGACGATTTCCGCCTCGCCTTCACGCAAGGTCTCGGCAACGGCCGTGAAGCGCTCGCGCAGCCCCGCGTCGGCGTCCTGCCCGGCCAGCGCCTCGGCCCAGTAGAGCGCCAGGTAGAAGTGGCTGGCGCGGTTGTCCGGCTCTCCCACCCGCCGCGAGGGCGAACGGCCTTCCTGCAGGATGCGGGCATTGGCCTGGTCCAGCGCCTCGGCGAGCACCGCCGCTGAACCATTGCCGGTGGACTCGGCGAGGTCGGCGATGGACACCTGCAAGGCCAGGAACTCGCCCAGGGAATCCCAGCGCAGGTGGTTTTCCTGCACGAACTGCTGCACGTGCTTGGGTGCGGAGCCGCCGGCGCCCGTTTCGTACAGTCCGCCACCCTCGAGCAGGGGCACGATGGACAGCATCTTCGCCGAGGTGCCCAGTTCCAGGATCGGGAACAGGTCGGTGAGATAGTCGCGCAGCACGTTGCCCGTGGCGGACACGAAATCCTTGCCCTCGCGGACCCCCGCCAGCGACTCGCGCATGGCGGCCACCGGGGACAGGATGCGGATGTCCAGGCCCGAGGTGTCGTGCTCGGGCAGGTAGGCGTTCACCTTTTCGATCATGTTGGCGTCGTGGGCCCGCTCGGCGTCCAGCCAGAACAGCGTGGTGGCGCCGGTGGCCCGCGCGCGGCTCACGGCCAGGCGCACCCAGTCGCGGATCGGCAGGTCTTTCGTCTGGCACATGCGCCAGATGTCGCCCTGCTCCACGTGGTGGGACATCAGCACCTCTCCGTCGCCGCCCAGGACGCGTACCGTGCCCTCCGCCTGGATCTCGAAGGTCTTGTCGTGCGAACCGTACTCCTCGGCCTTCTGGGCCATCAAGCCCACATTGGCCACGCTCCCCATGGTGGCCGGATCGAAGGCGCCGTGCTCGCGGCAGTGCGTGAACACTTCCTGGTAGATCCCGGCATAGTTGCGGTCCGGGATCATGGCCAGGGTGTCGTGCAGCTTGCCGTCAGGCCCCCACATCTGGCCGGAACTGCGCAGGCAGGCCGGCATGGAGGCGTCGATGATCACGTCGCTGGGCACGTGCAGGTTGGTGATGCCGCGGTCGGAGTCGACCATGGCCAGGGGCGGCTGCCGGTCGTAGACCGCCTTGAGGTCGGCCTCGATGGCGTCACGCTCGGCGTCGGTCAGTGCGGCGATGCGCTTGTAGACGTCACCGATGCCGGTGTTGGCGTCAACGCCGAGGCGTTCGAAGGTGGCGCCGTGGCGCTCGAACACGTCGCTGTAATAGGTCTTCACCGCGTGGCCGAACATGATGGGGTCGGAAACCTTCATCATCGTGGCCTTCAGGTGCAGGGACAGGAGCAGGCCCTCGTCCCGGGCGCGGTCGATGGATTCGCTGAAAAAGGCCCGCAGCGCGCGCCGGCGCATGACGGCCGAATCGATCACTTCCCCGGACTGCAGCTTGATGCCCTCCTTGAGCACCCTGGTGCTGCCGTCGGCGGCCTCGAATTCGATGCGCGCCTCGTCGGCGGCCTGGAGGACCACCGACTGCTCGCTGCCGTAGAAATCCCCGGATTCCATGTGCGCCACGCGCGACTTCGACTCCGTCGACCAGGCGCCCATGGAGTGCGGATGCGCTTTCGCGTAGGCCTTCACCGGGGCCGCCACGCGGCGATCGGAGTTGCCTTCGCGCAGCACCGGGTTCACGGCGCTGCCCAGCACGCGGGCGTAGCGCGCTTTCACCTCGCGCTCGGCGTCGTTCCCGGGTTCCTCGGGATAATCCGGTACCGCGAAGCCCTGCGCCTGCAGTTCCTCGATGGCCGCCTTGAGCTGCGGCACGGAGGCGGAAATGTTCGGCAGCTTGATGATGTTGGCTTCCGGGCGCTTGGCCAGTTCACCGAGCTCGGCCAAGGCGTCGTTCACGCGCTGCCCCGGCTCCAGGTGGTCCGGAAAGTTCGCCAGGATGCGGCCGGACAGGGAAATGTCCCGGGCTTCCACGTCGACGCCCGCGGCGCCGGCGAAGGCGCTCACGACGGGCAGCAGGGAATGGGTGGCGAGGGCCGGCGCTTCGTCCGTGAGGGTGTAGATGATCGGGTTCGAGCTCATGACTTTCCTTCGGTGTTTCCAGGTCTGTTTTCGGGGAGCGGGGTATGTCGGCGCCGGTTGGGCCGAGCGGCAGTATAGCCACTGCGGGAGCGGGGGACAGCCCCGGGCTCCGGAGACGGCGCCGCCCAGTCCCGCGGATCGAGCCGGTAATAGGCCTTCAACAATTCGAACAGCTCGTGGTGATGGCGGGCCATGTCGCGGGGGCGTTCGAAAAAGGTCTCGGTGGCGACGGCGAAGAATTCCGCCGGATTGGTCGCGCCGTATTCGTCCAGCAGGCCGCGTCGTCCCCAGAGCTGGTCCTCACGCAGCTTGATGAACTCTTCCGACAGCACTTCGGCCCAGCCGCGCAGGGCCGGCGAGCCGCCCAGCAGGGGGGCGCCGTCGGTCGCCCCGGACTCGCTGTCGAGCTGGTGCGCGAATTCGTGCAGCACCACGCTCTCGCCGTCGTTCATGCGGCGGGCGCCGTGCAGCACCGAGTCCCAGGCCAGGATCACCCGCCCGTTGTGCCAGGACTCGCCCAGCATGTCACGGGGCCCCTCCTCCACCAGGCCATCCTCTTCCACCCAGGCCTCGTCGTCGACGATGAAAGTGGTCGGGTAGACGATGATCCAGCGCAGGCGCGGGAACACTTCCGGGTCCCGGTTCAGGGTCAGCAGGCAGGCCTCGCCGGCGATGGTCACGCGAATCTCGTCGTCGATTTCCAGGCCGCCGGCGCCCTCGAAGTGCTTCTCGTGCAGGAAACGCAGGATCTGCCGGTGCAGCCGGGCGCGCAGGGCCCCGGGCAGCCGGGAATAGAGTCCGACATTGCGTTCCAGGATGTCTTCCCAGGCGTCCGGAAAAGGCTGCGCCAGGGCCCGCGACAGGCGCCAGCGGGGGATGGCCAGCGCCAGGGCGATCGCGGCGAGGCCCAGGCCCAGCAGCCACCAGGGATTCACGTCACGGCCTCCGCCCGATCAGAGGGGGCGCCAGGTCGGACCCTCCGAGGAGCGCCAGAAAACACCCTCGGCGCGGCCGTAGATCGCCGCCACCGGAATGAAGCCGAAATACCGGCCGTCGCGGCTGTTGCCGCGGTGGTCGCCCAGCACCAGGACCTGCCCTTCGGGCACCCGGATGGGCGGCAGCTCGGGGCCGCCGCCGTTCGCCAGGTTCAGCGCCACGGCACGATCGTCGAACCACTCCGTGCCGGGCGCCGGCGGCGTCGCCAGCGGCTGGCCGTCGATGAGCACCCGGCCCCGGCGCACCGCGACCACGTCGCCGCCCACCGCGACCACCCGCTTGATCAGCCGCTCCCCGTTCTCGGGCGAGTCGAAGATCACCACCTCGCCCCGCTCCGGAGTGTTGCGTGGCACCAGGACGCGCAGCGTGAACGGCATGCGCAGGCCGTAGGCGGCCTTGTCCACGACCACGTGGTCGCCCGGCACCAGGTTCGGTTCCATGGAACCGGAGGGCACGTGGTAATGATCGGCCAGCGAGGAGCGCGCCGTGAGCACCAGTGCGACGAACAGCAGCACCGGAAGCCATTCCCGCAGGACTCGCGCCGTCCGGACCAGGCCGGTCGTCCGGTGGTGTGTGGTGGATGGTTCCTGGGTCATTGTTCTGGTTTCCCTCGTATCGGGCGACGGCGCCCTTCCCCGGTGTGACTGCCCCTGGCCGTGACGGTTCCCGGACGATGCCCCGGGTCCCTGATACCGGCGGCCGGTTCAGTCCGCCGGCGTGGCCCGTTTCATGGCCCAGCCGCGCAGGGTGTTGATCTGTTCCGCCATCGTCTTCGACAGCGGCACCATGCGGAAGCTGTTGCGCATCAGGTCGTCGAAACCGAATTCACGGTCCTCGTAGAAGGCGTCCAGGCGCGCCGCGCGCACCATCTGCTCGATCTCCGCCGCGGTCCAGCCGTCGACCAGCTCGGTGAGCTTCTCGATATCGAAGCCTTCGGGATCGCCGCCCTGCCCCCGGATGTGGATGCGCAGGATCTCGGCCCGCGCCTCGGCCTTGGGCAGGTCGAGGAAGAACAGCTGGTCGAAGCGGCCCTTGCGCAGCATTTCCGCCGGGAGCATTTCGATCTTGTTGGCCGTCGCCACCACGAAGATGTCGGTGGACTTTTCCTGCATCCAGGTCAGGAAGGACGAGAAGATCGTCATGTTGCCGCTGGTGACGGCGCCGTTCATGTAGCCGAAGCTGTTCTCGATTTCGTCGATCCACAGCACCACCGGCGCCGCCGCTTCCGCCGAGGCCAGGGCGCGCGCCCAGGCGATCTCCGGCGAACCGCCGACGCCCGCCATCACCTGGTTCATGTCCAGGCGGATCAGGGGCAGGTTCCAGGCCGCGGGAATGGTCTTGGCGGCCATGGACTTGCCGCAGCCACTCACGCCCATCAGCAGCAGGCCGGAGGGCGGCTCGATCCCGGCCTCGCGGGCCTTGCGGCCGAACAGCTGGTGACGGGAACCGATCCACTTCTTCAGCTGGCGCAGGCCGCCGATGCGGTCCAGGTCCAGGTCGACCGGCAGGCTCTCCAGGCAGCTTTCCTTGCGCAGCAGCCGGGCCTTCACGGCCCGGATCGCTTCGGTGGCCGCAGCCGTGTCCTTCACGCCCTCGTGGGCGAGCCGGCGAAACAGGTCGCGGGCCTCGTTGGAGGAAACGCCGCGCATGTGCTGGACGCAATGGGCCAGCCAGTCGTCTCCGTGGCGCTCATCCTCCGGCAACGCGTCGTTCTCCGCTTCCAGCAGCGCCCGCAGCTCCGCGATGGTCGGCGGGGGCAGGTCCATGACGTAGAGCTCCTTGCCCAGGCTGTCGGGGATGAAAGTACCCGGGCAGGACACGACCAGCGCGCCCGGCGCGTCGCTCAGCGCGTCGTAGACGTCCCGCACGGCGCGGGCGAGCACGGGGTCGTCCCGCCACAGCACCGGGAGGTCCCGCATCAGGGTGATGGCCTCCGACCCTTCGCTGCGGACGAAGGCCAGCGCCGCCGCCGCGTTCTTCAGGTCCTGGCCGGCGCCGGGGCCGTCCAGGAACCCGGTCGCCGCGCTCCAGCGCCAGAGGGGCCGGTCGCCGGCGGCCTCCCGCAACAAGCCCTCGAGACGCTCCTCCTCCCAGGTATCGATATAGATCACCGGGTAGCCGGCGCGCAGGGCGGACCCCACCTCGGCGGTGGCGTCGTGAAGGGTGGTGCTCATGGGGTCAATCCTCTGTCGGCCGGCCCGGATGGACCGGCTCGATGATCGCGTCGGGGTCCCGGCGGCCGTTGATCCGCCGCCGGGTCCGCGCGGGTGATTACTTGAAAACCTTGATGATGGTGCCCGGGTATTCCCACAGCTCGCCGTTGTTCGCCTTGATGCCCCCGACCACGGCGTAGATCACGGTCAACACCGCCAGGATCATGAAGCCGAACATGCCGATCACGATGATTGTCAGCACCAGGCAGATCAAGCCGTAGACGAAGCTGGTGATGATCCAGTTCAGGACGACGTGGGCGTGAGGCACGATGCCCGGCAGTTCGTCCTTCTTCAGCTGCCACAGGATGATGGGCACGATGATCCCCGCCAGGGGCACGATCCAGCTCGCGAGCATGGAAAAGTGGAGGAACATGGCCCACTGGTTGGTCGCCTGATCCTGGCCGCTCGGGCCCGGTGTGGAAATCTCTTCGTTCATCGCCCTCACCTCCTCGTGGGCCGTCAGTCCGGCCGCTGATTTGTTGGTATGTCGTCCCGTCGATCCCGGGAACCCCCACGCGCCCCGTGGGACGCCTGATGACCTAGCATAGCATTCGGCTTTCCAGCCGGGCACCGCCTGTGTCATCATGAACGAAGCGGATCCACGGGGAACCGGCCAGAAGGCCCGACAATGGGCCCGGCCACCCCGGCAACGGAGAGGTACCCATGACATTCCTGCGCGTCCTTGCGCTGGGGATGGCCGTATCGGCCGCGCCCCTGCTGCCCTCGTACGTCAACGCCGCCACTTTCGACAAGCTCGCCGGTCAACCGGACCTGCGGTCCGCCTCGGCCATCGTCATCGACAGCCAGGGTCGCGAACTCTACGGCAAGGACGCGGACACGGTCCGCCCCATCGCTTCCATCACCAAGCTCATGACGGCCATGGTCATTCTCGACTCCGGGCTGGATCTCGAGGGCGGGGTCACGGTCACCAAGGACGACCGGGACCTGATCAAGCTCACCGGCTCGCGCCTGGGATACGGCGCGACCCTGAGCCGCCGCGAGATGATCCTGCTGGCCGTGATGTCCTCGGAGAACCGCGCCGCCTCGGCGCTGGGCCGGACCTATCCCGGGGGCCTCGAGTCCTTCGTGGCCGCCATGAACGCCAAGGCGGCGATGCTGGGCATGGAGCACTCGCATTTCGCGGACCCGGCGGGACTGCGGGTGGAGAACACCTCCACGGCCCGCGACCTGATGAAGATGGTGAACGCGGCCCAGGGCTACCCCCTGATCCGTGAGGCCAGCCGCTCGACGCGGCTGGAAGTGCGCCCCTGGAAGGACCGCGGCCCGCTGGTCTACGGCAACACCAACCGCCTGCTGAAGAACGAAAGCTGGGACATCCAGCTGAGCAAGACGGGCTATCTCAACGAGGCCGGACGTTGCCTGGTCATGCTGGCCAACATCGAGGGCGAGCCGCTGACCATCGTGCTGCTCGACTCCTTCGGCAAGCTCACGCCGTTCGGGGACTCCAACCGCCTGCGCCAGTGGCTGGTCGCCGGAAACTGATTCCCCGCCGCCGGCGCGGTCGCTGACCGCGCCGCACCGCCCCATTTGACATCTACATCCCCGCCGAGGTCGCCATGTCCTCGCCGCGACACTGTCCACGCACCCGCAGTTTGCCCGCCAGGTCACGCAATGCCGTGCGCAGGCCTTCCTCGATCACGGGGTGGTAGAACGGCATCTGCAGCGCGCGGGTGACCGGCATGTTCTGGTCCACCGCCCAGGCCAGCAAGTGAGCGAGGTGTTCGGCGCGCGGGCCGATGAATTCGGCGCCGACCAGGGTGCAGCACTTCTTGTCGCCGTAGACCCGCAGGATGCCCTGGTTCAGGCCCATCACCCGTGAACGGCCCTGGTTGGCGAAGGACACCTCGCCCACTTCGATGTGGTCCGGGTCCAGGTCCTTCCAGGCGCGGCCCACCATCGCCATGTTCGGATCGGTGAAGGCCACTGCCAACGGCGTGCGCCGAACGTGCGCGGTGAGGTCCGGATGGCGCGCGGCATTGCCCCCGGCGATGCGGCCCTCGTCCGAGGCTTCGTGCAGCAGTGGCCGGTGGCCGCTGACATCGCCGGCCAGGAAGATGTGCGAATCACCGGCCTGGGTCGTGCGCGCGTCCCATTCGGGCATGCCGCGCTCGTTCAGTTCCAGGCCGGCGGCTTCGAGGTCCAGGCCGGCGAGGTTCGGGCGGCGTCCGGCGGCGACCAGCACCTTCTCGAACACGGCGTCATGGTCTCTCCCGTCGCGGTCGGTCCAGCGCAGGCGAATGCCGCCCTCGACCTTCTCCGCGGAATGCATCGTGGATTTCAGCTGCAGGTCCAGCTCCTTCGACAGCACCTCGAAGGCCACGCGACGCACTTCCGGGTCGGTGAACGGGCCCAGGTCGTCAAAGGGGCTGAAGAAGGTGGTCCTGGCGCCGAGGCGCTGCAGCGCCTGGCCGAGCTCCAGGCCGATGATGCCCGTGCCCACCACGGCCAGCGATGCCGGCACCTCTTCGAGCTCGAACACGTCGTCGTTGACCATGAGGTGCTCGCGGAGGTCGGCATACGGCGGCGGAACGATGGGCGTGCTGCCGGTCGCCACCACGAAAGCTTTCGCTTCGACCTCGGTGTGGTCGTCCACACGCAGGGTGTGGGGACCGGTGAATCGGGCATGTCCGAGCAAACGCTGTTCCGCCGGCAGCTCCTCGGTGTCCTCGACGACGAAACCGACGAATCGGTCACGCTCGGCGCGGACGCGCGAAAACACGGCCCCGGCATCGACCGACCAGCCATCGACCTCGATGCCGAACCGACCCGCGCCCGCCACGCCATGCGCCGCTTCCGCGGCGGCGATCAGCAGCTTGGAGGGCATGCAGCCCACGCGGGCGCAGGTGGTGCCGTAGGGGCCGCTTTCGATGAGAAGGGGGGTACGGCCGGCTTTCTCGACCTCCCGCCGTGCGTTCAGCCCGGCGGAACCGGCGCCGATGATGGCGACGTCGACCTTGCGGTGTTCCATGTGATGTCTCCTTGGGAGCGGGACGGCTGGCAATGCCGCCCGTCGAGGGAAACCATCATTTTAAGATATCGAATAACCGTTCTTGATTGTTTGTATCGATAGCCCCGAGCGGCTCAGGCTATGATCCGTGGCGTGTCCAGGACGGAATCCCGCATCTCCTGACGCCGGGCGCTTGTTCCCGAGGCGGGATCAATCGGCCAGCGCGGTCTCGATGGCGGCGATGAAGTCCTCGTCCGACGGATCCGTTTTCGGCGTGAAGGTTCCGGCCAGTTCACCATCGCGCCCGATCAGAAACTTCTGGAAATTCCAGGTCGGGTAGGTGCCGGAGGCCTCGGCCAGGGCGACGTACAGGGGGTGGGCGTCGTCACCCTTCACGGTGGTCTTTTCGAACATGGGGAATTTCACCCCGTAGGTGAGCCGGCAGAATTCCTCGATCTGGTCTTCGGTGCCCGGCTCCTGGCCCATGAAATCGTTGGAGGGGAATCCCAGCACGACGAGGCCCCGGGGCGCGTACTCGGCGTAGAGATTTTCCAGGCCGTCGTACTGGGGGGTGAGGCCACACTTGGAGGCGGTGTTCACCACCAGAACCACCTGGCCCTCGTAGGCCTCGCAGAGGTTGACCCGCTCTTCGGAAGCCAGCTTGCGGAACTCCTGGTCCAGGAGTTTGCTTTCGCAGGCGAAGACCGTCGAACTGGCGAGCGACAGGGCGATGGCGGTGAGCAGTCTCATGGGGCTTCCTCCGGAGCGGGTTTCGACGGTCCAGCATGGTGCGCCCCCGGTGAAGTCCGCGTCAACCCGGGGGGGCTGGGCACTCCGGCAGGTCGGCGAACCAGTCCGGGGGCAGCCACAGGGCCTCGGACACGGCCAGGAATCGTTCGGCGTCGTAGACGTTCAGGAACTCGAAGCGGACTTCGCCGCCCGGCCCGACTTCGAAGGCGCGCCCCTGTTCCGTGGAAGCGATCAGCCAGCTCCCGTCGGGCAACTCCTGGTGCTTGCCCCGCCGAAAGCTGTAGAACTGGTGATCCTCACCGGGTACGGGCACGGAGTGCTCGTAGCTCACGGGATCGATGTCCACGATGCGTGACAGGCCACGATCGGTGTTGTTGTCGTAGATGCTGATGGTGCCGCGGTCGTTGAAGTCCGGATCGTGCTGGCGACGCACCAGGCCCTGGCGCCACCATTTCACCCGTTGGGTCTCCGGATCGAAGACGAACACCAGGTTGATGTTGCGGTAGCTCGCGAGCAGGTCGCCTGCCTCGAAATCCGGATAGCTCCCGGCCTGTGCCGCGGAGAGCGCCTCCACGTCGTTGTGGTGCCAGGCATCGTCGATGCCCATCATCTTCAGGATGCCCCAGGTGGCGATGTCGCGGTTGGCGTTGATCAGCTCGCGCAGATGCATCTTCTGCAGGATAGCGCCGGTGTCCGGGTCCAGGCGGATCATCCAGGCGCCGAAGGGCCTGTCGGTCTCGACCTGTCCCCAGGACCAGAGCTGGCCGTCCTCGTTCAGGTCCACGGAGTGGTGAAAACCGCCTTTCACGATCCACTCCTGCTCGCCGCACCAGGACACGCGCCGAATGGAGGTGCCGCCATCGAAGGCGTAGATCAGTGAGCCGTTGCGGGTGATGTCGATGCCGTGCGGCACCACGTTGGCGTCGGGACGGTGATCCCACTCGACGTCTTCCTGGGTGATGCGCCAGTGACGCACGACGTCACCGTCCGGGCCGAGCAGCACTGCGCCATGCAGCCGATCCTCGAAGGCGAAGGTGCCGTGGATCAGCCGGTATCCCGGCAGGGCGTCGGGTGACAGGTAGACCTGGGGTGATTCCCGTTCCTCGCGCAGCGGCAGTCCGCTCAACGCGACCCAGTCCCGGCCGGGATCGCGGTCAAAGGGCGTTCTCGGGGTGATCAGGTGGCGTCCCGGCACGCCGCCCAGGTCATTGGCGATGGCGTCCGCGAGGTCGAGGTTCTCCTCTTCGGTCTCCTGGAGGAAGGCGCCGATTTCCTGCACGAGCCCGTACGGCCAGATCTGCCGGGCATAGAGAAACATGCCCAGCGCGAAAGCGAACAGGAATACGAGCCAGTAGCCGGCCACGTGAATCGGCCACCGCCGTCGCTTGTCGTTGTCGTCGATATCCAGCGCGCTGGCCCCCGGGCCCCGAAAGGGGCGCAGTATACCCCCACCGCTGCCACCGGCGCTGTTCAGCGCCGGCCCCATTCTCTACACTACGCGGCCTTTCCGAACCGACCCTTCCCGCCCATGTTCCGAAACCTTCGTTGCTACCGCCTTCACGGCCCCTGGCCCGACAGCGAGGAAGCCCTCTCCGAGGCCCTCGCCGAGCGTGCATTCCGCCCCTGTTCCGCCTTCGCCGAACGCAGTGCCGGCTGGGAGCCCCCCGGCGGCCAGGAAGGCGGGCGCCTGGCCCGGCGCCTTGCCGGCGCGGACCTGTTGGAACTGCGCACCCAGAGCCGTGTGTTACCTGCCGCGGCGATCAAGGAGTCGCTGGCAGTCCGGGTGGAGGAATGGCGCAGCCGCATGGGCGAGGAGCCGCCACGGCGCGAGTTGCGCAAGCTCAAGGAAGCCACCCGTGACGAACTGCTGCCCAAGGCGCTGGTGCAGTCCAACCGTTCCCGGGGCTTCGTGCTGCGCGATGAAGGGCTCCTGGTCGTGGACGCCGGCTCTCCGTCGCGCACGGAATGGTTCGTGGAACACCTGCGGACCTGCCTGGATGGATTCCGCGCCGAGCCGCTGCGCTTCAACACCTCGCCGGCGACGCTGCTGCAGGAACTGTTCCTGGGCAAGGCGCCGGCCGGCTTCAGCCTGGGGCGGGAATGCCGCATGGCCGACCCCAGTGACGGCCGCGCGACCGGCACCTGGCGCAACATCGACCTGCACGACGAGACCATCCGCCGCCACGTCCGGGAGGGCATGCGCCTGACCCACCTGGGTTTCGGTTTCGAAGAGGTGTTCACCGGCGTGCTCGGCGAGGACGGGGTGATCACGAAGGTGAAGCTGGCCGAGGGCGAGGCCGCCGACGTGAGTGACGAGGAGGACAGCCTGGCGCGCCAGGATGCCGAGTTCGTTCTGCTCACCGGCCTGGCGCGCCGCCTGCTCGCCCGCTTGCGCGAACTGCTCGACGGCTGGGACGACACACCCGCGAACCCGGTGCGGGCGGCCCAGGCCCGGAATTGAAGCGCGGCCCCGGCGGCCGCACAATGAGGGCATGAGCACAGCGACCGACGAAATGGCCGGCATCGGCCAACCCGGACCCGACTACGGCGACCTGCTCGCCGGATTGCGGGCCACCTTCGCCAGCGACCACACGCGCGACCCTGCCTGGCGCGACGCCCAGCTGGCCAACCTGGTGCGCATGTTGCAGGACCACGAGGCGGAGTTCCTCGAGGCCCTGGCCTCGGACCTGGGCAAACCGCCCATGGAAGCCTGGCTGACCGAGTTGTCCTACATCGCCAGCGAGGTGAAGCACAGCCGCAAGCACCTCAAGCGCTGGATGAAGCCCAGGAGCGTGCGCACCCCGGCCTTCGCCCAGCCGGGGAGCAGCTGGGTCCAGGCGGAGCCGCTCGGCGTGGTGCTGGTGATGGGCGCCTGGAACTACCCCCTGCAGGTGGTGCTCGCACCGCTGGTGGCGGTCATCGCCGCGGGCAATTGCGCCGTGCTCAAACCCTCGGAACTGGCCCCGGCGTCGGCCGCCCTGCTCGCCCGTTATGTTCCGGAGTACCTGGATCCGCAGGCCTTCGCCGTTGTCGAGGGCGCCGTGGCGGAGTCCACCGCCCTGCTTCGCGAGCGCTACGACCACATCATCTATACCGGCGGCGGCGCCGTTGGCCGCATCGTGATGGCCGCGGCGGCGAAGCACCTGACGCCCGTCACGCTGGAACTGGGCGGCAAGAGCCCCTGCATCGTGTTGCCGGACGCCGACCTCGATATCGCCGCGCGACGCATCGCCTGGGGCCGCTTCACGAATGCCGGCCAGACCTGCATCGCCCCCGACTACATCCTGGCCGATGCCGACACGGAAGCGCGGCTGGTGCCGCTGCTGGCCGGGCACCTGCGCGAGATGTACGGCGAGGACCCGCAGCGCAGCGATTCCTTTGGACGCATCGTCAACGACCGCCATTTCGAACGCCTCACCGCGCTGCTCGGGTCGGGCACGGTCGCAGTCGGCGGCCGCAGCGATCCCGCTGAGCGCTACATCGAGCCCACGGTGCTCACCGGAGTTGATCCCGACAGCCCCGTGATGCGCGAGGAGATTTTCGGGCCCCTGCTGCCCATCCTGCGCACGGACGACCTGGAAGCGGCCATCACCCACGTGCGGTCCGGAGACAAGCCCCTCGCGGCCTACCTGTTCAGCAAGGACAAGGCGGCGCAGCGACGCTTCCTGGACACCGTCAGCGCCGGCAGCGTCTGCCTGAACGACGTGATCATGTTCTCCGCGGTCCCCGAATTGCCGTTCGGCGGCGTGGGCGAAAGCGGCATGGGCGCCTACAAGGGCGAGAACGGATTTCGCAACTTCAGCCACCTCAAGGCCGTGATGCGCCGTGGCATCTGGCCGGACGTTCCACTGCGCTACGCGCCCTACAGCGACAGCAAATTCAACTTCCTGAAAAAGCTGTTGTGAACCCGCACCCGGGGCAAGCGACCACCGGCCGCGTCGGTGTGCTCCTGGTGAACCTGGGCACGCCGGACGGCTTCGACCGTCGCAGCGTGCGCCGATACCTGGCGGAGTTTCTTTCGGACCCCCGCGTCATCGAACTGCCCAAGCTGTTCTGGTACCCCATCCTCTACGGCGTCATTCTCACCGTCCGCCCGGCGCGCTCCGGCAGGCTCTATGCCTCGATCTGGGACATGGAACGGAACGAATCGCCCCTGCGCACCTACACCCGCAACCAGGCCCTGCAGCTGGGGGAGCGCTTCGCCACTGATGATTCCCTGCGGGTCGACTGGGCGATGCGCTACGGCAACCCCTCCATCCCCGAGCGTCTGCGCGCGCTGCGCGACGAGGGTTGCGACCGCATCCTGGTGGTGCCGCTGTATCCGCAATACAGCGCCTCCACCACCGCCAGCGTCTGCGACCGCAGTTTCCAGGCGCTGACGAGCATGCGCCGGGTGCCCGCGCTGCGAACCGCGCCCGCCTTCTATGACGATCCGGCCTACATCGAGGCCCTCGCCCGCTCGCTGGAGCAGCACCTGGCGACCCTCGATTTCGAACCCGAGAAGTTGCTGGCGAGCTACCACGGCGTGCCGGCCGAGTTCGTGGAAAAGGGCGACCCCTACCAGTTCCAGTGCCTGGAGACCTCGCGCCTCCTGGCCAAGCGCATGGGCTGGCCCGAGGAGCGCTTCATCAGCTGCTTCCAGTCCCGCTTCGGACCCAAGGAGTGGCTGCAGCCCTATACCGACGAAACCGTGCGGGGCCTGGCCGCCCAGGGCGTCAAGGACATCGCCGTGTTCAACCCGGGGTTCGTTTCCGACTGCCTGGAGACGCTCGAGGAGATCGCCGGTGAAGTCCGGGACGAGTTCCTGGAAGCGGGCGGGCGGAACTTCGCCCACCTGCCCTGCCTGAACGACAGCCCGCCCTGCATCGACTTGCTGGAGAACGTCGTGCGCCGTGAACTGGGCGGCTGGCTCTGAACCCACTGCCCGTGCCTGATAACATTCTGGCCTGTCCCCGACCGGGGCAGTCCGCCGATCGGCGCCAGCGGCTTTTCACCTGGAGGAGTCTCATGAAGACCTGCCTGTTTTCCCTGTCCCTGCTCACCACGCTGGTCGCACCGGCGGCCCTCGCCCAGGCGCCGAACTTCGATGCGATCAGTTTCGAGTCGACCGAAGTCGCGCCGGGCATCCACATGGTGGTGGGCGTGGGCGGGTTCGGCGGCGGCAACATGGCGGTCATCGTGGGAGACCGCCACGTGGCGATGGTGGACGACAGCCTCCAGCCGCTCGCGCCCCGACTGCTCGACCATGCCACCGAAACCGCGGGGCGGCCCATCGATTTCCTGGTCAACACCCACGTCCACGGAGACCACACCGGGGGCAACGCGCACTTCGCCGAGTCCGGCACGGTGATTTTCGCCCACGACAACATCCGCAAGCGCCTGCTCACCGACCCGGCGCCTGCAGGCGGCGCCGGCGGCCTTCCGGTGGTGACCTTCGCCGACGGCGTGACGTTCTGGCTGGACGACATCGAGGCGCGCGTGACGCACCTGCCCAAAGCCCATACCGATGGCGATGCCTTCATCCACTTCCCGGCGCAGAACGTGATCCACACGGGAGACGTGGCCTTCCACGGCCTGTTCCCGTTCATCGACCTGGACAACGGGGGCACGGTGGACGGCTACATCGCCGGGCAGGAAGCCATTCTCGCGCTGGCGGACGACGACACGAAGATCATCCCCGGCCATGGGCCATTGACCGACAAGGCCGGCATCACCGCCGACCTGGCGACCCTGAAAGCCGCCCAGGCGGCCGTGGGGAAACTGGTCGCGCAGGGCCTGGACGTGGACCAGGTGCTGGCGGCGAATCCGCTGGCGGAGTTCGAGAGCTACCACTGGGGCTTCATCACCACCGAACGCATGGTCCGCACCCTCTTTCGTGACGCCACCGCCGGCGACTGATACGGGCATGGACGCACCCTTCTGGGAGCGCAAGACCCTCGCGGAGATGGACCGCGAAGAGTGGGAGTCCCTGTGCGACGGCTGCGCCCTGTGCTGCCTGCACAAGCTGGAGGACGAGGACACGGGCGAGGTGTTCTTCACCGACCACGCCTGCCAGTTGCTGGACATCGAGGCCTGCCGCTGCACCGACTACGCCGCGCGCGCCCGGCGTGTGCGTGAATGCATCGTGCTGGATGCCGGGCGGCCCGAGGTGTTCGCCTGGCTTCCCGGCAGCTGCGCCTACCGGCGTCTCGCCGAGGGCCGCGGCCTGGCCGCCTGGCACCCGCTGGTGTCGGGCGACCCGGACTCGGTGCACGCCGCGGGCATTTCGGCGCGCGCCTTCGCGCGCCACGCGCCGGACGATGCCGAACCGGGACTGTTGCTGCGCCTGGACTGACGCTTCAGCGTTTGAAGCGGTCCGGCAGGGGAATGAATTCTTCGTCGCCGGGAACGCGGTCGAATCCCCCGGCGTCCCAAAGCGCCGCCGCCTCGCGAATCCGTTCGCGGCTGGAGTGGACGAAATTCCAGGCCAGGAAGCGATGTCCCAGCGGTTCGCCACCCAACACCGCGATGCGGGCGCCCTCCGGGCTGGCGACTCGATGGACATCGCCCGTCGGCAGGACCGCCATGGTGTACGTGTCCACGGCGACACCGTCGATTTCCAGCGAGCCCCCGACCACGTAGATCGCTTCTTCCGGATACTGCCGCCGCCATTCGAAGGACTGGCCCGGCGCGAGTTCGGCCGCGAGGTACAGCAGGGGTGAATGCACCGTCACCGGCGATTCGGCGCCCAGGGCGGTTCCGGCGATGAGGAAGCCTTCGACTTCGCCGATCGCCACCCTGGGAATGGCCTCGGCCGGATAGTGCTGGAAATCCGGCTCGGCTTCTTCGCTGCCTTCCGGCAGGCCCAGCCAGATCTGCAGGCCGTGCAAGGGGTTTTCCCGGCCGCGCCGATCGTCGGGCGTGCGCTCCGAATGCACGATGCCTTTCCCCGCCGTCATCCAGTTCACCTCGCCGGCCCGGATGCGCTGCACGCTGCCCAGGGAGTCGCGGTGCATGATCTCCCCTTCGAACAGCCAGGTCAGCGTGGCGAGACCGATATGAGGATGGGGACGAACGTCCATGTGGGCGCCCGCGGGCAGGGTGACGGGACCGAAATGGTCCCAGAAGACAAAGGGGCCGACGGCACGCTGCGCCGCTGAAGGCAGGACGCGCCTGACCTCGAAATCCCCGATGTCCTTTACGACGGGTTGCAGGTGGATGAGGCTCATGACGACCTACAATAGCACGCCATGACTGCCGCCCCGAACGCCGGAAATTCCCCCCTGGAGGCCCTGCCACGCGCCTTCGGCCCGCCTCCCGCACAGGCGCGATTTCGTGTGCTTTCAGCGGACTTCCGGGTGGAGGAACGCATCGACATTCCCGAGCACCCGACCGGCGCGCACTGGTGGCTGCAACTGACCAAGACGGGGCTGAACACCCGCGATGCGGTCCGTGCGCTGGCGGACCTGGGATCGGCCCGCGCCCGGCAGATCGGCTATGCCGGCCTCAAGGACCGGAACGCCGTGACCACCCAGTGGTTCTCGCTGCCCATCGAGCACCTCGATCCCGAGTCCGTGGCGGATCGCATGCCGGAGGGCCTGGAATTGCACCGCTGGGTGCGCGCGCGGCACGCGATCCGGCGCGGCGGCCTGCGCGCGAACGCCTTTACCCTGGTCCTGCGGGGCGTGAACGGCGATCGCGGCGCCATCGACGAGCGCATCGCCGCCATGGCGAGCGGTGTGCCGAACTATTTCGGGGAACAGCGCTTCGGCATCGGTGGCGCCAACCTCGACCGCGCCCGCGCCCTGTTCGCCGGGACGCTGGGAAAAACGCCCCGCTTCGAGCGCGGCCTGTACCTGTCCGCTGCGCGCTCCTGGCTGTTCAATCGTGTCCTGGCCGAACGCGTGAACGAAGGCAACTGGCGCAGCCTGCTGGAAGGCGAAGCGGTGGTCCTGGACGGCTCGCGCAGCTGGTTCAGCCTGAATGATCCGCCGGAAACCCTCGCCTCGCGCCTGGCGGAGTTCGACATCCACCCGTCCGGCCCGCTGCACGGGGCCGGCGAGCCCGCCGTCTGCGGCGCCTGCGCCGCGCTGGAAGCCCGGGTCCTGGCGCAGGAGCCGGTGCTGGCGGAAGGGTTGGTGGCGCTGGGGATGCGCGCCGAGCGCCGCGCCCTGAGGCTGGTGCCGCGGGAGCTTTCGCATGCCTGGGACGGAGAGGCACTGGAATTGCGATTCGCCCTGCCGTCGGGAACCTTCGCCACTTCGGTGTTGCGGGAACTCGCGGTGCTCGAGGACGCTTCCCGCGCCGATTCGTAGCGGCGCAAAGCCGCGCGGGCGCGCCGGGGCCGTGCGACCGGAGCGGGCTTCAGGCCTGGCGCCACTCCCCGGGACGCAGCCCTTCCAGGGTCCAATCGCCGACCCGCGCACGCACCAGGCGCAGCGTGGGATGCCCGACCGCGGCCGTCATCCGCCGCACCTGGCGGTTGCGCCCCTCGGTGATGGTCAATTCCAGCCAGGTGGTGGGAATGTTCGCGCGAAACCGGATGGGCGGGTCGCGCGGCCAGAGTGAATCCGGTTCCGGCATGGCGCGAACCTGCGCCGGCAGGGTCCGGCCGTCCTTGAGGTCCACGCCCCGCCGCAGGCGCTCCAGGGCTTCCCCCGCGGGCGCGCCCTCGACCTGGGCCCAGTAGGTCTTCGGCAGCTTGTGGCGCGGATGGGTGATGCGCTGCACCAGGCGGCCGTCGTCGCTGAGCAGCATCAGGCCCTCGGAGTCGTAGTCCAGCCGCCCGGCGACGCGCAGCTCCGGGTCGTGGATGAAGGCCGACAGCGTGACCTTTTCCCCGGATGCGCGGAACTGGGACATCACCTGGAAGGGCTTGTTGAAGAGCACGACGCGGGCCATGGGAAGGAACGGGCGTCTCAGCCCTCCCAGGACCGGACCAGCTTGAAATGCCGCTTGGAAAAATCCAGGCCGAACCAGCGTTCCAGGCGCGCATTGAACCGGTGCTTGCGTTCGCGCGAAGTCAGCCGGTGGTCCTCCCGGAAGCTGAAGGAGGGATTGGCGTGCGCCGCGATCCAGTCCGTCATGATCGCGGGGTGGCGGCCCTCGAAGGGCCCGACCTGCTCCGGGTCGAGGTCGCCGTAGGCCTCCCGGAACGCCTGCTTCTCCGACCAGTAGCGGTTGCCGGTCTCCGCCTTGGCGCGCACGTAGCGTTCGTGTCGCGCGTTGCCGTAGTGGTAGATGGGCAGGTTCAGGGCCGCGGCCCGCGGGTAGCGGGTGCGGCGCTTGTTGCGCCCGCCGTGCCACTTCTTTTCCTTGATCACGGCCCAGTAGAGTCCGTCGGGGGCGATGCTGCGCAGGCGATTGCGGATGATCCGGCAGGCCTTGCGGTAGGCCTGGGAGGAGCGGTGCAGGTGGCGGGTGTCGCCGTAGAAATGCAGGTAGTCGAAGGCCAGGGCCTCGACGGCCTCGTCGTTCAGGTAGTGCGCCATGGCCCGGCGCAGGGAATCGAGGTCGTCCTCGTGCAGCACCTCGTCGCCCTCGAGGTAGAAGGCCCAGTCGCCGGTGCAGTTGTACTGGGCGATCATCTTCTGCTGGCCGTACACGAAGCCATGGCTGCGGCACTGTTCGTTCCAGGTGGTCTCGACCAGGCGCAGTTTCGGCTCGTTCATCGCCCGCAGCCGCTCCAGGGTCCCGTCGCCACTGGCGCCCACGGCCACGATGAATTCGTCGCAGACCGGCAGTGCCGAGCGGATGGATTCCTCGAAGGGATAGCCGAGCTTCACGCCGTCGCGGATGAAGCTGAAACCGCTGACTTTCATGGGCAATGGGCGGTGGCGGGGATGGCGGGCAGCTTACAACAGCAACGCGGCCTGGACTACGATAGGCCCATGTCCCCTACCCCAGAACCGCGCGTGGGGCTGGACGTGACCCAGGCCGTCAAGCGGCGCGGGCGCGGCATTGCGCGCTACATTCAGGAGGTCGTGGCCGCGCAACCCGCCGGGGCCCTGCCGACGGAGCTGTTCGTGCGGGGCCACCGCTGGTTCCGGCGCGGCCTGCTGTCGGACCTGGCGCCGGACCTTCCACGTCGCTGGTTGCCGAACTCGGCGCGCCTCGGGGACCGGGGCCTGGCCCTGTTCCACAGCTTCGGCAACCACCTGCCGCGCAGTGCGCCCTGCCCGCTGAGTTTCACCGTGCACGACGTGCGCGCCCTGGACGAACCCGCCGGCTACGAGGGCAAGGAGCGCCTGCAGCGCAACATCGCCCAGGCGGACGGCATCGTCTGCCTGACGCAGCATGGCCGGGGGCGGCTGCTGCACCACTATCCGGAGCTCGATTCCGCCGTCGTGGAGGTCATTCCCCACGGCGTGGACCACGCGCGTTTCCACCCGCGCCCGGAGGCGGAAACCCGTGCGGCAGCACGGTCGCTGGGGATCGAGGCGCCGTTCCTGCTGCAGTTGGGCAGCTGGTTCCCGCACAAGAACCTGGAACTCGCCCTGGAGGCCTGGGCCCGCAGTCGCGCCGCGCGCGAGGGCATCGAACTGGTGTTCGCGGGCGGTGGCGCGAGCGCATCGCACCAGCGTCGCCTCGAGGACCTGGCCGCCGCCCTGGGCGGTCCGGGCCGCGTGCACTGGATCGAACACGTGCCCGGCGAGGCGCTGCCCACCCTGCTGGCGGGCGCGGTGGCGCTGTTGCAGCCGTCACGCTACGAGGGCTTCGCCCTGCCCCTGCTCGAGGCCATGGCCTCCGGAGTGCCGGGCGTGGTCTCCGCGGCGTCCTGCCTGCCCGAAGTCTCGGCCGGGCTCTGGCCGGTGGCCGGCACGGACGATCCCGAGGCCTTTGCCGCCGGCATCGACCGGGTCGCGCTGGACAGCGAAGCCCGGGCGGCCGCCATCGATGGCGGCATCGAACACGCGGCGGCGTTTACCTGGGAGCGCTCCGCGCGGGCGCACGACGACTTCTTCCGGCGCGTGATCGCGTCGCGGGCCGGTTGAAGCCACCGTGTCCTGGACGGTGTACATCATCCGCTGCGACGACGACAGCCTGTACACGGGCATCACCCGTGACGTGGCGCGACGTTTCGAGGAGCACCGCAATGGCCCGCGTGGCGCGCGCTATTTCGCCGGACGCTCCCCCGAGGCCGTGGTCTGGACCGAGGAAGGCCACGACCGGGGCAGCGCCCTGCGGCGGGAGGCGGCCATCAAGAAGCTGGACCGGGCGGCGAAGCTGGCCCTGATCGGATGGTAGGGCGGAAAATCCGATTCTCGGAGCGATGGTGCGGCGGAATGGGCGTTCCGCCCTATGGATGCATCGGCGCGGGCGACAGGTCCCGGCCGTAACCGCTGGCCTCCAGCAGGGCTTCCGGATCGTCCAGCGCCAGCAGTTGCGCCATGGCGGCGTCCCGGTCGGGCGCGGAATCCAGGTAGGCCGCACAGATCCGTTTCCCGATCCAGTAGCCCAGGTCAGGCGGCGCTTCGGCAGGCCCCGGCCCGTACATCCAGCCCCCCAGGTCGCGGCCGCGCATGTCCTGCTCGAAAGACGCCCAGAGCGCCGCTTCGTGGGCCCTGCCCCACGCGGCGCGTTCGCGTTCCTGCGGCAGCAGGCCGCCGACGGCTTCTCCGGCGACCAGGTCGGCAAGCCCTTCCATCATGGCCTGCCTCAGGAGGCTGTCCGGGCGGCCGGGGCGCCAGGCCGCCTGTTGGTACACGTGCACGGCTTCGTGGAGCAGGAAGGCCTCCAGGACGGCTTCCGCAGGGGTTTCCGCATCCACGTACCGGCAGAGCACCTCCAACGCCAGGATCACGTCACCGTTCTCCACTGTCCCGGCGGAGCGCCCGGCACCGAACACGAAGACCACCGGCGGTGTTTCGCTGGATTCAAAACGGCGGGCGATTCCCGCGAGCAGGCCCGGAATGCGGGGGATCATCGAGCGCGCGGCCGGCAGGCACTTCCGAATGGCCTGCCGGTATTCCCAGCCACGATGCTCCAGCGCCCGGGCCATTGCCTCCGGCCCGCCGATGCGATGCGCGTCGAAGGCCGCCAGAGCGGCGGAGCCCGGGTCGAGGTAGCGCCGCAGCAGCTCCGATGCCGACGGGCGCCAGGCCGTGCTGTCCAGCAACCGGACCAGCCGGTCGGCGTCCGCCGTGCCTGAGCCGGTGACCGAGGTACGGGCGTCCGACGCCCCGGCCTGTGCAGGCGACACGAACATCACCAGCGCCAGCGTGATACCGCTGATCCACGCGCGCCCTGTCGAGGACGGTGGGTGAAAACCCGGTGTGAGGTGGTTCATAGGGGGTACAGTCATCGCGCGTCATGATGACCTCGCCGCGACCGCACTGCAAAACGCCGCACTGCAAAACAGGGGGGCATGCCGGATAATGAGCCAGGAGGGGCCCTGCGGGGAAGGAAGGGATATGAGGACAGCAGCCCAACGCCAGAACGTCACCCGGCGCGAAGCGCCGTGGCGTGTGCTGGGCGCGCTGCTGCTGGCCACGGCCCTGCTGCAGGGCTGCGCCGGGACGGCGCGCGGCAAGGCCGAGTCCGCCTACCGCTTCGACCAGACGCTGGAAGTGTCCGACCGCAGCGCCTCCCAGGCCGACGCCTGGGTCGTTTTGCGCTATCCCGCCATGATCGAGAGCGGCGCCGAGTCCGCCTGGTACGACGCCTACGCGCGCACGGCCATCGGCGGCCGGGTCCGTGACGACGGCTGGAGTTCGGCCGACAGCGAGAACATCGCCCGCGGCAGCATCGCCAAGTCCAATTTCTACGCCATGTCCCTGTACCAGGAGTTGCGGGAGCAACTGCCGGCCGACACGGTGCTGCTGTCTCCGCACCTGGTCTTCGAGGACGAGAACGGCGACCTCGCCAGCCGGCCCATGCTGGCCACCGAGGACATGCCGAGTGTGGTCACCATCGATTTCATGACCTATTCCTTCCCCGACGCGGAGGAACTCATGAACTCGCCGCCGATCACCTTCGGCAACGTCGTCACGCCGCTGGCCGTGGTGCACGCGGACCACTGGCTGCGCCCGGCCACCAACGGCCTGATCCTGGCCAGCGAGCCGCTCGCGACCACGGCCTGGCGGCAGTCCGCCGAAATCGCGGGCGAGGAGTTCGACGGGCGCCTCGCGCTGCGCCCCATCGACGACGGCCGCAGCCTCGATTTCGTCCAGTTCCTCAACAGCGACGAAGGGGTCATCCAGGTCCCGCTCAAGCCGGTCGGCGCCGAACCGGCATTGGCGGCGGTGGAACGCTACCCGGTCGAGAAGATCCTGATGGACGGCGAGGCGGTCGCCGCCTGGGCCTCCGCGTCGGAAACCGACCCCTTCGAACTGGCCTTCGCCCGCGGGGTCGGCTCGCGCGTGGAGGCCGCGCTGGGGCGCTTCGACCATGACCGGGCCACCTTCTCCGACCGGCAGAAGCTGCTCGCGTCCTTCGACCCGGAACTGGCTTTCGCCTTCCTGTCGCGCAGCGAGGACGAATCCGTGCGCGCCCGGCTGGCGCTGGCGGAAAAGCTGATCGAAGCGGAACGGCGATTCCTCGCGGCCCAGTCAGAACGCATCCACGCCGGAGTCTGGGACGGCGCCTACGGCCAGTCCATGCGAGAGCTGATCGTCGCCGAGTACAAGAACCTCGAGGAGCGGCGCAGCCTGGCGCGGCGCCAGAACGTGGCGACCGCCATCGCCATCCTGGCCATGGCCGGGGCGGTCTACGCCAGCGGCGATGTCTTCGACGGCGGCTCCTACGATGCCGGTGCGGCGCTGATCAGCGACGCGCTGCTGGTCGGATCCCTGGTGGCCGTGGAAACCGCGTTGTCGGCCAACCAGCTGAACAAGCAGGTGGGCGAGAGCTTCCTGTCGCAGATGGCCCCGGCGCTCACCGAACAGATCACCGTCCAGGTGCGCCTGGTCGAAGGGGTCGAGGAGATCAGCGCCCGCGACTACACGGATTTCCGGCGCCAGACCCTGGCGCTGTACCAGGACCGGGTCCGTTCCCTCACCGTCGACATCCAGACCGATTGCAGCTTTCGCCATCCCGAGTCCAGCCACCAGGGGCGCTGGTATGGCGACTGCCGGAACGGCCTGGCCATCGGCCAGGGCTACGGGGTGGTGCGCACCGATGCCGGCCGCGAAATCGAGTTCCTCGGCGAGGCACGCTCGGGCACGGCCAACGGGCCGGGCGCGATGATCGTCCACGAACCGGGGCTGGTGGGCGCCATCTGGTATGACGGCAGTTTCCGCGACGGAAGGCCCCATGGCATGGTCGAAGTGGGCCTGTCCGGGCAACAGCCGGCCTTGCGACAGTTCACCGACGGCGTGGACTCGGGCCGGGGCGACCCCGCCCAGTGGCGCCCCTTCCGGTTTCATTGAGGCGGTGATGGCGACGCTCCGTTCCACCCTGTTGACGCTGGCCGGCCTGGGCCTCGCCGTCCTGCAATTCGCCTGCGCCCAACCGGCCCCGGCCCTGGACGCCCGGCCCGACGCGCCTGCGGCGGATACGCGACCGCCGGGGGAACGCTACGGCCAGACACGCCTGTTGCTCGGGGTCACCGAGGGGATCAGCCCGGAACTGCTGGCCGCCCTGGAGCGGCGCTACGGCCTGCCGGATGGCGAAGTGCCGGCCGTCCCCGAACTGGCCGCCTACCAGGGCGCCGGCTACCGCATCGCCAGCGCGGAATCCATCCTGGACGCGATGACCGACCTCACGGCTTACCGACAGAAGGCCGAAGATGAATTGCGGGCCGACCTGGCCGCCATCGAGGCCGATCATCCGGAACTGGTGAACGCCCTGGACGAGGAACTGCTCGCCGAGGAAATCCTCATCGTGCGCAGCGCGGTGCTGGACGGACTGGAGGCCGTCGCCATGGCCGCGGAATGGCCGGATGCGTGGATCGATCCCTATCGAACGGGAACGCTGCGTGCGCGCAATGCCCTGGAATACGTGGTCTTTGCGCGGGACATGGATGCCCTTGCCGACCACGCCATCGGCGAGTCCACCGGGCGGCTGGACGCCTTCCATCGCCTGATGGACGACAACGCGGACATGGAGTTCATGCGCGAACGCATCTTCGCGGCCGAGGAAATGAACCGCCAGCTCACCAACGAACACCGGCAGTACGCCACCCAGCGCACCATCCGCACCCTGATCTTCCTGCTGCCCGCCATCAACCGGTTCTTCAGATACCGCTAGTCCTGCTCCGGCTCCGATTCCTGCTCCTGCTCCGGTTCTTCGTCTTCACCGGAAAACAGGCGCATCAGCCATCCGAACAGGCCGCGGGGCGGTTCGGCGGTGGGCGCACCCGTGGCGCCTTCGCTTCCCGGTGAACCCGCTGCGTTCGCGTCGCCCGGTGAGGCTTCGGCCGCCGGCGCCGATGCGTCGGCCGCACCGGATTCAGAGGGCGCGCCTGCCTCGGCGCCCTGTCGGAACAACGCTTCGAGGGCCTCGCTGGAGACACTGCCGGGTGGCGCCTCCCCGCCGGGTTCCGAACCCTGCCCCGGCTGGGACTTGTCCTGGGGGTCGGGTGCGGGCGCGGCGGCCTGCGTACCGGGGTCTCCTTCCGGCACAGCGACGGTCGGCGCCGCCTCCTCGCCGGCGGTCGGGTCCGCCGGGACGGTTTCATCGGTTGCGGCGTCGCCTTGCGACGCGCCTGAGGCGGCATCGGCCTCCCCCGCCGCTTCAGCGTCGGCGCCGGAGGATGCGCCCGGAGCATCGGGATCCCCATCGGCGCCGACGCTGCCGTCGCCACCTTTCAGGAAATCGACGGCGCTGAAGGGTTTGCCTTCGGGGGGGCGTTCATCGCGCCCGGCCATCGCACCTCCCGGCGCCGCATCCGCGCCGGACTGTCCGCTTCCCCGGCCGCCACTGCCACCCTGGCCATCGCCGCCACCCTGCCCCGAACCATCGCCGCCGGCGCCGGCCACGCCGCCGGCTTTCTCCCAGGCCGCCTGTTCACGCTGGTTGTAGGCTTCGACCATCTCTTCCCAGGCCGCCTGCTCCTCGGCGGCCAACGCCGGGTCGTCCCGGGCAGCCTCGCTGGGCTCGAATGGCGCGCCACGGGCGGCGTCCGCCGGCTCCCAGCGGCCGTTCTCGATGATCAGATCAGTGAGTTGTCGTTCCAGGTGTTCCCGCGAATCCGGCGGCAACTTGTCGAGGGGGCCGAGCTCCGGTTCCACGTCGACGATGTCCGGCAGGTCGGGACGGGAGGGGTCGATGTCCCGATCACGGTCGGGGTCGTCGGTTTCCATGCGTCGGCGAAACTCGGCCTCACGCTCATCCACTTCCTGGCTGTCGGCCGAAGGGGCGGGATCGTCACCATCGCTGCCGTCCTGGGCAGAGACGGGAATGGACACGAACCAGCCCGCCGTGATGACGGCGACGAGTGCGAGGCGTACGGACGTGGTGCTCATGGCGCCACCGCCCGCACGACCCGCAGCCCTGTGAAATCGTTGCTCTCGCCACTGCGCAGGGGGAAACGCGCCGACAGTCGGATCTCGGCGGGACCGGAAAACCAGGAACCGCCCCGCGTGACGCGGGAACTGCACAGGCCGCGTTCCCAGGACGAACCGTCGGACGGCGCGTCCAGGTAGGAGAGGTTCATGCAGTCCCGGGTCCATTCCGCCACGTTGCCCACCATGTCGTGCACCCCCATCGCGTTGGCCGCAAAGTAGCCGACTTCGGCTGTACCCAGGCTGAACGGGTCGGCGCAATCGTCCAGGCGCCAATCGAAACCGGTCTCTCGGGCGGCCACGTTGCCCTGGTCGCATACGCTCTGCACGGCGCCGCCGGCCCAGGGGCCCTCCTGGCCCGCCCGGGCCACGTATTCCCATTGACTCTCGCTGGGCAGTTCGTAGGTCTGCCCGGTGCGTTGTGACAACCATGCCGCGTAGGCCTGGGCATCGGCCCAGGTCACCATGATCACCGGTCGGCGGCCACGGCCCCAGCCGTTGTCCACGGCTTGGTCGCGACAGGCGCCCGCCGCGCGGCAGGCATCCCACTCCGCGAAACTCACCTCGTGCGTGCCGATAGCGAAGGGGCGTGGAATCCGCACGGTCCTCGAAGGCAGTTCGTTGGAACGGGCGCGCGCATCGTCGGGGCTGGCGCCCTGGGTGAAGGTCCCGGCGGGCACCACGACCATCTCGGGACATTCGCGGCAGTCGCGGAAGACACGGCCCGGACGCAAGGTCAGGCGATCCACCTCGGCCAGCGCCTCGGCCAGGTGCAGACCGCCGGGAAAGGCCCGGATGTAGGCCTCGAAGGCGCTTCGCTCGCCACTGGCGCGGGCGGCCGCCCAGGCCGCCTCGTCCCGCGAGGCGCGCTCCAGGCCGGCTTTCAGTTCCAGCGCCTCCTCCACGTGGAGGCCGCGGGGAAAGGCCGCCAGGTAGTCGTCCAGGGCGTCACGGGTGCCGGCGGCCCGTGCCTGGGCAAAGGCCGCGTCGTCCGCCTGTGCCGCCGCCGCGCGTTCGGCCGCCGCCCGCTCCTCGGCCTCGCGCAGCACCGAGGCGCGGGCCCGCGCTTCGACCACCCAACGGCCGTCCGGAAACTCGTCCAGGTACCGTTCCAGGTCCGCCAGGTCGGTCGTATCGCGCACCGCCCGCCAGCGTTCCTCGTCGAAACGGGCGAGTTGCTCGCGGGCCCCTTCCGCATGGCGCCCCCGCGGAAAGGCCTCGAGGTACGCCCGGAAGCCGGCAGCGGTATCGGTGCGCACCGCCTGCTCCCAGGCATCCTCGTCCCGGGCGAGACTGGTTTCCGGCAGGGTGGAGGGAGGCGTCGCCTCGGCAGGCGCATCGGCGTCCGGCCCCAGGAACACCCAGGCGACGGCCGCCAGCAGGGCCACGATGGCCAGTCCGGCCAGCACCTGGGGCAGGATCACCCGCTCACGGTCGTCCGGCCGGCGTGGGGCCGCCGGGCGGCGATCCTCGGCCACGGCCGCGCCAAAGAGCTTCGCCCAGGTCCTGGCGTCCCTTGGACGGTTCTGGGCATGCAGGGCGAGGCCCTGGTCCACGGCCGTGGAAAACGCGCGGCTGAACCCCTCACGGCCGGCGCTGCGCAAACGCTCCGCCAGGGGCGTCACCGGGTCGGGTTCGCCCTCCTGCACGGCGGCCGCGCGCACCTCGGCGGACGCCGGAATCTCCCCGGTGACCAGCCGGTAGAGGGTGGCGGCCAGTCCGTGGATGTCGGTCCAGGGGCCCAGTGCGCCCTTGCCCGTGACCTGCTCCAGCGCGGCGTAGCCGGCGCTGCCGGCAGTCGCCGGCCCGGCCCCGGCGGCCCCCCTGGCCACGCGCGCCGCCCCGAAATCCAGCAGCACCGGGGCGCCATCCCGCGTGACCATGATGTTGGACGGCTTGATGTCGCCATGGATGACGCCCTGCCCGCCCAGGTAGGCCAGGGCGTCGAGCAGGGGGGTCAGCAGGGCCTGCGTCTCGGCCGGGTTGAACACACCCCCCCGGGACAGCAAGTCGTGCAGGGAGCGCCCGGCCAGGTAGTCCATCAGCAGGCAGGCCGTTCCGCCGCTCTCGAAATGGCGCACGACCCGGACCACGTTGGGATGCGCCAGCCCGGCCAGGGTGCGGCCCTCTTCCAGGAACCGCTCCAGGCCGCGGGCGAAAGCCGCCTCCTGCCCGGGCCGGGGCCGTACGTGGCCTGCGCCGTCCCGTTCCGCCCAGGCGGCGGGGAAGTATTCCTTGAGCGCGAACTGCAGGCCCAGCTTGACGTCCCTGACCCGCCAGGTGACGCCGAAGGCGCCCTGGCCCAGCGGCTCGATGACTTCGTAGCCCTCGATGATCCGGCCCCGCGATGGGTTCACGGTGCTTCCTCCGACGCCTCGACCTGCAATTCGACATCGCCGAAGCGCAGGTGATCGCCGGGCGCCACGGAGACGGCCACGCCCTGCACCAGGCGCTCGCCGTTGCGCCAGGTGCCGTTGGTGGAGCCCAGGTCGACCAGTCGCAAGTCTCCCGGCGCGCCCTGCAGGCGCGCGTGGTGGCGGCTCACCGCTTTGCCGGCGAGCAGCAAATCGGCATCGAAGCGCCCCAGCACCAGGTCGACGCGACCGTCCCGTGCACGGATGGGGTGACGGCCCTGGGGCCCGCTCAACTGCAGGACCACGGTGGCTCCGACCGACGCTTCTGCCGCAACGGCCTCGCTCGCCTCGTGGCGGCCGCGACGGCCCCACACGCGCCCGGCCAGTACGCCCAGGACAAGCAGGACCAGCGCGACCGCCACCAGGACGGGAACGTGATCCGCCAGGCCGCCGGATTCCACATCCATCGACGACGGTTCGTCGGCGCCGGGTGGGTCCACCGGCTCCGGTTCATTCGGGATCGGCGCTTCGGCCTCCACCGGTTCCGGCTCGGTCTCCGGGTCCGGTTCCGGCGCGATCGCAGGATCGGGTTCGGGCTCGGGCTCGGGCTCGGGCTCGGGTTCGGGTTCGGGTTCGGGTTCGGGTGCCACAGGCGGCGCGACCGGCGCAGTCTCCACGGGTTCCGTCGCGGGTTCGGGGGCTGGTTCCGGACCGGGCTCCGTTCCGCCTCCGGCAGGAGGCTCCTCGAATGCCAGTTGCCGGTCGCAGGGCGCCGTCGCCAACTGCGCGCCGGCCCGCTCCAGGTGCGTGGCCAGCGCAGGCAGCCAGTGGTACACGGTATTGCGTCCGGTCGCCATGGACGCCGGCTCGCGGGCCGCGCTCCAGCCCAGCCATTGCTCGCAGGCGTTCACCAGGGCGCCGGTGAGGTTGGGCAGGGGCCGGTCCCCGGCAAGTTCAGGCAACCCGCTGGAATCGACCGCGACGGCGCCCAGCGACCGAACGGCCCCGACCCCCGCCCGGATGCGATCCGCCGGCGGAAAGGCCAGCAGGGCAATGATGTCGCCGTCCCCCGGACCCGCGTCGGACAGCACGACGGCAGGCCGGTCCAGGCCTTCGACGTCGAGCACGGTCAGGCCCTCGAGCGGCAGGGTGGACACCGGCGCCGCCGGGCGGCCGAACTGTCGCAGGTCCGCCCCGCCGTCCAGGACATACAGGGGCCGGTCGCCCGCGGCGAACTCGGAAGGAACCAGGACGCGGCTGCCGCCCAGGGCGATGCCGGTCGTCGGAACGACATGGGTTTCGGAAACCACCCGGACCACCGGCACCAGCCACGCGGGCATCCGCACTGGCGGTGTGCCTGGAGAAGCTGTCGACGACGCCTGCGCCCACACCGCGCCGGGCACGAGCATCAGCGCGGCCAGGAGCCGGGCCAGGGTTCGCACCGACGGCCCCGTCAGGGCGGCCGGGACGTCAGGACTGTTCTTCGATGTCACCGGTGCGGGGATTGCGGCGTGGCCGTTCGAAGCGCGGGTCCGGCGGGTCCTCCGTCCCGATCACCGCGGTGACGGCGTGGGGGCCGATGTCGGACTCGCCGTCCTCGGTGACCAGGACGAACGCCGGGAAATTCGCCAGCAGGCTGCGCAGCACCGCGCGGTGCTCACCGAAGCGGACTTCGCGCTCGGGCCCCAGGTCTTCGCGCTCGATCCGGCGCCAGTCCGACGACTCGCGCACCCAGGTGCCGTTGGAGGACTGCAGGTCCGTCAGGCGAATGCGCCCGTCCCCGAGCGCCTCGAGGGTGGCATGCTCACGCGAGACCGTGTCGTCCTCGATCCGGATTTCGCACGACTCGGTGCGTCCGACCCGCAATTTCGCGCGCAGCTTCAGGGCGACATCTCCGCCATCGATCCGCTAAGGTTCGAGTCAGGCATCATGCCCCCGAGAATACACGCAGCCACGACACCATGTTCAAACGCCGCAAACCCGGAACCGACGCCCCGGCGGACAATCCCCTCGCATCCCGCGTGGTGCGGGGAGACGACAGCCCCACCGAGCCCCTGGAGCACGGCGATCCGGCGGAAAGCGAGGCGCCGACCCGCCGCCTGGACATCGGGGCGGAAGCCCCGACCCGCATTCTGCAGCGGGACACGCGCGCGACCGAGGCCGAAGACCCCCCGGTCGGCGTGCTGCTGGTGATCGAGGGCGCCGGTTGTGGACAGGTTCTGCCATTCGGCCACGGCATGAGCGCCATGGGCCGCGCGCCGGACCAGCGGGTGCGCATTGATTTCGGCGATGCACGAATTTCCCGCGAAGCGCACGCGCGCATCACCTACGACGGGGAAAGCGGCCGCTTCTACCTGCAGCACGGGGGCGGGCCCAACCTGACCTACCACAACGGCGAACCGGTGCTCGAGCCGGTCACCCTGGCCGATGGCGACCGGCTGCGGCTCGGCGACACCACACTGCTGTTCCGCCCACTGGTGGGCGAGGATTTCGACTGGGCCAGCCACCTGCGCGTCGACGACTGAGCGCTCCTCGGGCAGACGCACGACGGCATGGCACACGACGGGGCGCTCCGCGGGATCAGGGCGCCAGGGCCATGAACCCGCCGCCATTGGCCTTGGCCAGCGTTTCCATGAACTGGATGGTGTTGCGGTACTTGAAATAGTCGCCAATGGTCACGGCGTGAATCTCCTTGCCCTCCCGGTTGTTCCGACTGACGCGCGCGATGATCCCCGGCCCGTCCAGGCCATTGTTGTAACTGGGGTTGGGTAAACCGTCGCTGAACAGCACCAGGGCGTCGGCGTCGCTGGCCAGGCCCGCCTCCAGGGCGCCCAGGATCGGGGAAGAACCGACATAGCGCCCCTGCAGCCCGGCCAGGAACTGCCGCGCGCCGTCCAGGTTCCGTCGCGATGCATTGACGAGGTCACCGTCTGCCGGCCAGCGCATGAACACCGGGCCGCTGTCCTGCTGGTTGAAGGCGAGCAGGCCGAATTCGTGGTGGTCCCGCAGCGAATCGAGGGTACGCGAGACGGTCCTGGCCATGAGGCCCGCATGGGGCTCCAGGAAGCGGTTGAGATCGATGATGAGCAGGAAACGCCGCTCGTCCGTCTTCAGGCCCAGGAAGCGAAAGGACACCTGGTCCTCCGGGCTGAGGTCCTCGGCCGGTTCGGGAGGCGGCGGCGGGTCGTGATCCGCCATGAGCTGCTGCTCGGCGTCCTCGACGTCGTTGCGCAGCCGGCTGGCCTGCGCCATGAGCTCCGCCAGTTCCTGCTGGGCGAAATCCCGCCGGCTCTGCGCCTCGCTGCGTTGCTGGTCGGCGTCCACCAGGGCGTCCTCGGACTCGGCCCGGAGCCGTTCCAGCAGGGTGTTGTCGCCCTGGGCGATCACCTCCTTGCGGTAGTCCGGCATCAGGATGATGGAAATGATGATGAAGGCGCCCATCGCCGAGGCGAACAGGTCGATGGCCGACATGGTGAAGACTTCCGAGCTTCGCTCCCGGCGCCTCACCGCGACATCCCCACGAAATCACCCCCATTGCGCCGCGCGAGCTCCTGCAGGAACAGGACGAGGTCCCGGTCGCTGGTGTAGTCGCCCAGTGCCACCGTGTGAATCTCCTTGCGCAGGCGCGTGTTCAGGTGGCTCACGTCATTGACGATCTGTCCCGGGTTGCCGTCCGGCGCCCCGTCGCTGATCAGGATGACCGCGTCGGCGGGATACTGCATGGCCCGCAGCAGGGCGCCGTGGGTGGGCGTGGAGCCGCCGAAATTGCTGGCCAGGCTGCGCGTGAACGCGACAGCCTGGCGGAGGTTGTCCGCCGTGGCCGGCAACAGCCGGCTGCCGCGGGGAAACGTCATGACGCGGGTCGAGCCCATACCGCTGTAGCCCAGGATGGCGAACTGGTTGCCGTCGTCCAGCGGCGCCAGGATCTCCAGCACCGAGCGCACCATGAGATCCGAGTAGGCATCCATGCTGCCGGACATGTCCACCACGATCACGAAGGTCTTGCGGTCGGTGTCGATCCCCAGCAGGGAGAATTCGACGCCCCGCTCGACGTAGGGCTGGCGTACCTCCTCCGGCGGCGGGATCTCGGGGGGCTCCTCGGCGAGCTTTTCCTTCAGGTTCGCCAGCGCCTCGTTCATGGTGATCATTTCGCGGCGCAGGCGGTCGGCCGCGGCCTCGAGCTCGGTGATCTCGTTCTCCAGCGTGACCGTGTCGGCCATGCGGTCGGACACGGAGCGTTCCGCCTGGCGGCGCTCCTCGATCAGCGCACTGGTGTCCGAGGGCGCCGTTTCGGGGCCCGCATGGCGGTAATAGGGAAACAGCAGCATCATCAGCAGGATGAAGGCCCCCAGCGCGGAGGCGAACAAATCCACCGCGGAGGTGCTGAAGACGGTGAGTTCTCTCCCGGTGGATTTCATGGATCGGACCAACCCCTCCAGCCCGTGCAAATGTTCACGGGATGCCTGCCTATACTAGCGTTCGCGCCGCACGGGCGCTGCCGCGTTTCAAATGTCGGCGAGGCCGGATTGAGCTATCATGCGGGAAAGAACTGCTTCCAATCATCCTAGGTCTCGTGGGGGAGAACGTTAATGAGAGTTCGCCAAACTGTCCGACTGGCCGTGATCATTCCCGCAGTGCTGTACGCCACTGCCGGCCACGCCATCACCACCGTAGAATCGAACGCTGGTATCCAGTTCAACTTCGGGAACCCGGGGGCTCGCAGTCTTGGGATGGGGGGCGCGTTTCTCGGCCTCGCCGATGACGCCACCGCCGCCTACGCGAACCCGGCGGGGCTGTCCAATCTCTTCCGTCCGGAGTTCTCCATCGAGTACCGCCACAACGAATTCACCACGGTCTACAGCGACCGGGGGCGGCAATTCGGTACGCCGACGAACACGGGTATCGACACCGTGAGCGGTATCGTCCAGGAGGACGAGGACAGCAGCACCGATTCCCTCTCTTTCCTGTCGTTCGTGTTTCCCCAGGAAAAGTGGACCATCGGCGCCTATCGGCACCAACTCGCGAACTTCGAGACGAACTACTTCAGCCAGGGGCCGATCCAGCAGAACCGGGACGACTTCGTCAGCCGTTCACGGCCCACGCAGAACAGCGTGGACCTGAACATCGTGAACTGGGGCGTTTCACTGAGCTACCGGATCACGGATGCCCTGTCGATCGGCGCCAACGTGTCCTACATGGATTTCGAGATCGATTCCCGCACGCTTCGCTATCCGCTGGAAACCGGGGACGACCGCACCAATCCGGCCGACTACAGCCAGGCCCCGGAATTCGACATCACCCAGAACGGCGACGATGATGATTTCGCCTACAACCTGGGGCTGCTCTGGAAAATCACCGACAAGTGGTCGGTCGGGGCGGTGTACCGCAGCGGTGCGGAGTTCGACTACGAATACATGCGGCTGGACACCCGCCCGACGCCCGTGTTCGAACCGGTGATCGGCATGACGGATTTCGACCTGCCCAGCGCCTACGGCGTCGGCGTCGCGTTCCGACCGGTCGACCAGTTGACCATCAACTTCGACTTCAACCGGATCAACTACAGCGAACTCACCGAAGACGTGGTCCTCGAGGACACCGGCGAGTCCTTCCCGTTCATCGAGCTGGATGACGGCGACGAGTATCGCCTGGGCCTCGAGTACGTGTTCGCCACGAACACGCCGTTCGCCATTCGCGCCGGGATCTGGCAGGCGCCTGACACGGTCCTCGCCTACGACGGGCCGCTGGAGGAAGTGACGGACAGCGATACCGCCGAGCAGGCCACCGAAAAGACCCGGCGGAACGTGAAAGCCGCGTTCTTCCAGCAGGGTGACGAAGAAACGCACTACTCGGTCGGCGCGGGACTGGTGCTCGGGCAGTTCCAGATCGACGCCGCTGCCGACTTTGCCGATACCGGCGACACCTACTCCCTGTCGGCTGTCATCTTCTTCTGAGGCGAAGGCGTCCGGAAGGACCCCACCGCTGAACTGACAATGCCGCGCCCCGAAACGGGGCGCGGCATGCAATCAACGACTTCGGTGAACTTCAGCTGCCGCCAGGCCCGCTGATCTGGCGATCGAGGCGGTTTTCCATTTCGACGAACTCCTGCCAGCCCCGTTTGCCCTCTTCGAACTCTCCGGCCTGAAGGGACACGTACAGGGCGTCCTTGGCGTCCTGCCATTCACCCATTTCCTCGTGGGCCAGCGCGATCTGGTAGTACGGCAGGTAATCCATGAACCACATGCCGTAGAGGCGCTTGCTGCGAGAGGGCTGGTCCTTGAGGTTGGCGCCGATCTGGAACGCCTCGAGCGCGCGCTCGCTGTCCCCCTCTTCCGTGTATTCCAGGCCGAGCAGGTAGTGGAAGTACCAGGGCAGCTTGTTGGCGGAGACGTCGGTGCTCAGCGCGCATCGGCGCAGCACCCGGGCGCGGATGATTTCGGCATCCTGCTCTGACAGCGCCACGTTGCGGCTCACCACCGGTGAGGACTTGGGCACCGTGGGATCCCCCGCGGGCGGCGCCGCGGACATGATGGACACGGCGTATTCCTCGATCAGGTTCTGGCCGGCGCGGGTCTTGCCCGAAGCGCCGTAGACCTGGCTCTGGATCAGGGCCGCGCGCGCGCCCTCGACGTCACCCATTTCCCAGCGTGTCGCGGCGAGGTAGATGTAGGGCGTGTAGCCACCGTCTTCCGTGTCGGGTTCGGGCGACAGCGAGATGGCGTCCAGCAGGGCCATTTCGGCGCCCGCGTAGTCACCGGCCTGGAACAGGCTGACGCCATCGGTGTACCGCGCCTCACAAGGCAAGGCATCCGCCATGGCGGGTGAAGTGGCGGCCAGGGCCAGGGCCAGGGCCGTGCTCAGCAAGGGCGTCCTTTTACGCATATCGTGCCTCCATTGGTTGCCTCGCGAGGACGTGCCACCGGCCTCGCCGGGCAAGGATATGAATCCCAGTGTGGACCATTCTGATCCACCCGGCACCGCTTGAGTGTGAACTGGTTCACACTCGCGGCAAATCACCCCGTGCGCCGGAAAAACTCCAGGAAACGGGGAGAAAATGCCGAAATGTAGGGCGAAAACTGGCTGTTGAGCGACTTGATCGCGCGGATGTCGTTCTCGGCCTGGCGCAGGTGATCCGTCGCTTCCTCGCCGGACAGCACGAACAGCTTGTAGCTGGCGGCGGCACGGAACAGGTGGACCTGCACCTTGGCGCGCTCGTCCGCGAGTTCATCCGGGTTGGCGATCCGGCGGGTCGTCGCGTAGTCACCGCTGAAATAGGCCTCCGCCACCTGCTTCAACAGGGGCGGCGGCGTGCGCGCGGCGATGGCCTGCTGCTCCACGCGCCAGTTCTGTTCCGCCTGCTGGTAGCGCCGCACCAGGCCGCCCAGGTCCTGCGCCGCGCTGCGCATGGCCTGCGCGTCGGCGTCGGTCCCCAATCGTTCGGCGGAAGTGATCCGGGTCTGGACCTCCCCGTGCAGGCGTTGCATTTCGGCATTGCCGCCTGACGGCAGGGCCACGCCCCGGGCCGTGGCCAGGGCCTGCGCCAGTTCCCGGCTGATCTGGTCTCGTTGCTGGGAGGCCATGCGCGCCTGCTCTTCGCGCAGGGCGCCGACGCGGGCGACGGCGAGATCACGGGAGCCGCTGATCCGGTTCGCTGCCTCGCGGGCCGCCTCGGTCACGGCGTTGATGGCGTCCGGGTTCCCGGCGCTTTCCGCCGCGGCCAGGTCCTGCCGCAGGCGGGCGAGCGCCTGGCCGGAACGTTCGAGCTCCGGCGCCCAGCGCGACGACCATTCACTGTCCAGGATCGACTCGGACTGCATGGCGCCAAAGTCCTGGTTGGCGGATTCGAGGCGGTTCAGGGCGCTGCCTGCGTCCGCGAGAATGCCGGTGAGGTCGACGGACTGGACCTGGCAGGCCGCCATGCCGCGTTGCAGGTCGGAATATTCGTCCAGGCCCTGGATCACGCCCTGGTCCATCGCCTGCTGAAAACTCGCGACGGCGCCGGCACAGTCCCCGGAGTCCCACAGGGCCTTGCCGAGGTAGTAATGGGGTACATACGGATCGAAGCGCATGCCGTAGAGCCGCACCTTGGCTTCCGAACCCGGCTTCTGCGAAATGGCGCTGCGCAGCAGGCTGATGGCCTCGGCATGGTCGCCGGAATTGATCGCCTTGCGGGCCTTGATGTAATCGCTGGTGAAATCGGCCTGGACCGGGGCACTGATCGCCAGGCCCCAAAGGACCAGCGGGATCAGGAGTGGCCGCCGCAGACTCACCAGCCGGACCGCTCGAAATACTGGTCCGCGGTCAGGTTGCGGAACTCGGCCTGGAGTGTGGCGACCTGCTGGGCGACGACGTTGACCGGAAGGTCCACCGGCGAGGCGCCCTGTTCCTGGCGCACCGAGACCGTGTAGGCGCCTTCCAGCAGGGGGATGAGCATCGGCGTAGAGGTCGACGAGGGCAATTCCTGGACATTGCCGGACGCATCCACGATGCGCACGACCTCGCCCCAGGGCACCGCGTCGATGGCCAGGCGGCCGGTCATGGCGGCGATGCGGGCCTGTTCGGCGGCGATGCGCTCGGTGCGCCGGGTCTCCAACTGCGTCCGCGTGGCGACCAGCTGGGGATTGTTGCCGAAGTGTTCGAGCCCCTTGTTCAGCAGTTCGATGCCGATCTCCTCGTTGTCGCCCGAGCTGATGGACCGGGCCTGGTTCTCGATGGCGGCGATCAGCCCGGTCACCTGCTGGTTGTGGGAGACGTCGGTCGGAAACTCGGCGCGCAGGGTGGCGATGGCGGCCGCGGCCTCGTCGATCACTTCGAAGGTCATCGGTTGCTCGACGAGGGAAGCCAGGTTGCGCAGCATGCCGTCCAGGCGCTCCTGGCGCTGGCGTTGCGTCAGCAACTGGTCCAGCTCGGTGCGCGCCGTGGCGAACCGGGCCTCGTCGGGATAGGCCTGCTGGGCGCGTTCGGCCAATGACGCGGCTTCGGTCAGGAAGCCGTTGACCTTGGCCCGCTCGATCTCGTCCAGGATGTTGCGTGGCAACAGGCCCAGGCCGCGTGCCGCCTGGGCGTTGCCCGGGTCGACGGACTCCACCTGGCGGAAGGTGTCCAGGGCGTTGTCACCCGGCGGCAGGAACTGGCCGGATTGGACCATCTGCTGGGCGCGCTGCAGCAGGTCCTGGATCTCGCGCTCCCGGGCGCCCAACTGGCCCAGCGCCTGTTGCCGCGTGGCGCCGAGACGAGGGTCGTCGGGTGCGGCGAGCAGCCCGCTGTCGGCCAGCTGCACAGCCTCCTGGAACCGTCCGCCCTGGAAGGCCGATTCGGCATCGGCGGCGAACAGGTCGGCGATGGTCTGCAGGCCGCTCAGGGCGTCCTGGTTTTCCGGTTGCAGGGTCAGCACCTGGGTGAAACTGGCCAGCGCGTTGTCGTCGGCGGGCTCGATCAGGCGCCCGTCCGCGAGCTGGGCCTGGCCGGCCGCGAGGTAGTCCAGCACTTCCTGCTGCTCCCGTGCAAGCCGGACCTGTTCGGCGATGTCGTTCGACAGCGCAGTCACGGCGGCCGAATCCGAAAACCGTTCCCGCACGGCATCGAGCTGGTTCGAGGCCGCGACCATGTCACCGGCCTGGAACAGGTCGCGCACCTGCTGGACCAGCGCGGATTCGATGTCGGCCAGGCCCTGCAGGGCGGCCTGGTTCACCTCGTCCAGTTCCAGGACCTTCTTGTACTGGTCGAAGGCGTTGTTGTCCGCCGGTGCGACCAGCCGGCCCCGGGCCAGGTTGCGACCTGCCAGTTCCAGGGTCTGCTCGACCTGGGCCAGGCGCTCGCGATTGGCCTGGACCACGGCGACCTGCTCACGCAGGTCGAGCAGCACGGCATCGTCGGGGGAGAGCGCGAGGCCCTTGTCGATGTTTTCCAGCGCCACGTCGAGGTTGTCCGCCCGCAGCTGGTCGCCCGCGTCGACCGCATAGTCGGCCGCGATGCGCTGCGCCAGTTCCCGGGCCGCCGGATAGTCGGGAGACAGCTCGAACACCAGCCCCAGGTAGTGGACGGCGTTCTCGCCCGTCGGCTGGTCGATCGCCAGGGTGGCGTAGTAGCCCTCCGCCCGGCGCATGTAGGTGTCCACCCGCCGCTGTTCGTCCGGGGACAGCCCCAGGTCCGGCGCCCGCAGGAACACGAACCATGCGACCAGCGCGACGACCACGACCAGCGCGGGGATTCCCCCCTTGATGGCCCAGCCGATCTTCTTCGGGGGCGGGCCCTGTTCGGACGGATAGCTGCCCTGCCCGGTGCGGTAGCCGCCCGATCCCTGCGAGGGATAGCTGTCCGGCCCGCGCGAGCCGGAGTAACGCTGTGAGCCGGAACTGGGGTGGTCGTGTGAAAAACCGCCGGAGCCGCCCGTGCTGAAATCCTGGAACGGCATCCGTTTGGAATCGTAGATGCGCGTGGCCTGGGTCAGCTCCGTGCGGTAGTCCTCGTCGGTGACTTCGAGCCGCTGCAGCGCCTTGCAGAAGTCCAGGGCGGTCTGGAACCGCTGCTCCGGATCCTTCGCCAGGATCACGTCGACCACCGGCTGGAATTCCGCCAATTCCGGGGGCAAGGGCGGCGGCGGGTCCTCGCACTGCATGCGCGAGAGATCGTAGTGGCTCTTCGAAACGAAGGGCAGGCGCCCGGTGAGCAGCCGATAGAACATCAGCCCCAGGGCGTAGATGTCCGAGCGGTGGTCCACGTGCAGGCCACGGATCTGCTCCGGGCTCATGTACTGCATGGTGCCGACGATGTGGCCGGTCTGGGTGAGCCCGGAATCGGCGTCGGTGTCCCGGGCGATCCCGAAGTCCGTCAGCATGGGCTTCACGCCGCCACGCATGAGCACGTTCGAGGGCTTCAGGTCACGGTGGACGATGTGCTCGAGGTGCACCGTGTGCAGCGCCAGGCCGACCTGGCCGCACACCTGGATCACCTCGTCGACGTTGAGATTGGCTTCCTTCAGGCGGTCCGTGAGCGTGCCACCGGGCACGTACTCCATGGCCATGTAGAGGATGCCCTCGGCTTCGCCGATGTCGTAGATGGAAACGATGTTGGGGTGGTTGACGCGGGCGAGGACCTTGCCCTCGTGCAGGAATCGCTGCTTGAACTCCTCGCTCTGCTGGGAGAGCGCCGCGTGCATGACCTTGATGGCGACCTTGCGGTCGAGCGAGGTCTGCACGCCCAGGTAGACGGTGGCCATACCGCCCTTGCCGAGCTCATCGAGAATCTCGTACCCGGGTATGTGGATATCGCTGGACATTCAGCCTCGCTGTTCCTTGCGGACGAACCGTCGACCCCACGTCGCGGCGGGGTGCGCACCGAAAATCCAGCCCCCTGCCACGGGACGCGCCCGCTCATCCCCCAAGTATACAAATTCAGGGGCCGCGAAACGACACGAGGAAACATGGGCGGCAATCCACGGCGGCTCCGCCTATGCTCTTGGAAGCCAGGGCGGAAACAGACCAACGGGAGTGGCGCATGCCGGGAAGAATGGAATTCGGGTTCAACATGGGCGGAAACGGTTCCAGCCCCCGAAAGGAGGAAGCGCCGTTCAGCCTGCTGTTGCTGGGGCACTACGGCGAAACCGGGGCCTACGACGTCGCGGAGTCGCCGGTGGTCCAGGTGGACATCGACAACCTGGACTCGCTCTGGGAACGTTTTCAGCCGCGGGTCGAGCTCGACATCGACGGCCTGGACATGGTGTTCGAACCCCGGGACCTGGACGATTTCCATCCGGACCAGTTGCTGGCCACCCTGCCCGCCTTCGGCGAACTGCGCCAGTTGCGCCGGCAATTGCTGGACCCCGCCACCTCCGGGGAGTCCCTGGCCCGGGTGCTGGGCGCATCGCGGTCACCGGCACCGGAACCCGCGGAACCCGGGAAGGCATCGGCGCCGGCTGAGTCGGGCGAAGACATGATGTCCCGCCTGCTGGGCGGTGCCCGTCCCGAATCCGGGGACGCGCCGAAACCGCGCCCGCCCGCCGGCCTGGACGCCCTGATCCGCTCCGCCGTCGCGCCGCACATCGTTCCGGACAGCGACCCGCGGGCGGATGCCGCGGTGGACTCCGTCGAGCGTGGCCTGGCCGAACTGCTGCGCAAGGTGTTGCACGATGAGGGGTTCCAGGCGCTGGAAACCCGTTGGCGCAGCCTGTATCGGCTGGTGCAGAACATCGAGACCGACGAGACCCTGGAACTGAGGGTCTGCAATGTCAGCCGCGACGCCCTGGTGGCCGCGCTGCCGACGTCCCTGGGCGACCTCGAGGACAGCGGCCTGTATGGCCTGCTGGTCGCGCGCCACCGCCTGGCCGCGGACGACCGCACGCCCTCCCTCGTGGCCGTCGACCAGGCTTTCGGTGACGGCCCGGACGACATGGCGTTGCTCGGCACCCTGGGCGCCCTCGCCGGCGCGATGGGCGCCTGTGTGATCGGCGGCGCACGGCCGGAGCTGGTCGGGGCCAGCGATACCGGCGCCCTTGGGGATCACCGCGCCTGGCGCGGAACCGCTGAACCCGGCTCGCTGTGGGAGACCCTGCGCGAGGCGCCTTTCGCCACGCACATCGGCCTGGTGCTGCCCGGCGTCCTGTCCCGGCTTCCCTACGGATCGGACACGGACCCGGTGCGGGCCTTCGATTTCGAGGAAATGCCGTCCCATGACCCGGACGGCTTTGCCTGGGCCGGCCCGGTACCCGGGGTGTGCGAACTGCTGCTGGAATGCTTCACGCGGGACGGCTGGGACATGGACCCGGTGGGCGCACTGGACCTCGGCGAACTGCCCGCCTTCAGCTACCGCGCCGACGGCGAAGTCCACATGCAACCCTGCACCGAGTGCCTGATGCCCGAAACCAGCCTGCAGGCGGCGCTGGACCGCGGCATCATGCCGCTTGGCGCTTTCCGCAGCCAGGACCGGGCGCGGCTCGTGCGGGTGCAATCCATCGCCTCGCCGGCCTCCGCCCTGCACGGGCCATGGAGCGATTGATCAGCGGAAGCTGAAGTACAGGAACACCGTCAGCACTCCGAACAGGATCGTCAGCCGACGGTGAATGGTGCCGCGCAGGGACAGCTTCTCGTCCTGCTTGCGCGATTCCTGCCACCAGAAGAAAGCGGACAGCAGGCACAGGCCGGCGGAAACGATGACGGCGGTGGGAAGGTTCACGGCGCTCCCTGTCCCAGCGCCGCCTGTTGACGGCGGCCCGGGGCCCGGGTTTCGAACAGGGGCGACCCCTTCGAGGCCAGGGCGGTCTCCAGGGCGGCCGCCCTGCGTTGGCGCTGTCGCCCGCTCCTGAGAACCTTGTCGCAGTGCTCCGGCGAAATCGGCTCGCCGCACAACAGGCGCTGGCCCGGCGCGAAGCGGTGGGCGTTCTCGTCCAGCCAGGGGCGCATCTTTTCCGGGTCGGGAACGACGAGGCCCGTGTCTTCACCCAGTTCCCGGATGTCGTCCTCCTCGTCCTCCAGCGCGTCCAGCGACTCCGCCGTTTCTTCCTCGGTCGGCGCCGGCACGTCCTCCAGCACCTCGAGGCTCAGTTCGAAGATGTTGAGGCCCGTGATCATCTCGAAGGCCTCGCCCGCGACGCGGGCGACTTCCTCGTCGGAAAACTGCTTGAACAGCGGCTCGAGGTAGAACGGGTCGCCCTGGATCCCCGCGCCGATCAGCGCCCAACGCAGGTGTTCACGTCCCCGCAGGTGCTGGCGCAACCAGTCCTGCGCCTTTTCGGCGGGCAACAGGCGCACGAGCAGGTCCAGCGACTGGCGGCGACGTGGTCCTTCCGCCGAGGCGAACAGGCCGAGAATGCGCTGTGCCGGCGCACTGCCGAACAGCCCCGCGGACCAGGCGGCCCAGAACCGGACTTCCTCGTCCTCGTTCTCGAGATGCTGTTCCAGGTCCTTGACCCGGTCCGACAGGCCCAGCTCCCCGGCCGCCTTCAGGGCGCGCGCCTTTTCGCCGGCATGGGAAGATTCGAAGGCCTTGAAGAGCGCCTCGCCGGGGTGCACGCGGTGCACGGCGCAGGCGGCGATGCCGAGCTGGCGCCCGTAGGGGTTGCGGGTCTCCAGCAACTTCTTGACCAGCCCCTGCAGCTTGCCGGTTCCGGCCCAGCCCAGGGCGGCAATCACACCCCGGGTGGCGCCCGCCTCACCCTCGGCGGCGTCCATGACCTCTTTCATCCAAGCCGGCTTGCCCTGGTCGATGGCCTGGGCCATGGCGGTGAAATACTCGCCGGGCAGGTCCCAGCCGACCTCCTTGCCGATGCGCCAGCCGGCTTCGCCGGCGATGCGCAGGCCGTCCAGGTGTGCCTCCAGGCGCTCGTCCCACTCCATCAGGTCCGACAGGTCGAAGTCCGGGGCGCGCACGGCCATGTCGCGCTGCTGCCAGAGGAAGGCGGCTTCCTCGGCGTGTTCCTCGATGACGTCCTCGAGCATCATGACCATTCAGTAGGGCGCGTAATATTCGTCGTCGGAGCCGTCAGGCGCGCCTGACAGTTTGACCTTCCCCGAGCCGACGATCTGCTTCTGCCGCGTGCCGCTCGCGCCCTCGAAGGGATTGGGACGGCCCGTTTTCAAGGTCATTTCCTGGTCGCCCGGTTCGGTCCAGTAGAGCTTTTCCTTGTCGAACCACTCTTCCAGGTCGAATTCCCAGGGATCGTTGGCGATTTCGTGGCCCACCGGCGCACCGTCGGCGTTCTTGATCATCCAGCTCTGCATGCGCCATTCCTGGTGCAGATCGGTCTGCGGAATGGGCGCCTCGCTGAAGTAGGAGATCGGATAGGCGATGTCGCCGGTTCCCAGGGTGAACCGCGAGATGACGGCCTTCACACCGTCCATTTCGAGCAACCGACGGATGATAAAGGGCGCTCCGGGCCCGACGATCGCGCTCCAGGTGTCGACTTCCACGGGCTGGCGGCCACGCAGGTCAACGGCCCCGAGCAACAGCTGAAAGTGCTCGCAGGCGTGCGGGGCGCTGAAGGGCTGGGGAAACAGGTCCCACCACCACGGCGAGTCCAGGCCTTCCAGGTCGATGGGAAACTCGAGGCCATGACCGCAAATCGGGCACCGCCCGATCAGGACGCGCGGGACCCGTTCCGCGAACTCCGCGAACAGGAGTTGCAGCTGCCCGGTGAGGGAACGGAGCGTCTCGATGTCGTGATTGCGCCGTTTCGGCGGCCTCAGCTCCTGCTGCACGGATTTGAGATGTTCGAGAAGCGTTTCCCGATCGGAAGTCCACGTCATGTCCAGTATCTCCGAAGTCGCCGGCCCGACAGGGTCAATCCGTCCTTACAAACACGCATGCCGATGGTCATTACCTGCCTTTTTTGCCTTTCTTGCCTTTTCCGCCTTTCTTGCCCTTGCCCTTCGAATCGGGCTTCTTCTCCCAGTGGTCCGGGTACGCAGCGCCCTTGCAGGCGTAGAGGGCCTTGAGGTCTTTCTCGTTCTCGATGACGTACATTTCCCCGTTCTGGTCGAAGTGCAGGATCTTCTTGGGCGGATCGCGCAGGACATCCGGCTGTTGGATCCGCGCGAATTTCTCGTCGCCGAAGGCGCTGCGGAGCTTGTCGGCCTTCTTCGGGTTGTTGTCCATGTGCTCCGCGACGTTGGCCTGGGGCCCATGCTGGAACATTCGGGAATCCGCGTCGGTCCGGCCGAGCGCATCGTTCGCGCCCCCCAGGAACTCGGCTTCCCGGCCCCCGGCCGCCTGCTTGGTCCCGTCGATCACCCGGGAACCGTCGCTGTCAAAGACGTCGTGAAGGTCGTAGTCGCCGGTCCAGGCGCCTCGGTCCTTCATGGCCGAGTTGAAGTCCTGCGGACTCATGTTCTGGGACATTTCGTGCAATTCGTTGGCGGGGATCACGTCATTCTTGCCGGTTCCGTAACGGACCCCGCTGAAGGTCCCCGTGCTCTTGTCGAAGTCGCCGACCATCCCCCGGCAGCCTTCGGGCAGATTGGCGGTGTCACTGATCGTGTCCCCCATGCCGCCCCCGGGCTTCGTAGCGAAGCCATCGCTGATCCTGTCCAGGCAGTCGGGGTTGCCCTGCCGCACGGTCGCGGACATTTCGCTCACCTTGCAGTGCTCGCTCAGCGATTCCGCGTGCTCGGCCAGCATGCCGTGTTCCTCGGCGACCTTCCCCCGGTCCTCTTTTGGAACCTGCTTGTTTTTCAGATGTTTGCAGGCCGCCTTCTGTTCCTTCGCCGACATGCCGATCGCCGGCGCCTGCCCTTCCATCGGCGCAACGCCATTGGGATTGCTGCCGCTGTTGTTGCCGTGCGGGTCCTTCAGCCGGCCCACCCCCTTCTTCTCGAACTTGACGTCGAAGGACTGGTTCTTGATGCAGGACTTGCCCATGATCTTGTTGGACACGACGCCCAACGCCACGCCCGGCTGGTCGCCGTTGCTGAGCGTGTAGGCGGAGCCCTTGACCACGACCTTCTGCTTGTTGTCCGTGACGCGCATGGTCACCTTGAACGAGGCCATCGCGGACATGGCGATGTTCGGGTAAGGAATGGGCACGGGGTTCGGCGCCGGCGGCGCCGGTGTCTTGCACACGTCCGGGAAGCAGGACGTGATCCCGATGCTCACCTTGTGCTGGGTGGTCATGTTGTTGACGATGATGGTCGACGGCATCAGGCGTTCCCCCCGGCCGTCGTCAGCATCACCGCTTCGCGCGCACCCTCGTTCGATGCGCCCCAGCACAGGATGTTGGGCGCCCCGGCATAACCCCGGTGCAGCGCCATGCTGGCCCAGGCCAGCATCACGGCGCCCATGGCCGCACCGCTGTCGCCCACGCAGTCGGCGGGGTTCCAGTGGTCGAGGGTGTTGTAGTACCACATGGCCTTGGGCTCGGCCATGACCCACTCCATGGCGCGGTAACGCTCGCCGTCGAGATCGGACACCACGACGGCGTGGCGGTCTTTCACATCCCCGATCACGGCCTGGATGGCCTGGGTCAGCGCGGTGGCGTTGGAGGCCTCACCCCACCGTTTCTGTTCCTGCCGTCCGGCGGAAGCCACGATGTCCGCGTAGACCCGGGCGGAACGGGCGCGCGCGCTCTCGGGGGTTTCGAGCACCAGGAAGCCCGCCGCCTCGGCCGGGAGCCCGCCGGTGTGCCGGGGATACTCGGCCAGCCGGCCTTCGCGCCGCAACCACCGCAGGGCGTGTGGCGACACCCAGGAATCGACCGCCCCGATGATGACGGCGTCCACGGCGCCGGCCTCCAGGGCGGCAGCGGCGGATCGCAGGGACTTCTGCACCGAGGCGCGGCCGGACTGGATGAGCTTGGCGCGCTCGACGTGACAGTCCTCCGGCACCGAGGCCAGCAGGTTGTCACGCACGTCGGCGTCGTAGTTCAGGACACGGCCGGCGGGGCTGCTGCCGGAAGTGCCCAGGAAGACGCCCAGGCGCCGTTCCTCGACCCCCGCATCCCGGATGGCTTCCTCGAATGCCGGCTGCATCATGGCGAGCAGGCGTTCAACGCCGAGCAACCCGTCCGTCAAGCCGGGAACGGTGGCGCCGGTGACAGGGCCGTATTCTTCTTCGCCCTTCCGGATGTCCAGGCCCGGCAGCGACGCCAGGCGGGACACCCCGGCCCTGAGCGCCGCGCAGCTGGCGTCGGCGCGCAATCCCACGGGCGTCACCAGGCCCATGCCCGTCACCGCGAGCCTTCCGGTCCAGTTGTCCGGGGTCGCCGAGGCCATCAGAGAATTCTCGCCTCGACGTTCCACAGGCCTTCGACCTTGCCCTGGATGTTGATCGAGGATTTCCAGGTGACATAGAACCGGCGCGCATCGCTGTCGATGTGGACCGATTCGAGTTTCGGGTTGGACCGCACACCGCTCCCTTCCATGCGCACGCCGACCGTGGGCGCCTGTGCATCCAGCGGAAACTCGATGCGCCCTTCCTCCGTCATGCCGAGCAGGACGCAGCGCTCATCGCCCGACAGGTACCGTGGCGCCGTCAGCGCCGCGGGAGCGGCCTGCAGGAAACGGTCGTCGAAATCGTCCGGCAACAGGGGGCAGCGCTCCTTCGCCCAGGCGTCGTCGTAGGTGCCCGCGTACTGCCTCCGGGCCAGCCAGGCCGGGTGAACGGGGCTGAAGCCGATGGCCGGGAGCTTCTCGTGCGGAGAGCGGCAGGGGTGTGAGGGATGCTCCACGTTCGGCAGGGCGACTTCGTTCGCCGACCGCCGGGACTTGGAAGCCAGGAAGCCCTTGCCAACGGGATTCTCGTCGAGGGCGTCGTGGTGCTTCTGGTTGTCATTGCTGTCGTCGAAACCGCCGAAGGCGTTTTCCCAGGTCAGCGGCATGCGCTCGAAGGGCTCCGGCTTGTCCACGTTGTGGAAACCGGTCCGGTCGCCGTAGACCACCGCCACCTGCTGAAGGTCGCCGAGCTTGAGCCCGACGTTCATCTTGCCCACCCGGCCCGAGGGGCACACGGCATGGCCCTTCAGGGTAACGCCGGACTGCGGCCGCAAGGGCAGCAGGTCCGTGGCAACCAGCAGGCTGCTGCTGGCCGGATCGCCGAGATACTCGTCGGCCTGCACCACGGGGGCCTGTTCCCCGGCGACGCGGGATGCGCCGGGCTCGAATTCGAAGGTCCCCTTGAGCACCACCAGGAGGGTCTCGTTGCCCTCACGGTCGAAAATGACCGTGCTTTCCATGGCGTAGGGGGTGCGGTTGATCTTGTCCAAAACGGGGCGCTCAGTTGATGTCGACGTGACCGCCCTTGATGCGGATGGGGCCGGTGGCGCGGTTGTAGAGGGTCGCGCCCTTCAGGCTGATCTTTCCGTCGGCGTCGATGACGATGCTGGCCTTGCCGCAGCGCAGTTCGAGGCGCCGGTCCGCCTGGATCACGACGTTCCGGCCGTCCACACGTGCGTCCAGGGCTGCGTCGTCGTCCATGTCGACATCCAGCCTGTCGGCGAACCCTTCGGCGGCGCCGACCAGGTCCAGGATCACAGGACGGCCCGGGTCGTTGCCCTCGAACACGGCCAGCGCCTCGCGACCGAGCAGGGATTCGGGCGCACGGGCCGACACACCCGCCGTCAGTCGCGCCGGGACTTCGCTGCCGTCCGGCAGCAGGACCCGTGCGTGGCCGGGTTCCGGGACGTCGACCACTTTCACGATCGCGGGCGCAGCCCCCGGTGACGGCAGGGTCGCCTCGGACACCGGGGCGCTCTTGACCAGTTCGAGTTTCTTCATGTCCGCGTCCCCGTCAGTTGTCCTTCACCGTCGCGCCCTTGAGCTTGACGGTGGCGTTGGCCTTGGCGTCGATCGAACCGTTCGCCTTCAGCTTGATGTTCTTGCCGGAGATGGTGATGTCGCCGCTCTTCTTGAGCACGATGCTGGCGGCGCCGCATTTGAGGGCGATTTCGTCACCACCATCGATGTTGATCTTCTTGCCGGCCTTCATGGCCATGTCGTCGCCGACATCCACGGCCCAGTCCTTGCCGACCTGGGTGTTCAGGGCCCGGCCGAAGTCTTCGGTCTGGCTTCCGATCACCTCGACGCTCCGTGAGGCGCCGACCGAGAACTCCTGGATACCGGCGACCGTCAGGGTCTGCATGCCGCCCACCGTGATCTCCTGGGCGCCGCCCACGGTGATCGACTCGTTGACGCCGACCATGTGGGTGCGTGTCAGGGTCACGGTGACCGATTCGTTCTTGGCCACGGTACGGGTGCGGTTGTTCAGGACGCTGCGGGTCTCGTCCATCACGACGGTGTCGACGCGGTTGTTCTGGATGGTCACCGTCTCGTTGTTGCCCACGGTGCGGGTTTCGTCGTGGCCGACGTTCTCCACGCGGTCGTTGCCGATGGTGATGGTCTCGTTGTGGTCGACCGTCTCTTCCTTGTCGTTCTTGACGTAGATCTTTTCGTTCTTCTCCGCCTGGATGTAGACCTCCTCCGAGCCCATCTTGTCCTCGAAGCGGATCTCGTTGAAATTGTTGGCCCCGCCGCCCGGCGTCGATCGCGACTTGATGCCGCTCTGGGTCTTGTTTCCCTCCAGTGCGTAAACCGGCATGCTCTCGGCGTTGTACACGCGCCCGGTGATGATGGGCTGGTCCGGGTCACCTTCCAGGAAACTCACGATCACTTCCTGGCCGATGCGCGGAATGTGCATGCTGCCCCAGTTGCCGCCCGCCCAGATCTGCGAAACGCGGATCCAGCAGGAGCTGTTCTCGTCACGGGTTCCGTAACGGTCCCAGTGGAACTGGACCTTCACGCGGCCGTAGGGGTCGCAGTAGATCTCGTCCGAATCCGGCCCCACCACCATGGCCGTCTGGCAACCCTGGACGACCGGCTTGGGCGTCACGCGGGCCGAGCGGAACGGTTCGGCCTTGTCCAGCAGTTCCGCCTGGCAGCTGTAGAGTTCCTCGGAACCCGGATCCGCCGACGAGAAGGAGCCGGCGCTGGCGGAATGGGAGACCGCCACCACCAGGTATTCCTTGTTCTGGTCCGCCCGTGGATGGTCCTCGAGCGTGACCAGCGCGCCCGCGGTGAGGTTCCTGCAGGGGCCGGCCGCCTGGACGCGTTCGTGCTGGGACTGCATTTCCTGCATTCTCAGTTCGATGTAGGCATCGCCATCGCCCTGGATCTTGTACTCCCCCGGGTAGTCGTACAGTTCCGGGTCCGGCAGGGGGTTGGCGAACTCCCGCACCTTCTCCACCTTGGACAACAGCTTCACTTTCGGCTTTTCGAAGTCCCAGTCCTCGTGGGCGAATTTCGCCGATTGCATGGACTGCGACAGCGTCCAGTACTGCAGGTGGTCCTTCGATTGCAGGGACATCTCGCCGGACGGCGGACAATAGGCCACGGTGGGGCTGAAGTGGGGCTCGTGACAACTCAGGTCGTCGGACAGCACCAGGGTGTGCTTGCCGTCCTCGTGCAGGAAGTAGTAGTAGATCCCCTCCTGCTCCATCAGCCGGCTGATGAAGTTGAAATCGGTCTCCCGGTACTGAACGCAGTAGCCCCACTCGCGGTAGCTGCCGGTGAGACGGTCGTCGATGTCCGACATGCCGTTGTCGGAAAACACCGACTTGATGATGTCCGGAACGGTCTGGTCCTGGAAAATCCTGCAGTCCGAGGTGCGCGTGAGGAACCACAGCCAGGGCCGTATGACGGCCTGGTACCTCGACCAGCGGGCATCGCCGCCGACATACCGGAACTCGGTCATGAAGCCGTTGAAATACCGGGTGCTTTCGTCCTCGAGCTGCAGGTGCAGCGTCACGTTCTGGCCCACGATCTTCTTGAACGCGAGATCGATGTCCGTGGCGATCAATTCGACGTGGAATTCGAACAGGCGCCCGAGCGACTCCGTGCCGCTGAACCGGGTCACGGCGAGTTCGCCCACCAGGGGTGATACCAGCCGTAACGGCCTTTGACTGTCGTTGATCTGTTCAGCCATCGATGCTTCCCTTTGTTCGTTGGGCTCGCCCCTCGAAAGGAGGCGGCCAATGGTCTATCACGTATTTAAGCAGTTCCGGCACAGCCCGGCTGTGACCCGGCTCACAGGCCGGCGGTCCCTCAGGAAAGCGCCAGGTGCTGTTCCAGCGCGATCGGATCCAGGATCCGGATGCGGCTGTTCTTCCGCTGGATGACGCCCTGGTGCTCCCATTCGTTCAGGAGTTTGTTGACGCTCTCCCGGGAGGCGTTGACCAGCGTTCCAAGCTCGTACTGGGACAGGGTCACCGTCACGGACGCGATGCCCCCATTGCCGTCTTCGGGCCGGCTGAACTGGAGCAGGAACTGCGCCAGCCGTCCCGGGACTTCCATGAACACCGAGTTCTCGTACAGGCGGCTGGTGTGCCGAAGGCGGTGCGACAGGATCACCATGAGGTTGATCGCAATGGAGGGACACTCGGCCACCAGCGTTTCGAAGGCCGCCCGGCTGAGCACCAGCAGCTCGCAGGGTTCCAGTGCCGTCACCGTGGCGCTGCGCAACTCCCCGTCGAGCAAGGCCATCTCGCCGAAGGTATCCCCGGGTTCGAGGACGCCGAACCCCACTTCCTTGCCGATTTCGGACACGGCCGACATGCGCAGGCGGCCCTTGTCGACGATGTACATCTCCCGGCCATGCCCGCCCTGCTGGACGACTTCTTCCTTCTTTCCGACCGCCATGCGACGGCACCGCGACCGGACAGTCGCACGGTCGGCCTCGGACAGGTCGGAGAATATCGAGGTGGTGCTGAGCATGGCCTCCCCAGGCAGCCCATGGATGCAGCCGGCCAAGCAGCGGCAGGCAAGTTGTCTGTTGCCTTCTATAGTGTAGACATTCGCCCGCAGATTGCATTGGCAGACAAACCACCACCAATGAGCCAAACGGAATCACCGCACTGCCCCAGGAACGCCTTCATATTCTTCGCTGACGTGGCCCAGAGCACCGTCCTGTACGACCGCCTCGGCGACGAGGCCGCCGCGGAGCTGATGATGCACTGCCTGCACCGGGCGACCGAGTGCGTTCTCGCCAGCCATGGACGACCGATCGAGACGCGGGGTGACGAAATCCTGTGCCTGTTCGACGGCGTCGAAGATGTGCTCGCGGCCGCCAACGAGTTGCACGAACTGGCCGGCGCCGACGCGCGCCTGCACGAACACCACATGGCCTTTCGTATCGGAATTCATCATGGGCCGGTGATCGAACACCTGGGCAACCTGTACGGTGATGCGGTCAATGTCGCCGCGCGCATGGCGAGCAAGGCCAAGGCGCACCAGACCCTGCTGTCGAGCAACGTGACGGCCTGCTTCGCGACCGAGCACCGCGAGCGGATCCGCCCCCTGGGCGAGACCTCCGTGCGCGGGAAACAGGGCGCGCAGGAGCTGTTCGAATTGCTGAGCGCTTCGTCCACGGCGGAAATCACCGAGGTATCGAGCCGGGCGCCGCAGCGGCGGCGGGCTTTCCTGCTCACCCTGAAGTTCAGGAACCGCCAGGTCCGCCTGACCCCCCTGCTGGTTCGCCACCTGCTGGGGCGTGGCGCCGACTGTGACCTGCGGGTGGAACACCCCTCGATCTCGCGGCACCACGCGGAAATCCGCTTTCGCGACGGGGTGTTCGTGCTCGTGGACATGAGCACCAACGGCTCCCAGGTCAGGACCCCGACCGAGACGGTCAATGTGCTCCGCAACGAGGTGCCTCTGCCCCGCGAGGGGGCGATCATCCTGGGACGGACGGAAACCGACCGGCACCTCCAGGTCCAGTTCGTCACCGACGACCTCGGCTGAGGCCTGGCCGGCCTCAGCCGAAGCTGTAGACGAACTGGTCGTCCTTCGCGTCGATCTCCACGGCGGTGAGCGGCTTGCCGTCCGCCATGCGCAGCAGCAGTTCGCGGCTGACTTCCGGCAGCACCGTGTTGGTCAGGATCGCATCGATCATGCGCCCGCCGCTCTCCAGCTCCGTGCAACGGGCCGAGATGGTCTCCAGCACCTGTTCGGTGTAGGTCAGCGGAATGCCGTGGTTCGCCTTCATCCGCTTCTGGATGCGGCTCAGCTGCAGCTTGATGATCAGGTGCAGCACTTCCTCGCTCAGCGGATAGTAGGGAATGGTCACGATGCGTCCGAGCAGGGCGGCCGGGAACACCTTGAGCTGTGGCTCGCGCAGGGCCTTGGCGATGCCCTCGGGATCCGGCATCAGGTCCGGGTCGCCGCACATGTTCATGATCAGCTCGCTGCCCACGTTGGAGGTCAGCAGGATCAGGGTGTTCTTGAAATCGATCAGGCGCCCTTCCCCGTCCTCCATGAAGCCCTTGTCGAAGACCTGGAAAAAGATCTCGTGCACGTCCGGGTGCGCCTTCTCCACCTCGTCGAGCAGCACCACGCTGTAGGGACGACGCCGGACGGCCTCGGTCAGCACGCCGCCCTCGCCGTACCCGACGTAACCCGGGGGCGCGCCCTTGAGGGTGGAGACCGTGTGGGCCTCCTGGAACTCGGACATATTGATGGTGATCATGTTCTGCTCGCCGCCGTAGAGCATTTCCGCCAGGGCGAGGGCCGTTTCGGTCTTGCCCACGCCACTGGGGCCGCACAGCATGAACACGCCGATGGGCTTGTTCGGATTGTCCAGCGAGGCGCGCGAGGTCTGTACGCGCTTGACGATCATTTCCAGGCCGTGGTCCTGGCCGATCACGCGCGCCTTCAGGGCCTCGGTCAGGTTGAGGATCTGTTCGATCTCGTTGCGCACCATGCGCCCCACCGGAATGCCCGTCCAGTCTTCCACCACGGCGCCCACGGCCGAGCCGTCGACGCTGTGGAACACCAGCGGGCTGTCGCCCTGGATCGCGGCGAGTTCCTCGTGCAGTTCACGCAGGCGCTGCTTCAGCGCCTCGACGTCGGCGCCGCCCGAGTCCTCATCCGCCGTCTCGGCCGGCGCCGCCTCGGCGTCATCGGCCTCGGCTTCCTCACCGGCTTCTTCCTCCTCTTCTTCGTCCTCGGCGGCCGCCTCGGCGGCCACTTCCGCGGCGATCTCCTCGGCAATGGCGTCGGGGTCCTCGCCCTCGCCCATCAGCTGGCGGCGGATGGTCAGGATCTGGTCGACCACGGCCTTTTCCTTCTCCCACCGCTCCTGAAGCTCGTCGCGCCGCGCCTCTTCCTCGGCCAGGGTCTCGGCCAGGGCCGCGGCGCGCTCGGCGTCCTCCGTGCCGATAGCCGCCTCGCGCGCCAGGATCTCCAGCTCGAGCTCCAGGGCCGCGATGCGTTTCATGGAGTCTTCCAGGGGCGCCGGGGTGGCATGCAGGGCCACGGCCACGCGGGCGCAGGCCGTGTCCAGCAGGCTCACGGCCTTGTCCGGCAGCTGCCGGGCGGGAATGTAGCGGCTGGCCAGGCGGGTGGCCGTGGTCAGGGCCTCGTCGAACACCTGCACTTCGTGGTGGGTTTCCATCACCGGAGAAATGCAGCGCAGCATCTGGTTGCACTTGTCCTCGCTGGGTTCCAGCACCTGGACGACCTGGAAACGGCGGGTCAGGGCGGGATCCTTCTCGATGTACTTCTTGTACTCGGCCCAGGTGGTCGCGGCGACGGTGCGCAGGGTGCCGCGCGCCAGGGCCGGCTTGAGCAGGTTGGCCGCGTCCCCGGTCCCTTCGGACCCGCCCGCGCCGATCAGGGTGTGGGCCTCGTCGACGAACAGGATGATGGGCTGCTCCGAGGCGTGCACCTCGTCGATGACCTGGCGCAGGCGCTGCTCGAACTCGCCCTTCATGCTCGCCCCGGCCTGCAGCAGGCCGATGTCGAGGACTTTCAGGGCCACGTTCTTGAGTTGCGGCGGGACGTCGCCTGAGGCGATGCGCATGGCGAAACCTTCCACCACGGCCGTCTTGCCCACGCCGGCCTCACCGGTGAGGATGGGGTTGTTCTGGCGACGGCGCATGAGGATGTCGATGATCTGGCGGATTTCCTCGTCGCGCCCGACGATGGGATCCAGTTCGCCGGTCCGGGCCTGCTCGGTCAGGTCGACCGTGAAGCGCGCCAGCGCGTCGCCCCCCGTGGACGGCCGGCCCGGGGCGCCGCCGGCTTCGGCCAGGTCGCTGCCATCCTGCGCGGACATCTTCCCTTCCGGGGAACCGTCGGTGATCTTGTTGAAATCACTGATGATCTCGTCGGCTTTCAGGGCCTCGAACAACTTGGAAATGCTCATCAGGTTGCTGCGCAGGTTGCGGGTCTTGAGCATGCCCACCACGAGGTGGCCGCTGCGCACCTGCGAAGAACCGAACATCAGGCTGCCGTAGACCCAGCCCCGTTCCACCGAGTCCTCGAGCTGCGCCGACAGGTCGGAAACCGAGGAGGCGCCGCGCGGCAGGCGGTCCAGGGCCGCGGTGAAGTCCGCCGCCAGTCGCCCGATGTCGATGTCGAAATGATCGATGATCCGGCGCAGGTCCGAATCCTGGCTCTGGAGGATCTGCTGCAGCCAATGCACGAGCTCCACGTAGGGGTTGCCGCGCATCTTGCAGAACACCGTGGCGCTCTCGATGGCCTTGTACAACAAGGGGTTGAGTTTCCCGAACAGGGCGTTTCTGCTGATTTCGCTCACTTTGTGACTCCCCGGATCATGCGATTTCCAATGTCGTTAACGTTAGTGCACGTAGTTCTGGACCTGCAACATCAGGTCTGAAGCGTTGCGGTCCCTGCGTTTGGATTCGAGCCAGCTGGTCCAGCCCAGGGCGCCGCTTTTCCCCAGGCAGGTCACCGGCCTGTCGGCGCCCTTGAGCACCAGGTTCACCTCCCACAACAGCTCCACGCCGGCGTAGTTGCGAACCGCGGCCACCAGTGCCTGGAACGACTTGCCGGTGGGCAGGAAGGCGGTGTACTGCTCGAGGTCCAACGGGCCCAGCACCACGCGGAACTTGTCCTGCCGCTGCCAGACCCGTTCTCCGATGACCGTATCCCGGCCCAGGTGGCCGTTGTGGCCCGACAGGCCGAGTCGCAGGTGGTCCTGGCGCGGTATCCGCAGCCAGTGCGCGATGAACTCCTTGATGGCCACCGGCACCTCGAAATAATCGCCCAGCAGGGAGGACAGCCCCTCGGGATGGCGTGGCAGGCTGCCGAGGTGCCCGGCGAAGCTGAGCTTCGACACGTGCAACATGGCGTCCTTGTCCTTGAGGCTTTCCGTGCCCAGGCCGATCAGGGCGCCCACGTAGACGTGGAACCGGTCTTCCTCCGGCCGGTCGAACTGGACGGTCGGCTGGGCCTGGGACCAGGCCCGGTAGAACAGGCTGACGATGCGGTGGTGGAACATGTCGCAGAAGCGCGCGAAGCTCGGGTCCCGGGCCTGGCGCTCGCGGCTGCGCGCGTACTGGGTCAGGTGGCTGGGCAGCGGGCCGTCGGGGCCGAACAGCCCCAGGAAACGCTGCGCCAGCCGGGGCGCGGCCGACTGCTCGTCGCGGTACAGGCCCGACAGCGTCGACGGCGCGAACTCCATGAACGGTTCCTGGGAAAACCGCACCGCATCCTGCTTGGGCTGCGTGGCGCGACCGGTCCTCGGCTTGTCCCGCCGCAGGGTGTCGAGCCGGCGCACGCTTGCGAGGAACCCGTACTTCCAGGGCTCCTCCGCCAGCGCCTCCAGGAAGGCTACATCTCCGGCCTGCGGCCCATCTTCACCGGCCATCGACCAATCTCCACGTTCGAATCCGTGACCACCACGGTTTCGGTGACGTTGTTGAGGGAAACGTACTTCCGGAAGAACTCGTTGACGACCGTCCCGAACAGGAACATGCCGCCCGCCTCGAAGCCCGCCTCTTCGAGCACCAGCGTGATTTCCAGGCCACGGCCGAAGCTGATCGGCCCGGGAATGAGCAGGCGGCGCGTGATCGGTCGGGCCCGCACCGACATCACGGCGTTGATCTGCCGCTCCATCACCTTCTGGCCGTTGCTGTAGAGCTCGAGCAGTTCGCGCAGGGCGGCGGCGCCCTCCTCCGGACTTTCATCGACCAGGCTGAGGAAGTTCAGCGACAGGTGGTTGATCAGGCGCCAGGCGAGTTCGCCGCTGGTGGACGCGGAATAGCGGTTGCGCGCCTCGCCCGACAGCCCCAGCGAACTGGGACGGGTTGGCCCGGCGATGGCGTTGATCTCGCGCACCGGCGCGTTCTGGTCCAGGAAGAAATCACCGCCCTTCTGTCCCAGCGGGATCAGCAGCGGGAGGTCCCGGTTGGTGCACAGGGTCACCAGGCCGAGCTGGTTGAGCTCGGTCCCGTAGGGCGCCTCGTTGCCATCCACCAGGGAAATGAACACTTCCTGGCCGAGATAGTTCGAGCGCGCGCCCTTTTCCTTCTGGCGCGAGGAAATCAGGCGCGGCCTGCGTTGCAGCGTGTAGAAGGCCATGTCGTCCGACACGTTGTGCCGGTCCTTGAGCGCGTAGAACGGCAGGAAGTTGGTCTGCTCCGAGGCCGAGGTGCCGAAGCCGGTCACCTCCTGCACCTGGTGGATCTCGAAATCCATCGGGCGGCTGCGGTCGACCAGGACATGGAACTCGTGGTCGCGCTGGTTCAGGCTGATGCGGTCGCTGCGCTTGGGAAAAAGGTTGATGACCGGCGCGCAGAAGGGCAGGAAATGGCTGGCGTTGATCACGTTCTCGAGTTCGTTCTGTCGGCTGTCGAGCTCGATGACGATCTCGAAGGACTGGCCCTTGCCCGCCTTGAGGGCCGGTCCCAGGCCCAGGAACCGAAGAAAGCGGAACCGTTCGGGGAACGCGAAGTACTCCCGCAGGATGCGGTAGCCGTCGAAGGACCGGGACCGGTAGTTGAGCATCGACTCCCCGGGATCGAAGCCCATGGAGACGAGCCGGTCCTTGCCCAGCCGGGTGAACTTCCGCTCGTTCTTGGCGCCGGTGACCAGGTGCACATCGTGGACATTGCCCATGATCTGCTCGAACAGGGAGAGGGGCACCGTCCCCGTGCCGCCCAGGTAGAGCGGCAACTCGTCGAGTTCCAGTTGGTTCACTTCCACTTCCGCTGTCGTCTCGATGCGGATGCGGATGCCGGCGACCACCGAGCGGTCGGGCCGGAAACCCATCTTGGCCAGCGCCGCGCGGGTGCCAATGTAGTCGGCCTCGGCCACTTTCAGGGGAAAGAGCTTTACCGCCTGGGCGGTCCGGTATTCGCAGGCGGTCTGCATCTGGTCCCCGAGCCCGCTGCGCATGGCCGAACCCCGGGGAAGCTCGAAGCCCGCGGCCAGGCCGGGGTCATCGGTTTCCGCCTTGAACTGCACCACGGCCATGGACGGGAGGGGGGCGAGGTAGTCGGGATAGACGATTTCCAGCAGGTGCTGGCAGAACTGCGGATACTCACGATCGAGTTCCAGGTGGACCCGGGCGGCGAGAAAGGCGAAGCCTTCGAGCAGGCGTTCGACGTAGGGGTCGGCGCACTGCAGCCCTTCCAGGCCCAGGCGCCCCGCCACCTTGGGAAAATGGTTGGCGAATTCCGCCCCCATCTCCTGCATGAAGGCCAGTTCTTCGTTGTAGTGCTTGATGAGCCTCTGGTCCATCCTGCTCAGTAGTCCTCGCGCACTGTGACGTCGCCGTTCTCCAGGTCGATTTCGGTATGAAGCTGCACCTGGAACGGCGCCGGTTGCCCGAAAATCGATCCTTCGATCCGGAACACCATCGAGTTCTGGCTCATCTCGTCGCGGTTCGCTTCGATGCGCACCTTCAGCGCGTTGCGGATGAGTCGGGGTTCGAAACGATGAATGGCCCGGCGCACGCGGCTCTCGATGTCCGCGATGTCGAGCGATTCGGCGGAATGTCCCGAAAGATCGGGAATGCCGTAGTTGATCACCGAGTCCTGCACGCGTGGCGCCTCGGAAAGGTCGAACACCGCTTCGAAGGACACGCAGTTGAGCAGGTAGCTCAGGTCCCGGATGACCGCCTTCTTCAGTTCGGATTGCCCAAGGAAGGCTTCACCCTGGCGCTCCTTTTTCTTGTCCGGCTCCTCGTCGGTGAGGCGATCGAGCAGGGAAGGTTGCAGCCGCTCGGTGAGTGACCATTGGCTCATGCGCGCCTCAGGCGTCGAATTCGATGGTGCGGACCTGCAGCAGCGGGTACTCGCCCTGGTCGGTGCCCAGCATCTTCTGGCCGACGCCTTCGAACACCCCGGGGTGCGACTCGCGCCACTCGGTCTTGCGGCCCAGGAGGTGGTTGCCGTCGAGGCCTTCCAGTCCCGGATAGCGCGCCGGCATCATCACCATCACCTGGCCGCCGTTGACCCAGGTCACCTCCGCCGGGAGCCAGACCAGGTCGCGCAGGTCGGAAGGCGCTTCGGTCTTCAGGCTGCGCACCCGGTTGAGCGGAACCCAGTAATAATGCTGGTTGAACATCATTTCGAGCACCGGGCCAAAGCGGGTGTCCGCGTCGGCCAGCCACTCGAAGCCTTCGTCGTTGATGCGGCCCGAAACGGCAGGAGCCTCCTCGAAGGCCTGCTGCTGGAGGGAAAGATGCCGATCGACATCGCCCTGGGCCAGCGCCTGCTGCGCCTCGACCAGCCTGGCCACCCAGGGCTCGGGTTCTCCGAACACGATGGGGCGCACCTTGCCGGCGAACACCGCGTCGCGGTGCTTCTCGCAATTGATGACATCCTCGTAGACACGGGCCATGGCGATGGTGCCGTCGTCGAGGTCCTTGACCACGTCCAACTGCTTGGTCGCCTTGTCCCAGTCTCCGTTGATCGCCATCAGCTGGAACAGGAAGGTGCGCAGGGACGCGTTCGATGGATCGGCCCGCACCTTGTTCTTGAGTGACTCGAGGGCTGCGGCCGGATCGCCGGCCTTGAGCAGCAGTTCAGCGTCCATCGTCGACGTTCCCCAGTGACGAAAAAGCGAATCGGGAGGCGCAATACAGGCAGGGAGCCCCCGGGAGGGCCCCCAGCCTTCGTGCCATGATGCCTGACCTGATCCCGAAGATCAGAGCGGCTTCTTCAAGCGAGCGCTGTACTTCACGTCCGGGCCGGCCTTGACCGAACCCTTGTCGTCCTGGTCGAACTGCTGGAGCTGGAAATCGGCGAAGTTGAAGCTGATGTTCGCGTAGCCCGGTGCTCCACCGCCGCCCGAAACGCTGTAGCTCGAGATGATGACGGTATTGAAGGTGTAGGTGTACCACTCCACCAGCGTGTCGCCGGACGATTTGCACAGGTGCACCTTGACGGTGGGAATGTGCTTGCCGAGCGCGCAGTACTGGGCGAAGTTGGGGTCACCCTTGCCGCACGGGACCGAGCAGCTGAAGTCGCCCACCATCGAGGAGGACGCCGCACCACCGGTCGCGGTGTGCATGTTGGCGGCCTGGCTGATGCTCCAGGAAAACCCTTCCGCGTCGTGTTGGCCCTTGTATCCCTCGACTTCGCAGTCACCCGGGATTTCCTTGATTTCAACGAATGTATCACCTGCCACGTTACTCTCCTTTCATATCTGAGGGCCGCTCGAATTGGCCCGGAATGTCCTTTCGGTCCCGACGCCTTGGCGCCGACTGGCGGGGGCCTCTCTTGGCCTCCCGGTATGCTTACTGTAGTCGTCGCCGAGGCCCCGTTCTGTGAGGCAACTCACAGGCCGCGAAAAAGATTCGCGGCCTGCGACGACCCGAGGATCAGCCGCCCCCTTCCTTGACGGAAGGCAGCTTGGACACCAGTCGCAGGGACACGGTCAGGCCTTCGAGCTGGTAGTGCGGCCGCAGGTAGAAACGCGACCGGTAGTAGCCCGGGTTGCTCTCGTCCGCTTCCACCACGACCTCCGCCGCCGCCAGGGGCTTGCGCGCCTTGGTGGACTCGGTGGAGTTCGCGGGGTCGCCGTCCACGTACTGCTGGATCCAGTTGTTCAGCCAGCGCTGCATGTCGTCGCGCTCCTTGAAGGAACCGATCTTGTCGCGAACGATGCACTTGAGATAGTGCGCGAAGCGGCAGGTGGCGAACAGGTACGGCAGGCGCGCAGCCAGGTTGGCGTTGGCCGTGGCGTCCGGATCCTCGTACTCCTGCGGCTTCTGCAAGGACTGGGCGCCGATGAAGGCCGCGAAATCGGAGTTCTTGCGATGAATGAGCGGCATGAAGCCGTTCTTCGCGAGTTCCGCCTCGCGCCGGTCGCTGATGGCGATCTCGGTCGGGCACTTCATGGCCACGCCGCCATCGTCCGTCGGGAAGGTGTGGGTCGGAAGCTCCTCCACCGCGCCGCCGGACTCGATGCCGCGGATCCGCGAACACCAGCCGAACACCTTGAAGGAGCGGTTGATGTTGGTCGCCATGGCATAGGCCGAGTTGGCCCAGGAGTACTTGCTGGAATCCGCGCCCTCGGTTTCCTCCTCGAAGTCGAAGGCCTCGACCGGGTCGGTGTTCGCGCCATAAGGCAGGCGAGCGAGGAAGCGCGGCATGGTCAGGCCGAGGTAACGCGAGTCCTCGGATTCACGCAGCGACCGCCAGGCCGCGTATTCCGGCGTCTGGAAGATCTTGGTGAGGTCGCGCGGGTTGCTCAGCTCGGCCCAGGAGTCGAACTGCATCGCCGTCGGCGACACCGCGGAAATGAACGGCGCGTGCATGGCCGCGCTGATCTGCGCCATGCCACGAAGAATTTCAACGTCCGCGGGTCCGTGGTCGAAGTAGTAGTCACCCACGATCTGCCCGAAGGGCTCACCACCGAACTGCCCGTATTCCTCTTCGTACATCTGCTTGAACAAGGGGCTCTGGTCCCAGGCGGTTCCCTTGAACTTCTTCAGGGTCTTGCCCAGCTCCTCCTTGGAGATGTTCATGACCTTGATCTTCAGGGACTCGTCGGTTTCGGTGTTGTTCACCATGTAGGACAGGCCGCGCCAGGCGCTCTCGAGTTTCTGGAACTCCTCATGGTGGATGATCTGGTTGACCTGCTCGGTCAGCTTGGCGTCAATCTGGGCGATCATCGCCTGGATCGAGGTCACCGCGTCCTCGGACACCAGGTTGGTGTCCTTGAGCACGTACTCGGCCAGCGTGCCGACCGCGGAATTGATTTCGTCCGAGATACGGTCGGACTTCGGGCGGAACTCCTTCTGGAGCAGGGCCGCGAAATCACTGCTTTCCTCGGTGACGGCTGCCGCCGCGCCCTTTGTGGCGAGTTTCTCTTCAGCCATGAATCAGTCCTCTTTCTCGGAAGCGTCGTCGGGGTTGGGCGCAGAAACCAGGGACTGCATGAGCGCCGGGTCGTTCATGGCCTTGGCGATGAGCTCTTCCGCCCCGCTCTTGCCGTCCATGTAGGTCACCAGGTTGCTGAGCTGGGTCCGTGCTTCCAGCAGCTTGTTGAGTGAATCGACCTTGCGCGCCACGGCTTCGGGTGAGAAGTCGTCCATGCTTTCGAAGGTCAGGTCCACGTTGAGCTGGCCCTCGCCCGTCAGGGTGTTGTCCACCCGGAAAGCGGCACGCGGCTTGATGGCCTTCATGCGGTCATCGAAGTTGTCGATGTCGAATTCCTGGAACTTGCGGTCCGCCACGGGCGGCGGCGTGTTTTCGGACTTGCCGGAAAGGTCGGCGAGCACCCCGGCCACGAAGGGCAGGTGGACCTTCTTCTCCGAACCGTACAGTTCGACGTCGTATTCGATCTGTACCCTGGGCGCACGATTGCGCTGAATGAATTTCTGACTGCTTTCTTTACCCATGGAAGGCTAACCTCGGTGATGACGGGGACGTTGGATGATGGTTAATACATAGCACAAGTTTCTTGCCACTTCCGGACCATGAACGGGGAGTCCGTGTGCGGATCACCGCACCGCTCACTCCTGCATGTGCCCGGTGATCGTGTCGAACTGTGTGATCCCGTCAGGGGCAATGTCCTGGAGGATTTCGTAGAACGATTTCGACACCAGCCGCTGGGCGCGCCTGAGGATGAAGGGAATGGGGCTGGAAGGTTCGGTCTTTGCGTAGTAATCGCAAATCCGGTCCAGGGCCAGGATGACATCGGCAGGACTGTTGATCGTACCGGGCGCCGCGGGCGCCGCCGAACCGCTTTCGCCTTCGGCTGCCGCCTCCTCCTCCGTACCCGCCACGGTGCCCGCGGGCGCGTACTCCACCAGGGTTCGGCTGATTTCACGCAGGGAGGCGATCACGTTGTCGATGCCGGGCTGCTCGTACCCGCCGGTGCGCTCGGACCACAGTTCCGACATCCGCGCGAACTCGGCCAGCGCACCCGCCGCCGCTTCCGACACCAGGGTGAGCTGGTCACGGTCGGAGTCGACGAAGGCGCCCTGAATGATCGCCAGGTCCGTCACCTCCTCGCCTTCGCCGGCCTCGCGCGCGCCGGTGGCCAGTTCGATGTCATGCAGGCTGAATGCGCCGAAGCCCTTGAGCTCCACCAGCGGACAACGCTTCAGGCCCATGCGGACGTTGGCGTAGTCGTCGAGGTTCTGCAGCACGTTCATGCGCATCATGGGGTCGTTGTCATCATCCGGATCGAGCTGGGGATGCACCGTTTCCCATAACTGGTCCATGCAGTTGTTCAGGGCCACCAGGGCCTGGTGAAACGCCGGGAGTCCGTCGGTGTGAAGGCCCGCCATGGCGAGATTGACGAACACGCGCAGGTCGCGCGTGCGGCCCAGGAGGTCGAGGGCGTTGGCGCCCACGGCCTGCCAGTCGGGACCCTGGGCTTCTTTCGTTGAATCGCCCATCTCCTGGGCGTCCTGCGATTGCAGGGCGGTTTCCATCGCCTGGAAGGCGGCGTCGTACTCGAGATCTTCCCCGCAGGGTTGATCCTCGGAAATAGGCTGGCTCAGCTCGTCAGCGGAAATACGCATGCATTCTCCCCAATGCCGAATTGCGTGAAGTCGTAGGGACCCCGTCGGGGTTCTCGCCAGGCGATGGACCCGTGCCGGAAGTTCACTGATTGCTTTTGCTATTCTTGGACTATGATGACTGAACAAGAACTCAGGACCACTTGAGTATAGGGGAAACGGGTCGACCCGCAACTGACATTCCCGCCTTCGCTGGCCGTCCCGGGAAAACGATCGGGGGACGGACTGCGAACTGGACTTTTTCCAGGCAGCCCCGTGACGTGGGCGGGACCGGCGAATGCCGGGCGATTTCCGTACAGGCCAGGACCGAGAGGAGACCACTGAACTCACCATGCCGATCAGCCTGAGAATCAGCAGTTACCAGCGACTCACGCCGGGCCAGCAGGAACGGTTCTGGTCCGATGCCGGCGCCTTCACGATCGGCCGAGGCAAGGACAACGACTGGGTGATGCCCGACCCGCAGCGTTTCCTGTCGGGCGTTCATTGCCGCGTGGAGCGCAAGGGTGACGACTACTACCTCACCGACCTGAGCACCAATGGAACCTTCGTCAACGGTTCGGATACCCGGATGGAGCGCAACGGCTCCGTGCAGATCAACGACCACGACAAGTTCCGGATCGGCGACTACGAGTTCGTTGTGGAACTCGGGGACTCCACGGTCGAAGTCCGCGAGGACGTGGAGGAGCCGTTGACGGAAGGCTTCACCGCTTTCGACCAGCCCGTGGCGCCCGCCGCCGACCCCTTTGCCGACGACGACGGGGAAGACCCGTTCGCCGAACCGAAACCCGCGCCGCCCGCGCCGGCTTTCGACGATCCCGACGAACGCGAGATCAACACCCCCCTGTCTCAGCTCGATCACAACGCGCTGGACCGCGGCGTCAATATCGACAGCATCCTGAATCTCGATGACACCGGCGGGAAGCGCTCGCCGCCCCCGGCCGAGTCGGGCTTCGAAGTGATCAACGAACCCATCCGGGAAGCACGGCCGGTATCACAGCCATCGGCCGGTAGCGGTCTCGAGATCCCCGACGACTGGGACGAAGCAACGGGAATGATGCGATCCCCGCTGGCGGAGAAGAAGGAAGAGGATACCGACGAGGATTTCGGCTTTTCCGACGACTGGGGCGATACCGGCACCTTCAGCGCCGACATCGACGAACCGTTCGGTTCCGACGACGCCCTGGAAAGCGACCCGGCGCCGGAGCCCCCTGCCCCGCCGCCCTCCGCGCCCGAGCCCGAGCCCGAACCCACGCCGGCGCCCGCCCCGCCGCCACCCGCGCCGGAACCGCCACGGGCCGCGGTGGAACCCGAACCGACACCACCCGCGAAGCCGGCGCCCGCCGCGAAGCCCGCACGCGAGCCCACCCCTGCCCCGAAACGCCCGACGCCGGGCGCGGACTCGCCGTTGGCGGCCTTCGCCCGGGGTGCGCGCGTCGATGCCGCCGGCCTGAACGTGGATGACCCGGACGCCTTTTTCGAATTCCTCGGACGGGTGAACCGGGCCTTTACCGAGGGCATCATGCGTGCATTGAGCGGACGGGCCTCGGTGAAGAACGAGTTCCGCCTGGACCAGACCATGATCCGGCCCTCGGAGAACAACCCCCTGAAGTTCTCGCCCATGCCGGATGACGCGCTGGTGCGCATGCTGCGCCAGAACGACGACCACGCCTACCTGCAGGGCGAGAGCGCGGTCAAGGAAGCCTTCGAGGACATCAACGCCCACCAGATCGCCGTGATGGCCGGCATGGAAGCGGCATTGCAGGGACTGCTGCGGCGGTTCAGCCCGGAAACCCTGGAGAAGAAACTCGTGTCCAGCTCCGTGCTGGACAACATCCTGCCGGGCGCAAAAAAAGCCAGATACTGGGATATATTTAATTCCATGTACGCCGAGATCGCGAACGAGGCGGAAGACGATTTCCAGCAACTCTTCGGTTCGGAATTCATCCGCGCTTACGAGGCGCAAATGAGCCGACTCAAGAACAAGACCTAGGGAGTAGACCACGATGAAGGAAGGATCGAAGTCCATGGCCAGAACTGGGGCCATCGCGCGGTGGTGTCTCGCCGCAGTGCTGATGGCCGGGCTGGCCGCCTGTGGCGGCGCCCCGAAAAAGCCGGACCCCATCACGGTCAGCATCCAGGCCGCGCCGGACGTGAATCCGGACCTCCAGGGACGGCCGTCTCCCATCGTGCTGCACATCCTGGAACTGAAGTCCGCGGAGACCTTCAACAGCCTCGATTACGTCAGCCTCACGGATCCTTCGGGCGCGGCGCTGGGCGCTGATCGACTGAACGGGATTCAGCTGGTCGTGGCGCCGGGCGGTTCCAACCTGCAGACGCTGGAAATCGACTCCGGGACTTCCGCCATCGGATTCGTCGCGGGCTACCGCGACATCGACAACGCGAGCTGGCGCCAGGTCGTGCCCATCGTGGCGGGAACCACCACCACGATCGCGGTGAACCTGGGGCAGTTCCAGGTCACCACCTCCTCCCAGAACTGAACGGCGGGGCGACATGTCCTGGACATCCAAGATCATCTGGTCGGAGGGCATGTTTCTCCGACCCCAGCATTTCCAGCAGAACGACCGCTACTTCGAGGCCCTGCTGGAGAATCGCACCGCGCCCCTGCGTCCGTACGCCTGGGGCGTGGTTGAACTGACACTCAGCCAGGAGGCCCTGAGCCTGGGGAAAATCGAGATCGCTTCCTGCCGGGCCGTCATGCCCGACGGGACCGCGGTCGTGATCCCCGGAGCCGACGCGGCGCCGCCGCCCATGGTGCCGGACAAGAATCTCAAGAACGAGAACGTCTACCTCTGCCTGCTGGAACGGCGGCCCAACGCCACCGAATCGAGCCGGGAGGAAAGCGACCGGGAAGAGACCCGCTTCGGCGTCCAGATTTCCGACGTGCGTGACACCAGCCTGCCCGAGGACAGCGTCGCGCCCATCGAACTGGCGCGGCCGCGACTGCGGCTGCTCGGCGAGCACGACGAACGGGAGGAGTTCGCCTGCATTCCCATCGGGCGACTGGTGGAGGTGCGCGCCGACCAGCAACTGGTGATGGACGCCGAGTACATCCCCACCTGCATGGACTGCCGCAACGAGGTCACGCTCAACGGATACATCAAGGAACTGCAGGGGCTGCTCAAGCACCGCGCGGAGGAAATCGCAGCGCGCCTGGCCGCCGAAGGCCGGGGCGGCACGCCCCAGGTCCAGGATTACCTCATCCTGCAGGTGGTGAACCGCTACGAGCCGCTGTTCGCCCACCTGGCGTCCCTGCCGCACTACCACCCCGAGTCGTTGTTCCAGGTCTGCCTCATGCTGGCCGGTGAACTGGCGACCTTCCTGGACGAGGGCAAGCGGCCCAAGAACCTGCCGGACTACGTGCACACGGACATCGCCGCGGGCTTCACGCCGCTCATGCACGAGCTTCGCAACCTCCTCGGCCACATCATCGAGTCCAGCGCCGAACAGCTGGTGCTGAAGGAATACACCAAGGTCGGCATCCACCTCGCGGTGGTGAACGACAAGGGCCTGTTCGAGAACGCGGATTTCGTGCTCGCGGTCAAGGCGGCGATGCCTTCCGAAACGCTGCGCTCGCAGTTCCCGCGCCAGGCGAAGATCGGGCCGAAGGAAAAGATGAAGACGCTGATCACCTCGCAGTTGCCGGGCATCGGGCTCGAGTCCCTGCCGGTGGCGCCGCGGGAAATTCCCTTCCATTCCGGGTTCAACTATTTCCGCCTGGACCGGACGGCCGAGCTGTGGCGTGAGCTGCCCACCTCGGGCGGTCTCGGTCTGCACCCGGGCAAGTTTCCGGACCTCGAGCTCGAACTCTGGGCCATCAGGGGCTAGGCATCATGGCTGAACACGACGACCCGTTCTTCGATCCAGACGAAGAAAAGACCATCATCAAGCCCAGTCCCGGGGGGCGCCGGCCGACCGCCCCACCCCCCGGCGGCGGGGCGCCGCCGCCGCCCTCGACACCGCGCGGCCGGGTCGAACTGAAAGGCCGCCAGGGCCTGAACCCCCTGGAGCGTTCCGCGGCCATCCTGCTCAACCTGCTCAGCCAGATTCGCAACACGCCGACGCACCCCAACCCGGAAGGACTGCACCAGCAGCTCGCCGGTGAAATCACCCAGTTCGAACGGCGCGCCCAGGCCGAGGGCATTCCGCCGGAAACCATTTATATCGCACGTTACGCCCTGTGTTCGACCATCGACGAATTCGTGATGGCCACCCCCTGGGGCGCCCAGAGCAACTGGTCACGCCAGAGCCTGCTGAGCCTGTTTCACAAGGAAACCTTCGGCGGTGAGAAATTCTTCCGGCTCCTGAACAAGCTGGAGCAGGACGCGGCCCGCAATCTCGACCTCCTGGAACTGTTCTACCTCTGTCTCGCCCTCGGTTTTCGGGGCCGCTACGCGGTATCCAATGACGGGATCAATGAGCTGGAACGCGTCCGGGAAAATCTCTACCACGTCATCCGCAACCACCGCGGCGAGTACGAGACGGGCCTGTCGCCGCATTGGGAAGGACTGGACAAGCACGCCACGGCGCGGGGGCCCCTGGTGCCCGCGTGGCTGGCCGCCTGTATCGCGATCCTGCTGCTGGTGGGTCTGTTCAGTCTCTGGCGCTTCAGTCTCAGCGGCCATGCCGACCCGGTGCACGCCGAAGTGATGGGCATCGGCCGCGAGGCCGGCCTCATCCCCAACCACATCCTGGCGCCCGAGCCGGTGATGAACATTCCCGACCCCGAACCACCACGCTTCTCCCTGGCGCGTTTCCTGGCGCCCGAGATCCAGGCCGGCAAGGTCAGCGTGGACGAGTTCCCCGACCGCATGGTGGTGTCGATCAAGGGCGATGGCCTGTTCGAGTCCGGCAGTGAACGGATCAAGTCGGAGTACCTGCCCATCCTGCGTCGCATCGGCGAGGGACTGGAGCAGACCACGGGCCGTGTCCGGATCGTCGGCCACTCAGACAACGTCCCCATGCGCGCCAGCGGGCGTTTTCCCTCCAACTTCGAACTGTCCCAGGCAAGGGCGGAATCGGTGGTGACCGTGATCCATGAACAGATGCTCGACCCGGCGCGAACCGTTGCCGAAGGGCTCGGCGAAACGCAGCCCATCGCCAGCAACGACACGCGTGAGGGCCGGGCCCAGAACCGACGGGTCGAAGTGGTCGTGATGCAGCGCGCCGGGGGGGCAGGCTGATGGGGCCCCTCATGTCCATGCTGATCACCTATGGCGTGTTCTCCGGGCTGGCCGTGGGCGCCCTGGCGATCATGGTCTGGTACTACGGGCCGCTGATCCGCTTCGGCAGCTTTGACCCACTAGGGCCGCCGGTGAACCGGATCATCGTGATCGTCGTCCTGATCCTCGGCTATTTCCTGGTTCGCGGGTTCAAGGCCTGGCGCAACCGCAAGAAGTCCGAGGCGATCTCCAAGGACCTGGCCAAGGGCGCCGCGGCCGCGGACCCCACGGCCGAGCAGTCCGCCGAGGAAATGGCCGAACTCAAGGGCCGCTTCGACGAGGCCCTGTCCGTCCTGAAGAAAAGCGAGGTCGGCGGCAAGAAGATCAAGTCCATCTACCAGCTGCCCTGGTACATCATCATCGGTCCCCCGGGGTCCGGAAAGACCACCGTGCTGGTCAATTCCGGCCTCCAGTTCCCGCTGGCCGAAAGCCTGGGCGACCAGAAGGTCCAGGGCGTGGGCGGTACGCGTTACTGCGACTGGTGGTTCACCGACGAGGCGGTGCTGATCGACACGGCCGGCCGCTACACCACCCAGGACAGCAACCAGGATGTCGACAACTCGGCCTGGCTGGGCTTCCTCAAGCTGCTCAAGAAGCACCGCGCGCGGCGGCCCATCAACGGCATCATCCTGGCCATCAGCACGGAAGAGCTGCTGCGCCAGAGCGAGCGCGACAAGGAGCGCACGGCCAAGGCCATCAGCGACCGAATCCAGGAGCTCTACGATCAGCTGGGGGTGCGGTTCCCGATCTACCTGATGTTCACGAAGTCCGACCTGCTGGCCGGCTTCATGGAGTTCTACGGCGACCTGGACCGCAATGAGCGGGCGCAGGTCTGGGGCTTCACCCTCGGGCTCGACGAGGACCCGCTGAAGGCCTTCGACGGCGAATTCTCCGCGCTGCAGCAGCGCATGGAGGAACGGCTGGTGCAGCGCCTCCAGGAGGAGCGCGACGTCCAGCGCCGCGAGCTGATCTACAACTTCCCCCTGCAGATGGCCTCTTCCCGCGAAGCCATCGAGCAGTTCCTGGGCCAGGTGTTCAAACCCAGCCGCTTCAAGACCACGCCCCTGCTTCGCGGCGTGTACTTCACCAGCGGCACCCAGGAGGGCACGCCCTTCAACCGGATCATGAGCCAGCTGGCCAGCAACTTCAGCCTGAGCCGCTCGGCCACGCAGTCCATGCCCTCCAAGGGCAAGGCCTTCTTCATCCAGGACCTGATGATGAAGGTGATCTTCGGCGAATCGGGCCTGGCCGGCGCGAACCTGAAGGTCGAGCGCATGTACGGCATTGCGCGCAAGGCCGGCTGGGCGGCGCTGATCGCCGTCCCCATCCTGCTGAACATCGCCTGGTGGATCAGCCATGGCGCCAACAAGGGCCTGATCGCCGATGTCGACCAGTCCGCCGTGGAAATCCGCGAGACCATCGACGACGTCAAGCCCAGCGATGCCTCCATGCGCGGCATCCTGCCCCTGCTCAACGAGGCCCGGGCGCTGCCCGTGGGCTACGAGGCGAGCTTTGAGTCCCCGCCCCTGCGCATGCGCTGGGGCCTGTACCAGGGGGACCGGCTGGGTGAGAACGGCACCATTCCGGCCTACAAGCGCATCCTCGAACAGGCGTTCCTGCCCCGACTCATGATCGGCATGGAGCAGGACCTGAACGCGAGCATGAACGACCCGAACCGGGTCTACGAACTGCTGAAGGCCTACCTGATGCTGGGCACGCCCGACCGCCTGGACGAGGACTACGTCCGCGAGGTCGTCACGGCCGACTGGGACAGGGACCTGGCCCGCGTCATGACCAACGAGCAACTGGACGAGCTGAAGGGGCATCTCGACGCCCTGCTCGACCTGCAGCCCCTGTCACCGCCCTTCGACCTGGACCGCAACCTGGTGACCAGCGCGCGCATCGTGCTCGGCCGGACCACCCTGGCCCAGCGCATCTACTCCGTCATCAAGAGCGAGCACATCGACGAGGGCGAAACCTACTCTCTCGGCACCATGACCGGCCCCGACGGCCCCCTGGTGTTCACCCGCTCCAGCGGCGCGCCCTTCAACAGCGGCGTGCCCGCGTTCTTCTCGCCCCTGGGCTACCAGGAGATGTACCTGCCGGCGGAAGAGGACGCCATCGAGCAGGTCGAGGACGAGGCCTGGATCTTCGCCACGGAGGCCACGGACGCCGTGCAGGTCTCGGAAACGGACCTGATCAACGGGATCCGGCTGGCCTACCTCGAGGACTACGTTCGCAGCTGGATCGATTTCCTGGAAGACGTGCGCATCCGGCCGTTCAGCGGCATGGAACAGGCCGCCAGCATCCTGCTGGTGCTCTCCGGCGATGCCTCGCCACTGCGGCAGTTGCTGGTGAACGTGTCCAACGCCACCCGCCTCACGCCCGAGGAGGTCATACGTGGCGCCCAGGAGGACGCCTCCCTGCGCGAGAAGTTCGAAGCCATCCTGCGCAGCCAGGGCACCAACCCCGACCTCGTGGACCCGGCCATGGTGGACCGGAGCTTCGCCGGCGTGCATCAACTCGCCGGGGGCGCCGACGACGGCAGGCCCTCGCCGCTGGACACGCTGATCGCGGACCTGGACAACCTGTACCGCTACATCGAGACCCTGTCACGGGCCTCGGCCGACGCGCTCATCAGCGACATGCAGAACGAGGCGAGTTCCGCCCTCACGGCAGTGCGCCAGCGGGGGCAGCGCACGCCGGCGCCCATCCGGGACTGGGTGCTGGACGTGGTCTCGCAGAGCGACAACCTGATCGCCGGGGACGCGTCCACGGCCATCCAGGCCGCCTGGTCCGCGGAGGTGGCGCCGTTCTGCCGCCAGGCCATCAATGGCCGGTACCCCTTCAATCGCGACAGCACGCAGGCCGTGCCGCTGTACGATTTCGGCACCTTCTTCGCGCCGAACTCGGGCATTCTCGACACCTTCTTCAACAAGTACCTGGCCCAGGTGGTGGACACCACCCGGCCGACCTGGGCGTTGCGCCCGGCGTACGCCAACACGGTCCGCATCAACCCGTCTTCGCTGCGCTACATGCAGCAGGCGAAGAACATCCAGCGGGCCTTCTTCTCCGGCGGTGGCGCCCTGCCCTCGGTCACCTTCGAGATGCGCCCGGTACGCCTGGATGCGGCCGCCACGAACTTCACGCTCAGCATCAATGGCGAGAGCACCAGCTACAGCCACGGCCCCATCATCGCCAAGACCTTCCGCTGGCCGGGTGACGCCGTCCAGGGCATGGTGGGTTACCAGTTCGTGCCGGCGAGCAGCGCGGGCCGCTCGGGCAATTCGGAAACCGGCCCCTGGTCCCTGTTCCGCATGTTCGACCGCTCGGGGCTGCAGGCCTCGGGCAACTCGGAAGCCTTCCAGGTGCGGTTCGAACTGGACGAGCGCTGGGCGGAGTACGAGATCCGCGCCGCGAGCGCCTTCAACCCCTTCGACCTGCGCGACCTGCGCAGCTTCCGCTGCCCGGACCAGCTGTGAGCGAACTCGACCGCGTCTCCGACCCGGGGTTCTACGGCAAGCTGCCGGCCTACGGGGACTTCATCCAGAAGCGCCTGCCGCGCGATTTCACCGCGCCCTGGGACGACTGGTTGCAGGCCGGCATCGCCGCCGCCAAGGAACGCCTTCCGCAGGAGTGGCTGACCTTCTATCTCAGCTGCCCCGCCTGGACCTTCGTCCTGGGGAATGGCATCTGTGGGGAACAGGCCGTGGCGGGGGTGACCATTCCCAGCGTCGACAAGGTGGGGCGTTACTTCAACTTCACCCTGGCCGCGCTGCTGCCGGCGGGGACTTCTCCCGCCCTCTTCCTGGCCCGGCACCACGCCTGGCTGGGTGACCTTGAGGACCTGGCGCTGACGGCCCTGGGCGACGAATGGGACCAGGACCGCATCGACCAATCGCTCAATGAACTGCCGACACCGGAGGTCGAGGGCCTGCGTTCACCCGGTACGCTGGAACGCGGCGACGACTGGATGCGCCTGGCGTTCACCGGCGCCGACACGGCCACCGGCCGCCTCGACGCACTGCTGCATGCCCTGGTCCAGGAGGGACGGGAAGGCAGCTACGGCCTGTGGTTGCAGGACGGATCCAACCAGGTGGGCCCACAGCTGCTGTGCTGCCGTCACCTGCCGGCCACGTCCCTGTTCCTCGACATGATGGTCAGCACGGACGCTGAAGACCCCAAGAGCGAGGGCGACGATGTCCTCGACGAGTTCCTGTCCCAATGATCGCGCGGAGAGTCGGTCCATGAACATCCTTTCAAAGGCCGCGACCCACGTCGGCATGGTGCGAGAACTCAATGAGGACTCCTTTCTCGACCTCGGCGAGGAAGGTGTCTGGGTGGTCGCCGACGGCATGGGCGGCCACGAGTCCGGAGAGGTGGCCAGCCAGGCCGTCGTCGGCGAAGTGGGGCGCATGTCACGCTCCGACAGTTTCGAGGCGTCACTGGAGCACCTACAGCAACACATCCTCGACGTGAACGAGGCCCTGGTGAACGATGCGGAGCGGTTCAGCCGCGACCGCCAACCGGGGAGCACCATCGTCGCGCTGCTGATCCAGGACGGCCAGGGCGCCGTGGTCTGGGCCGGCGACAGCCGTATCTACCGGCGGCGGTCCGACACCTTCGAGCAGCTCACGCGCGACCACAGCCATGTCCAGGAACTGCTCGACAACCACCTGATTCGCCCGGAAGAGGCGGAAAAACACCCCATGTCGAACGTGATCACCCGGGCCGTCGGCATCGACGTTCCCCTGGAAATCGACACCCGCACCTTCCAGGTCCTGGACGGCGACCAGTTTCTGCTGTGCTCCGACGGGCTGACGCGGCTGGTCGAGGACCGGGAAATCGACGAAATGATGAACAACAGCGACAGCGAGGAAGTCGTCCAGTCCCTGTTGCACACGGCCCTGGTCCGCGGCGCGCCGGACAATGTCACCCTGATCTACGTGGCCTGCGGAGACATCGGCGACGGCTCGACCGTCGTCATGAACATCGACGACCTGCTCTGAACGGCAGGGACGCCTGGCTGACCGCCAGACTGGCGGTGGCGCGCTCGCCGAATTAACATTCCAGCCAGGACGACGGGGGATCCATGGAAAAAATGATTCTAGGCCTGGTGCTGTTCATCGGCAGCCACTCCGTGGCCGTCGTCGCTCCCGGCTGGCGCGACCGTTTCGCCGACAAGCACAAGGCGGCCTGGAAAGCCCTGGTGGTCTTCGTCGCCCTCGCGGGTGTGGTCGGCATCGTGAAAGGCTACGCGGAAGCCCGCCTGGATCCGGTGCTGCTCTGGGTGCCGCCCACCTGGCTGCGCCACGTGGCGGCCCTGCTGCTCCTGCCGGTGTTCGTGTTCTTCCTGGCGCCCTACTTTCCGGGCCGCATCAAGACCACCCTGAAGCACCCCCAGCTGGTCGCGCTCAAGCTCTGGGCCCTCGCCCACCTGCTGGTGAACGGCACCCTGGCGGACATCGTCCTGTTCGGCAGCCTGCTGGCCTGGGCCGTGGTCTGCCGCATCTCCTACCGCTGGCGGCCCGCCAACGAGACCCCGGTGGTGACCCACAGCCGGGCCAACGACTTCATCCTGCTGGCCCTGGGGCTGGCGCTCTACGTGCTTTTCGTGCGCTGGTGGCACCTGGCCTGGATCGGCGTGGCGCCGTTCGGCTGATTCACCCCTCTTCCGCCGGTGCGAGGTGGCGCCGGAAGAATTCCAGCATCATCGTGTACAGGTGGGTGCGTTCCGCCTCACCGGTGATGCGGTGGCGTTTGCCCGGATAGGTCATCAGTTCGAAGGTCTTGCCGGCGCCCTGCAGGCTGGCCATCAGCTTGACGCTGTGGTCGAAGAACACGTTGTCGTCGGCCATGCCGTGCACCAGCAACAGTGGATCCGCCAGGCCGTCGACATAGCGCATCGGGCTGGTGATCTCGTAGGCGTCGCCGGCCGCCGGATCACCCAGGTAGCGTTCCGTGTAGTGGGTGTCGTAGAGGCGCCAGTCGGTCACCGGGGCCAGGGCGACGCCCGCGGCGAAGCGCTCAGGGGCGCGGAACAGGGACAGCAGGGTCATGGTGCCGCCGTAGGAACCGCCGTAGATACCGATGCGTTCGCCGTCCACGCCGGGCTGCTGCGCCAACCAGTCGACCCCCGCGACCTGGTCCTCCAGTTCGGCGAAGCCCAGCCGGTGGTGAATCGGGGCATCGAAGGCCGTCCCTCGCCCGCCCGTCCCCCGGTTGTCCACGGTGAACACCACGAAGCCTTCCCGGGCGAGCACCTGGCGGAAATCCACGGTCCAGTCGCGACGCACCTGGGCGCCGCCCGGCCCGCCGTAGACGAACACCACCGCCGGGTGCTTTCCGGAAGGATCGAAGCCCACCGGTCGAATCATCTCCCAGTACAGCGGCGTGCCGTCGGCCCCGGGCAGGGTGCCGAACTCCGCGGGGCGGTGACCGGCCAGGTAGGGGTGATAGGGATGCGAGTCGTCCAGCGCGTTTTCCAGCACCCAGGCCAGCAGGCCGCCTTCCCCGTCGCGGATGGCCGTGTAGGGAGGACGGTCCGGGGACTGGCCCCGGTCGACGAAAAAGGACCCGTCGCGGGCGACCGTGGCTTCGTGCCAGCCACCGGCCTCCGTGACGCGCTCCGGCCCGGCCGAGCCATCCAGTGGAACCCGGTAGAGATGCTGCTCGATCGGCGTCTCGCGTCCGGCCAGGAACCAGGCCAGGCCGTTGGCTTCGTCGAGCGCGCGCACGCCCCCGCCGCCGCGGCCGGTTTCCGCCACGGACCCGTCGCCGTCCGTGAGCTGTCGCAGCAACTGTCCATCCCGCGAGAACACGTAGAGATGGCGCTGACCGTCGCGCTCCGAAGTCCAGAGAAAGCGCTGCGCGTCGGCGGTGAAGTGCAGATCGCTGTGCAGGTTGATCCAGGTGTCGGCGCGTTCCGTCAGGACCACGGTCTGCTCGAGCGTGACCGGGTCGACGAACACCAGGTCCAGCCGGCGCTGGTCCCGGGACTGGCGCTGGAACACCAGGGTGCCGTCGGGGGCGAAATCGACCCGGGCGAGGTAGTCGTCACCCGAGGCGTCGAACGCCACTTCGCGCTGTTCACCGGTCGCCAGGTCCAGGAGGAACAGCTGCACCCGGGCATTGGCTTCGCCGGCGAAGGGATAGCGCTGGGGCACCGTGGTGACACCGTCCGCGCCGATCTCGTAACGGTTGACCAGGCTCACGCCCGCCTCGTCCACCCGGGTGAAGGCCAGCCGGCGATCGTCCGGCGACCACCAGTAGCCGGTGAAGCGGTACATCTCTTCCTGGGCCACGAATTCGGCCATGCCGAAGGACACCGTGTCCGTGGCGCCATCGGTCAGGGCCCGGGCATCGCCGGATGCCAGGTCGACGAGGTGCAGGTTCCGGTCGCGGATGAAGGAGACATAGCGCCCGCCGGGCGAGACCCGGGCGTCGGTTTCCGTCGCCTCCGTGTCCGTCAGGCGGCGGGGCTCGCCCCCCAGGGGCAGGTGGTAGAGGTCGCCGCCCAGCGGAAAGAGCAGTGACCGGCCGTCCGGGGCCCACGCATATTCCACGATGCCGGTGAAGAACACGCGCTGGCGTTCCCGGCGCGCCTTCTCGACCTCGTCCAGGACCTCCGGCGCGCCCAGCAGGGCTTGGCTGTCGACCAGCCGGCGCTCCACCCCGTCGGCGATGTGGAATTCCCACAGGTCGAGTTGCTGCCGGTCGTCCTCGCGGCCGCGCAGGAAAGTGACACGGGAAGCGTCCGGGGCGATTTCCACGCCCCGGGCCACGGGGCCGTCGAGGCCCGGGCTGGCCTCGAGCCGTGCAATATCGAGCTCATCGGACATGACGTCGCTGCAATCCAGTGCGAGACAAGCCGTGAGACACACCGCGAGGGCGGCGCGAGAGCGTGAAATGGGCATGGGCGGGCTTCGGCATGGAAACCCGCGAGTATAGGAAAATTCAGGCGCCGCCGGCGCGCCGCGCTTCCAGGAAGGCGGCCAGCTCGCGGATGGTCGGGTACTCGAACACGTCGGCAATGTCCATTTCACCGGGGTACAGCTCGTCCACGCGGGCGTGGATCTGCGCCAGGGCCAGCGAGCTGATGCCGATCTCGAACAGGTTGTCGTCCAGGCCGACCGGGCGGTCGACCACGATGCTGTTGCAGATCTGCGCCAGAGCCTGCTCCATGCCGCCGGCCGGGACCGGGTCTTCCTCGGTCACCGTCTCCAGGGCCGCGAGTTCGGCCAGTACCGGGGCGTACTCCCCGTCCAGGTAGGCCTCCGTCAGCTTGTGCCGCTGCACCTTGCCGCTGGTGGTCTTGGGAATGCGCGTCACCGGGATGACCTGGCCGACTTCCAGGCCCGTGGTCTCGCCCACGTGGGCCCGCAGGCGGCGCGCGAGGTCCGCGAAGGTGGCGACGTCCCCGCGGTCGAGCACGAACAGCAGCAGTTCGTCCGTGCCCGCTTCAGGGCTGGTGACGCCGGCGGCCACGACCTTGCCCAGTTCCAGCCCGTCGAGCTCCCCGGCCAAGGCCTCGATGTCGTGGGGGTAGTAGTTCTGGCCGTTGACGAAAATGATGTCCTTGGAGCGACCGGTGATCACCAGCTGGCCTTCGTGGAAGAAGCCCAGGTCGCCGGTCCGCAGCCAGTCGAGGTCGGCGAACACATCCCGGCTCCTGCCGCGGTAGCCGTAATAGCCCCGCGTGACGTTGCCGCCGCGGATCTGCACGTGGCCGACCCGCCCTTCCTCCAGGACGTGGTCCTGGTCGTCGCAGAGCCGGACCTGGCAGTCGCGGATCGGCGTGCCGAGCAGGACGAACTCCACGGCATCCTGGTCGTCGCCTTCGGCGGGCGACCAGGGTTCCCCGACGGCCAGGCCGTGGCGATGGGCCATCACGGTGCGCAGGGGCGCCCCGGGCTCGGGGAAGGTCACGCCCAGGCTGGCCTCGGCGAGACCGTAGACCGGAAACATGCAGTCCGGGTCCAGGCCGTGGGGTGCGAGCGCTTCCAGGAACTGCCGCGCGAGCGCGGCGGAGATGGGCTCGGCCCCGTTGAACACCAGGCGCACGCGGCCCAGGTCGATGCCGTCCAATCCCTTCGACTCGAACACCTTGAGGAAGTGCTTGTAGCCGAAGTTGGGCGAGCACGTCAGGGTCGCACCCTTCTCAGCCGCCTTCTGCATCCACAACAGGGGACGCCGGACGAACAGGCTCGTGGCCATGACGTGGTGGTCGTTGTTGGCCGCGATCATGCACAGGTGGAAACCGATCAGGCCCATGTCGTGGGTCAGCGGCATCCAGCTGACGGCGACGTCGTCGTCGCGGCTGCCGTAACCCTCGCAGATGGCGCGGATGTTGGTGATCACGTTGCGGTGGGTCAGCACCACGCCCTTGGGCTCGCTGGTGGAGCCGGAGGAAAACTGGATGAAGGCCACGTCGTCCGGCGCCGCGGCATGCACCCGGCCAGGGGTGCCGATGTCCTCGATGTCGTCCACCACCAGGGTTCGCTCGAGCAGGCGGGCAATCTCGGCCAGGCGGTCATGACCTTCCCCGAAGCGCTCCAGGCGCCGTGCGAGGTTGCGCTCCGTGTACAGCCAGGGATTGCGCAGCGAGGCGAAGATCCGCAGCAGCTTGGCGCGGTGGTCGTCGCTGATGCCCACGGCCACGGGTACCGGCACGATACCGCCGAGGATGCAGGCCCAGAAGGCGTCGACGAACTGCTCGTTGCTGTTGGTGAACAGGATCAGTTCGTCGCCCGGCTCCAGGCCGGCGGCCTGGAAGTGACGCAGCACGCCCAGGGCGCGGGCGCGGAGGTCGTCGTAGGAAACGCGGACTTCTTCCTGCGCGCCCTCGATGAAGGTCACCGAACGCGGTCCACGGGCGATGGCGGCGGACAGCAGGCCGCCCAGGGTGTCCTTTGCCGGGCTCATGGCTGCAGGGCCTCCACGGTCATGCGCAGGTTGTGTTTCGTGCGCAGGTTGATGGCCGGCTCCAGCGCGATGTCCTGCCCGGGCACGAGCCGCAGGCGGAACACCGGGGCCAGCAAGGCCAGGTGGGTCCGCATTTCCACGTAGGAGAAGAATTCGCCGATGCAACGGCGCGGCCCGGCGGAGAAGGGAAAGAAGGCCTGGTCCTCGCGTGCCTCGTCCCGGCCCGGCGCGAAGCGTTCCGGCCGGAAGGCGTCCGGCTCCGGCCAGAGGCGCTCGAGCCGCTGGGTGAGCCAGGGCGACAGGAACACGTTGTCCCCGGCCTCGATGGCATGGCCGCCGAGTTCGTCGGCCTCGACCGCACGGCGGGTGAACAGCCAGACCGGGGGATAGAGGCGCAGGGTTTCATCCAGCACCTGGCGGGTGAAGACCAGTTCTTCCAGGTGCTCGTAGGTGAGCTCGCCGTCGGGGCAGACGCGTCGCGATTCCTCGCGCAGGGCCCGGGCGCTGTCCTCGTCGCCGGACAAGAGCGTCCAGGCCCAGTTCAGCGTGCCGGCGGAGGTCTCGTGTCCGGCGATGATCAGCGTGGCGACCTCGTCGACGAGCTCCTTGTCGCTCATGGCTTCCTCGGTGCGGCTGGCGCGGGCGTCCATCATCATGGACAAGAGGTCGAACGGTCGCTCGCCGGTCTCGCGGCGTCGTTCGATCAGCACCCGGACCTGCTTGAGCAACTGGCGGAATTTCATGGCCACCCGCAGGTCCCGCGAGGGATCCTCGGTCAGGAACAGGAAGGGGTTGATGCCTTCCTGGTCGACAAAGAACTCCAGGTCGTCGCTGAAGATCAGTCGCAGGATGATTTCCAGCGCGTAGTCGCTGGTCGCCCGGGTGATGTCGATTTCCCCACCCTCGCGGGCCGCGGCCAGCCATTCTTCCTTCAGGCGCAGGGTCACCTCGCGCACCATATCGAAGAAACGCGGCATGTTGCCGCGGCTGAAGGCCGGCTGGATCATGGTGCGCTGCCGGCGCCAGAAGGCGCCGTCGCTGACGATGATGCCGTTGCCCAGCAGCATCTCCACGCGCTCGAAGCCCACGCCCTTGACGTAGTTGCGATGGTTGCTCACCAGCACCCGCCGGATGTCGGCCGGGTCGGCGATCACCCAGGTGGGCCGGTCCAGGTTGGGCGCGGCCACGCGCACCACTTCGCCATGTTCCGCCACGAGGCGCGGAATCAGGTGAAAAGTGGCCTCGTCGCAGTCCAGGGGGTGGGGGTCCACCGGTCCGGGTGCTGTGGGCGTGGTCTGGGGGGTCTGGCTCATGGGGTCGCGCTTGCCGCCGGGGCCCCACGGGGCCGCGTGATACAAGCGGCGAATTATACACCGGAGCCGGGCGGGACCGGCCATGGAATGCCGTTGGCGCAATGCCCGGCGGACGATGCCCGGGGTGCAATGCCCGGGCGCCAATGCCCAACCCTCAATGGTGTACCCTTCGCCCCAGGAGGTGGCCACCGGCCGCCGGCAGCCGACCCAGGGCCCATGACCGACCCACAACGCAGCTACGCGCCAAGCCAGAAGGCCCAGCGCTCGCGGACCACCGGCGAGGAAGCGACCTCGCGCCGGCGCATGTCCGCCGGACGCAAGGTCTGGTACGCCTTCCTGGTGGCGCTGGCCAAGGTGCTGGTCAAGTCGCTGTGGTCCACCTGCCGCGTTGAGAAGGTGATCGGCGCCGAGCACATGGACGCGGCGCTGGCCGCCGGCGAACCCATCATTCCCTGCTACTGGCACCAGATGCACCTGTTCTGCACCCGCTACATGCTGGAACTGAAGGAAGGCGGCCTGAACGTCGGTTTCCTGATCAGCCCCTCGGTGAGCGGCGAGGTGCCCGCGGCCATGGCGCGCTCCTGGGGCGCGGCGGTGGTGCGCGGTTCCCCCACCCGCACCGGCGGGCAGGCCCTGCGCGACATGTACCTGACCGTCCGCAAGGAAGGCGTGTCCCCGGTGATCACCGTCGACGGTCCCAAGGGCCCGGCGGAAGTGGTGAAGATCGGCGCCGTGCTGCTCGCCCGGCTGACCGCCACGGCCATGGTCCCGGTGGCCTGCGGCGCCAGTTCGGCGCTGCTGTGGAACAGCTGGGACCGCTTCATGGTGCCCCGGCCCTTCTCCCGCATCGTCATCGTCGTCGGTGAGCCGCTGCGCGTCCCGGAAGGCACCCCCATCGACGAGCTGGAGCCCATCCGGCTGGAACTGGAACAACGGCTGAAGGACGCCGACCGGCAGGCGAAGGCCTACTTCGACACCCGGCCCGCCTGAACCCCGGGTTCCCCTGGGGGCCCACCCTTCCAGGCTGACGCCATGCCGCCCCACCCCGGGCGTGAAACGAATCTGTCACGAGGCTGTGGAATGGTGGTCGGCAATCAAGCATCGGCCGGACACACCCGCGTGGACACGACAGGCGCACTGAACGCCGCATCGAAGACAGCACCGGCTCACGGACTGCGCCCGCTGGGGGAACTCAGCGCCGCGGAGCGCCTCAATTTCCTGCTCACCAACCGCATCCCGCGGCAGGCGGCCACCCGCTTCATGGGCTGGTTCAGCCGCATCGAAAACCGGCTGCTGGCGAAGGCGAGCATCGGCCTGTGGCAATGCTTCGTCGACGACCTGCGCCTGTTCGAGGCCGAGCAGACCCGGTTTGCCAGCCTGCAGCAGTGCTTCACCCGGCGCCTGAGGCCCGGCGCCCGCCCGGTGGACCCACGGCCGGAGGTGTTCACCAGTCCCTGCGACGCCATCATCGGCGCCCATGGCGAACTGGACGGCCTGGCGGCGCTGCAGGCGAAGGGCTTTCCCTATGGCATCGACGAACTGCTGGGTGACCCGGAGGCCGCCGAACGCCATCGCGGCGGCTTCTACCTCACGCTGCGGCTCAAATCGAGCATGTACCACCGCTTCCACGCCCCGACCGACGGTCGCGTCGGGCGCATCCGCTATCTCTCGGGCGACACCTGGAACGTGAACCCGGTGGCCCTGAAAGTGGTCGAGCGCCTGTTCTGCCGCAACGAGCGGGTGGTGTTTCCGTTCCAACCCGCCGATGACGGCCCCCCTCTGACCCTGGTGGCGGTGGCCGCCGTGCTGGTGGCCAGCGTCGGCATCCACGGCCTCGAGCACCCCCTGGACCTCGACTGGGGCGGCCCCACGCTGATCGACCTCGACCGGGATTACACCCGCGGCGAGGAGATGGGCTGGTTCCAGCATGGCTCGACCCTGGTGGTTCTGGCGCCGCGGGGCGCCACCCTGTGCGAAGGATGGCGGCAGGGCGACACCGTCCGCATGGGCCAGGCCCTCCTGCAACGGCTCTGAAGGCACGCGGAATCCCGGTCCGTCCACCTCGCGCGTTCGCAGGGGATCGTCGCAGAACTGTCACGCGACTGACCCGTGACGGACACCCAGCGGTCAAGCCCCCGCAACAATCGGTCCTTAGGCTGGTCGCAATGTGCCTGACGGGGATGGGTCGATGACCGCACGAGAAGAACGAAGCACCACCCGGAAACTTTCCTTTCGCGAAGAACTGCGCCAACAGCGCTGGGACGACCACCGCTACTACCACCACAGCCGGATCAACCAGTCGCTGCACCTGTTCAGCTCGATCTGCTTCATGACCACGTACACGCTGCTGTTCCTGGACCCGGGCGCGGCGGCGCTGCTGGGCTGGATCTTCGCCATGTGGTCACGCCAGATCGGCCATTTCTTCTTCGAGCCCAAGGGCTTCGACGAGGTCAACGGCGCCAGCTTCGATCACAAGGAAGACATCAAGATCGGCTACAACCTGGTGCGCAAGCGCGTGCTGCTGGCGATCTGGGGATTCACACCGGTGCTGCTGTACACCGTACCGGACCTGTTCGGACTGCTGCAGCCGCACTCGGACCGCGACGGCTACCTGCACAACCTGAGCCTGCTGTGGCTGCTGCTGGCCGGGGCCGCCCTCGCCTTCCGTACCGTGCAGCTGTTCTTCATCCACAGCGTGCAGACCGGCCTGGTGTGGGCGACCAAGATCCTGACGGATCCGTTCCACGATTTCCGGATCTACTGCAAGTCGCCGATCCACCTGCTGCGCGGCGAACTGATCGATCCGATGATCCACGTGCGCCACGGCATCGACCCGGACGAGGCGGACGCCGAGGCCAGCCCCGTCACCCGCTGAGGCTTCGAGCGGGAAGCCTTCGAAGCCCCACGACGCCCGGCGCCCTCGCCGGGCGTTTCGCCTTCAGACCCCGGCGAACCTTCGCGCCAGCACTTCCTTCAGCACCTGGCGCTTCACCTCCTTCGCCGACCGACCGCTGTCCCACCACCAGCCGTCGGCCTCCATGCGCGAGGCGGCGGCCAGGAAACGGCGGCTGAACGACTCGAAATCCTCGTCAGTCCAGTCGTGGCTGAAAATGAACCGACCGGTGCCTACCCAGGACAGCGACAGCCCTTCGGCGCGCAGGTAGTGCTGCAACAGCCAGTGGTATCGGCTGACACGTTCGAAGGTCACCGTGGCGACCGACACCAGGTTGCGCAGCCGCGGCGGCAGGCCGTGTTCTTCCAGGCGGCGGTTGAGCCCCTCGAAGCGACGGTCCCAGGTTTCCGCCTGGACCGCCGACTGGGCAGCGAACGCCGGGCCCGTGGCGTGGCGCAGGAATTCGTTCATGCAGGTCATCACGTAGGGATGGGCATTGAAGGTCCCGCGTGCGAAGCACATGTCACCGGGCCGGTCCTCGCGGAAACGCCGCATCCACCGGGCTGCTCCACACAACACGCCCACGGGCAGGCCGCCGCCCAGGGTCTTGCCGTAGGTGACCATGTCGGCGCGAACGCCGAAAAACTCCTGGGCGCCCCCGGGCGCGAGGCGGAATCCGAGAAACACCTCGTCCAGGATCAGGGCGATGCCCCGCCGGTCGCACACGGCCCGCAGCTCCCGTAGCCAGTCGGCATAGGCCGCGCGGTCGAGCGCGGCGTCCTTGCGGCCCTCCACCAGCAGGGCGTCGCTGGCGGCGCCCCGGTTGGGCGTGAGCGCCTGCAGGGGGTTGACCAGCACGCAGGCGATGTCCTTGCGGCTGTCGAGTACGCGCAGCGTGTCCCTGCTCATCTCCTCGAGCATGAAGATGTCCTTGGGTGAGCGGCGGTTGCCCACGCCGGGCTGCACGCCGTCCCACCAGCCGTGGTACGCGCCGCAGAACATCACCAGCTGGGAGCGGCCCGTGTGGTAGCGGGCCAGGCGCACGGCCTGCATCACCGCCTCGGTGCCGGACATGTGGAAGGACACCTCGTCCAGGCCGGACACCTTGCGCAGCAGGTCCACGTTTTCCGGCACCACCGGGTGATAGGGCCCCAGCACCGGCCCCAGGCCCCGGGCGCGCGCCACGCCCCGGTCGATGCAGTCCTTGTAGAAGTCGCTGCCAAGCAGGTCCACGCCGTAGGAGCCGCCGAGGTCCAGCGACCAGTTGCCGTCGAGATCGGCGATCTCGCGCCCGCGGGTTTCCGCCGCCATGCCGCCGGACGGCAGGCTGGCGTCCAGGCTGCGGAACTGGAACGGCGCCCGGTTGTTGCGGGTGAACTGCACGTCGGAAACGGCCGGGGCGAGCCGTTCCATCGCCGCCCGTGTATTCGGAGATTTCACGCGGAGTTCTTCGCGCAACGCATCGAACGCGGTACGTCGCCGAGCCACGATGTCCGCCGGCGCCCCGTCGACGCCGAAGGCGAGGTTCTCGGGATACTCGTAGAACGGCACCAGGCGCGCCAGTCGCCGCGACATGCGCCCGTGTCCCGCCAGGGAGGGATGCTTGGCGCGGGACAACTGCAGTCGCCGCCAGGCCTTCGGGAGCGACAGGGCCAGGAGGCCGAGGGCAAACAGCGCGATGAGGGTCTGGGGCTCGAGATTCATTGGGCACACGGCTGGAGGGAATTCGTGGCCATTGTGTGACGCCCCGGTTAAGGTTTCGTGTCACTCCGGGTTTCGGGGACCGCAGTCGGGCCATCGGGCACCTTGGCGCCGGCATGCCGGCCTGTGCCATGATTCCGGACGGCCACGACGAACCAGACCGTGCCAACGAGGAGAACAAGAATGACAGAAAGCAAGGAGAACGCCGTCCCCGCTCAGGACGCCCGTCACCGAGCCGCCGCCTACTGGAAGGCGAACCTGCGGCTGGTGGCCGGTTGCCTGGCCGTGTGGTTCCTGGTGTCCTATGGATTCGGCATCCTGCTGGCGGATCCGCTGGACCGCTTCCACCTGGGCAACTATCCCCTCGGATTCTGGTTTGCGACCCAGGGCTCGATCTACGTCTTCGTCGTGCTGATCTTCTTCTACGCCTGGCGCATGAATCGCCTGGACCGCCGTTTCGGCGTCCAGGAAGACGACGCCCCGGCCGACCGGGCCTAGTCGTCATGGAACTCCAGACCCTGACCTACCTCGTGGTGGGCGCGACCTTCGCGCTCTACATCGGCATCGCCCTGTGGTCACGCGCCTCGAGCACCGGGGAGTTCTACGTGGCCGGCGGCCACGTGCACCCCGTCGCCAACGGCATGGCCACGGCCGCGGACTGGATGTCCGCCGCCTCCTTCATTTCCATGGCCGGCCTGATCGCCTTCCTGGGTTACGACGCCTCGGTCTACCTCATGGGCTGGACCGGCGGCTATGTCCTGCTGGCCCTACTGCTGGCGCCCTACCTGCGCAAGTTCGGCAAGTTCACCGTGCCGGAATTCATCGGTGATCGATTCGACTCCCGTACCGCGCGCCTGGTGGCCGTGTTCTGCCTGATCGTCGCCTCCATCACCTACGTGATCGGCCAGATGAAAGGTGTCGGCGTGGCCTTCGGCCGCTTCCTGGAAGTCCCGTTCGAGGTCGGCGTCCTGGTGGGCATGGGCATCGTCTTCATCTATGCCGTGCTGGGCGGGATGAAGGGCATCACCTACACCCAGATCGCCCAGTACTGCGTATTGATCTTCGCCTACACCGTGCCGGCCATCTTCATCTCCCTGAACCTGACCGGCCACGTGCTGCCGCAGGTCGGCCTGGGCGCCGACATGGCGGACGGCTCGGGGGTCTCCCTGCTGAACCGCCTGGACCAGGTGGTCACCGACCTGGGATTCGCGGCGTTCACGGCGCAGAAGAGCACGGACCTCAACATCTTCCTGCTCACGGCCTCGCTGATGATCGGGACCGCCGGCCTGCCCCACGTGATCGTGCGATTTTTCACGGTGCCGAAAGTGGCGGACGCGCGCTCTTCCGCCGGCTGGGCCCTGGTGTTCATCGCCCTGCTCTACACCACGGCCCCGGCCGTCGGCGCCATGGCGCGGCTCAACCTGGTGGAAACGGTTCAGCCCGGCGCCGTCGGCGCCGTGGACGGCAACCTCGTCTACGCCGAACGACCGGAGTGGTTCCGCAACTGGGAGACCACGGGTCTGCTGGGCTTCGAAGACAAGAACGGCGACGGGCGCATCCAGTACTACAACGACGCCGATCCCGGCTTCGCCGAGCAGGCGCAAGCCCATGGATGGAAGGGCAACGAGATGGTGACCGTGGACCGGGACATCATGGTGCTGGCCAACCCGGAGATCGCCGGCCTGCCCGACTGGGTGATCGCCCTGGTGGCGGCGGGCGGACTCGCGGCCGCCCTGTCGACCGCCGCGGGTCTGTTGCTGGCCATCTCTTCCGCCGTGAGCCACGACCTGCTCAAGGGCATGATCGCGCCGAACATCAGCGAACGACAGGAGCTGATGGCCAGCCGCCTGGCCATGGCGGGGGCCATCCTCGTGGCCGGATACCTGGGGATGAACCCACCCGGTTTTGCGGCTGAAACCGTCGCCCTCGCCTTCGGCCTCGCGGCCTCGTCCCTGTTCCCGGCGCTGATGATGGGTATCTTCAGCCTGCGCGTGAACCGCGCCGGCGCCATCGCGGGCATGCTGGCGGGCGTCACCGTGACCGTGACCTACATCGTCGTGTTCAAGGGTGTGTTCTTCATCCCCGGCACCGAACTGCTGGACAACACGCCGGACAACTGGCTGCTGGGCATTTCCCCGGAGGCGTTCGGCGCCGTGGGCGCGGTGGCGAACTTCATCGTGGCCTGGACGGTCTCAAGAATGACGGCGCCGCCACCGGAGCACATCCGCCAACTGGTGGAGAACATCCGCGTTCCGGGAGGGCTGCCCTCGGGCCGGTGACGGCGCCCTCACACCGACACTGGCACCCTTTGACCGATTCTGATGCAAGGAACCCCGGCATGCTCCTGACCCGATTTGTGCTCGCCCTCGCCCTCGCCTCGGCGACCCTTTCCGCCGTGGCCAGTCCCGACACGGGACGCTCGGCCCTCCACGACTATCGCGTGGTGACCGTCGCCGAGGGCCTGGTGCGGCCCTGGTCGATCGCTTTCCTTCCCAACGGCGACCTGCTGGTCACGGAAAAGTCCGGACAGCTGCGCGTGATCCGTGACGGCCAGTTGCTCGAAGACGCGGTGAGCGGCCTGCCGGCCGTGCACGATGTCGGCCAGGGCGGGCTGCTGGACGTGGTGCCGCATCCCGACTGGGAAGAGAATGGATGGATCTACCTCAGCTATGCCCGGCCCCTGGCGGACGACGCCTCCACCACGGCCGTGGTGCGCGGGCGACTGGACGGCCTCTCCTGGGTGGACCAGGAGGAAGTCTTCGAGGCCCGCAGCCGGGGCCGGGGGCACTACGGGTCACGGCTGGCCTTCGACGCGGAGGATTACCTCTTCATCACCGTCGGGGACCGCCAGGCCGCTGCGGAAGGTGACCTGGAAGCCCACCCGGCCCAGGACCTGAGCAACCACCATGGCGTGGTGCTGCGGCTGAACGAAGACGGAAGCGTGCCGGAGGACAACCCCTTCGTCGATGACGATGACGCGCTGCCGGAAATCTGGTCCTTCGGCCACCGCAACCCGCAGGGACTCGTGGTCGACCCGGCCACCGGCGAGGTCTGGATCACCGAGCACGGCCCCCAGGGTGGTGACGAACTCAATCGTGTCGAACCCGCGAAGAACTATGGCTGGCCGGTGGTCGGCTACGGGGTTCACTACGGCAGCGGCAAGGCCATTCACGAGGGCACGCTGCGCGAGGGCATGGAAAACCCGGTCAAGGTCTGGGTGCCGTCCACGGGGGTCTCGGGCCTGGCGCTCTACGACGGCGAGGCCTTTCCGCACTGGCGCGGCCATTTCCTGGCCGGCGGCCTGTCCGGGCAGCGCATCGACCTCATCGGCCTGGACGATGGCAAGGTCGTGCGCGAGGAAATCCTGCTGCGGGGCCAGGGGCGGGTTCGCGATGTGCGCGTCGGCCCGGACGGCTTCGTCTACGTGGCCATCGATCACCGGGACGGCGAAGGCACGCCGATCCTGAGGCTGGAACCGGTACCGCGGGCGCCCCTGGACTGAATCGCCGCGGGGAAGGCCCGGGCGGCGCCACCAGGGCCCGGGTCAGCCCTGGAGCGAGTACTCCTTCCAGGGCATGTCGTCGACGGAAACGTCGCGCAGCAGGCGGACCAGGTCTTCTTCGCCGTAATACACCGGCGAGCCGTCCTCGCGCTGGCCCATGAGCACCACCGTCACTCCGAACCGGCCCTGGAGCGTGTCCAGGGCCATGTCGGCTTCTCCGCCCTTCTGGACGAGTTCCAGCGGCACCAGCACCACCACGAAATTGTTTCCGGCCAGGGAAATGGCGGCCGCATTCACATCCATCCGGGTCTCTCCTCCCAGCGATTCACGACTCCCAGCATAGGCGAGGTCGCCCCGCCGTGCGCAATGGGCCCAAAGAAAACGCCCGGCGGTGGCGCCGGGCGAACGAGACGATCGGTGACGGCTGTCAGTTGAAGACGTAGCCGAGTTCGATGAACAGCTCGCGACCGTAAGGGTCGTAGTTGAAGATGTTGAAGTACGGATACTCCTCTTCGGACGTGATGGGCGGCTCCTCGTCGAAGATGTTGTTGCCGACCAGGGTCACGCTGAAGGCGTCCGTGAACTGGTAGCGCACGGTGGCGTTGAAGAGGTCCAGGGCGTCGACGCGGGTCTTGTTGTCGCTGAACAGGCTGTCGCTGGTGAGCGAGGAGCCCAGGCGGTTCCAGAGCACCGTGGCCGAGAAGTCCTCGTACATCCAGCCCACCGTGGTGCGGAAGCGGCTGCGGAAGTCCTGCGTGAGGTCCGTGAAGGACTCCACCGGGTCCGTCGGCAACGTCGCCGACTTCTGGTCGAACACCCGGGTCCATGCCATGTCCAGCGACCACAGGCCGGCCTTCGACGTGTCCAGGGTGTAGTTCAGCGCGGCGTCGATGCCGTTGGTCTCCTGCACCGCCTGGTTGAACGGCCCCACCGCCACCGTGTTGATGGTTTCGGAGTTCACGCCACTGGTGACCGGGAACCGGACGATGCGGTTGGCCACGTCGGCGCAGTCCGTACCGGGTGTGACCACGTAGGGGGCCCCGAGCAGGCAGGCCCGTTCATCCCTGAGCAGCGTGTCCACCGAACGGTCCACGACGATGTTTTCCAGGTGGATGTCGTAGTAGTCCACGCTCAGCGTCAGGTTGTCGAGCGCCTGCCAGACGAAGCCCACGGTGTAGGACTCGCCCTCTTCCTCCTCCAGGCCGGGGTTGCCCGAACGCGAACCCTGGACGCTGGAGGCGCCGAGATCCCCGCGGATCGGGTCCACACAGGCATCCAGGCCGCCGGGCGAGCTCTCGTCGATACCGAAGTCTCGCGCGCAAAGGTAGTAGTCCGGCACGGTCTGGAAGAACCCGCTGGGATTGGCGAACACGAAGTGCATGTCCGGAGCGCGGAAGCTGGTGGCATAACGGCCGCGCAGCAGCAGGCTGTCGATGGGCCGGTATTCGACACCCAGGGCCCAGGTGGGTGCGCCGTCCACGTCGGTGATGTCGTCGTAGTAGTCGTAGCGCGCGGCGGCCGTGAAGGTCAGCGTGTCGGTCGCGGGAATCAGGAACTCCGCACCGATGGCGTAGCGGTCACGTTCGCCGCCCCCGCCCGTCCCGGTGAAACCGACCCAGTCACCAGCGATCAGGCGCGGGTCGAGACGGATGTCGTACTCCTGCGTACCCCATTCCGCCACGGCCGCCATGGACACGGGGCCCGCGGGCAACGTGAACAGGTCTCCGACCACCTGGAAGTCGATGGTGGCGTTGCTGGAGTCCGCCTCGGTCCGGTCGATCGCCGAGATCGACATGAACTCCGCGGGCGTCAGCGGCCGGTTGAAGACGTTGTTGGGATCCGACAGGTCGCCGAAATCGGCGAAGAATCCGCCGAACAGCGGGTCGGGCTCGAGGTTCTGGAGGAAGTCGCCGGCGAAGAAGGCGTCGGCCTCCGCGGCCAGGATCAGCCGGCGTTCACGGGTGAGGTCGTACTCGGCGTAGGTGAACGCCGTTTCCCAGGTCCAGTTCGCGCCGAAGTCGCCGCGCGCCCCCAGGGTGATGTCGATGCTCTGCTCGTCGAAGTTGTTGTTGTTCACGTCCTCGCCACCCATTTCGTTGGCGGTGAAGATGCGTTGCAACAGGGTGACCTGCGGCCATTCGATCACGCCGAGCCCGAAGGGCGTCAGGTCGTACTGGACGATGTTGCCGAGGTTGGAAAAGCTGTTCGACTGGTCCGTGAACTCACCGTAGAAGTTCGAGGTCCAGAACAGCGTCCCGACGTTGAACTCCGAATCACGGTCGACGTAGCTCATGTAGCCGAACAGTTCGACGTTGTCGTTCAGGCGCCAGCTTCCGTTGAGGAAGGCGGAATAGTTCTCGGTGCCGTTGCGGATCGTGAACTGGGAAATGTCGTCCGCACGGCCGCAGTAGAAGCCCGCGCCGGGACGGAAGGAGTGCTCGAGCTCCGGCCAGATGTCACAGGCCGCGGGCGTCGGGTCGATGTAGCGCAGGCCGACGTTGCCGACACGGAAGGCGTCGAAGTTGTCCAGGGCCAGCAGGTTGCGCGTGTTGACGAAGGGCGGGCCGTCCGGGTCGTCCTCGATGGAGTCCATGTAATCGCGCTGGTAGCCCCAGATCGGTTCGCGGTTGAAGTACTCGAGGGCGTAGGTCAGGTCCCAGTCGTCCCCGCTGAAACCGCCCACCACCTGCAGGCGCTGGGACTCGCCACCGCCCTCCGTGGTGTCGCCCAGTCGCAGGCGAACGTCCACGCCCTCGACTTGTTCCTTCATGACGAGGTTGATCACGCCGGCCACGGCGTCGGAGCCGTAAATGGCGCTGGCGCCGCTGGCGAGGACCTCGACACGCTCTACCGCCGCAATCGGGACCGACGCCAGGCTCACCAGGTTGCTCTGGCCGTTGAAGGGCAAGGGATAATCGGTAGTCCGGCGGCCGTTGATCAGGACCAGGGTGCGGCCCGGGCCGAGCCCGCGCAGGTCGACGGTATTGGCGTTCTGCGTGAAGCCGCCCGCGAACTGGTCGTCCTGGGTGTTGCCATAGAACTGGGTGAGGGAATTGAGGGCCTCGTAGACGGTGGTGAAGCCCTCCGCGTCCATGGTCTCGGCGTCGATGCTGACCACGGGCGAAGGCCCCTCCACCTGGACCCGGCTGATGCGCGAGCCGGTGACCACGACTTCCTCGAGCACGAGGTTGTCGCCGTCTTCATCGTCCTGGTCCTGCGCCATCGCGCCGGTCGCGGCGGCAATGCAGCAGGCCAGGAGGGAGAACTTCAGGGAACGGTGCAAGTTGTTGCCATCAGGTGTCATGCTGAACTCCTCGGCACGTGCCCCACGGGCACGCTCGTTGACGGTGGCACCGCAACGTCGCCTGACCGACCCACCGACCCGGTCCCTCCCAGGCCGGCCGTCCCTGATGCATTGACGGCAGTTCTATACGTTCTACTTCGTACGACGTTTCCCGTTTTTTTGGCGGGCTTATCTACGAAGTAAATCGTATTATGCCGCCTCGAAATTTCCGAGTCTGTATGACTGATGGGCTAGAGCGGCGCCTGACGCGCCGTTCCTGCCGGCGCTAGAATGGTTTCCCAGCCCAGACCCGCGCGCCCGCGGGTAATCGCCAGGACCACCCACATGAATGAAACCAGTGACAAGCCGGTCGTCGAATACTGGAGCGACCTTTTGTGTGTCTGGGCCTGGATCGGCCAACCGCGACTGGAGGAAGTCGCGGATCGCTGGGGCGACCGCATCACCCTGCGGCCCCGCTGCGTGGACGTGTTCGGAGACGCCCACGGCAAGATCCGCAGGCAATGGGGCGAAGAAGACGGCTTCGAACGGTTCGCGCACCATGTCCAATCCTCCGCGGAGGGGCACCCGCACACGCAATTGCATTCCGGGCTCTGGGACACTGTCCGCCCCACCGGCTCGCTGCCGGCACACCTGCATCTGAAGGCCGCGGAACTGGCGGCTTCCGCCGAACAGTCCGCCGACTACGCCAGGGCGCTGCGGGGAGCCTTCTTCGTGGAGGGACGGGACATCTCGCGCGCCACCGAACTGGTGCGGATCGCCCGTGGACTCGGCCTGGACGTGACGGCGCTTCAGGACACGATGGACAACGGCAAGGCGCAGGCGGCCCTGGCGGCGGACTTCAAGCGCTCCCAGGCCGAGCGGATTGCCGGCAGCCCCACCTGGGCCATGAATTCAGGCCGGCAACTGCTGTACGGCAACGTCGGTTACCGCATCATCGAGGCCAATCTCGAGGAGTATCTCCGCGACGATCGCCCCGGCGCGAGTTGGTGCTGACGCCCCCGGGCGCGCCCGGGGCGGGCACACCGCTCAGAAACTGATGCGCGCCCCGACGCCGAAACGGTTGGCCTCTTCCGCCAGTTCGGCCCTGGCCGTCAGGCCCAGCACGCCGGCGAACTTCCACAGGACATAGGCCTCGCCGTAGCCGCCCTCGAGGTTTGCATCGAGGTCCCGGTAGCCGGCCTTGGCGCCGAACTCCCAGCGATCGCCCGGCGCCACGCGAACGCCCAGGGCCGCGGTGTAGCCGTCCGTGTCGAAGGGGCCGAGTTCGCGGTCGCTCCAGGCCAGTTCGGCCAGGCCCTGGACCGTATCGCCCAGCCCGATGTGCCAGCCCAGGCCGAGGTCCTTGGCGCTGAGGTCACCGCTCACATCCTCGACATCCACCTCTTCCCAGCGGGCGAAGCCGTAGAAACCCAGCAACAGCCCCAGGGAGCCCTCGGCCCGGAAGCCGAAATCGGCATCGCCGATGTCCGGGTCGGCCTGCTCCACGGTGACATCCAGGTAGGTCCACGAAAGATCATCGGCCCCCGCCAGGGGCGACGCCGCGAGGCAAAGGCCAAAGAGCCCGCCCCGCATCAGGGTCAGTGCTTGCATGGTGTTTTCCTCTCCGTTCGCCGTTGTCGGCATTGTTGTCGGGACCCGTCACGTCGCCGGCGGGTCCTGAACCGGATGATACACGCCTCATTCAGGGGTTTTCGTGACCGCTCCGGGTTTGCGCTTGAGCTTCGCCAGCACCACGGTCAGCAGCGCCAGCAGCAATTCGTCGACGAGTGGCAGCGCATCCGGGACGAAAAGGTCGACCAGGAACACGACGGCGGTCACCAGCAGCAGGACCGGGAACCGCAGGCCACCGATCCAGCGGGTCAGGCGTTGGGGAAGACCGAGCATGGCGAAGCTCCGAATGGAATCACCCCATTGTCGCCGCCCAGGGGCCCGGGGAAAAGCCGGGCTGCGGCGATCAGGAACATCCTGACGGGCTTTTCACGCGGCACGCACGCCGCATTCACCACCGCTCGCCGAGACTGCGCACTCCGGTGCCGACGGCATCGGATATCGCCGGGTCCGGCCACTGCCGGCCGGCGGACTCCCAATCGCACACTGAGAGGATCGACCCATGAAATTTCGCACCCTGACACTGGCCGGCCTGGTTGCCGGCGCCGCCCTGGTGGCTTTCAACCCCGTTCTTGCCGGCAGCTACGACAAGAAAGGAAAGGACATCGTCGACACGGCCGTGAGCGCCGGCGACTTCAATACCCTGGCCGCGGCGCTGAAGGCTGCCGGCCTGGTGGAAACGCTGAAAGGCGACGGCCCCTTCACGGTGTTCGCCCCGACCGACGAGGCCTTCGCGAAGCTGCCCGCCGGCACGGTGGAGAACCTGCTCAAGCCGGAGAACAAGGACCAGCTCACCGCCATCCTCACCTACCACGTCGTTCCCGGCAAGGTGACCTCGACCCAGGTGGCCGGGCTGTCCAGCGCCACCACGGTGAACGGAGCGGCGGTCGACATCATGGTCGAGAACGGCATGGTGAAGATCGACAACGCGACCGTCGCGAAGGCCGACATCATGGCCAGCAACGGCGTCATTCACGTGATCGATGCAGTGATTCTTCCCAACTGAATCGACACCCACGGATCCGGCAGGGATGCCGGATCCCGTCCGTCGAGGGCCCCCTGGCTGCGCAACGCCGCATGGACACGGGCCAGGGCCGATGTCGGACGGCGATAGCCCGCAGGCCAGTGCACGGTTTCCAGCCAGGACCGTGCACTGGCTTTTTCCAGTCCGTAGCGTTCGCTGATCTCCTGCGCGGCGCCGGCTCGGCGCTTCAGGCGCCGCGCCCAGCGGCTCGCGATGTCCAGCACGGATCGAACCTCTTCGCCGCGGCGCCCGATGACCCGGGTCCGGACACTGGCCACGAAGGCAGGCCAGGGCACGACCCGTTCTCCCACGCGCCGGAATTCGCCGGCGTCGACCAGCGGCTGGGTCATGTGCCGCTCCCAGAGAAACACTTCCGCCCTGCCCTCTGCCAGGGCGGCCCGCGCGCCCTCCAGGTCGTTGACCACCACGAACTCCAGGGATTCCGGATCACGGCCCCGCGCCTGGGCGTCCACCACGGCGATGAGGTGGGAGCCCGAACCATGGCGACTGATCGCGATGCGCCCGCCGGCCAGCCCGGCGGTCCCGCGAATGCCGGAGCCGGCAGGCACATGGATGCCCCACACCAGCGGCGAGGACACCCAGACCTTGACCAGCCGGTGATCGCCGCCACGGAGGATGTCCAGGGTCGCGCCTTCGGTCAGCATCAGGGCGAGGTCCAGTTCGCCTTCCGCCAGGGCCTGCGCCATGGCCCCGGTGCCTCCGGGATAGTCTGTGTAACGCACCGGCACGCCGGCCGCCTCGAAGGCTCCGGCCTCCAGCGCCAGCCGCCAGGGCAGGTTGAAATGCTCGGGGACGCCGCCGACGCGCAGGGCCTTCATGGCCGGCCGGCTGCTTCCGGGATCGATGTTCCCGTGTCCGACGCGGGCAGTGGGCCGAACACACCGGCCGCCTCGAACCGGGCTTCCAGCCAGTCCTCGTCTTCGGCCTCGTGCACCAGCTCGGGCCGTGGACGGCCCGCTTCCGCCGCCAGGGCGGCCACGCGGCCCTGTCCGAGGAACAGGGTGTCCGGCACGCGCCCGGCGAGGGCGTCCTCGTATGCGACGGGGCCCGGAATGATGGACCAGCCGGCGTCGCGCAGGGCCCTGACCAGGTCGTCCACGAACAGGGCCGCGAGGTCGTTCTCGTGCAGCAGCAGCACGTGCCGCGGGGACCGGCCGAGCGTTTCGACGGCGATGCGGTCGTAGAATTCGACGGCCTCGCTCAGCAACCCGACGTAGAGCGCGCCAAGGCGTTCGTAATCGACCTCGCGGCCTTCCGAAAGGGCCTGCTGCAGCAGGTACTCCATGTACCAGTCGTAGTTGTCCACGGTCACGTAGCCCTGCCCGAGGTCCTGTGCGACCAGGCCATCGCGCAGGGCATCGCGGGTCGCTTCGTCACGGCCCTCGTTGAGGAAGGGAAAGCGGTACAGGCGCAGGTATGACGGCAGGGGTGAGAGCACATGGTCCGCCTGGCGGACATCCTCCAGGTAGGCCTCGACCCCCAGCCTCTCGGGGGAGCCGTGCGTGTGGCTGTGGTTGGCGAGGTAGTGGCCGGCCGCAGAATAGGCGCGCAGCCGGCGCTCGCCGGGCGAATCCACCTGCTGTCCCACTGCGAAGAAGATCGCCCCCTCGACACCGGCCTCGTCCAGGGACGCCAACAGGGCCGTTGTCCGCTCCGGACCCGTGAACACGCGCCCGTCGCCCCGCGGCGCATCGTCGAAGGTGATCGCGATTTCGCGGGCCTGGGCCGCCAGTGCGGTCATCGCCGTGGCCATCAACAGCATTGAACGAAGGGTTGGTCTCATCGTCGGGGGCTTCGAGGGGAGAGGGTCCGAGTATATCCCCCGGTCGGGCCGGCCGATCGTTCTCGTTTATCATCAAGGCTCTCCCTCAGAAGACCGGTTCCCGCATGCGTCGAATCTCGCCCTGGCTCGCCCTGCTGTGGCTCGCCGCCTTCCTGCCCTTTGCCGCCTCCGCCCAGGAAGGCGAGGCCACCACCGCCGACGATCCGGACATCAGCCTGCGCGTCCTGGAGATCCGGCTCGCGCCCCTCACGGTGGAGGAACTCCGTGTCGAGGCCGAGGCCTGGCAGGACCGCCTGCGCGAAGCCGTGGAACGACTCGGCGCCGTGGAACTCGAGGTGCTGGCGCAGGAGCAGGAAACGACGGCGGATGGCAGCCCGCCGCCAGAACCCGAAGCCGAGGCGGAGGCAGCCCACGCGGCCCGGCAGGATCGGCTCAGGGAACTCGGCCGCGCACGGGACGAAACCATCGAACGACTCGAGGTCGTCCTCGACGAGATCACGCGCAAGGTGGGCGTGGACGACCAGTTGCTGCCGCCGGAGGACGTGGTGCTCGCCCGTCGCTACATCGCCGCGGTGGACGACATTCACGCCGACATCGAGGACGCCGACACGGTGCTGGCGAAGTTCAGGGACTGGTTCACCGATCCGGAGGGCGGCAAGCGCTGGATGAAGAACACCGCGATCGTCCTGGGATTCATCGTGGCCTTCTTTCTCATCGGCCATGTCATGGCCCGCGCCATCAACAAGGGGCTCTCCCTGTCCGGCCGTTCTTCGCGCATGATCGAAAAGTTCAATCGCCGCAACCTGCCACGATTCATGCTGCTGGTCGGCTTCCTCGCGGGACTGGCCGCGCTCAATGTCAACATCACGCCCCTGATCGCGCTGATCGGCGGCGCCAGCTTCATCATCGCCTTCGCGCTGCAGGACACCCTGGGCAATTTCGCCAGCGGCGTCATGATCATGCTGTACAAGCCCTTCGACGAGGGCGACTACGTGGACGTGGCCGGCATCCAGGGCACCGTGAAATCCATGAGCATGGTGAACACCACCATCGGGACGGTGGACAACAAGCAGGTCGTCGTCCCGAACAACAAGATCTGGGGCGATGTCATCACCAATTATACGGGCGTCACCCAGCGGCGCGTGGACCTGGTCTTCGGCGTCGGTTACGACGACGACATGGACCAGGTCGAGGCCCTCCTGGTGGAGGCCGTGAAGGCGCACCCGAAGGTGCTCGAGGACCCGGAGCCGGTGGTCAAGGTGCACGAACTGGCGGATTCCTCCGTGAACTTCGTCTGCCGCCCCTGGGTGAAGACAGAGGACTACTGGGAGGTGTACTGGGACCTCACCCGCGCCGTGAAGCGGCGCTTCGACGAGGCGGGCATCTCCATTCCCTTTCCGCAGCGTGACGTGCACCTGTACGCGCAGAAGCCGGACGGGGCGAAGGACGCCGAAGCCGCCGACACCTGAGTTGGGGTATGCTACCCGGCTTTCAGCGCAGCCCCCGGGGCGGCGCTGCGAGAGGAGTTCCAATGAACGGCGGAAACGCTTCAGGCAGCGGTAAGGACAGCGGCGACGCGACGCGCCTCGGGATCATGGGTGGCGGCCAGCTGGGCATGTTCCTGTGCCAGTGCGCGGATGCCCTGGGCGTGCGCACCACCGTGCTCGAAGCCAATCCCGCCGGCTCCGCCCTGCCCTACGCCGATGCGGCCATCGTCGCCCCCCTGGGTGACGCGGATGCCGTGGCCCGGCTGATCGACGCCAGCGACGTGGTGACCTTCGAACTGGAGGCGATTCCCGACGAGAGCCTCGACCTGCTCCGTGCTGCGGAGCGCGCGGGCCGCATCAAGGTGCACCCCTCCGCGGACACCCTGAGCCTGTTCAAGGACAAAGGCGTGCAGAAGCGCTGGCTCAGCGAGCAGCACCTGCCCACCCTGCCTTTCCTCGACGTCGAAAACGGCGCGACACCGACGGAACTGCACGATGGCCGCTGGACCACCCCGGTGGTGCAGAAAGCGCACCGGGGCGGCTACGACGGCAAGGGCGTGCAACTGCTGCGTCAACCCACCGACCTCAACAGCCTTTGGAACGTGCCCAGCTACCTGGAGCCCGCGCTGGACCCCTGCCTGGAACTGTCCGTGGTGGTGGTGCGTGGCGCCGGGGGCGAACTCGTGGCCTACCCGCCGGTCTCCATGACCTTCGACGAGCGCTACAACGCCGTGCACAGCGTGACCAGCCCGGCCGAAGTGGACCCCGGCCTGGTGTCGCACGCCCGCGAGATCGCCCTGGACGCCATCGGCCGCCTGGCCACCCCCGGCGTCTTCGCCGTGGAGCTGTTCGTCGACCGCGAGGGCACGGTGACCATCAACGAGATTTCGCCCCGGGTGCACAATTCCGGCCACCTGGGCCTGGAGGGTTTCGACCACTCCCAGTTCGAGCAGCACGTGCGCGCCGTCATGGGCCTGCCCCTGGCGCCGATCACGCCGGCGGCGCCGGTTTCCGTGATGCTGAACATCCTGTACGACGACGCCCTCGAAGCCGCCTGCCCGTCGCAGCCCGGCGTCGAGGACATCGACGGTGACATTCCCGTCCGCATCCACTGGTATGGAAAATCCACCGGACAGGCCGGACGCAAGATGGGCCACCTGACGGCTACGGGGGCGGACGTCGCCGGCGTGCGCGCCGCCGCGGAGGCCGCCCTGGAACGACTGCACGCGACGCCTCGAAAGCCGGTATCGCCCCGCACCCCGGAGACCCTCACGCCATGAGCGAACCGCAGAACAACACCCCGGACACCACTACGGGTATCGTGCTCGTGGGCATCATCATGGGCAGCGACTCGGACCTGCCGACCATGCGCCCGGCCGCCGAGATGCTCGACCAACTCGGGGTGGCGTACGAGATGACCATCGTCAGCGCCCATCGCACGCCGGACCGGCTCTATGAATACGCCCGCACGGCGGAACAACGCGGCCTGCGCGTCATCATCGCCGGCGCCGGCGGCGCGGCGCACCTGCCCGGCATGGCCGCGGCGCTCTGTGAGTTGCCGGTGATCGGCGTACCGGTGAGCGCCACCTGCCTGTCCGGCGAGGACGCCCTGCTCTCCATCGTGCAGATGCCCGCCGGCGTACCCGTGGCCACCGTGGCCATCGACAACGCCGCCAACGCCGGCATCCTGGCCGCGCAGATGCTGTCCACGGGCGACGCCGCCCTGCGCGGACGAATCCGGGACTACAAGCAGTCGCTGGAGGCGAAGGTGATGGACAAGGTCAGAAAACTGGAGGCCCCGTAGGGCTGACGCGCGATCGACCGGGACCGGAAACGACAAAGCCCCCGATACCGGGGGCTTTTTTGTGCGACCCGTTGCCGTCCTATCCCGCAGGATAGGTGTAGCTGGACAGGATCCCCAACGGAAGACCGGAAAAGGTGTACAGCAGCAGGAAGGCCGTCCACGCCACCAGGAACGTGATGGAGTACGGCAGCATCATCGCGGCCAGCGTGCCGATGCCCGTGCCCTTCACGTAGCGCTGGCAGTAGATCACCACCAGGGGGAAATACGGCATCAGGGGCGTGATGATGTTGGTGCTCGAATCGCCCACCCGGTAGGCCGCCTGGGTCAGGTCCGGAGAGATGCCCAGGGTCATGAGCATGGGCACGAAGATCGGCGCCAGCAGGCCCCATTTGCCGCTGGCCGAGCCCACGAAGATGTTCACGAAGCCCGTCAGCAGCACGATGCCCACGATGGTCACGTACCAGGGCAAGGCCATGGCCTTGAGCGCCTCGGCGCCTTCCAGCGCCATCAGCGCGCCCAGGTTCGAGACGTTGAAGGCGTACACGAACTGCGCGATGAAGAACATGATGACCAGGTAGTACGCCATGGATTCCATGGCCTTGGTCATCCCGGCGATCATGTCCTTCGAGGAACGGAGCGTGCCCGCCACCAGGCCGTAGACGATGCCCGGCACCAGGAACAGCAGAAAGATCAGGGTGACGATGGAGCGCATGATCGGGGAGTTGAAGTTGGTGATCACCCCCTCGGCGTTGCGCCAGGCCGAGTCGGCCGGCAGGGCCGTCACCACCACCAGCGCCATGCCCAGCACCATCACGAGCATCGCGGCCCACAGACCCTTGCGTTCATGGGGCTCCAGCGGGTCCATGGTCGGCAGGTTGTCCAGCTTGCCGTCGACCTGCGTGCCCAGCAGCCGCGGCTCGACGACCCGGTCCGTGATCCACCAGCCCAGGACCACGATCAGCAGGGAGGAAACGGCCGTGAAAAAGTAGTTGTTCAACGGGTTGATCTCGATCGACGGATCGAGGATCTGCGCGCCCACCTGGGTCAGGCTCTGCAGCAACGGGTCGAGGGATGACGGCGCCGGGTTGGCGGAAAAACCACCCGACACGCCGGCAAAGGCCGCGGCGATGCCGGCCAGGGGATGGCGCCCCGCGACGTAGAAGATCAATCCGCCCAGCGGAATGACCAGCACGTATCCCGCGTCGACCGCCGAGTGGCTGACGATGCCCACGAAGATCACCATGGGGGTGAGCAGCGACTTCGGCGTCACGCCCAGCAGGGCCCTGAGGCCGGTGTTGATGAAGCCGGTGTGCTCCGCCACGCCGATGCCCAACATGGCCACCAGCACCGTTCCCACGGGTCCGAAGCCGGAGAAATTGGTCACCAGGCTGGAAAAGAAGGTCGTGATGGCCGCGCCCGACAGCTGGTTGACGATCACGATGGGCGAACCCGTACGCGGGTCGATCACGCTGAAGTCCACGTAGGACAGCAGCCAGGACAGCACCCAGACCACGAACAACAGGGCCACGAACAGCATGGCCGGGTCCGGTATGCGGTTGCCGATGCGCTCCACGGCGCCGAGGAACCCGCCCGCCCGGGCCGGATCGGTCGATGGATTCGTGGTGGATTCGTTCATGCGGTGCACTCCCTGTTTTCTTGTTCGGGGTTGTCGGTCAGCCGGCCGCCTGCGCCGGGTAGTAGGTCGTCGTTGCCGGGCCCACCGGCAGGTCCAGGCCGAAGACCCAGAGGAAGAACAGCCCCACCCAGGCGATCCAGAAACAGATCGAGTACGGCAACATGGTCGCGACCAGCGTGCCGATACCCATGTTGCGATCATAACGGGCCGCAAAGGCGAGGATCAGGCCGAAGTAACTCATCATGGGCGTGATGATGTTGGTGGTGGAGTCGCCGATCCGGTAGGCCGCCTGGATCACTTCCGGGCTGTAGCCGATCAGCATCAGCATCGGCACGAAGATGGGCGCCGTCACGGCCCATTGCGCAGACGCGCTGCCCAGCATCAGGTTGATGAAGCTGCAGAGCATGATGAAGGGAATGAACACCAGCGGCCCGGTGAGGCCGATGGCCTGCAGGGTCTTCGCACCGGTCACCGCGATGATGGCGCCGAGGTTGGTCCAGCCGAAAAAGGCCACGAACTGGGCGGCGAAGAACACCAGCACCATGTAGAGGCCGAGCGAGCCGAGCGTGTCGGACATGGCCTTGATCAGGTCCCGGTCATTGTTGATCGTGCCCGTGAGCTTGCCGTAGACGAAACCGGGAATCAGGAAGAACACGAAAATGATGGCCACGATGCCCCGCAGGAAGGGCGAGTGCAGAACCGCCCTGGTCTCCGGATTGCGCAGCACCGCGCCTTCGGGCACCACCGCCAGGGCGATCAGCAGGGTCATGAGGCCAGCGGCAACGCCGGCCCAGGCCAGGGCCCGGCGCTCGGTGGCGTCCAGGGGCTCGAGCTTCGCTTCCGTAAGGGCGCCTTTCTGGGCCGTGGACGGGTCATAGGTCCCGAGCCTCGGTTCCACGATGAAGATCGTGACCAGGGACCCGACGGCCGCCACCAGGAAGGTGCTGGCGATCATGAAGTACCAGTTCACCGCCGCGTGCACCTCGTAGTCGGCGTCGATGAGCCGCGCCGCTTCCTGGGTGATGCCCGACAGCAGGGGATCCACGGTGCCGATCAGCAGGTTGGCGCTGTAGCCCCCGGACACCCCGGCGAAGGCCGCAGCCATGCCGGCCAGGGGATGTCGCCCCAGGGCGTAGAACACCACGCCGGCCAGGGGCACGAGCACCACGTAGCCCATTTCCGAGGCCGTGTTGGACAAGACACCGGCGAAGACGATCGCCACGGTCACGAGGTGACGGGGCGCCTTGAGCACCACGGTGCGGATCAATGCCGTGAGCAATCCCGACTTGTCCGCCACGCCCACGCCCAGCATGGCGACCAGCACCGTGCCCAGGGGGACGAAGGACGTGTAGTTGGTGACCAGGCCCTCCACGATGCGCCGCAGCCCATCGCCGTTCATGAGGCTCACGGCCTCGATACGGGCGCCGGGCAATGCGTCGGGACGCACGTCCTCCACCGACAGGCCCAGCCAGCCGGCCAGGCCGCTGAACAGCACCACGCCCAGGCAGAAGAGGGCGAACAGCGAGACGGGATGCGGCAGCAGGTTGCCGAGCCACTCCACCGTGTCCAGGAAACGGCGGAACAGTCCGCTGCGGGGTGCTTCGAGGGTCGTATCGCTCATCGTCGTCCTTGATCAGTCGTGGGCCAAAGGCGCGAAGGCGCCGGAAGCATCGTTATTGGAAGTCACAGGAAATACACCAGCACGTACGCGGCCAGCAGCGCCGCGATCCAGAGCGCGGTGGCGCTGATCGGCCAGGAGCGGGCGAAAAACCCATCGCCGCCCCAGTGCGTGGCGAACCAGGCGCTCAGCTTCACCTTGGCATCATGCAGGTCGGCCACGGCCTTGTCCCGGATCGCGTCGAGCGAGGACTGGGCCCAGGACCAGGCGAGCGGCAGCGCCCGCCGCCACAGCCAGTCCACGTCCAGGGAGATCGTCTCGGTGCGCTTCATCAGCGGCAGCAAAAGGAAGAAGGCCAGGCCGCTGAACAACAGCAGCTGAAGGTAGAACAGCACCTTGCCGGGCTTGTAGAAGTCCGCGTCCTCGGGATACGGAAGCAGTGCGTAGAGTGGATCGGGGTACACACCCAGACCGATGCAGGCCGCGGCGAAGATCATCATGGCTAGGCCCATGTTCCAGGGCGCGTCCTTGGGCCGCAGGCCCGAATCCTTCTGGAAGAACACGAACCAGGGAAACTTGATGCCCGCGTGCAGGAACACCCCCGCCGAGGCGGCCGCCAGCAGGTAGTACACCGCCGCCATGCCCTGCGCCGCCGCGCCTTCGGAGATCAGGGTCTTGGTGGTGAACCCGGAGGTCAGCGGGAAACTGGAAATGGCCAGCGCGCCGATGATGCCGCACGCGCAGGTCAGGGGCATGGTGCGGAACAGGCCGCCGAGGTCGCTGCAGCGGTTCAGGCCGGTGCGGTACACCACCACGCCTGCGCTCATGAACAGCAGCGCCTTGTAGATGATGTGGGCGAAAGCGTGCGCCGCGGCGCCGTTCAGCGCCGTCTCCGTGCCGATGCCCACCGCGGTCACCATGAAGCCGACCTGGTTGACGATGGAATAGGCCAGGATGCGCCGCGCGTCGTTCTCCAGCAGCGCGTAGATGATGCCGTAGAACACCATCCACAGCCCCACGCCGATGAGCACCGATTCACCGGGAAACAGCAGGATCAGCGCGAGCACGGCGGTCTTCGTGGTGAAGGCGGACAGGAACACGGACCCCGTCGGGCTGGACTCGGGATAGGCGTCCGCCAGCCAGGCCGAGAGCGGCGGCGCGGCGGCGTTGACCAGGATACCGAGCAGCACCATCCAGGTGCCGAAGTCCTGTGCCTGCAGCGCACGGATCTCGATGGAGCCGGTGGTGACCATGATGGACTCGATGCCGACCTTGAGGATCACGCCCCCCAGCAGGTGGATCACCGCGTAGCGGATGCCGGCGGCCCGGCTGCGCTCCGTGCCGCCGCAGAACACGATCACCGTGGAGAAGATGGCCATCAGTTCCCAGAACAGGAACAGGGTGATGAGGTCCCCGGCGAAACACACGCCCACGGCCCCGGCCGCATAGGCGAAGGCGGCGGCAAGCTCGTGGCCGCGCGCGGTACGGAACGCGTACAGCCCCCCGACAAACGACATGATGCAGAAGATGGTGGCGAACAGGCGCCGCACCGCGCTGCCCTCCACCCACTGGACGGTGTAATCGAGGTAGGTGGCCGTGGCCACGACCCCGTCCGGCACCTGCCAGGTGAGCCAGAGGGCCACCAGCGGCGTCCCCAGGACCACGACGTTTCGCAGACCGCCCCGGGTCAGCGCGACCAGCACGGCGCCGGCAAGGAGTACGAGGCCCGGTGGCAGAAAGTCAGGCACGGTCATCGCCCCCGGCTTCCGGACCGGCGTCGCCGCCACCGGGGCCTGCATCGATCGGGGTGTCGGCTTCGCCGTAGTAGCTCTCCGGCTTCTTCAGCCACCAGCCCAGCACCCGGGCCGCCAGCACCATGGCCAGGCAGGCGAGGAAGCCGAACCAGGCGCCGAAGGCGAAGGTGTTCTCCAGCGGAAAATGGCCTTTCACGGGTACCAGGAACTGGGCCAGCACCAGCAGGCCCAGCACCACGCCCAGCACCCGCCAGGCCGCGCGGACCGTCGCAGGCCGGCTCAGCCAGTGGTCGTCGGAGCCCGGCGCCACGCGGGGCACGTCCGGCTTCGGGGTGGGGTGAATGTTGCGATCGGTCATTTCACCCGCCCCACCAACTGTGACTCCAGGTCGATCACCGGCTGGTTGTACAGGAAGAAGGCCAGGGTCAGCAGCGCCGTGCCCGTCAGCGCCACCACCATGGGCCAGGGCGCCTCGCCATGCTCCCTGGCCGGGGGGCTCTCCTCGGTCCGCCACCAGGCCCGGTAGACGATGGGCAGGAAATAGGCCGCGTTGAGCACCGTGGACCCGATGATCGTGAATACGGCGACCAGGTTCCCCGCCTGCAGGGAGCCGCCCAGGATGTACCACTTCGACACGAACCCGGCCGTGGGCGGAACACCGATCATGGACAGGGCGCCGATGGTGAAGGCCGCCATGGTCCAGGGCATGCGCCGGCCGATACCGTGCAACTGGTGAAGCTCGGTCTTCTTCGAGGCCACATAGATGGCCCCGGCGGCGAAGAACAGCGTGATCTTGCCGAAGGCGTGGGACACCATGTGAATGGAGGCGCCGACTTCCGACAGGGGCTTGAGCACGGCGGCCGCCATGACGATGTAGGACAGCTGGCTGATGGTCGAGTAGGCCAGCATCCGTTTGAGATTGGTCTGGGCCAGCGCCACGGCGCTGGCGGCCAGGATGGTGAAGGCCGCCAGGGGCGCCAGCCACTCGGCGCTCGGTTGTGCATCGAGAAAGTCGATCCCGAAGACGTAGAGAACCACCTTGGTGAGGGTGAACACGCCGGCCTTGACCACGGCGACGGCGTGCAGCAGCGCGCTGACCGGCGTGGGCGCGACCATGGCCGCCGGTAGCCAGCGGTGCACGGGCATCACCGCCGACTTGGCGATGCCGAAGACGAACAGCGCCAGCAGGAAGCCGACGGCCGGCCCCGCGATGTGTCCCTCGAGAATGCCGCCGGGAACGAAATCGAGGGTGCCCGCCACGGTGTAGGTCCAGAGGATGGCCGGCAGGAACAGGCCGATGGACGCGCCGATGAGGATGCCCAGGTAGACGCGTGCGGAACGGACGGTCGCCGCGTCGCCCTTGTGCGCCACCAGCGGATAGGTGGAGACCGTGAGCACCTCGTAGCACAGGAACAGCGTCAACAGGTTGCCGGCGAAGGCCACGCCCATGGTCGCCGCGAGGGCGATGGCGAAACAGGCGTAGAAGCGCGTCTGGCGGCTCTCACGGTTGCCGCGCATGTAGCCGATGGAATAGACGGAATTGACGATCCAGAGCAAGGAGGCCAGGGCGGCGAAGAGCATGCCCAGCGGCTCCACCGTGAAGGCGATGGCGAAGCCGGGCATCATCTCGCCCACGACCAGGGCCGGGCGGCCGCCGGCGAAGACCTCCGGCAGCAGGCTCCACACGCAGAACATCAGCGAACCGGCGGTGACCAGGGTCACGCCTTCGCGCAGGTTCGGCCAGCGCCCCGCCAGGGCGATGAGCACCGCGCCCGCCAGGGGCACCGCAAGGGCCGCGGCGATGAGCGACTGCGGACTCAAGGCAGATGCCTCAGGAAGGCTTCACCGGCACGTTGGGCCAGTTCGCCGGGAAGGCTGGCGTTCAGGCCGAACCAGAAGTTCGCGCCCACCGCCAGCCAGGTGACCGCCAGCGTCGGCCAGGGCGCTTCGCTCACCGCCGGGTTCTCGCCCGGCGGCTCCCCGAACCACAGCCGTTCGACGATGCGCGCCACGTAGACCACGGCCAGCAGGGAGCTGACCACGATCAGCACCACCAGCGCCACGCCGAGGGCGCCGCGTTCCAGGGCCGCGATGATCAGCGCCCATTTGCTCACGAAGCCCGCCGTGCCCGGAACGCCGATGAGACTCAGGCCCGCCAGGGCGAAAGCGGTGAGGGTCCAGGGCATGTGCCGCCCCGCCCCCTGCAGGTCCGCCAGGTCGAGATGGCGATAGCGCAGTCCCAGGCAGACCACCGCCAGGAACAGCGCGCCTTTCGCCAGGGCATGGTTGAACAGGTGCAGCACCGAGGCATTGAAGCCGGCCACGGTCACCAGCGAGGCGCCGAGCAGGATGTAGCCGATCTGCGCCAGGGACGAGAACGCCAGGATGCGCTTGAGGTTGGGCTCGAACACCGCGGCGATGGACCCGAACAGGATGCCCATCGCCGCCAGGGGCATGAGCACGAACGCGAACTGGAGCTCGTGGTCCACGAGGTTCTTCTGGAACACGAAGAAGTCCATGCGCAGCAGCACGTACAGGGCCACCTTGGTCGCGCAGGCGGCGATGAAGGCGGTCACGACGTGGGGCGCCCAGGTGTAGGCGTTCGGCATCCAGGCGTGCAGCGGGAAGATCGCCGCCTTCAGCGCCAGGCCGATGGTGATGAAGCCGGCGGCGACGTAGACGATGTTGGTGTCGCCCACCGTGGCCAGGCGCAGTTCCATGTCGGCGATGTTCAGCGTGCCGGTCATCATGAACACCATGCCCACGCCGATCAGGTAGAAGGTCGCCCCCACGGTGCCCGCGACCAGGTACTTGAAGGTCGCCGGCAAGGCGCGCCGATCCGGCCCGCCGGCCACGAGGATGTAGGTGGCCAGCGAGGAGATTTCCATGAACACGAAGATGTTGAAGGCATCGCCACTGACCAGGATGCCCACCAGGCCCGCCAGCGCGAGCAGCCAGGCCGCCATGAACAGGGGCTGGCGGGCCTCGCCCACCTGTTCCAGCAGGCTGGCCCGTCCTCCCAGCAGCGCCAGGGTGGAGGCGCCGCTGACCACCAGCAGCAGGATGGTGCTGAGCGCGTCGACGCGCAGTTCGATACCCAGCGGCGCCGCCCAGCCGCCCATGTCGTAGCGCACCACCGCGCCGTCCAGCACCTGTCCGGTGATGGCCACGGCCACGGCGAAATTCATCGCGCTGGCCGCCAGCGCGGCCCACCAGGCCAGGCGGGCGTCGCGCAGGAGCACGACCAGCGGCGCCGTCAGCAATGGCACCACCACCTGCAGCGCGGGAAGGTGCGGCTCCAGGTTCACAGGCGCCGGTCCCGTTCCGGCGCGTCGATGTCGCTGATGCGCCCGTAGCTCTCCTTGATGCGCACCACGATGGCGAGCCCCAGCGCCAGGGTGGAGATGCCCACGACGATGGCCGTGAGGATCAGCACCTGCGGCAGGGGGTTGGAGAACACCGCGCCCCAGTCGTCGCCCAGCACGATCGGAGCCGTCCCGCCCGTGACCGTCCCCATGGTGATGAACAGCAGAAACACGGCGGACTGGAAGATGGACAGGCCCATCAGCTTCTTGACCAGGTTGTCGCGCGCGATGACGGCGTAGAAGCCGACCATCAACAGCAGCACGAAGATCCAGGAGTTGAACAGGTCAAGCGCCAGCATCAGCCGCGACCCCGCGCGGCGAAGGCGTGGTAGATCAGCAGCAGGACGCCGGAAACGGTCACGCCCACGCCGACTTCGATGACCACGATGCCCAGTTGCTGTGCGCTGACCGGGTGGTCCAGCAGCACGCGGTACTCCAGGAACTGGCCGCCCATGAGCAGCGTGACGACACCGACGCCCCCGAAGACCAGCGCGCCGCCCGCCGCCATGGCCTTGAGCACGCGCGTCGGAATCACCGCGGCGGCAGCCTCGCGGCCTTCCAGGAGCCCGAACAGAATGATGCCCGCCGCCAGCAGCGCGCCTGCCTGGAAGCCGCCGCCCGGCGAGTACTCGCCGTGGTACTGCACGTAGAAGGCGAACAGCAGGATGAAGGGAATGGCGATCTTGCCGACGATGCGCAGCGGCTGGTGGTGCTTGAGACCGCCACCCGCCAGGTTGCCGCCGGAGGGCGCCCGGCTGCCCTGGGGCGCGTCCGGCCCGATCAGGAACAGCACGCCGATGGCCGCCGTCAGCACCACGATCACCTCGCCCAGGGTGTCGTAGCCGCGGAAGCTGGCCAGCACCGCCGTGACCACGTTGGGGATCTCCATCTGCTCCCGGGTCAGTTCGAAGAACTGCGGCGCCAGGTGCGTGTTGACCGGGGCCTCCGGGTCACCCACCAGGGGCTTCTCGAACATGCCGTAGAAGATCACCGCCGCGGTGACCAGCACCACTGCCAGCGCCGGCGTCGGGTGGATGCCGCCGGCGAGCTCCTCTTCCGCCGTCAGCGCCATGGCCGACAGCAACAGCACGGTGGAGATCCCGGCGCCCACGGCCGCCTCGGTCAGCGCGACGTCGGGGGCATCCAGCAACAGGAACACGGCCGCCATCAGCAGGCTGAAGATGCCCATCAGCATCACGGCGGCGAACAGGTTGCGGGCGCGCACCACGCCCAGGGCCGTGATGAGGGCGAGCACCAGCAGGAACACGGTCAGCAGGGAGGTCATTCCCCGCCCTCCCCGTCGAGTCGTTCCCCCACGGGTTCATGCCCCGAAAGCAGGGCCGCATTGCCCAGGGCGTAGCTGGAGATGGGACTGGTGAACAGCAGGAAGAGCCCGATGGCGCCGAGTTTCAGGGTGGCCAGGCTCACGCCCGCCTGCAGGGCCAGGGCGAGGAGAATCAGCATGCTGCCCAGCGTGTCGGTCAGGCTGGAGGCGTGCATGCGGGTGTAGAGGTCCGGCATACGCAGCGCGCCGATGCCCCCCACCAGGACGAACAGACCGCCCCCCGTCGCCAGAACGGCGCTCACCCAGTCCAGCCAGCTCACGGTTCCCGCTCCGATGGCGTGGCTTCGTTCTCCGGGGGCTGCAGGTCGCTGCCGTTGGCCACCTGGGGCACGTGGCCGAACTTGCGCTGGTGGAAGAACTCCAGCACGGCCAGCACGCCGATGAAGTTGATCAGCGCGTAGGCCAGGGCCAGGTCCAGGTAGTCGTCACGGCCGGCGACGAAGGCCACGATGGCCAGCAGCAGCACGGTCTTGGTGCCGAACATGTTCACCGCGAGCACGCGGTCATACACGCTGGGGCCCAGCAGGGCCCGCACCAGGGCCAGCAACATGGTCACCGCGATGGCGACGACGGCGCCGGTCAGCATCAGCGATCGCCCAACGCCCGGTGCAGGCGCTCGCCGATGTCGCTGTCCAGGGTCTCCCGGGCGCTCTCGCGGGTCAGGCAGTGGACCAGGAAGACGCCGCGGTGGGCGTCCACGGTGACGGTGGAGGGCGTGAGCGTGATGCAGTTGGCCAGGGTGGCGCGCCCGACCTGGCCGGGCAGCGGCGGCTGCAGGCGAATCATGCAGGGCGAGATCGGCAGGGACGGCGACAGGATGATCCGCGCGACCACGAAATTGGACTTGACGATGTCCACCAGCAGGCCGGCCCAGAAGCCGAACATCCTGGGCGTGAGATCGAGCGCGAACACTTCCCGGCGCAGCAGGCCCATGCGGGCGCTGAGCCAGAGTGTCAGGCTCACGGCCACCACGCCCAGGCCCAGCAACAGGGGCTTGAACAGGCCCGACCATGCCAGCCAGGTGAACACCAGGGCCGCCAGCAGGATGGCGAAGCGCAGGGCCGAATTCATGAATCGGTCGAGGACATCGAATGCATGGCGTCATTTTACCGGCTCAATCCGCGCCGGGGGTGTGAAATCGCCACGTCATCGGCGGAATCGGCGGCGCCACATCGAGAAAGCCCCGGGTGACGCCTGTCACCCGGGGCTTCGGGTTCGATCAGTGTGGAACGAAGCTCAGGTTTTCGATGCCCGGTCCCTGCGCCAGCCGAACCACATGCCCGTACCGATCAGGCCGAGCGCCATCAACAGCGCCAGCCAGGCGCCGCCAACGGGCACCGCCACGGTCGCGGCGCCCACGGCCGCGCCGAGTACGGAAATCCGGGTCAGCACGGAATTGATGATGGCGTCGCCCTGCTGCCCTGGCGGAGGTTCCAGGAAGTACCAGCAGGAAGTCAGGTCCTGGGCGGGGCCATTGAAATCAGTAAAGGTCGCATAAAGGCCATGCGCCACCTGGAAGTCGTAAGCCCCGACCTGCGAACTGGCGACCAGGTCGAAAGAAAACGTCCCGCTTTCGCCCTGGATGGCGTTCACGGTAAACGGCGCCGATGCCTGGAAGAACACCGGCGTCAGGGTGCCGGGGAACACGCTCGGATCATAACTGCAGGAAGACATCTCGTATTCCGCGAGGTCGGTCGGCGACAGCCCGACTTCGAAGTTGCCGGCCGGCGGGCCGGGCAGCCGATCCAGGGTGACCGAAACCGGGTTGCCCCCGAGCGTCCCGTTATAGGTGACCGTGTTGCTCACGTCCCACCCGGCAGGGAGGCCGAGCACGAACACCATGTCCCACGCTTCACCGGTGTTGTCGAAATCGGTGACATCGAACTGCCACTCGTGGTCCACCGTCGCGGACACGACCTCGGAGGGCGTGGCGGTCGCCGGCGCATTGAAAGCGGTCAGGACGCTGGAGTCACAGCCCACCAGGGCCAGGGTGACCAGCAACAAAAGAACGTGGGCGCGCAGCCCCTGGAAAAGCTTCATCATCGTCTCCCCTCGACGTCTGCCGTGACTGGCGTTTATTTGTTGATACCGGTTCTTACGCCCGGGTTCTAGAAATCGTACCACGATTTCTGGGTGAATCACCGCGATGGCGAAGGCCCGGGCCGGAAAAGTTTCACGATCCACGCCGGGTGCGCCGCCGACAGCGCGAAGGACGTGGTGATGTGGACATACGACCAGAGCAGGAACTGCGCGTACCAGAAGCCGAGGTCCGCCCTTTCGCCGGCAGCCTGCAGCAAGGCCAGCGCCAGGAACAGCGCCAGTGCGCCGACGGTCAGTACGCTGTACTCCACCATCGCCCCCCCGCCCTGCTGCCGCAGAATCCGCACCGGAACGATGGTCCACAGCACGAAGTGGTAGAGCACCAGTTGCAGGAAGGTGATCTCGACCAGGAAGGAGGCCAGAACCACGGCCAGCATCAGCCACTCCACGGACAGGTCGCGCAGGGCCGCGGCGAACCCGTCTCCAGCCTTGCGGGCATCGTCCACCGCCTGGTGGAGCAGGACCCCCAGGGAAAGCACCAGCAATCCCCACAAGGCGGGCTCCGGGATCACCGACACGCGGGTGTCGTCCCGCAGGATGCACAGGTAGGCCGCCAGGTGCAGCAGGCCCCGTGCCGCCGCCAGGCGGCCGGTGCGGTCCTCGTCCGCCGGACCCCTGCGCCGCAGGTAGGCCTCGTTGCAGGCGTGGTGGATGCCGAAATAGATCTCCAGCGGAAATCGCAGGAAGACCACCAGCAGCAGCAGGGTGCCCAGACCCAGCAGGGGCACGGCGAGGTCCCGGTCGCGGGCCAGCGCGCCGATGCGCTTGCGGGCGTACCAGAAGGACAACAGGTAGTGGGCGAAGCCGAAGCTGATCACGAAGCCGATCCAGAGGTTCCAGTCCTGGAGCACCAGGGCCATGGCCACGGTCAGTGCGATGGCCAGCAGCCGGCTGCCGAGGTCACCGACCAGCAGGGCCCGCACCGGGGATCCGGACTGGGCGGATGCGGCGCCCTGAACGCGGCTTCCCGGGTCTGCTGGCTGGCTCATGGGCGCAGAATGTAACAACTCGTGGCCGCCCCCGCCACGCCGGACGACCCGGCCCTGCCGGGCGGCTTCCGGCCACCGCGCCAGCGGGCCCTCGTCGCTGGCGGTTGGAGGCCCATCCTGTTATCATTCCGCGCCCGACGCGCGGGCCCACTTTTTAAGCGCTTGCTTCCCCGGAAGCTGTGGGCCTCAAAAACCGAGTTCTGACACGGCGCCCTGCTCGTCAGTGCGCCGTTGTTTATTGGGACGAAACCCTGGTCGTGGAAGCTGGCGGAGCGCGCGGGCCGCCGATCCCGACCCAAACCCGACCATTACTTCAAGTGTAGAGCTGTCATGACCGACCTGAGCACGTACCGAAACATCGGCATCTTCGCCCACGTGGATGCCGGCAAGACCACGACCACCGAGCGCATCCTCAAGCTGACCGGCAAGATCCACAAGACCGGCGAGGTGCACGATGGCGCGGCCACCACGGACTTCATGGAACAGGAGCAGGAGCGCGGCATCACGATCCAATCCGCTGCCACCAGCTGCTTCTGGGACGGTCATCGCTTCAACATCATCGACACCCCCGGGCACGTGGACTTCACCATCGAGGTGTACCGCTCCCTGAAGGTGCTCGACGGCGGCATCGGCGTGTTCTGCGGATCCGGCGGCGTGGAGCCCCAGTCCGAGACCAACTGGCGCTACGCCAACAACTCCAAGGTCGCACGCGTGATCTTCGTGAACAAGCTCGACCGCCTGGGCGCCGACTTCTACAGCGTCGTGGACCAGGTCAAGAACGTGCTGGCCGCCAAGCCGCTGGTGATGGTGCTGCCGATCGGTATCGAGGACGAGTTCAAGGGCGTGGTCGACCTGCTGACCATGAAAGCCTGGATCTGGGACGACAGCGGTCTGCCCGAGAACTACGAAATCACCGACATCCCGGCGGACATGGTGGAAAAGGCCCAGCAGTACCGCGAGACGCTGATCGAAACGGCCGTCGAACAGGATGACGACCTGCTGGAAGCCTACCTGGAAGGCGAAGAGCCCTCTATCGAGGACCTCAAGCGCTGCATCCGCAAGGGCACCATCGCGCTGGCGTTCTTCCCGACCTTCTGCGGCTCCGCCTACAAGAACAAGGGCATCCAGAACGTGCTCAACGGCGTGGTCGACTACCTGCCGAGCCCGACGGAAGTGCCCCCGCAGCCCGAAGTGGACCTGGAAGGCAACGAAACCGGTGAGTTCGCCATCGTGGATCCGAACGAACCGCTCCGCGCCCTGGCGTTCAAGATCATGGACGACCGGTACGGCGCCCTGACCTTCACGCGCATCTACTCCGGCCGCATCGCCAAGGGCGACACGGTGCTGAACACCTACACCGGCAAGACCGAGCGTATCGGCCGTATCGTGGAGATGCACGCCAACTCGCGTGAAGAGATCGACTCCGCGCAGGCAGGCGACATCGTCGCGCTGCTGGGCATGAAGAACACCCAGACCGGCCACACCCTGGCGGACCCCAAGGACCCGGCCACCCTGGAACCGATGGTGTTCCCGGATCCGGTGATCTCCATCGCCATCGCCGCGAAAGACAAGGCGGGCACGGAGAAGATGGGCATCGCCCTGGGCAAGATGATCGCCGAGGACCCGTCCTTCAGCGTGGAAACCGACCCGGAAACGGGCGAGTCCATCATGAAGGGCATGGGCGAACTGCACCTGGACATCAAGGTGGACATCCTCAAGCGCACCCACGGCATCGACGTGATCGTCGGCAAGCCGCAGGTGGCCTACAAGGAGACCATCACCAAGGCCGTGGATGACAGCTACACCCACAAGAAGCAGACGGGTGGTTCCGGCCAATTCGGCAAGATCGACTACTCCATCGAACCCCTGGTCAGCGAAGAAGGCGAGACCTACGAGTTCGAATCCGTGGTCACGGGCGGTAACGTCCCGCGCGAATACTGGCAGGCCATCGGCAACGCCTTCGGCAAGATGATGGTGGAAGGCACGCTGGCGGGCTATCCGCTGGTGAACGTGAAGTTCACCCTGCGCGACGGCGCGTACCACGCGGTGGACTCTTCCACCATGGCCTTCGAAGCCGCCACTCGCGCTGCTTACCGCCAGTCCATTCCGAAGGCGGCCCCGCAGCTGCTGGAGCCGATCATGAAGGTGGACGTGTTCACGCCGGAAGACAACGTCGGTGACGTGATCGGCGACCTGAACCGCCGCCGCGGCATGATCAAGAACCAGGAGAAGGGCGCCATGGGCGTGCGCGTCAAGGCCGAGATTCCGCTGGCCGAGATGTTCGGCTACATCGGCGACCTGCGCACGATCACCTCCGGTCGTGGCCAGTTCTCCATGGAGTTCTCGCACTACTCGCCGGCGCCGAAGAACGTCGCCGACGAGGTGATCGCCGAGGCCCAGGCCCGCAAAGAGGCGCGCCACGCCTGAGCGAACTCCACGCTCCCCGAAAAAGCCGGCCCCGTGCCGGCTTTTTCTTTGCCCGGGCTTCACTGTCCGGACGACCTGAGCGGCGGCGCTCGACCCGGACCTCCGTGGCCGGACACGGCGTCCTGGCCGCTTCACGGCCTTCGGGTAAGATGGCCCGCTCGGTCCGGGGGAGTCAGGCAAGTTGGAAAACAGTTCGCTGATCGCCTTTTACGGCGCCGCCCTCGTGGGGGTCGGCGCCCTGTGCAACTGGCTGGCATGGCGGGTGAACCTGCCGGCCATCCTGTTCCTGCTGCTCACCGGCCTGGCTCTGGGACCCGGTTTCGGGGTGCTGGACCCCGACGCCGCGCTGGGCGAACTGCTGTTTCCCGTGGTGTCGCTGGGCGTGGCCATCATCCTGTTCGAGGGCGCGCTGACACTGCGCCTGTCCGACATCCGCAGCGTCACGCGCATCATCCGCAACCTGACCACCGTCGGTGTTCTCGTGACCTGGGGCGTGATGGGCGCGGCGGCGCACTACCTCGTGGGCCTGTCCTGGCCCCTGGCCCTGTTGTTCGGGGCGCTGGTCTCGGTCACCGGGCCGACGGTGGTCGTGCCGATGCTGCGCAGCATGCGCCCCAGCGAACGCGTCTCCAACGTGCTGCACTGGGAAGGCATCCTGGTGGATCCGATCGGCGCCGTGCTCGCGGTGCTGGTGTTCGAGTTCATCCACACCGGCGGGGCCGAAGCGGCTTCCCTGCTCGAGTTCGGCAAGATCATCCTGATCGGCACGTTGATCGGCCTCGCGGCCGGCTTCGCCATGGCCCAGGGCCTGAAGCGCCGCTGGCTGCCGGATTTCCTGGAAAACTACCTCGCCCTCGCCTTCGTGCTCCTGGTGTTCAGCGCGGCCAACCTGCTGGGCAAGGAGTCGGGACTGATCACGGTCACCGTGATGGGCATCGTGCTGGCCAACACGCGTGGGCTGGACGTGCGCGACCTGCTCTCCTTCAAGGAGGACCTGACCCTGGTGGCCCTGTCCATGCTGTTCATCCTGCTGGCCGCCCGCCTGCAGGTGGAGCAACTGATGGGCGTGCTGGTGCCCAGCCTCTGGGTACTGGCCGTGGCGCTGTTCGTGGCGCGCCCCCTGTCCGTGTGGATTTCCGGTATCGGCACCAGCGTCAACACGCGGGAGAAGCTGCTGCTGTCCTGGGTGGCGCCGCGCGGCATCGTCGCGGCGGCCGTTTCCTCGCTGTTCGCCCTGCGCCTGTCGGCCGAGGGCAACGAACAGGCCCAGCTGATCGTACCGCTGACCTTCGTGATCATCATCGGAACGGTGGTGGTGCAGAGCCTCACTGCCGGAACGGTGGCGCAGAAGCTGGGGCTGTCCAGCCGCGACCGGGACGGGGTGCTGGTGGCCGGCTCCAACCGCGTGGCGCTGGCGATCGCCGAGGCCCTGCACAAGCTGGACGTCAAGGTGACCCTGGTCGACACCGACCGCGCCGGCCTGCACCGGGCGCGCATGCGCTCGCTGGACACCTTTTTCGGCAATCCGCTGTCGGAGTACACGGAGCGCTACCTGGACATGACCCGCTACAACTACCTGCTGGCGGCCTCGCGCCGGCACGAGTCCAACGTCGTGGTCTGCTCCCAGTTCCGCCACCAGTTCGATTCGCGGCACCTGTTCTCCATCCGCAACGGCGCCATCGATTCCGCCACGGACGAGGAGGACATCGTGCCGGAGCTGCGCTTCAACCCCTTGTTCCGCGAAGGAACGACATGGACCCGCATGGCCAGCATGCTGGGACAGGGGGGCGAGATCCGCTCCACGCGCCTGACGGAACAGTACGGATTGGAGGAATACCGCGCCCGCATGGGCGAAGGCACGATTCCGCTGTTCGCTCTCGACGAAGAGGGCCGGCTGCGCTGGGTGACCGACGAAGAGAAGCTCCAGCCCGGGCCCGGCTGGGTGCTCGCCAGCCTGGTGCCACGCGAGCTGGTCGAATCCCTCAAGCAGGAACGGCTGAAGAACGGCGGGGCGCCGGACGCTGTGCTAGATTGAATGCGGCGCCGCAGCAATGCGGCTTGCGCACAGGGGAGCCACCATGACCGGATTCCGCAGCCTGTCCACGCGGCTCGTCGTGGCCATGCTGGTGCCGCTCAGCCTGCTCATGCTCGCCTCGACCTGGCTGGAAACGCGCACCGCGAGCCGGGCCATGATCCAGACCGGCGAAACCGCCGCCGCCAACCTGGCCGCCACCGTCAAGGAAGAACTACAGGGCGTGCTGCGCAGCAGCAAGTCCGCGGTCGAGGCGCTGGCGGTCCCCCTGGTGCATCTGCCCGAAGCGAACGAGGCCACCACCGTGGACGTGCTGGAACGCGTGGTGGAGCGGCTTCCGCTGGTCTACGGCAGCGCCCTGGCCCTCGAGACCGTCCCGGGGGATGCCGCCGGATTCGCCACCTACGTCCACCGCTCTGCCGGTGGCATCACCGCCACCAGCCTGGCCGGTGACGCCTATCGCTACCGGGAGCAACCCTGGTTCACCCGCCCCCTGGAACTCGGCCGCGGCGTGTGGAGCGACCCCTATTTCGACGAAGGGGGCGGTGAAGTGCGCATGGTGACCTACTCCGTGCCCCTCGAACTGGCGGGCAGCCGCGCCGTGCTGACGGCGGACCTGGAGCTGGGCTTCTTGAGCGAGATCGCCAGCTCCAGCCTGCTGGGCCGCCCCGGGGCCGTGATCGTCTTCGACCGCGGCGGGCGCTTCGTCGCCCACCCGGAGGACGGCTGGCTGCTGGAACGTCGCCTGTCCGAACTCGCCACCAGCCCGGGGCTGCAGGGCCTCGCGCAGGTCCCCGCAAGGGTGGCCGATGAACAGGAGCTGTGGCTGCGCCCCGAAGACGGCATGCACGAAGGCGTGATCGGCGGGGATCCCGGACGGCCCGGCCGCCTGCTGGTGCTGCCGTTGAAGGAGGCCGGCTGGGGCATCGGCGTGTACTTCTCCGACGACGACTTCCTGGCGGACATCCAGGCCGCCACGCGGTTCCGGCTCATGTTCGCCCTTGCCCTGCTGATCCTGCTGGCCTCGACCCTGGCCCTGGTTTCCCTGCGCAGCCTGCGCCCGCTGGGAGAACTGGCGGACCGCACCCGCGCCATCGCCCGCGGCGAGTTCCAGGGCGACACGCCGGGACTGCAGCGCAAGGACGAAATCGGCCGGCTCTCACGCGCCTTCCACCTGATGCAGGAACACCTGCAGCACTACATCGAGGATCTCACACGGGCGACCGCCGACCGCGAGCGCATGGACGCGGAACTGACCACCGCCCGCCTGCTGCAGCACGCCCTGCTGCCCCGTGAGCGTCCCGATGAGGAGGACGTCGGCGTCGATCTCGCCGCCACCGTGCGCTCCGCGCGCGCCGTGGGCGGGGACCTGTTCAACTACCTGCGCCTGGACGAGCGGCGCCTGTTCTTCGTCATCGGCGACGTGTCGGACAAGGGGGTGCCGGCCGCCCTGTTCATGACCCGCGCCAATGCCCTGATCAAGGGCGCCGCCGGTCGCGGCGACTCGCCTTCCGAGGTGCTGGACCTGGTCAATGCCTCGTTGAGCGAGGAGAACGAACTGTGCATGTTCGTCACCCTGCTGGCCGGCATCCTGGACCTGGAGACCGGACGCCTCGAACTCGCCAGCGCCGGACACGACGCCCCCCTGTACGTTCGCGCCGATGGCGAGGTGGAATGGGTGCGGCTGGAGAATGGGCCGCCGGTGGGCCTGGACGAGGACGCGCAGTTCCAGGGACTGGTGCTCCAACTCGACGCGGGCGATGCCCTGGTGGCGTACACCGATGGCGTCACCGAGGCCCGCGACGCTGAAGGCCGGCTGTTCGGCGACGAGCGCCTGGCCGCCGCCCTGCGCCTGGCCCGCGGTTCGGACGCTGCCAGCCTGCTCGGGACCGTGGTCGAAGCGGTTGAACACTATGCCGATGGGGCCGAACAGGCCGACGACCTCACGCTGCTGGTGGTGCGCCGGCCCGTCTCGGGAAGCGCCGTGTGAGCCCCGGCGGACCCATGGAAGGGACCCTGGAGTTCCCCCTCGAACACGACTGCCACCAGGGCGTCCTCGAGCGCCTGCTGGCGCAGGCAAACGCCACGGGGTTGTCCGCCTGCGCGCCGGAAGACCTTCGCCTGATCGTGGAAGAGGTGTTGACCAATGTGGTGAAATACAGCGGCGCCGCGGAGCGGGGGGCTTCGGGAACGGTGCGCTGGCGCATGTGGCCGGACCGCCTGGAACTCGCCTTCGAGGATCCCGGCGACCCCTTCGATCCCCTCGGCGAGGACGAGGACGATCTCAGCGACGACGAACGCTGCGAGGGCGGCATGGGCATCCTGCTCATCCGCGCCCTGGCGAGCGAGGTCGGCTACCGCCGGGAGGACGGCCGGAACCGGCTGCTCCTGACCTTCACCGGGGTTTGAAGTCGAACCCCGGGATCCTGGAAAAAACGCTCGCGAAACATGGAATCGCGGCGACAAGAACGGAGACCCACTCATGCCCCTGATCATCGAGCAGGACAACGACGGAACGACGGCCCGCCTCAACCTGGTGGGAGAACTCGACACGGACACGGCCCCGCAACTGCGCCCGGTCATCGAGGGACTGGCCGGCCAACCGCCCAGCGTGCTCGTCCTGCGCCTGAAGGACCTGGACTACATTTCCTCCGCCGGGCTGCGCTGCGTGTTCCAGATGAAGAAACTCATGAAAGAGCACGGCGGGCGCTTCGTCGTCAGCGAACCTTCGCCCCAGGTGCGCAAGGTCTTCGACATCGTCAAGGCCGTTCCGGTGCAATCGGTGTTCAGCTCCGAAGCCGAACTCGACGCCTACCTCGACAAGATGCAACGCCAGGTCGGCAGCGACTGAAGACGCCCGACCCTGCCGGACAAGTCCCGGGCCGCCGTTTCACGAGACGGTCATATTCGGCGGTGACACTGACCGGCTTTCCACGCATCCCGCACCCGGAGCCCTCATGACTTCACGCCGGCCTCTTCGCGCCCCCGATCGAAACCCCGAACGAAATCTGTTCCTGCGCTGCGCCATCGCCAGCCTCGGCCTCGCCGCCGCTGCCTGCGCCGCGCCCACCGCCAGTTCCAGCCCGGAATCCGGCGAATCGGTCGTGGCGGCGGACCTGCGCGCCCATCCTGCCGGTGTCGCGGTTCCATCCGACGTGGCCTGGCTGTCGCCGGCGGCGGGAAACAGCGATGTGCTGCTGTTGACCGCCCTGGGCGAGGGCGGCCTGGCCTGGTTCGACCTCGGCGGTCAGGAGTTGGGCCGTGACCAACGCTTCGAGGCGACGCTGGTCGAGACGCTCGACGGCCATCCACTTGGCGGCACCCCCCGCACGACCGACGGCCAGGCCCTGGTGGCTGTGGCCGATGCCCGCGCCAGCGCCATCCGACTCGTCACCGTGGACCCGATTGCGGGGCGATTGGTGGACACGGCCCTGCCCGCCATCGAAGTGGGCGATGAGATCACCGGCCTCTGTCATGGTTACAGCACCTTGTCGCAGGAGTGGCTGCTGTTCGCCGCCACCGACTCGGGCGCGGTGCGGCAGTGGTCCCTGGACCCTTCCGGCGAGGCTCCGGCGCGCGAACTGCGCACCCTGTACGCCGGCAAGGGCGCCGGCCATTGCGCGGTGGACCCGGTCAACCGGACGCTGTACCTGGTGCAGGAATCCCTCGGTATCTGGACGACGGGCTCGGAGCCCGAAAGCGACCCCGCCTTTTCATTCCTGGCCCTGCCCGAACCCCATGGCCCGATCTCGGACGACCTGAAAGGCCTGGCGCTGCTGGGTGGCGGCGAGGATGAAGGCCTGTTGCTGGTGTCCGATGTCGCGAATGGCCAGTTGAGGATGATCTCGACCGATTCCGGTACGCAATTGGCGGCCCTGCGCGTCGAGGGACTGGGCGAGGGCGAAGGCCTCGCCGTCGCCAGCCTGGACGGGGCTCTGCACCTGGCCATCGCGGACGAAGACGAGTCACCGGGCGCGCGCGCTGCCGTCGTCCTGAATGGCGCCTCGCTGCTCGGAGCGCTGGGCCTCGACACCACGCCTTCCCGGCCCATGCTGAATTCGGGGACACCCGCCGTCGTCCACCCGGTCGTGGAAACGGACGTCGTGGACAGCTGGGGCGACGCCGCCGACGACCCCGCCATCTGGGTCCATCCCACGGATCCGGCGCGCAGCCTGGTGCTGGGCAGCCAGAAGAAGGGCGGCATCCACGTCTACGACCTCCAGGGGCGTGAACGGCAGTTCCTGGAGGCCGGGCGCATCAACAACGTCGACCTGCGGGACGGGTTCCCGCTCGGAGGCCGCGAGGTCACGCTGGTGGCCGGCAGCGACCGGACGCGGGACGGTGTCGCCCTGTTCCTGCTCGACGGCGAGGCCGGGCGGCTGAGCGCCCTGCCGGGCAGCTTCGTGCCCACGGACCTCACCGACCCCTACGGACTCTGCCTGTATCGCAGCGCCCGCGACGGCTCCTTCCAGGTGATCGTCAACGACAGCGTCGATGGGCGGGCCGTGCAGTTCCGCCTGCAGGACGACGGCGCCGGCGGCATCTCCCACGAACGGTTGCGGGACATCCACGTCGGCAGCCAGGCGGAAGGCTGCGTGGCCGATGACGAAACCGGCGCATTGTTCATCGCCGAGGAGGGTCATGGCATCTGGAAATACCCCGCCGAAGCCGCTGACGGCGAGGAGCGCATTCTCGTCGACGGCCCCGAGGGCGGCCGCGTGGTGCCCGACGTCGAAGGCGTCGCGCTCTGGAAAGGCCCCGGCGACAGTGGCTACCTGGTGGTTTCAAACCAGGGCAATGACAGCTACCTGCTCTACCGCCGCAATGGCGATCACGCCTACGTGGGCGAGTTCTTCATCGTGGCCGGCGAGAACGGCGACGGCGCCTCGGAAACCGACGGCCTGGAAGTGACCAGCGCCCCGCTCGGGGCCGCCTTTCCCGATGGCCTGCTGGTGGTGCAGGACGGCCGCAACCTCGCCCCGGCAGCCCCCCAGAACTTCAAGCTCGTCTCCTGGCGGGACATCGCCGAGGCGCTGTCGCTGGACTGAGTTCCCGCTCCAGGTACGACCCGTCGGCCCCGGTGACCGGTCATCGGGCCGAGCCGCCCACCTCCCTGTCAAGAAAGTGTCATGACGCCCCCCGAGAATGGGGGGCTGTGCCGTCGTGGGGCGGCCGCAATGCCTGAAACCGCCGTCGCACCGGCGCGGGACACCAACACAACACCAGGGACATCGACATGTCACGATCCAAACGCCGCATGAGCGGTACGCCGATCCTTTTGGGATTCGGCCTCAGCGCGCTCTCCCTCGCTCCCGCGGCCCTCGCCGACGCGCTGGTCCAGGGCCGCATCGTCGACGCCGCCAACGACCGGCCACTGCCGGCCGCGGAGGTGCGCATCACCGAACTGAACCGTCGCGCGGTCACCGACTCATCGGGCCGCTACACCTTCGGGGAGGTGCCCGCCGGCACCTGGACCCTGCAGGTCAACTACGTCGGTTACGGCGTCTCCGAGACACGCCTGACCATCAGCGGCACCGACCCGGTGCAGGAAAACCTTTCGCTGACCGCGGTCTCCGCCACCGAGGAAGTCCTGGTGGAGGGCTTCCGCGTGGCCCAGCTGAGCGCCGTTCAGGACAAGCGCGCCGCGGACGTGGTCAAGGACGCCATCACGGCCGATGACGCCGGAAAGCTGCCGGACCAGAACGCCGCCGAGGCCCTGCAGCGGGTGCCCGGCGTGTCAATCACCATCGACCAGGGCGAGGGCCGTTACGTGGCCGTGCGCGGCATCGACCCGGGCCTGAACAACATCACCATCGACGGCCAGACCATCGGCGCGCCGGAAGCGGATGACCGCCGCATCGCGCTGGACACCATCCCGGCGGATGTCCTGGCCAAGCTGGAGGTGGTCAAGACCATCACCTCCGACATGGACGGCAACTCCATCGGTGGCGCCGTGAACCTGGTCACGCCCAGCCCCTACGACGACGAAGACGGTTTCATGTTCTCCGCCTCCGCCGAGATCGGCTACTACGACCTGAACGAAGAAAGCCCCTACGGCGGCTCCCTGGCCTGGGGCCAGGTGTTCGGCTCCGACGACCAGTTCGGCATCCTGCTGTCCGGCAGCTACAGCAAGCGCGAGTACCGCTCCGAAAACGTGCAGGGCAACGTCTGGGAAGAGGAGGACGACTACTTCGTGCCGGAAGACCTGGTGCTGCGCGACTACACCCTGGAACGCGAGCGCCAGGGCATCGTGGCCAACCTCGAGTGGCGGCCCAGCGACAGCACCAAGGTCTGGTTCCGCAACCTCTGGAACCGTTTCGAGGACCTCGAAGATCGCATCGAGACCGTCTACGACTACCGCGAGGGCGACCTCGAGGACCAGACGCCCACCTCCGGTGTGTTCACCGAGGGCGAGGGCGAAAAAACCTACAAACACCGGTTGGAGAAGCAGACCATCGCCCAGTCCACCCTCGGTGGCGAGTTCCTGTTCGGCAACACCACGCTGACCCTGAACGCCACGGCGGGCGAAACCGAGCAGGACACGCCCTTCGACATCGAATGGAGCTTCGAGGTCGAGGACGCCCTGCCCATGGCCTACGACACCTCGGACTTCTTCCCGCGCATCAGCACGGATGGCGCTTTCCAGGACCCGGCGTTCTGGGAGTTCAACGAGGTGGGCCGCCTGAACCAGATCGTGGAGGAAGACCTGCGCATCCTGCAGGCGGACCTGCGCCACGACGTGGAATTCGGCGGCCAGTCCAGTGGTTATCTCAAGGGCGGCGTGAAACGCACCTCGCGCGAGAAATCCAGTGACCTGGGTGGGCCGATCTACGACGGATTCGAGGACGACCTGTTCCTGTCCATGTTCTCGGCTCCGGGACGCAGCGATTTCTACCACTCCGTACGTCCCGGCTTCTACACCTTCGGCCCGATCGTGGACCTGCCCCGAGCCGAGGAGTTCTTCAACGCCAACCAGTCCGGTTTCGAGCTCAACGCCGACGACACCAGCGCCGAGGACTTCGGTGAAGACTTCACGGTGGACGAGGACGTGACGGCGGCCTACTTCATGGGCGCCATCGAAACGGGAATGTGGACCATCACCGGTGGTGTGCGCTTCGAGCAGACCGAGTCCGACTACAGCGCCTTCGCCCTGGAATTCGACGACGGCGACTTTGCCGGGGCCGTGCCGCAGTTCGGCGGCCAGAAGTACAACGACACCCTGCCCAGCCTCATCGTCAAGTTCCAGCCCACCGACGAACTGATCCTGCGCGCCGGCGCCACCAAGACCATCGGGCGCCCCGCCTACGTGCAGCTGGTGCCGTACCAGATCTTCGAGTACGAGCCCAACGACGACGACGAGCTCGAGGGCGAACTGGAGGAAGGCAACCCGGAACTCGATCGCCTGGAGTCCACCAACCTGGACTTCTCGGCCGAGTACTACCTGGCCTCCGGCGGCCTGTTGTCGCTGGGCCTGTTCCACAAGAGCATCGACCGGCCCATCTACAGCCGCACCGAGAGCTTCGAGGAAATCGACTTCGGCGGCCGCTTCTTCGCCGAGCTGGAACGCACCCGGCCCGAGAACGCCGAGAGTGGCGAGATCAGCGGCGTGGAACTGGGCTGGCAACAGCAGTTCGTGGACCTGCCCTCCCCGTTCAACGGCTTCGGCGTGGGGATGAACTACACGTACACCGACTCGGAAGCGACGGTGTTCGACCGTGACGAGAAGCTGCCCTTCTTCCTGCAGCCCGACCACATCGGCAACGCGGCCCTGTACTTCGAACGCGCCGGCTTCGAGGCGCGCCTGGCCTGGTCCTACCGCAGCGAGTACCTGGACGAGGTCGGCGGCGACCTGAACGAGGACATCTACGTCGCCTCGCACAG
>JAUHYP010000032.1 GCA_030426265.1 Gammaproteobacteria bacterium | reverse complement strand
TTGGAGCGCGTGGCGAAGCCGGCGCCGTCACCCTGCCGCGGAATCCAGACCGGCATGTCGGACCAGGGGCTGACGCCTTGCTGTTCGAGAAACTCCGCCGACGCCCAGTGCAACTCCGCCGCCGTGCCGGTGACGGCACGGATGCCGTGGAGCAACGCGTCGAAGGTCATCTCGTAGTCCGGCCCGGCCGCGTTGTAGACGCCGCCGGTCGATGCTTCCGCCTGGCGGATGGTCCACTCGGCCAGGTCGCGGGCGTCGATGACCTGCACCGGGTCCTTGCCGTCGCCGGGCGCCAACACCTGCCCGCCGCGCGCCATGCGCAGTGGCCAGTAGGTGAAGCGGTCCGTCGGGTCGCCCGGGCCCACGATCAGGGTCGGCCGGATGATGGTGTGCCGATCCGGAAACCAGCGGGCCACCTCGCGCTCGGACTCGGCCTTGAGCGGGCCGTACAGCCCGCCCACGTTGGCGCGCAGGCTCTCCAGGGTCTCGGCCATGGCATCCGGACCTTCGTAATCCAGGGTTGCTGCGGATTCATCCGCCCCGGCTTCGGCGTTTGATGCGTAGACCGAGAGCGTGGAGGTGAACACGTAGTGGCCCACGTTGCCCTGCAGCACTTCACCCGCATCCCGGACCCAGAACGGCAGGGTCGTCGGGTTGTCGATGCAAACGTCCCATTGGCGACCCTCGAGTGATTTCAGATCACCCTCGTTACGATCCCCAACCAGCTCCTCGACCGGCCCGGGCCAGTCCAGCGACTTGCTGCCGCGGTTGAAGATCGTGACCCGGTGGCCCCGCGCCAGGGCGTAGCGCACCTGGAACGGACCGGTAAAGCCGGTGCCTCCGAGGATCAGAAGGTCCAGTGGCCGTTCGGCCTTCGGCACTGCGGCCAGCGACTGGGCCAGGGCCTGCCCACCCAGTCCGGCCAGGGCGACAGCGCCCAGGCCAAGGCCCCCATTGGTCAGAAAATCCCTGCGCGTATGAGCCACGAGCTTGTCCTTGGTTCACGATGACCGGGCTAACTTGCCACGTGTCGGGACGGTGGTAAATGCCACCAACGGCAGGGTCGGTCTGTCTCCCGGGGCTCAAAGGCCGCTGGTCGCCTTTGTTTTGAGTGCTGGGGGAAGGCACACTGTCCCACTGACTCATGCAAGGACTCCCCTCATGAAAGCCACTGCTCCACTGGTGCTGGCCACCGGTATGCTGATCGCCGCGACCTCGGCGCCGCTCTTCGCACAAGATGCCAATACCGTGAAAGAACCTGAGTACGAAGCCGAAAACGACCCGTTCATCTGGCTCGAGGAGACGCGCAGCGAACGCGCCCTGGACTGGGTGCAGAACCAGAACGAAAGGACGGAGGACGCCCTGCAGTCCGACCCGCGTTTCGAGGCGCTCAAGGCCGAGGCGCTGGCGATCTACAACGCCGACGACCGTGTGCCGAGCGTCGGCTTCACGCACTACGGCCTGGTCAATTTCTGGCAGGACGCGGACAACCCCAAGGGCCTCCTGCGCCGCACCACGATGGACAGCTGGCGCACCGACGAGCCGGAGTGGGAGACCCTCCTCGACGTCGACGCGCTCGCGGCCGCCGAGGAAAAGGAGTGGGTTTACGGCGGCATGACCTGCCTTCCGCCGGACGGTACGCGCTGCATGGTCTTCCTGTCCGATGGCGGCAAGGATGCCCGCGTCGGACGCGAGTTCGACCTGGAAACGCTGAGTTTCGTGGAGGGTGGTTTCGAACTGCCCGAGAGCCAGGGCAGCGCGAGCTGGCTCGACCGGGACACGCTGCTGGTCAGCCGCAACTTCGACGAGGCCAGCACCACCGAGAGCTACTACCCCTTCACGACCCGTCTCTGGATGCGCGGCACGGCGCTCGAGGACGCAACGGAGATCTTCCGCGGCGAGAAGACCGACGTCTCCGCCGGGGCCTACCTGCTGCGTGACGGCGAGGCCACCATCCACGGTCGCATGGCCTATCGTGGGCTGTCCTTCCACGAGCGCGCCTACTATTTCGAGAAAGACGGTGAATGGCTGCAGCTCGACATCCCGCTCAAGGCCAATCCCTACGGCATCATCGACGGACAGATCCTGTTTTCCACCGACGTCGACTGGACGCGGGGCGATCAGACCTTCCCCGCCGACGCGATCGTCGCCGCCGACCTGGAGGGCTGGAAGGCCGACCCCAACGGCGCCGAGCTGACCCTCGTCTGGGCGCCGGGTGAGCGCCAGACCAAACGCGGCGGCGGTTCGACCAGGAGCAGCCTGTACGTGAACCTGCTCGACAACGTGCGCGGCAAGGTCATCAAGCTGGACTTCGAGAACGGTGAATGGACCCGCCGGGAAATCGACCTTCCGGAGAATGCGACCACCGGCATCACCTCCGCCTCCGACGAGACCGACGAGATCCTGTTCGCCGCGACCGACTTCCTCACGCCCACGCGCTGGTTCTACGCCAGTGACGGGGTCACGCTGGAAGAGGTCAAGGAAAGCCCCAGCCGCTTTGACGCCGAAGGCATGGAGATCGAGCAATACGAGGTCGCCAGCAAGGACGGCACCCGGATCCCCTACTTCGTCGTCAAGCCCAGGGGCATGGTCATGGACGGCACCACCCCGACGTTGCTCACCGGCTATGGCGGATTCCAGGTGCCGCGCCTGCCCAGCTACCTCGGCACCATCGGCAAGCTCTGGATGGAGCGCGGCGGCGCCTACGTGCTCGGCAACATGCGCGGCGGCGGCGAGTTCGGTCCCGAATGGCACCAGACCGCGATCCGGGAGCACAAGCAGCGCACCTGGGACGACTTCATCGCGATTGCGGACGACCTGGTGGCGAAGGGCTTCACTTCGCCCGAGCACCTGGGGATTCGCGGCGGCTCACAGGGCGGCCTCCTGGTCGGTACGGCGTTCACCCAGCGACCGGACCTGTTCAATGCGGCGGTCGTCCAGATTCCGCTGTTCGACATGCTGCGCTACCACCTGATCGGCCGCGGCGCGTCCTGGATCGGTGAATACGGCGATCCCCGCATCCCGGAGCAACGCGCCTGGATCGAGGGTTACTCGCCCTACCAGATGTTGACCGAGGACAAGAAATTTCCGCGCATCTACTACGTGACCTCCACCGCCGACGACCGGACCCATCCCAGCCACGGCCGCAAGGCGGCTGCGCGGATGGCTGCCAACGGGCAGGACTACCTCTACTACGAGGACATGCAGGGGGGGCACTCCGGCGGCGTCGACAACGAGCAACGCGCCAAGCTGCTCGCCTTGCAGCTGGTGTACCTGATGCAGCAACTCATGGGTGAGGGCGGTGAGGCCCTGGCGGGGGGCGGCTGAGCGCCCCCTCGAACCGATTCGCTTCGACCGGGTCGCGACTCAGGGTTGCGCCTGCGTCTCGGCGATCAACGCCATGTCGAGCGCCCGGGCGTCCCTGGCCGCCTGGCGGTCCGTGGCGCGCCCGGCGTAGGCGCGCAGCACCGGCGTATCCGGCACGGTGCCGAACTTGATGCCCCAGGCGACCTGGCTGCCGAGATAGACATCGGCCATGGTGAACCGGTTGCCGACGGCGAAGTCATTTCGTCCCAGGTGGCCTTCGATCACGCCCATCGTGAGGTCATAGTCGCCGTAGCCCAGCATTCCCTTTTTCTGGGCGTCCAGGGAAGCCGAGTCGAATCCCGCGGAGCGGTTGGTCACCGCCTGCTCGAAAGGCCCGGCGGCGAAAAACAGCCAACGGAAGTAGGCCCCGGTCTCACCCGGTTGCGGGGCGAGGCCTGCATCGGGGAACGTGGCCGCCAGGTAATGGCAGATGGCGGCGCACTCGGTCACGATCACGCCGTCATGATCGATGGCGGGCACCTTGCCCATCGGGTTCACGGCGCGATAGTCGTCGCTCTTCATCTCCTTGCCGTAGGAAATGACGCGCGTCTCGTAGTCGGCGCCGACTTCGTGCAGCGCCCAGCGCACGATCCCGCCGCGGCTCATCGGGTTGGTATAGAACGTCAGCGCCATCACGGTGCTCCTTCACTGCGGGCCGCTGCGCTGGCGTCGCGCGGCGCCTTGAACTCGCTGCCCTCGGCCCAGTTGGGCCACTCACTGCCATTGCCGAGCCGCTCGGCGACCGCGTAGATCAGACCGGCGTCGTTCACGAGTCCTGACAGGTCCCAGTCGGGCGACCACTCGTCGCTTTGCTTGTGATAGTCGTTGGCGGAGTAGGCCGCTGAAATCTCCGCTGCGCGCTCGGGTCCGCCGTCGATGAGATCGGTGCCCGAACGGAAGCTGACGGCCGGCACGCCGACCTGGGCGAAGGCGAAATGATCGGAGCGGAAGAAGCTGCCTGCTGCCGGATTGGGGTCAGGGCTGTAGCGCCGGTCCCGCGCTGCGGCTTCCTCGGTGAGGATGTCGAGCAGGCCGAGCTCAGCACTGCCCGAGATGGAAAAGTCGCGTGTCGGTCCGTGGACACCCGGGGAGTCCGTGTTGATGACGCCCGCCGTGGTCGCGAGCGGATACAGCGGATTGGCCGCATAGTACTTGGCGCCGAGCAGGCCGCTTTCTTCGGCGCCCACGGCCAGGAAGACGAGGCTGCGTTCGGTCCCTCCCGTTTCGGCAAACGCGCGGCCCATCTCGATCATCATCGCGATCCCCGTCGCATTGTCGATCGCGCCGTTGTAGATGGTATCGCCGGTTTCGTCGGGTTCGCCGACGCCCAGGTGGTCGTGGTGGCCCGTGAAGATGACGGTCTCGTCCGGCCGGCTCGATCCGGGCAGGATGCCGAGAACGTTCTTGGCCGCGATCTCGTCACTGCGCGTCACCAGGGTCGCGTCCATCGTCGAACCGAGGTCCATCGGCTGGAAGTCGCGCTGCTGCGCCATTGCCTTGGCCGCTTCATAGGTCGTCCCTGCCGCTTCGAACAGTCGCCGCGCGATATCCACATGCATCCATCCCTGGATGGCGCTGTGGGCCGCCGCGGGGTCGTCACGGACGATATCGAGCGTGGTCTCGTTGCCATTGGCGATGACGCCCCACGGATAGCTGGCCGGCTTCGTTTCGTGGATCACGAGGACGCCCGCTGCCCCGCGCCGGGCCGCCTCTTCGAACTTGTAGGTCCAGCGGCCGTAGTAGGTCATCGCCTCGCCGCCGAAATCGCCCTCGCCGGTTTCGAAGTCAGGGTCGTTGACGAGCACAACGATGACCTTGCCGGTGACATCCACGTCCTTGAAGTCCGACCAGTCGCGCTCGGGCGCATGCGTGCCGTAGCCGGCGAAGATGAGCGGCACGTCGTCCAGCTGGACGTTCGACTCGCCGTTGACCGGCGCGCGAACCGCGAGATCCTGGTCCTGCACCATCGCCTGGCGTTCACCGCCGATGTCCAGGAACAGCACCGGATCCTCGACCATCGTCGAGCGGGTGAGGATCACGTCCTGCGTCCAGGCGCGCGTTCCGTCCGGGCGCAGGTCGCCACCCGGCTGCAGGCCGACGGCCGCAAACGCTCCGGAGAGGTAGGCGACGGTCAGGCGCTCTCCTTCCGTCCCGGGGGCTCGTCCCTCGAAACTGTCGTCGGAAAGGGTGCGGATATGGTGATCGAGCCGGTCGATCGAAAAGTCCTGCGCGAAAGCGGGGGTCGTGAGCAGCGCGAACGCGGTGGCGCCGATCAGGAATCGAGGCATGGTTCTGTCTCCCAGGGTTGTCGGGGCGATCATCGTGCGGACGGGTAGGATAACCCACCGCAATCGATGCTGACTCCCTCCCATGAGGGCGACCGCGGCGCTTCGGTTCCACCTTGCGGCGATCGAAGCCCCTGGCCCACGACCCCTTGATTGGCCGCGGAGCGGCTCAAGCTCGGAGTTTTCGGTACCCCAACACCGAAAACACCAACGCGAATCCCGCGAGGACGATGGCGACGACCAGGGTGACGCCCAGTCCGTCCCAGTGCGGGCCCGGCTCCAGGATGCCCCGCGAGGGCTGGCCGGGGTCGTAGTGGATGTCCACACGCTCTCCCACGCCGTAGCGCGCGATGATCGCTTCGGCGGCCTCGCGGGTTTCCTCCCCGGCCACCGCGGCGGAGAAGTTCCTCCGATCACGCTCGTACAGGCCGCCGTCCACTTGCCACTGGTACTCGATGACCGGGTGATAGCGAAGGGTCTGGCCGCGCGGCTGGGCGTCGTGCGTGTTGCTGAACTTCGAGTTGATGCGTTCGACCTCGACCGTGGACGCCACGATGCGCCCCTCGGCCACGGGCCAGTCCTGGCTCACCCAGCCATACCAGGTATTGCCCAGGCCGGCCCAGGCGAACAGGGCTGCCAGGCCCCACAGCAGCAAGGCCAGGAAGATGAAGACCGGTGCCGCAAAAGATCGATGCATGGAGCCCCCTCGTCGGACGAACAGGTATCGGTCATGCATTATAGGGGCCGCCCCTGTGAGGTCGCTCACAGTCGGCGCCGTCCCCGGGCACTAAACTTTTGGTGCGATGGGGCGTAAGTAATACCAGGGAGCCAAGGGGACACGCACGACTGGCCCACACCTAGCCCTGTGCCGGTCAGTCACGACAGCACAGACAGCGAGGTGTCGCCATGGGTGATTTCGAACTCCGACTACCAACCCGCCAACGCGGTTACAGCCTGGGTGTCCCCCAGTTGCAGCTGGACCCGGACATTCAACGGCAGATCCTGGCCTTGCAGAGCCAGCCCCCCAGTCCGCAGCTCAGGAACCTGTTCCTGCGCCCCAACTGGGCCACGATGCAGCAGGACTACCTGAACCAACTCCTGCGCCAGCCTCCGCCCCAACCGGGCGCGCCGCTGGTGCCGCGAGGCCGTGGCCCCACCACGCCGCGGGCGGCCGAACTTTCCGACCTGTTCGCCGCCATCTGGGCCATCCCGGTTGTCCAGCAATCCGCCAACCGGGTCCTGGACGATGCAGCGGGCCGCATACGCCGTGACTGGACACGCCTGTCCACGGGCCAGCAGGCCATTGTGATCAGCCATTCCGCACTGTTGCTGGGGAGCGCCCTGGCCGCCATCGGTTCGAACACGGAAAGCCGCAATTTCATGCTCGGCCTGATCTCCGACTTCGATATCCCGGTGCCGGTGGTCGACGGCCTGACCTTCCGCCTGAACCCGCGCGGCGCCAGCGCGACGATGCGCAACATCGGTGGATCCGGCGTCACGGTGCAGGGCGGCGGTGGCGTGAACCGGCAGGGTCAGCCCGAGTACAACATCGGTGTCACGCTGGACCTGAGGCAATTCATGCCCCGTTGATCCGTGGTGGACGCTATTGGCCCAGCGCCTCCATGTAGGCCACGTATGACAACACGGCCCCGTCCCAGCCCGCCACGTTCGGATTGGCGGACTCGATCACGAAGTACTCGTTGGGGGCGTGGGCGCCGCTGCCGTGGCCCAGGCCGAAGTGCGCCGAAGGCAGGTTCAGCGGCGGTCCGGTGAAGATGTACCCGGGGTAGGAGCCCGCGCTGCGCGGCATCAGTATCGGATCGATTCCGGCGGCCTCCAGCACCGTCAGCTGCGCCTGGATCAGCCGCGCCTCCAGCGCTGTGCTGGTCGGGTCGTAACCACCGCTCATGATGACCTCGATGTCGTCGAATCCCCGTCGGGCGAGGTGCGCCTCCAGGGCAGCCAGGGCCGCGTCGGCTTTCATGGGCGGCACCAGGCGCAGATCCAGTTTGGCCTCCGCGCGGTGCGGCAGGACGGTCTTGCCGCCCGGGCCGGTATAGCCCGCGACCAGGCCTTCGATGTTGACCGTGGGCTGGGACATCAACCGCGCCAGGGCCTGCTCGAAGGGCAGGTCGTCGATCCAGTGGGGGGTACTCAGCAGTTCCTTCAGGCCGTCCTCGTCACGCCGGAGGGCGGCCTGCGCGATCATGGCCTCTTCGGCCTCCGTCAGGGGTCGGGGCTCGGGGTAGTCGTCGATGGTGATGGTGTTGCCATCCTCGGAGACCAGCGTGTCCAGCGCCTTGACCAGGCGCCAGGTCGGGCTGTCGATCATGGCCTTGAGCGAGGAATGTACGTCCTTGCCCGGGCCGCGACCCCAGCGTTCGCCGCTGGCGATCAACTGCACCTCGATCACGCCCTTGGCGCCCAGGTTGACCGTGACCGTTCCGTCACGCCCCTGTGCAGCCGAAGGCATGAACACGCCCAGCGTTCCGGCCAGGGCCTCCTGCACCTCGGGGTCGAAGACGACCTCCCCGAAATTCGGCGAACCGATCTCCTCTTCGCCCTCGGCCACCAGCACCAGGTTGACCGGCAGTGACTGACCGCTGTCCCGGATGGCGCGGACCGCTTCCAGGAAGGCCAGTTCCGGCCCTTTCTGGTTGACGGCGCCACGGCCCATGACGATCTTGCCCAGTCCCGGTTTGTCCAGGAGGTTCGCGGCCAGGGGCGGTGACTCCCATTCCGAGGGAACGGACTGTTTCACGTCGTACATGAAATAGACCCCGAGCGTGTGTTCCGCACCGGCGTCGAGCGTGCCGAACACGCCCGGTTTACCCGTCGTTTCGATGAGCCGGACAGGCTCGAAACCCACGTCCCGCAGGAGGGACGCCATGTGTTCGGGACCTTCCGGAAAGCCGATGTCCTCGGCGGCAATGGACGGCAGCCGGATCCACTCCTGGAGGCGTTGTACGCTGGCGTCGTGCTGCTGGACGACCTGTCGCTCCACTTTCTCCATGTCCAGACCTGCGGACCAGGCGGGGAATACGCTGAAACAGGCAATGGCCAGCGTACCGATCAACAATGACTTGGGGTTCGTCCTCACAGGCTTGTCCTTTTTGTTCGAGAGGGGAGAGTGCTTGCCTCCAGCGTAGACCAGGCCGCTGCTTCACGCAGGTCCCGGGTCATCGCCATTGATGGATCAGTGCGCCCACTCCTCTTCCAGCCAGGCGGCGGTCATTCCGTCCCAGCTGACTTCGTGCTTGAGGGTGGCGTCGGCGGCGCCGAAGAATTCGTAGATGACCAGGCCGTCGGCCTGGAGGCTCTCGATGATGCGACCGGGCTCGAAGTCCGCGGCGGCTTCGGACAGGGCGGCGGCGACCGGTGCGGGGACCTCTGTCAGCGTGATGTCTCGCTGCGTCTCCACCACGGCCCACTGGCCGTCGACCTGGGTGATGTCGAACTCGGTTTCCTGGCCGTCGGGTCCTTCGCCCTCGATGTCCCAGTAGACCCGCCCGTCGCGCACTTCGCGCTCGGCGGCCTCGAATTCCAGGTCCGGGCCTGCCGCGCGGGCGACCGCCAGGACCTCGGCCGGCACCTCGGCGATGGGGACGTCTTCCTTGCCCGAAGTGACGATCTCGGCCACGGCGACCGTGGCGCAGGTCATGGCAGCGAGGGCGGTGGCGAACAGCAGCGGCTTGAGCACGATGAATCCTCCTTGGCGTTCTGCCTCACGGTACCACGGTCAACCAGCCCGCCCCTACGGATGATCGCTCGAACCACCGGACCCCTTCTCGAGCCCGCGCCAAGTACTGCTCAGTCGCTAGATCAATAAACAATCGTTTACAATCATTTATTGACAAAATATCGACTTAAAATATCATTATCAATTAATAAAGACTTTCTGATATGAAAGATATTATTTATTGAATATGATATTCTGACACCGTATTCCTTATTTATTTAATCATTTACGATAATGTCAAACATCCGATCCACCACCCGAACCCCCGCCGTGCTGACGGAAATCGGCCGGCGCCTGGAGCGCCTGCGCCTGCGACAGAACCGGACCCTGGCCGAGGTCGCGAGCGAGGCGGGCATCGGTATCGCCACCCTGCAGCGCCTGGAGTCCGGCGGCAACGCCAACCTCAAGACCCTGGTCCAGGTGCTGCGCGTACTCAACCGCCTGGGCGACCTGGACACCCTGGTCGCGGACGTGGAGGTCTCGCCCTACGAGATCGACCAACGGTCCGGGACGCCGCGCCAGCGCGCCACCGGATCCCGCGGCGGCTGAGCCATGCCCGCGGAGGCCGGCTACGATCGCGTTGACGTTCGCCTGTGGGGCGATGACGTCGGCCGCCTCATCGAGCACCGCGAATCGGGACGGCTGCTGTTCCAGTACGCCCCGGATTTTGCCGCCCATGGGTGGGACATTTCGCCACTGAACCTGCCGTTGGCCGACACCACGCCGCGCGCCTTTCCGGAACTCGTCCGCAGCAAGACCTTCGAAGGCCTGCCCGGTGTCCTGGCCGATTCCCTGCCTGACGCCTTCGGCACCGCGCTGATCCAGGCCCATTTCGACCGGCTCGGCGCCGGAAACCGACTCACGCCTTTGCAGAAACTGCTCTACGTGGGTGACCGCGGCCCCGGCGCCCTGGAGTTCCAGCCGGCGGAACACACCGCCGCGCCGCTGCGCGAAGCACTGGAAGTGCGCGCCCTGGTCGACCAGGCACGCCGGGTGATCGAGGGCGACACCACGGAGGCCATCGCCGAGATCATCAGCGTCGGCGCCACGGTAGGCGGCGCGCGGCCCAAGGCTGTCATCCTCTGGGACCGCGAACGCTCGCGCGTGCGCTCCGGGCATACCCCGCCCCGTGCCGGCGAGGCCCACTGGATCATCAAGTTCGACGGGGTCACCCGCAGCTCCGGCGGCCTGTCCAACATCGCCACCCACGAGAGCGCACCCTGGGGCCGCCTGGAATACGTCTACTCGAGACTGGCGCGGCGCGCGGGCATCACCATGACCGAGACGCACCTGTTGCGCGACGAGCAGGGCCTGGCCCATTTCATGACCCGCCGCTTCGACCGCAGCGGCACGCCGCCGACGCAGAAGATTCACATGCACACCCTGGGCGGCCTGCTGCACCTGGACTACGAGGTGCAGTACCAGATCGGCTACGAAGAGTACTTCGACGCCATCCGTGCGCTGGGTCTCGGCCAGCCGGCCATCGAGGAAGCCTTTCGGCGCATGGTGTTCAGCGTGGCCACGGTGAACTACGACGACCACCTGAAGAACTTCGCCTTTCTCATGGGCCCGGACGGCGCCTGGCGCCTGGCGCCCGCCTACGATGTGTCCTTCGCCGAGAACGACGGCTGGACCCGGCAACACCAGATGTCGGTCAACGGCCGCTTCCACGGCATCACCCGCGCCGACTGCCTGGCCCTGGCCGAGACCTTCGACCTGAGGCGCGCGACAGCAGCGGCGATTGTCGACCAGGTCCTTGAAGCCGTCGGCCAATGGGCACCGGAAGCGCGGGACGTCGAGCTCGACCCGGATTTCACCCGCCAGATCGAACTGCGCCTCGCAAGGGAGATGCGCGCACTCGCCTGATTCGCTTCATCTATTCCAGCCTGTCGGCAAGGGGCCCTTGCCCTATTAATGGAGGAAGGCCTGTTCACAGGGGATACGGCCGCAGCATCCTGGGAGAGAGATCATGCGCACTGTGCAGCGTTTTTGCCTGCTCGTCTTGTTTGTACCCACACTCGCCTTCGCCGAATGCGAAGTCATGGGCGGCGACTTCGAAGCCTTCGACGCCGCCATGGCCCAGAAGTGCGCCAAGATTTTCTTCTCGGCGAACACGGAGGGCGAACGGCAGTTCGTGGTGCCGGCGCCCATGGGCAATGCGGACTATCGCTACATCATCGACTGGAACCTGGAACTCGAGGCCGACGACGGCCTGAGTCGCGTGGAGTTCGAACCCTCGATGCCCGCTCAACAGTCCTTCGGTTTCGCGGATGTCCAGGACGACGTGACGCTGACCCTGCGCAACATCCGCTTCAGCAACTTCGGCAGCGCGGAGAATGGCGGAACGCTTCAACTCAACGGCGGAAAGCTGTGGATGGAGGACGGCAGAATCCGTGACAGTTGGTCCGGCGGCTACGGCGGCGCGATTGCCGCAAGGGGTGACAGCGACGTGTTCCTTAGCGGCGTGCAGCTGAAATTCAACCACGCCGAATTCGGCGGCGGCCACGTTGCCTTCCATGGCAACTCGACAGGCACCCTGTTCGGCAACAAGTTCTACGAGGGCACCGTGGGCAACGGCGCCTTCGGCTACGCCCTGGACGTCAACACCACCGGCATCAACGAGTACGGGGTGGCCGTCAAGAGCCTGACCAACAGCTACTACTCCAGCCAGGACATCAACATGGGCGATTTTCGCGCCTCGTTCCTGAGCCTGGGCGACAGCGTGTCCTTCGAAACCAGCGCCTACCACGCCGTGGCGCCCGTCTCGACGGGCGGGACGATATTCTTCCGCCCCAGCTTGAGCTTCAGCCCGGAAAGAAGCCGGGACGGCGGCGACAAGTCCCGCCTGCAGGTGGCCTGTGACGACTTCGGCACCAACGCCTTTACCTCGCTGGGTTACAACATCTCACCCGACGACAGCTGCAACCTGGACCAGCCCTCGGACCAGCCGAACACCGAAGCGATGATGGACCTGAGCGAATTCGGCTGGGTCATACCACAACCCGGCAGCCCGGCCATCGATGGCGGGTTCGAGGACGTGATCGTCCAGCCCGGCGAGCCGCTGGCCCTCCCGCCCTGCCCCACGATCGACGGCCGGGGCACGGCGCGTCCGCAGGACGGGGACGGCGACGGGAATTTCGAATGCGACCTGGGCGCCATCGAGGCGGTGGGCGTGGGCACGGTGCTGCCGGCGCACAGCGGCGCCTACTACAACGTCAACCGCAACGGCGAAGGCAGCTACGTCGAGATCCTCAGCGACACCCTCGCCGTGGTCTACACCTTCACCTACCAGCCCGACGGCAGTGGACCGGCCTGGTTCCTGGGCCTGGCCACGCTGGAGGACAACGCCATCGTGGCGCTGGAACTGCAGCGCCCGATCGGCACCGAATGGGGCGGGGCCTTCGACGCCGCCGAGATTTCCCGTGACCCCGCCGGCGCCATGAACATGGTGTTTCCGACCTGCCGGGTGTCCGGCAACTCGGGTAACGCCGCGTTCACGGGGCACCCGGATCTCGGATACGAGGGCCTGGTCTCGCGCATGTCGCGGGCCTCGCAGGTCATCGGCTGTGGCATCGCACCTTCGGCACGGGCCGGCCTTTCCGGGTCCTTCTACGACCCGGCCCGCGACGGCGAGGGCCTCATCGTCGAGTGGCTGCCCGATGGCCGTGTACTGGTCATCATGTTCACTTACGGCCCGGACGGCAGCCAGCAGTGGCTGACCGGCCAGGGCGTGGCCGTCGGTGACAGCGTGGAGATCGACGTCCAGTACCCCGCGGCTTCGACCTCTTGGGGACGGAACTTCAACCCGAACGAGATCAACCTGATGTCCTGGGGCACCTTCACCCTGACCTGGACGGATTGCAACACCCTGGTGTTCGACTACGACTCGACGGTGTCGGGCTACGGCAGCGGCACACTCAACTACCGGCGCCTGACACGGCTGGCGGGAACGAGCTGCCCGACCTGAATCGTCGGAACGGGCCTTTCGTGACACCACGCCATCCGCCGGCTCGGGTGGCCGTTGCGGCGTGCGCGTTTTACGGGGCGGCGAGCAGTTGATTCATGGCGATGGCGAGCGCCTGCTCCAGGCGCTGCGCGGCGACGGAGACGTTTTCCTCCGAAGCCCCGGGCACGCCTGCCTGCGCGGCCACCGTGAAGGATCGTCCACCCTGGAAACCGGGCAGGCAGACCTGCGCGAGCATGACAGTCTCGCTGGCCCCGCGTGTTTCGCTGGGCCCGGCGCCGATCTTCTGCCAGACGCTCCAGCGGCCTTCCGTGACCGCGTCGAGCACTGTCCCGGCATCCTGGCCAGCGAGGTCGGGGGACTGCCGGGTGATGGCGTCGGCCAGGGCCCGCGGCAGCATGCGGCTGATGCCGGCGCGCATGCCTCCGACCGGGCGTTCCGGCCCGTCAGGGCGGCCTTCGAACAGCACCCGGACGTCACCGGACTCCAGGCCCGGGTGGCGGGTGGACGGCACGGAGTCGTGGGTGGCCAGGCGTTTGAGCCACTCCGCCTGGGCCAGCGTCGTCATCGGCTTGTTGCCGGTCAGGTCGCAGTCGTCACAGCGATAGGACTGGAATCCCGGGTCATCGGCATTTGCGGTGAACGACGCCACCTGGGCCGTGGTCTCGCCGTCGGCGGACCGCCAGGTGGTGGTGCCGGGGTCGAATACCTGGTTGGCGTAGGCCCCACGCAAACGGACGCGCGGGTCGGCCAGGCGAAGCCACCGGTCATGAAAGAGCGCAGTCGCATCGTCCCGTCCGGCCACGTTGAGGAACCAGGAGGCAATGGCATTGGAGTCGCCGTCCGCTTTGCCGTGTGGGGCGTAGCTGTTGATGCTGGTGATGAGGTCCGCCAGTTGGTATTCGCCGACACGGGCGTCCGCGCCGATACCCTGTTGGCGTGCGGCGGCGACGGCCGCGGTGAACGCCATGATCTTGGAAGAACTCCAGGGCTCATACAGCTCCCCCTGGGTGCCGTTGGCCAGGTAGCGGAAGGCCACGGCCTCCCCCTGGTGGCGCGCGTCGATCACGAGGACCTTGCCGAGGTACGGGGAGACCTCGAAAAAGGTCCAGTCGGCGGCGACACGCTGCTCCCAGCCATCACGCTCGTAGGCGACCTCGGCCGCGGTCCGGTACTCGGCGCCGGCCAGTCCGCTGGCGCCGGCAACGCAGGCGGCCATCGCCTGCTCCAGCTGCGCCGGCAACAGGGGCTTCGCGGAAAGGACTTCGTGGTCGTAGATTCGGTTGGCGGGTTGCCAGTCGGGGTGGTCAGCCATGGCGTGGGCGCTCAGCAGGGCGATGCCCGCCAGCAGCAGTGTGCGTGACATGCGCGAGGGTTCTCCCGTTTTGGGTTCAAAGGTGGCAATTCGGTGGCAACGATGACACTGAATGCCCTTTTCGCTTACTCCCGGTGCGACTTATAAAGCATCATACGGACCGTGGACAGCATCATCATCAATGGCGGCAACGCCCTGCACGGCGAAGTCACGACAGGAGGCTCCAAGAACGCCGCCCTGCCGTTGCTTTTCGCCACCCTCCTGGCCGACGGCGAGTTCCGGTTCGACAACGTTCCGGGACTGGTCGACATCGATTCGACGGTCCTGCTGCTCGAGCACCTGGGCGCCCGCTGCGAACGCGACGGCGGCACGATGCTCGTGCACGCGAGGCCCTGCGAGGAACTGCTCGCGCCGTACGACATCGTGCGCAAGATGCGCGCCAGCATTCTCTGCCTGGGACCGCTGGTGGCTCGCTATGGCAAGGCCGACGTCAGCCTGCCCGGCGGCTGCGCCATCGGCTCGCGCCCCGTGAATCTACACATCGAGGCCCTGCGCCAGATGGGCGCCGAGATCGAGATCGAGAACGGCTACATTCACGCCACCGCGGATCGCCTGCAGGGCACCTGCATCGTGTTCGAAAACGTGACGGTCGGCGGCACCGAAAACCTGATGCTGGCGGCCGTGCTGGCCGAAGGCCAGACGGTGCTGGAAAACGCGGCCAAGGAACCGGAAATCGTCGACCTGGCCGATTGCCTACGCGCCATGGGCGCGAAGATCACCGGTGACGGCAGCAGCGTGATCACGATCGAAGGCGTGGAATCGCTGCACGCCTGCACGCACCGCGTGGTCCCCGACCGGATCGAGGCCGGCACCCTGCTGATCGCCGGCGCCATGACCGGTGGCGACGTCACCGTGAAGGACTGCGTTCCCGGACACCTCGATGCCCTGATCCGGCGCATGAGCGAATGCGGCTTCGAGATCGAGACCGGTCCGGACTGGATGCGGGTGAAGCCCCGCGATTTCTGGACGGCGGTCGACATCGCAACCGCCCCCTACCCCGGTTTCCCGACCGACCTGCAGGCCCAGTTCATGGCCCTGATGACGGTGGCCCAGGGTACCTCGGTGATCACAGAACGGATTTTCGAGAACCGGTTCATGCACGTGCAGGAACTGGTGCGCATGGGCGCGGACATCACGCCCAAGACCCAGGTGGCCATCGTCCGCGGCCGGCCCGGCGGCCTGAGCGGTGCACCGGTCATGGCCACCGACCTGCGCGCCAGCGCCAGCCTGATCCTGGCCGGCCTTGCCACGAAGGACGAGACCGTGGTCAACCGCATCTACCACCTGGATCGCGGTTACGAAAAGCTGGAGCAGAAGCTCGCCGCGCTGGGCGCGAACATCGAGCGGCGCGCCGGGTGATCCGGTTTGACTGAATCCGAGGCGGCCAGCGCCGGCCAGGCCAGGCGGCGCAATCCCTGGACCTGGATTCCCAGCCTGTACTTCGCCGAGGGCCTGCCCTACGTGGTCGTCATGACCGTCTCGGTGATCATGTACAAGCGGCTGGGCATCTCCAACGCCGAGATCGCCCTGTACACCAGCTGGCTGTACCTGCCCTGGGTCATCAAGCCCCTGTGGAGCCCGGTGGTGGATGTGCTGGGGACGAAACGGGGCTGGATCGTGGCCATGCAGTTGCTGATCGGCGCCGGACTGGCGGGCGTGGCCCTGGCGTTGCCGGTGGACGATTTTTTCCGCTATTCGCTGGCTTTCCTGTGGCTGCTGGCCTTCAGTTCGGCCACCCACGACATCGCCGCCGACGGCTTCTACATGCTGGGCCAGGACGCGCACCAGCAGGCGTTCTTCGTCGGTATCCGCAGCACCTTCTATCGCATCGCCATGATCACCGGCCAGGGCCTGCTGGTGATGTTCGCCGGCTGGCTGGAAACCAGCACCGGCGACCTGCGCCTGTCCTGGGTGCTGACCTTCTACCTGATGGCCGGCGCCTTCGTGGTGTTCGCCGCCTGGCACGGGTTCATCCTGCCGCGCCCGGCCGCCGACCGCCGTGGTGAGGACGTGTCGTTGCGGGCCGTGTTCACCGGCTTCGGCGAGGTCTTCGCGTCCTTCTTCCGCAAGCGCGGCATTGTCGTGATGCTGGCGTTCATGCTGCTGTTCCGCTTTGCCGAGGCGCAGTTGGTGAAGATCGCGGCGCCCTTCCTGCTCGATGAGCGCGCCGTCGGTGGTCTGGGCCTGGGCACCGCCCAGGTGGGCTTCGTCTACGGCACCGTGGGCATGCTGATGCTGACCCTGGGCGGCATCCTGGGCGGCCTGCTGGCCGCGCGCGATGGCCTCAAGCACTGGCTGTGGTGGATGGTGGCGGCCATCAACCTGCCCAACGCGGTGTACATCTTCCTGTCGCTGGCCCAGCCCGAGGCGGCCTGGGTGGTTCATGTCGCCGTCGGGGTCGAACAGTTCGGCTACGGATTCGGCTTCAGCGCCTACATGCTCTACCTTCTGTACGTGTCGCGGGGCGCGCACGCGACGGCCCACTTCGCCATCTGTACCGGCTTCATGGCGCTGGGCATGATGCTTCCGGGCATGGTCAGCGGCGAGATCCAGGAGGCCCTGGGCTACCGGGACTTCTTCATCTGGGTGTTCATCGCCACCGCGCCTTCGTTCATCGTCACGGCGCTGATTCCGCTCGACCCGACATTCGGGCGCAAGGATGCCGTTGTCGATGACGGCAACGACCCGGCTTGAGGCTCCGGCCCGCGAGCGCGGCGGACAGCGCGGCCCTGCTTTCGTTGTGGAACGCGGCCGCGCCCCTGACCCCGCTGAATGAAGCCCTGCTCCAGGAGAACGTGTTCGGCGACGACGGCGCGGACACCGACACCCGTTACGTCATCGAGGCCGCCGATTCCCTGATCGGCTTCGCCATGGGGGTGACCCGGTCCGGCGATGGTGAAACCCGGGGCAGTGTGAAGATGCTGGCGGTGGCGCCGGAAGCGCGTGGCCAGGGCCATGGCGCACGACTGCTGGAGGCCGTCGAGCGGATACTGTCCGAGCGGGGCGCCCGTCGGCTGGAAGTGTGTGGCGCCGCTCCCAACTACCTGTGCCCCGGCGTCGATGAGCGCTATGTCGAGGGCCTGGCCTTCCTGGAGCGACGCGGCTACCGGCCTGTCGGCAGCGCCCTGGACATGCGGGTCGCCCTGGCCGGGCGCGAGTTCCCGACGGACGCCGAAACGGCGCGACTGCATGCGCGGGGTGTCACCGTTCGCCGCGCCGGCGCCGACGACCAGGCGGCGCTGGATGGCCTGCTGGACGAGTTCGGCGGCAGCTGGGCCCGGGAAGTCGCCATCAGCATGGCCGCCGCTGAACCCCGCGTGCACCTGGCCTTTGACGGCGAAGCGCTGCTCGGTTTTTCCGCCTGGGGTGGCAACAACGCCGCCGATGGCGGCTTCGGCCCCATGGGCACGCGCCCGGCGGCTCGTGGCCTGGGCATCGGCGGGGTACTCCTGAAACGCTGCCTGGCGGACCTGCGCGACGCCGGCTTCGAGTCCGCGGTCATCCCCTGGGTGGGCCCGGTCGCATTCTATGAACAACAGGTCGGAGCGCGGGTCACCGCCCGCTATGTCCGCCTGGAAAAGGTCCTGGAGTAAGGTGATCGGATGATCAAACCGAGATTGTGGATGGTGGTCGCGGTGCTGGTGCTGGCGCTCGCTTCCGGGTCGGCCCGCGCCGCGGAAGTATTGCCCGGGGTCGAGGTATTGCTGCGCGACCATGCCGATGAGCTACGGGGCAAGCGCGTCGGCATTCTCACCAACCCCACCGGCGTCACCCGGGCGCTGGAATCGACGATCGACGTGGTGCGGGCCCTCCCCGGGGTGGACGTGGTGCGCCTGTTCGCGCCCGAGCACGGGGTCCGGGGGCAGTTTTTCGCCGGCGACAAAGTGGACGAGGCCGTCGACCCCGTCTCCGGCATCCCCGTGGCCAGCCTCTACGGCGCAACCCGCCGGCCTACGCCGGGAATGCTCGAAGGCCTGGACGTGATTCTTTACGACATCCAGGACGTCGGCAGCCGCAGCTACACCTTCGTGTCCTCGCTGACCTACCTGATGGAAGCCTGCGCCGAGGCGGGCGTGGCGGTGTGGGTGCTGGACCGCCCCGACCCCCTGGGGGGCACGGTGGTGGGCGGGCCGATGATCGATGCCGACCTGCTCTCATTCATCGGCATCCACGAGGTACCCCAGGTGTACGGCATGACCCCGGGCGAGTGGGCGCGCATGATCCGGGCCGAGCGGACGCCGGATGTCGCGCTGCGGGTGATTGAATTGGACGGCTGGCGTCGCGGCATGAACTACGGCGACCTCGGCTGGGTCTGGGTGCCGCCGTCGCAACACATACCGCGTTGGGAGAGCAGCCACTTCTACGCCATGACCGGCATCATCGGCGAGCTGCGCCGCCTGAACGAAGGCGTCGGCACGCCCACGCCGTTCGAGCTGCTGGGCGCCCCGTGGCTGGACAGCCGGGCCTTCGCCACCGCGCTGGCGGAACGGGGGCTGCCGGGCATCGCCTTTCGGCCGCTGACCTATTCCCCCCGCTACGGAACGTTCAGCGGCGAGACCGTCCAGGGCGTGCAGTTGCACGTCACCGACTACTCCGTGCTCGATCCGGCCGCGGTCGGCCTGGCGCTGATGACCGAGCTGGTCGAACAGGCGCCCGGGCAGAACATCTTCGCCGAATTCGAAACGGAAGACGGCAAGCCCACCGGCTTTCTCAAGGCCCTGGGCAGCCGGGCCAGGGCCGAACACCTGGCGAACAACCAGCCGCCGGTGCCCGACGCGCAGGAACAGGCCGCCTTCAGGGCGTTCCTCGAGCGGCGGGCGGGTTATCTGCTCTACGAAAACACCGGGTCAGGAGACACGGGGTCAGAGTAAAGGGTCAGAGTAAACCGGTCGTGACCTTATCGTCCGCCAATGATGTGCGGCCCGGTTTACTCTGACCCTTTACTCTGACCCCACCACTCTTCACGCCACGGCGGGCTCCAGCAGCGTCAGCACGCCGGTGTCGCCGTCCAGTTCGGCCAATGCGCCGACCGGTACGGTGGTGATGTCCTTCATGTGGCCGATCATCAGCCCGCGCACCACCGGGATACCCAGGTCACCGAAGCGGTCTTCGAAGATCTGCTCCAGCGTGAAGGAGTTGCCGCGGGCATCTGCCTCGGTGAAACGGCCCAGGACGACGCCGGCCAGTTGGTCGAGATGGCCGGCCAGCCAGAGTTCGGTGAGCATGCGGTCGACGCGGTAGGGCGCCTCGTCGATGTCCTCCAGGAACAGGATGTTGCCGCGGAAGTCGGGCAGGTAGGGCGAGCCGGTCATCGAGGTCATCAGGGTCAGGTTGCCACCCACCAGGCGGCCGCGCCCACGGCCGCCGGTAATCGTATAGAGGCGGTTGCCGCGTTCGACCTGCCCGGGACCGGTTTCGAACGGCGGTGGCGCCCCGATGGGCACCGGGGCCTCGCCACGCACCAGCACCTTCTGGAACTCCTCCAGGGCGTAGTCGCCGAAGTTGCGCATGGCCACCGGCCCGTGAAAGCCGATCAGGCCGGTCCGCGCGTACAGGGCGTTGAGTATCCCGGTGATGTCGCTGTAGCCGATCACGGCCTTGGGATGGGCGGTCACGGTGTCGTAGTCGATGAACGGGAGCATTCGGGTGGTGCCGTAGCCGCCGGTGATGCAGAAGATGCCATCCACCTCGGGGTCGGCGAACATCGCGTTGACGTCGTCGGCGCGCTGCTGGTCCGTGCCCGCCAGGTACTGGGTCTTGGCGTACAGGTTGCGGCCTTCCTTGACCTCGAAACCCAGGGAACGGATCACGTCGCCGGCGAAGCCGATGTCCACCTTCTCATCCGGCGGGCTGGCCGGCGCAATCAGGCCCAGCGTCATGCCGGGTACCAGGCGGGGCGGCTTGAGCGGATCCGGGTTGCCGCCCGGAGCGCCGTCATTCGGCCGGCCGTCTGCCGCGACGGCGTTGGCCAGCGGGGCGCCCAGGCCCAGGGCGCCGATGCCGCCCAGCGTTGCGGCGTCTTTCAACAGCTTACGTCTGTGCATGTTCCTTCCTGTGGGTTGTCGCGATTGCGGTGCAACCGCTGGCGAGCGAGTTCGATACAGCCCATCACCGGGTCGGGGACCAGGGTGAACGGGGCCGGTTGGGGGCCTTCCTTTGCCAGTTCCGTCTGCAGCATCGCACGGTACGCGGCACTCCCGCAGATGACACTGCCGGCCAGCGCCAGTGGAAAGCCGTCAGCAAAGTCCAGGGCCCGGGCCGTCACCCTGACCAGGCGGGCCAGTTCATCCGCGCCCCGGTGCAGGATGCGGCGGGCCACGGCGTCACCGGCTTCGCTGGCCGCCAGGACCAGCGGCGCCAGCGCCGCGATGTCCCGGCGGGCATTGCCGCCGGTGGCCAGTTCACGGGTGATGAAACGCGTGCTGGCGATGCCGAAGTGCGTCAGGACGGCGGCCTCCAGCGAGGTCGAGGGGCCGTAACCATCCTCGGCGCGGGTCACCGCGACCAGCGCACCGCGGCCGAGGTCGAAACCGCTGCCATGATCGCCGAACCAGTGGCCCCAGCCGCCGCGCATCAGCAGCCGGCCTTCCTGGTCCCGTCCGAAGGCCACCGAACCGGTCCCGGCGATCAGGCCCACGCCCCAGCCATGCGGTGTTCCCAGGGCCAGCACCGGATGCCAGTCCGGAACGATGTCCACCGACCCCAGTTCCGGGCGCCGCCGGGCCCAATCGGTGATGACTTCCCGTTCGGTGTCATCACTGATGCCGGCCAGCGCCAGGACGGTGCCCTCCAGGCGGAACCCCGGATCATTCCTGCCGGGCGCCTGTTCCAGGGCCGTTCCAACGGCCTGGTCCAGGCTGTGCAGCGCCACGTCACGCCCGGCCAGCCGCAGGTTGCCCGTGCCTCCCAGGCCCTCGCCCAGGACCTGGAAAGCGCCGTTCCCATCGACACGGGCCAGCACGGCCCGGGTCTTGGTCCCACCACCATCCACGCCCAGCAACAACCGCGAATCCGCGCTCACCAGCCTGGTCTCCAGCTCATCGCCAAAGGGCCGTCGTTCCTGGCCGCGCGTCACTGCTCACGCATCACGCCCCAGCGCCAGGCCCAGTCGTCCCCCCGCCTCGGCCAGCCGCGCCCGCGCCGCTTCCACCTCCAGGCCGCCCAGCCTCATCAGCACCGCGGTCTTCAGTTCCCCGCCGGCGGCCTCGAGCAAGGCGGAGGCCTCTTCGCGGGAACAGTCGGTGAGCGTGGTGATGATGCCCAGCGAGCGCTCCGCCAGCTTGTCATTGCTGGCCTGCAGATCGACCATCAGGTTTCCGTAGGTCTTGCCCAGGCGGACCATGGCGCCGGTACTGAGCATGTTCAGCACCAGCTTGGTGGCGGTGCCGGCTTTCATGCGCGTGGAACCGGTAAGAACTTCAGGCCCCACCACCGGCAGGATGTTCAGGTCGGCGTGGGCGGCCAGTTGCGCCTCGCTGTTGCAGGCGAATCCGATGGCGGCGGCGCCGGTTTCCCGGGCGTAGTCCAGCGCACCGATGACATAGGGCGTGCGGCCGCTGGCCGCGATGCCGACCACGACATCCCTGGCGTCCAGCCCGATGGCGCGCAGGTCTTCCATGGCGCGCTCCGGGCTGTCTTCGGCGCCTTCGACCGCCTTCAGCAGCGCCGAATCACCACCGGCGATCAGGCCGATGACCTGCCCCGGGCTGGCATTGAACGTGGGCGGGCACTCGGCGGCGTCGAGCACGCCCAGCCGGCCCGACGTGCCGGCCCCGGCATAGACCAGGCGGCCGCCGCGGGCCATGCGCTCGGCGATGATGTCGATGGCGGCGGCAATGGCTTCGGCCTGAGCCGCCACGGCATCGGCAACGCCCTGGTCCTCGCTGTTGATCAGCCGGACCAGGTCCAGTGTGGACAGGCTGTCCAGGTCCTGGCTGCGGGGGTTCCTGGCCTCGGTGGTCAAACCGGCCAGTTCGATGGAGGTGCGATCATTCATGGGTCAGGGTCCTGTCCCGCCAGTCGTTGCGCCGCCGCTTTCGGCTTTGCAAGAATGCCGGCATGAAGTTTCAGCTTTGGAAAAGGGTACGCCGCAATCGGCCCAGGTGGATGCCACTGTCGATGACACTGCCCATGACAATGCCCATGACATTGCGATTCGTGCTGCTGCCGACGCTGCTCCTGCTGTCGCTGTCGACACCGACGCTGGCCGGCCAGGACACGCTGACAGGGCTCGACGTGCTGCGGCAGTCGGGCTTCGAGACGCTGCGCGGGCAGCGCGTCGGACTGATCACCAACCATACCGCCATCGACCGTGACGGCAACCATGCCGTGCAGCTGTTCACGCAGGCCAGCGGATTCGAGCTGGTGGCGCTGTTCAGCCCCGAGCACGGATTCGAGGGCACGCTGGACCGGGAAGGCATCGACCACGGCCGCGACGTGGGCAGCGGCCTGCCCATCTACAGCCTGTACGGCGAGACCCGGCAGCCCACCCCGGACATGCTCGGGGGCATCGATACGCTGGTGTTCGACATCCAGGACATCGGCACGCGCTTCTACACCTACATCTCGACGATGGGACTGGCAATGCAGGCGGCGGCCGAGCACGGCCTGCGATTCGTGGTGCTGGACCGCCCCAACCCGATCAACGGGAGGGACTTTGGCGGTCCGGTGGCCGATGAGGCGCAGCTTTCCTTCGTCGCCTTCCACCCGCTGCCCACACGCCACGGCATGACCACGGGCGAACTGGCGACCCTGTTCGCCGCCGAACTCGGGCTGGACCTGGACCTCGAAGTGGTGCGCCTGGAGGGCTGGCGCCGGGAGGCCTTTTTCGACGCCACGGGGCTGCGCTGGGTGAACCCGTCGCCGAACATGCGCAGCCTGACCCAGGCGCTGCTGTACCCCGGCATCGGCCTGCTCGAGACCACCAACCTGTCCGTGGGGCGAGGGACCGACACGCCGTTCGAACGGATCGGCGCGCCGTGGCTGGATGGCGCCGCGCTGGCGCGGAAACTCAACCTTCTGGACCTGCCGGGAGTGGCGTTCGTGCCGATCCGGTTCACGCCCGATGCCAGTACGTTCGAAGGCGAGACCTGCGGCGGGGTCAGTATCCTGGTGACCGACCGGGCCGGATTCGACCCGATTCGACTGGGCTTCGAAATCGCCCATCGGCTGCGAGCGGACCATCCCGACCAGTGGGAGATCGAACGCTACCCCCGCCTGCTGGCGGATGACGCGACCCTGGCCGCCGTTCGAGACGGCGCGGGCTGGCCGCAGATCGAGGCGGTCTACGCCGAGGAACTGGCGGCGTTCGGGATCCGGCGGCGCGCCTTCCTGCTGTACGACTGAGCGGTAGGCAGCTCGCCGCCGCTCGAGATCCGGTCCGGGCGCATCAGGCCTCACGACGAAGCCCCTGTAGTACCAGGCCGGCCAGGAACGTGAGCGCCGCGCCGGCGGCGGCATACCACGCCCAGTACAACGACGTGCCCAGGGCAATGGCCGAGAGGGCGGCCACGCCGATCACGAAGCCGGTCAGCGCCGCGGGCTGGCGCACCCGGGGCGCCAGCACCGCCAGCAGGTAGACGCCCAGCACCGGGCCACTGGCGAAGCCGGCGATCTTCAGCACCCCCGCGACCACGCTTTCAGTGACCCCGAGCGCGCCAAAGGCCAGCGCGATACCCGCCTGGAGGACGCCGAAGCCGGCCGTGGCCAGGCGGCCGGCGCGCAATTGCGCCCGGGCATCGGGCACCTGTCGATGCAACGGCAGCCAGACGTCGTTGATCAAGGCCGTGGACGAGGAGTTCAGCGAGCTCGACAGGGTGCTCATGGCCGCGGCGAACACCGCCGCAAGGGTCAGTCCGGCCAGGCCCATCGGCATGTTGTCGACGATGAACGAGGCGAACAGCCGGTCGCCGGCCGGGGCGGGTGAAGCCGCCCCGGGCGCCAGCGCGTAGAACGCCGCCAGCGCCACGCCGATCAACAGGAACACCGCGAACTGCACAGCCACGACGAAGCCGCTGACTGCCAGCGCGCGGCCGGCGTCGCGCTGGTTCCGCGCGGACAGGTAGCGCTGCACCATCAACTGGTCGGTGCCATGGGTGGCCATGGTCAGGAACAGGCCGCCGACAAGGCCGGCCCAGAAGGTCATGCCGGGCCGGAACAGCGAAAGATCGAAGTCCAGCACCCGGAAGTGCCCGCCGGCGCGACCGAAGTCCAGGACCGCGCCAAGACCGCCGGGCACCCGCTCGACGATGATCAGGCAGGCCGCCAGCGCGCCGACCATGTACACGACAAACTGCAGGCAATCGTTCCAGATCACCGAGCGGGCGCCGCCCAACAGGGTGTAGACGATGGTGATGGCGCCCAGCACCACGACGGACACCGCCAGATCCAGGCCCAGAACGATCTGCAGCACCAGCGCGGTCAGGAACAACCGCAGGGCGTCGCCGAGGTTGCGGGTGACCAGGAACAGGGTCGAGGCGGCACGGCGGCTGAGGCGGCCGAACCGGCCTTCCAGCACCTCGTAGGCCGTGAACGTGTCGCCCTGGAAGTACAGGGGCATCAGCACGCGAATGATCAGCAGGCGGCCCACGATGTAACCGAACGTGATCTGCAGGAATGTCAGGTCGCCGCCGGGCGCAGCGGCGATGCCCGGCAGGCTGAGAAAAGTCACCGTGCTGGTCTCGGTAGCGACGATGGACAGCAGCAGCGCCCACCAGGGAAGGGAACGCGAGCCCAGGAAGTAGTCGTTCAGGGAGCGCTGGCCACGGCCGACCCACAGGCCGAACACCATCACCGCAGCCAGGTAGGCGGCGACGATCAGGGCGTCGAGAGCGGCGATGTTCAGATCCAGGCTCAAGCGGATTCATTCCGTGAATGCGAGGACGCGGCCAGGGACCACCGCCCGGTCAACAAAAAGGCCGGCCCGGAAATCCGGGCCGGCCAGTGGATTGCGGCTGCAGCCGCGGCATTGCCCGTTGGCTCAGAACAGGAACTTGGCCATCAGCTGCAGGCGACGCGGCAGGTAGTAGGAACGCGGCTCGCCGTAGCCCGCAGTGTTGATGCTGGGCTGGATGTTGTAGCCAGTCTGGTTGTCGAACACGTTGTACAGGTCCGCGCGCAGCTGCACGCCGTAGCGGTCGTTGGCCCCGAAGAAGAAGTTCTGGGTGTAGTTCAGGTCCAGCTGGTAGTGCGAGTCGGAACGGTGGGTTCCGGCCGGCTCGGCGAAACGGATGGTGTCGCTGGAGTAGCCGTACAGTGAACCGTCCCAGGTTTCCCAGGGCTGGCCGGACTGGTACAGCGCGTAGGCGCCGACGCTGCCGTTCCAGCTGAACTGGTAGTAACCGTAAGCCTTGAACAGGTGGGTACGGTCGCCACGCAGCTGGCCGTCCTTCATGTTCCAGAGCATGCGACCGCGGCCGTCAGACAGCAGCGAGGAACCGATGAACGTGTTGAAGTCGTTCTCGGAGGTCGCGTTGTCCTGGTCGAAGTTGCCGCGGTAGTCGCTCCAGGTGTAGGACGCCTGCACGTACCAGTTGTCCTGGGACCACTGGGCTTCCAGGCTGATTTCGTCGTAATCCGTGTAGGCATTCGGTACTTCCGCGATCACGAAGGTCGAGCCTCCGATCTCGGCACGGTAGTCTTCCAGGTCCGGAATGTAGGCCTCTTCAGGCGCCCAGCCGGCCGGCATGCAGCCGAAACGATCCGGCTCGGCGGTGCAGGAGTAGGCCTCCAGTGCCCAGTTGTAGGTGTCTTCCCAGAAGCTCCGGGCCTCGCGGCGACGGTAGTGGACACGCGTGGTCAGGTTGTCGGTGACCTGCCAGTTGGCGCCGATCAGGAATTCGTCCACATGACGCGGGTCGATGCCTTCCTGGAACAGCTTGCCGGAGGACGAGGCGTCCTCGTCGAGGTCGATCATGTTGCCGTCGATGTCGAAGGCCGCCTCGATCTCGGTGTGCAGGTTGCGGTCCCAGGACGCCGCGCGCGCCAGCGAGCTGGCCGACGGGTAGTAGCGGGCGTAGTTCGCGAAGACCGAAGCGTTGTCGGCGAAATGCCAGGTCACGCCCAGGCGCGGCTGGATCATTTCGTCGAAACCGACCTTCTTCATTTCGTACTTGTTGCCCGGGGCGGGCTCGAAGCCGCTCAGGTTGCCATCGACGGCACGCAGGCCCTGGCCGAACAGGGTGTCCTCGGAGAACATCACGCCGAGGTTAAATTCGAAGTCGTTCCAGGTGATGATGTCGTTGAGTTCGATGTTGCGGGATTCCGCGTAGGAGTTGATCGGCGGAATGCCGTACTCACCCAGGCTGGTCTGGAAGAAGCTGGCGCGGTAGAAGATCGGCGTCCCGTCGCTGGTCGTTTCGTCGCCACCCACGGATTCGATCAGGCCCCAGCCGTTGGAGGAGCGGATCAGGACTTCCTTGATCTCTTCCTGGTGGTAGCCGATGTGCAGTTCGTGCGACACGGAACCGAAATCCAGGGTGTAGTCGTAGCCCACTTCGAATGACTCACGGAAGAAATCCTGGTCGTTGATGGTCTGGGCCGCGCCCACCAGGCCGCCACCCTGCAGGGTGCCGTCATCGCCGACGAAGCCGTAGCGGTCGATCAACGGCTGAGCCCAGGCATTCCAGGCGTCATCGCCGTCACGGTACTGGGGCACGATGAAGTGGCCCATGCGGTCCAGGTTGTTCAGGTCCAGGGAACCGCCGACGGTCGGCTGCGCGGTCAGCAGCAGGTCAGGACCACCGGAGGTCTTGTTCTCGAAGTCGGTGTACTTGAAGTAGGCGCTGGACCGATCGTTGATCACCCAGGAGCCTTCCAGGATCGCGATCCTCAGTGACGCATCGGAACCGGTGGAACCGTCGACGGTCTCGAAGGTGCCAACGCTTTCGTTGCGGCCTTCCGCATCTGAATCACGGTAGGAGGCGTCGAACAGCAGTGAATCGGTCGGCGCCCAGGTCAGCTTGCCGAAGTATTCCTTGCGGTCGTAGCTGTAGTCGGGAACCGGGCCGTAGGCGTTGTCGCGGTTGGTGCGCTCGGTGGTCGGGTTGTAGTAGGAGGCGTAGAAGTACAGCTTGTCCTGCAGGATCGGGCCACTGAGGTTGGCGACAATCCAGTCGCGCGTCAGGTCCGAGCTCGCCGCACCGGTATCCGGATCCGCGGACCAGTCGGAATCCTCGATCTGGTAGCTGGCCTCACCGTGGAACTCGTCCGTGCCGCGCTTGGAGATCGTGTTGACCTTGAAGCCGCCAGAACGGTTGAAGCCGACCGCCGAGGCGCCACCGCGCACGATGCTCACCTGGTCGATGTCGTGGGTCGAAGGCTCGGCGGACAGGGTGCCGAACAGCGGCAGGGACACATCCACGCCGTCGAACTGGTAGGTGTTGTCCTGGCCGTTGCCGCCGGCGCTGGGGCCGCGGATGCTGTCCTGCGTGTACTGCACACCGGGGATCAGCTTGATCAGGTCCCGGTACTCCTGGCCGACCGGTACGGAATTGAAGGTCTCGTAATTGACCGCATCCGACAGGGCGGCCTCTTCCGTGAACATCAAGGTGCTGGTTCCGACCACCATGACCTCTTCCACGGTCCCCAGTTCCGCATCGTCCGCCAGAGACAGGTTGACGGTGGCACGCTGCTGCAGCAGGACCTCTGCGGCGCGGGAACGCTGGGAACCATCCGGGAGGGTGTAGAGCAGGGTGTAGTCACCCGGCGGCAGCAGGGGCAGGCGATAGTTGCCTTCCGCCGACGTGGTCGCGGTGCGCTTGCCCGGCAGGACGGGGCTGGTGGCTTCGACGGCCACCCCCTCGATGCCGGCGCCGGCGGCGTCGACGACGGTGCCGGCAATGTCACCGGTCTGCTGCGCCATCACCGGTGCGCTGATCAGCAGGGCCGCAACAGCAAGCATCAGCAAGCTGGCGAACGGCAGGAATCTGCGTGTGGAAGAGGTATGCACGTCGTTCTTCATGGTCCGTCCCCGAGTATGGAAGGTGAAAACACCGTTACGAAATTCGTTAATATTTCATTCTCGTCAAAATAAAATATCATATTGCGCATTCGTGTAAAGAATTATTTATTCTTCTTTACACTGGACCATCGAACCAGGGTGAAACGACTTTTCGGTACCTCACCGGAGGGCCAGGGAAGCTGAGGCATTAATATGTTCAAGATGATTTCTTCTCGAAGCCTGCTGTCACTGGCCATTCCCGCACTGGCCCTGACCGCCTGCGCGACCTCTTCCGGTCCGGTGGTGGTCGAATCAGAGAACCAGGACAGCCGGGTGGCGGTCGTGGTCCTGCATTTCACCGTCAGTGACTTCGCCGGTTCCCTGCACGTCCTGACCCAGCGCACGAGCCGGCCGGTCAGCTCGCATTACCTGGTTCCCGATCCGGGCGACGCCACGTACGAAGGCGAAAAGCTGCAGGTCTACCAGCTGGTCAATGAAAACCGCCGCGCCTGGCATGCCGGGCTCGGCTCGTGGCGGGGCATGCAGAAGCTGAACAACATGTCCGTGGGCATCGAGATCGTCAACCAGGCGCACTGCCACGAGGCCAGCGACGACGGCGCAGCGGCAGAGCCTACCAACGCGGACTGGGCGGCGGAGCGCATCTGCTTCTTCCCGGATTTCGCGCCCGAACAGATGGCGCTCGTGGAGGAAACGGTCCAGGGCATTCTCGCGCGCCATCCGGACGTACCGCCCACGCACGTGATCGCCCATTCCGACCTGGCGCCGCAGCGCAAGATCGACCCCGGCCCGCGGTTTCCCTGGCAGTGGCTGTACCAGCAGGGCATCGGCGCCTGGTATGACGACGCGACCGTGGCCCGTTACTGGGACCAGTTCCGCCTGGACCTGCCCGGCATCGGCCGCCTGCAGGAAGCGTTGGAAACCTACGGCTACGAGATCGAGCTTACGGGCGAGTACGACGAACAGACCCGCAACGTGATCAGCGTCTTCCAGTTGCACTTCCTGCCCTGGGAGGTGACGGGCGAACCGAGCCCGGCCACAGCCGCCGTGCTGTATGCGTTGATCGAGAAGTACTACGAGAACGAACTGGCGCCCCTCCTGGTGCCGGAGCCCCTGTCCGAACCCGATTCCGGGATCGAGCCTGTTCCAGGGAATGAGGCATCGGCGCCGTCGGCGCCGGATGGCGACTGAACCGTCATGAGGCCTGATCCGTCCGCCTTGCAGATGCCTGACGCCCTGCATAGAATAAATTATTCGCCTTCTCCCATGGCAGGGAGAATCGTTCATCGCAATGGACACGCTCACATGCGCCAAACGCCGGAGTTCTGGATCGCCGCCTGCGATGAACCCGATGCGGTGCTGATGGGTGCGGACGCCATCCGTGCCTTCAACCAGGATGCCTGGCGACGCGATCCCCACCTGGTCGTGCTGGCGACTTTTCCACGGCGGCTCGCGGCGGAGGACCTCTCCGGGCGGGTTTTGGCCATCAGTCGCCGATCCGACCGCCCGCTGTTCCACGACGACGGCCGCCCGGTGGATGAGGCCGACTGGACGCGTTATCGCTCGGCCTGCCGTCTCGAGACCCTGTCGGGTGAGCACGATGTCCGCTTCGCCATGGCGCACGTTCGCGCCGACATGCGCGCCTGGCCCACCGACGAGCGGGTGCACACCGACGAAGCGACGCGCCACCTCGACCGCTTCCAGGAGAACGCCCTGTTTCCCGGCGACATCGTGGCGGTCCTGCACGCAAGCGCCGACGGAGCCTGGTGGTTCGTGCAGTCGTACAACTATGCAGGCTGGGTCCGGGCCGAGTGTCTGGCCGAAGGGTCGCTGGACGACATGCTGGCCTTCCGCGACGTCGAAGACGCGCTGGTGGTGACCGGCGACTTCGTCGGCGCCCGCTCACGCAACGGCGCGGGCCGGACGGTGACCCTGGACATGGGCGTGCGCCTGCCGCTGGCCGAAACGCCGCGCACCGGGGACGGCGCGTTCCGCGTCCGCCTGCCCGAACGATCGGATGACGGCCGCCTGGCGTTCGTGGACGCCGTCATCGACGCCGGCGCCGATGTGCGCATCGGCCACCTGCCGTACACGCGCCGCAACCTGGTCGAGCAGGCCTTCAAGTTCCTGGGAGAGCCCTATGGCTGGGGCCACTCACGCAACGCGCGCGACTGTACCGGGCTGGTTTCGGAGGTGTATCGCAGCATGGGTTTTGTGCTGCCGCGCAATTCGAACCAGCAGGGCGAAAGCCCCATCGGCGTCAACCGGCGGTTCGCGCCAGGCGCCACCGTCGAAGACAAGCTCGACCAGGTCCGTGCCGCCGACGTCGGCGACCTGCTGTATTCCACGGGTCATGTCATGATGTGCCTGGGCAATCTCGAGGCTCAACCCTGGGTGATCCATGACCTGGCCGGCGCCGGCTGGCGCGACGACGACGGTCGATACCACGAGCGTGAGTTCACCGGCGTCTCGGTCACGCCGCTGGTATCGCTGCACATGTCGCCCGAGGTCACCTACCTGGACGAGATGTACGCCATCAAGTCCATCAGAACAACGGTTGGAGAACCATGAAAATCGAAAAGGTCCGGTTCGGGATGCTGCGCGTGCCCCTGGCGACGCCGTTCAAGACGTCCCTGAGGACGGTGGAGGAGATTGCGGATGTGGTGGTGATGGTCGACACCGATGACGGCCGCACCGGTTACGGCAGCGCGCCGGCCACCGCGGTGATCACCGGCGATACGCATGGCTCCATCATCGAGGCCATCCACAAGGTCATCGCGCCACAGATCATCGGCATGGAGGTGGGCAACCTCAACGCCATCACCGACCACATCCAGTCCGCCATCATCAAGAACTTCAGCGCCAAGGCGGCCATGGAAATCGCCGTCTACGACCTGTTCGGCCAGCTGTATGGCGCGCCGGTCTACAAGCTGCTGGGCGGGGGCGAGAACGTCATCGTCACCGACATCACCATCAGCGTGGACTACATCGACAAGATGGTCGAGGACGCCGTGGCCGCCTGCGACGCCGGCTTCGAGACCCTGAAAGTGAAGGTCGGCAAGGATCCGGAGATGGACATCGAGCGGATCAAGGCCATCTACGCGGCCATTGCCGACCGGGCGCTGATCCGCCTGGACGCCAACCAGGGCTGGCTGCCCAAGCAGGCGGTGTCGGTGCTGCGCGCGCTGGAAGAGTCGGGCGTGCAACTCGAACTGGTCGAACAACCCGTGCTGGGCGAGGACATCGAGGGCATGAAGTACGTCACCGAGCGGGTGCACACCCCGGTGATGGCCGACGAGAGCTCCTTCGGGCCGCGCGAGGCCATCGAACTGATCCGCAGTCGCGCCGCCGACATCATCAACATCAAGCTGATGAAGACCGGTGGCATCACCAACGCAGTGAAGATCGCCGACATCGCCGGCATCCATGGCATCGAGTGCATGATCGGCTGCATGCTGGAGTCGAGCATCGGCGTGGCCGCCGCGGCCCACGTGGCGGCAGCCAAGTCGTCCGTCATCACCCGGGTGGACCTGGACACCCCCTCGCTGGGCAAGTACGACCCGGTGACCAGCGGCGTCCGCTTCCAGGGCGCCGAGATCCGCATCACCGACGCACCCGGCCTGGGCATCGAGAACATCGACGGCCTGGAACCGCTGGACGTGGCCAACGGTGCGGGGCGACACTGCTGAGATGAACAGCCTGCCCCAGTGACACAGCGCCCTGCCCGCTTGCGCGACGGCGCCCGCATCGGCGTCGTCAGCCCCGCCTACTGGCCCGTGCCGGAGCGCCTGGCCCGGGCGAAAGGGGTGTTCGAAGACCTGGGTTTCGAGCTGGTGATGGGCAGGAACATCGGCCTGCGCCAGGACAAGTACGCCGGCCCGCCCGAAGCGCGGGCCGAGGACCTCATGGCCATGTTCGCCGACCCCGACATCGACGCCATCCTCTGCGCCCGCGGCGGTTACGGCATCAACCGGGTGTTGCCGCTGCTGGACTACGAACTCATCGCGGCCAACCCGAAGATCCTGGTCGGCTTCAGCGACATCACCGGCCTGCTGACCACCGTCTCGCAGCGCTGCGGCTTCGTTACCTTTCATGGCCCGATGCTGACCACCTTCGGCACGGAAACCGTCGACTACAACATCGAGACCCTGTTGCAGGTGCTCTCCGGCGGGGACGAAGTCGTCATCCATTCCCCCGACGCCTGCCGCGCCCGTTGCCTGAACCCGGGCGTGGCCGAGGGCCTGCTGTGGGGCGGCAACCTGTCGTTGCTGATCGAGCGGCTCGGGACGCGGGGGCAGGTCCGCGCCGAGGGCGCGATCGTGTTCATCGAGGACATCGACGAGAAGCTTCACGCCTTCGACCGCATGTTGCTGCAACTGCGCGCTTCCGGCTGCCTGGACGGCGTCCGCGGCCTGGTGTTCGGTGAATTGCTGGAGATGCACGACGGCGGCGACGTGTCGTTCGGCAAGACCACCGACGAGATCATCATGGATGTTTTCGGCGACCTGGACGTTCCCATCATCAGTCATTTCCCCTGCGGGCACGGCGGCTGCCAGGCCACACTTCCGGTCTCGCACACGGTAGAGTTGCACGCGGACCCGGACGACCCGCGCCTCCGGATTCCACGATCGCCCGTCAGTTGATTCCGCGCGGACCCCGGGGGTGAACGCGTGCTGAATTACATCTGGATGGGCATGATCCTGATCTCGGTCGTGGTCGGAACCTTCACCGGCCGCATCGACCAGGTCACCCAGGCGGCCATCGACATGGCCAAGCTGTCGGTAGAGATCGCCATCGGCCTGGTCGGCATCATGGCCCTGTGGCTGGGTATCATGAAGATCGCCGAGGCTTCCGGCCTGATCCGCATCATCGCCAGACTGCTGCGCCCGATCACCATCCGCCTGTTCCCGGACGTGCCCGACGATCATCCGGCCATCGGCTCCATCGTCCTGAACATGTCGGCGAACATCCTGGGCCTGGGCAATGCCGCCACGCCGCTGGGCCTGAAGGCGATGGAAGAGCTGCAGGAGCTGAACCCCGACAAGAAGACCGCCTCGAACGCGATGGTCATGTTCCTGGCCATCAACACTTCCAGCGTGCAACTGATCCTGCCGGCCACGGTGGTGGCGTTGATGGGCGTGGTCTCCAGCCAGATTTTCGTTACCACCATCCTGGCAACCCTTTGCTCGACCATTGCGGCGATCTTCATCGTCAAGGTCCTGGAGCGCACGAAGTGGTTCAAGCTGGCGCCGGCGCCGGAAGGCGCCGCCACCGAGGGCGAACCCCCGGTCGAACGCGCGGCCAGGGACGAGGGTGACGAGCGATGATCGAGTCCTTTACCGATGGCCTGAACCAGCTGGCCCGCTACATCATCCCGGCCCTGATCGTCGGCATTCCGTTGTACGCCATGGCCGCGCGCCGGGTGAAGGTCTACGAGGTGTTCGTCGAGGGCGCCAAGGACGGATTCACCATCGCCGTGCGCATCATCCCCTACCTGGTGGCCATCCTGGTGGCGGTGGGCATGTTCCGCGCTTCGGGCGCCCTGGACGTGCTGCTGAACCTGATGTCACCGCTGCTGAACTTCATCGGTTTTCCACCCGAGAACCTGCCGCTGGCCCTGATGCGTCCGCTGTCGGGCAGTGGTTCCCTGGGCCTGTTGACCGATCTCGTCAACGAATACGGCGCCGACTCCATGCAGGCCAAGATCGGCGCGACGATGTTCGGTTCCTCGGAAACGACCTTCTACGTCCTGGCCGTGTACTTCGGTTCGGTGGGCGTCCTGCGCAGCCGCCACGCGGTGCCGGCCGGCCTGTTCGCCGACGCGGTGGGCGCCATCAGCGCCGTGTACCTCTGCCAGTGGCTGCTTGGGTAGTCGTTCCGGAATCGGAACAGCGAGGGCGGCGTCGGGACTGCGTCCCTTTACTCTGTCCCTTTACTCTGACCCCACATTTTCCCCCACATTTTCTATGGGAACGCGACCGGTGAGGCCGGCCAGCAGCTCGTAGCCGATGGTGCCGGCGCGGCTCGCCACTTCGTTGACGGAGACGTGCTCGCCCCACAGCTCGACGGTATCGCCCACGGCGGCGCCCGGCACATCGCTCAGGTCGATGGTGATCATGTCCATCGACACCGTGCCGACCAGCGGCACGCGTTGATTCCCGACCCACACGGGCGTGCCCGAAGGCGCGTGCCGGGGATAACC
>JAUHYP010000083.1 GCA_030426265.1 Gammaproteobacteria bacterium | reverse complement strand
TTGTTCCTTTCGAGCAATGAGACAACGCTGTCAGTTGCGATATAGTGCAACTTCACGGCTCGTGTCCACCCTCAGGGACCCATAACGACAATGAATGACACACAAAAACTCTCCGTCACGGAGAAGATCGGCTATAGCCTGGGCGACTTCGCGGCGAACCTGGTGTTCCAGACCCTGGTCACCTACATCGCCTTCTTCTATACCGATGTCTACCAGCTCGACAATGTCACGGCCAGTTCGGTGATTTTCTGGTGCGGCATCCTCGGCGGCGTGGTGTTCAGCCCCATCATGGGCATGATCGCCGACCGCACCAACACGCGCTGGGGCAAGTACCGGCCCTGGGTGCTGTGGACCGCTATACCCTTCGGCATCGCGATCTTCCTGAGTTTCTCGACGCCGGACTTCGGCGCCACGGGCAAGGTGCTCTATGCCTTCGGCACCTACCTGTTGCTGGTCACCCTGTACACCGCCAACAACCTGCCCTACGCGGCGCTGAGCGGGGTGCTGACCGGCAACATGGCGGAACGCAACAGCCTCTCCGCCTACCGCTTCGCGGCGGTGATGATCGCCCAGTTCGTGATCCAGGTGCTGCTGCTACCGCTGATCCTGATGGCCGGCGACGGTGACAGGGCGGCGGGCTTCGAGGCCCTGATGAGTTTCTTCGCCGTGGCCGGCGTCATCTGCTTCTTCATCACCTTCCTGACCACGAAGGAGCGTGTGCAGCCCACGCAGAAGGAAAACTCCCGGATCATGGACGACCTCGGCGATCTGTTCCGCAACCGCCCCTGGGTGGTCATGCTGCTGGTGGTGATCCTGGTGTTCGTCACCCTCGCGCTGAAGGGTGGGCTGTACATCTACTATTTCGAGAACTACGTCGGGCAGCAGGAACTGGCGGAATTTCTCGACGACATCGGCTTCGTGGGCTTCATCGCCGGCCTGACGAGCTTCCTGGGCGGGATGGGTTTCGGATTCGAGTGGCCGGACGACCCGGCAGCCTCCGGTTTCGGCCTGTTCAACGGCGGGGGCATCGTGATGATGATCATCGGGATCGCCTTCTCCAAGCCGTTGGCCGACCGCTTCGGCAAGCGCAACGTGTTCCGTCTGTTCCTCGCGGTGTCCTCGGTATTCGTGCTGGCCTTCTTCTGGTTTCCTCCGGACGCCATCGGCACGATGTTCCTGTCCCAGGTGCTGCACGGCTTCTTCTACGGCATCACCATCCCCCTGCTGTGGGCGATGATCGCGGACGTGGCGGACTACTCCGAATGGAAGAACCACCGCCGCGCCACCGCCATCATCTTCTCGGCCATGCTGCTGGGGCTGAAGGGGGGGCTGACCGTGGGCAGCACGATCACGCTCTGGGTGCTGGAGGCCTACGGCTATGACGGCACCGCGGCCCTTCAGTCGGAAGAAGCGCGCTTCGGCATCAAGATGGCCATGAGCGCGATGGCCTCGGGCTTCTTCTTCCTGGCCGCCGCGCTGCTGTTCTTCTACCCGATCGACAAGCGGATGGAGAGTGACATCGAGGGCGAACTGGCGGCGCGGCACGCCACGCCGGTCAGCCCCTGAGCACCGCAAGGAGGAGGACGAGATGACGGACGGACTGGACGTCGACGACCTGGAAGCCGTGAAGGGCAGGGCGCTGTCACAGCCCCTGGTCACCCACCTGTACACGGCTGACCCCTCGGCCCACGTGTTCGAGGGGCGGCTGTACGTCTACCCCTCGCACGACATCGATGCGGGGATTCCCTTCAACGACAACGGCGACCATTTCGGCATGGAGGACTACCACGTCCTGTCCATGGACCGCCCCGGTGCGCCGGTCACCGATCACGGCGTGGCCCTGCACGTGAAGGACGTGCCCTGGGCCGAACGGCAGATGTGGGCGCCGGACGCCACTTGCCGGGATGGCAGGTATTACTTCTACTTTCCCGCCAAGCGCGCGAACGGCCTCTTCCAGATCGGGGTCGCGGTGGGTGATTCTCCCGTCGGGCCCTTCATTCCCGAACCCGAACCCATCGCGGGCAGCTACTCCATCGACCCGGCCGTGTTCGCCGATGACGATGGCGCGTACTACCTGTATTTCGGGGGGCTCTGGGGCGGGCAGCTGCAGCACTACCGGGATCATGCCTTCGATGCGTCCCACGACCTGCGCGAAGACCACGAACCCGCCTTCGGTCCGATCGTGGCGCGACTCGCCGATGACATGAAGTCCTTCGCCGAGCCGCCACGGGAAATCGCCATCCTCGACGAGCAGGGCGACCCGTTGCTGGCCGGCGACAATGACCGACGCTTCTTCGAGGCCGCCTGGATGCATCGCCATGCGGGACGCTACTACTTCTCGTACTCCACCGGGGACACCCATCGCCTGTGTTGGGCCGTGGGCGACAGCCCCTACGGGCCGTTCACTTACGGCGGGGTGATCCTGACGCCGGTGGTGGGCTGGACCACGCATCATTCCATCGTGCGCTTCGAGGACGAGTGGTGGCTGTTCTATCACGACTCGACGCTGTCGGCTGGCGTCACCCACCTGCGGTGCGTCAAGATGGCGCGGTTGACGCACGGCCCCGATGGCCATATCGAAACCATCGACCCCTATCCCGGAGCCTGAATCGTGACCCCACTGCGCTTCCTCTACGCACTGACCCTGCTGTTGCTGCCCCTGGTCGTGGCCTGGTTCGGGCTGTCGGTGTTCAGCGCGATCGTGCTGGTGCTCCTGCTGCTGCTGTGGCGCCAGGGCCTGGTGCTGTCGGCCCTGATGAATCCTCCGGCGGGGCCCGAAATCGAGCTGGAAACCATCATCAACAGCCACTTCGCGGAAAAGGCCCGCTGGTGCCTGGACCGGCTCGGCGTCGAGTACACCGAAAAGCCCTGGGCCGGCATCGTCGGGGTGTTTTTCCGTGGCCGCACCGTGCCCATGCTGAATGTCCGCACGGGGCGCACGCGCGCCTCGGTCTGCGAGTCCTCGGAAATCTTGCGCTATCTCTACGGCCGCTACGTGGCCGAGCGCGGCGAAGCGGCGGCCTTCCTGGAGCCGACGCCCGAGCGGCTGGCCTGGGAGGAACGCCTGGACCGCTATGGCGCCCAGTTGCAGGTGTGGATCTATTTCCACCTGCTGGACGACCCGGTCCAGTGCAAGGAGGCCTGGGGCGCCAACAGCGAACGCATTCCGACCTGGCAGCGCTGGACGCTGCTGGTGTGTTTTCCGGTGTTCGTCGGCTTCATCCGCCGGGCGTTCCAGCCGGACCGCGACCACAACCGCAAGGCCGTGGAGCGGATCGAGGCGCTGCTGGCGGACACCGAAAAGCTGCTGGCAGACGGACGGTCGACGCTGTTGGGCGGCGCCTCGCCGGACTTCGTGGATTTCACGCTGGCGGGGCTGTCCTCGCTCTGGGCCTGGCCGGAACAGTTTGCCGCCGGCCGCTACGACGAGGACCGGCCCGCGTTCCAGAGCCTTCCCGAGCGCATGCGCGCCGACGTGGAACGCTGGCGGGCGGCCTATCCCGCGACCGCGGCCCACATCGACCGGCTCTATGCGGACGAGCGGCGCTGACCGGGATCAGTCCAGCACGAAATCGTCGTCGGGAAACACCAGCCGGATGTCCGTGACACCGGCGGCATCCTGCGCACGGGCGTCCTCGCGCAGTGCGGCGACATCGGCGGCGACCGTTCCGCGATAGGCGGCGAGACGGTCCCAGCGTTTCTGGAAGGCCCGGTCCTTGAGGATGTCATCCCGATCACGCATTTCAGGGCCGAGAACGTCCCAGGCCTGGAAAATACGCTCGGCCTGCCGGGTTTCGAATGTGTCGATGGCCGCCATCGCCTCGGCCAGGGCCGGGGACGGGACAGGATCCGCCGATGGCGGCCCGGGCTCGAAGGCGTCGAAGTAGTCGATCGCGTCCCCGGTGTCCATCAGGGCCGCGTTGCGCCACAGCGGCAGGGTGTCGCGATTCAACAGGGCGCCGCTTTCCGGGTCGAAGACAAAGGCGGTGGGCGTTCCATAGATGACGGGCACGCCGAGCACCCCGACGATCTCCCGCGCGTTCTCGTAGTAGCCGATGTCCACGTTCTGGACCACGTAGCGGTCCCGCACCAGTTTGCGGACCTTTCGCGCATCCAGAAGATCCACGAAGGCTTCGCTGTCGTGGCACCAGTTTGCGCCGAGCACCACCATGAGCAGCCGGCCCTCGGCCCGGGCGAGTTCGAGCGACTCGTCGAGCGCAGCCTGGAACGCGGCCGTGTCCTCGAAGCGGGGAAACGCCTCCCCCGTCGATTTTGCGGCGACTGTGAAGGCGGGCATCAGTGCGAGTAGCAGGGAGAGTATGCTGAGCGCAGGACGTTTCATGGGTCGACGGCTCGATGTTCGAATGGGTTTGGCCCCCATCATATCGTGGGAGTCACGGTGGGCGGTCGGGGCAGGCCCCAGGTTGACGGTTTCGTCGGCGAAGCGGGACGTGCTGTGCCATGATGCGCGACGGACCCTGAACGCCACCGTGCTTTCATACGCCGCACCATGAACCTCGATCCCGCCATGAGCGACCGCCTGTCGCGGTCCTTTTTCCTGAAGGCCCGGCTGGCGCCCTTCGTCCCCGCCTGGCGCCTGGTCCGCCGGGCCCGGATGCTGGCGCGCCACGCGTTGCACCGCCCGCACGATCCGGATTTCGCAGCCTTCGGCGTGCTGGGCGGGGAGGGGCTGTTTCTCGACATCGGGGCGAACGCCGGCCAGTCGGCCCTGTCCTTCCGCGTGTACAACCGCGTGTCGCCGATCCTTTCCCTGGAACCGCTGCCGGAGTACGAAGCCGACCTGCGGTTCCTGGGGCGCTTTCTGGACGGGCATCGTTACCTGGCCGAGGCGGCGGCGGAACACACGGGCGACGCCACCTTGCTGGTGCCCCGCTACGGACGTTACCGGCTGAGCGCCGAGGCCTCGCTCAATCGCGCGGAGATCGACTACAAGCTGGCATCCCTGGCCCAGTCGGGGGCCGATCCGAAGCGGCTGGGCGTGGCGGAAATCCCGGTGCGCCTGCGCCGCCTGGACGAGTTGGCGCTGGCGCCGGAGTTCGTGAAGATCGACGTCGAAGGAGGAGAGCCGGAGGTGGTGCGGGGGCTGGAGGCCACCCTGGAGCGCCATCGCCCCGTGCTGATGATCGAGCGCTCCGCGCGCATCGAGGAAGCGGGTCGCCTGCTGGTGGATCGGCATGGCTATGCCGCCTTCCATTTCGACCGCGATGCGAGGGCCTTCCGGCCCACCGACGGGCATTCGGGGCTGAACCTGTTCTTCCTGCCGCCCGGACACCCCCTCGGTCTCGGCTGAGGCGGATCTTCAGACCCGCCGGGCGATGGCCTGGCTGACGCGGGTGGGGGTGCGGCAGACCTGATTTTCCGCTTTTCGAGTCCCGTGGCGAACCGAACCCGTCGCCGGTTCGCCGGTGCAGCAGGCGGCCCCAGGCCTCATAATACGCACCCATGGACATGAATACCGTCAGGTTCTACATCGACCAGGCGCGCCGCCTGGCTCGAGGCATGAACCCCAAGGGCAAACGCGACTCCGAAGGCACGCTCAACACCCGGCGTGACCTCGAGGGCCGCTTCTGCCGCAACCCCTTCGTGCAACTGGACGTCTACGAGGACGGCCGGGTCTACTCCTGCTGCTCGTCCTGGCTGCCGACACCGCTGGGCAACATCAAGCGCGTGCCGGTCTCCCAGGCCTGGAATTCGCTCGCCAGCCAGAAGATTCGCGAAAGCATCTTCGACGGCAGCTTCCGCTATTGCGACCACAAGGTGTGCCCGTCCATCCAGCAGGGCAACCTGCCGACCGTGGAGGAGGCCCGCGAGGACCCCTTCCTGCGCGACATCATCGACGGCCGGCAGACGGAGCTGGAGGAGCTGCCCACCTTCATTAACCTGTGCAACGACGCGTCCTGCAATCTGTACTGCCCGAGTTGCCGCGTGCGACGCGTGAACCACGCCCACGGCAAGGAATACGAGAAGCGCCAGCACCTGCAGGACAAGGTGACCCAGGCGCTGTTCGCCACGCCCACCGACCG
>JAUHYP010000031.1 GCA_030426265.1 Gammaproteobacteria bacterium | reverse complement strand
GCGTCCAGGTGGAAGGAGTAGGCGTCCTTCATCAGGAACTCGCGGGCGCGCATCACGCCGAAGCGCGGGCGGATCTCGTCGCGGAACTTGGTCTGGATCTGGTAGAAGGTGATGGGCAGCTGCTTGTAGCTGCGGATCTCGTTGCGCACGAAATCGGTCATCACCTCTTCGTGCGTGGGGCCGAAACAGTAGTCGCGCCCGGCCCGGTCGGTGATCTTCAGCAACTGGCCACCGAAGGCCTCCCAGCGACCCGTCTCCTGCCACAGCTCTGCCGGCTGCACGGCGGGCATGAGCATTTCCAGGTAGCCGGCGCGATCCATTTCCTCGCGCACGATGGCCTCGACCTTGCGCAGCACGCGCAGGCCGAGCGGCGACCAGGTGTAGATGCCCGCTGTGAGCTTGCGGATCATGCCGGTGCGGATCATCAGCTGGTGGCTGGCGATCTCCGCGTCGGCGGGGGTTTCCCGGGTGGTGCTGAGGTGGAAGGCGCTGGCTTTCATGGTCTCGACCGAAACGGCGCGGCGGCTTCCCTGGCCGGGAGGCCGCCGCTGAAGTTAAACCGCTAGTTTATCCCGTTTACCCCTGCGGGAGCAGGGTCTGTCGGTCGAGTCGTTCCGCTGCTAGTCGCAGTTCTCGTCAACGAAGGCCTGGGCTTCGTCGATCATGGCCTGGCGCTCTTCGTCCTCCAGCATCCGGCTGGTGCCGTCCGGGTTCTGGAGCACGATCTTGGCGCGCGGGATCATCTGCTCGAGGCGCGACTTGTGGGCCTGGCAGGCGGCAGCGAGGCGGGCTTCTTCCTCGCGTTGCTCGGCCAGGCGCTCGGCCCGCTGTTCACGCTGCTGTTGGGCGGCATTGGGTTGGTCGGGGTTCGGGGGAGCAAATGCCGGGTCGGGCGTGGCCGCCACCTCGGTGGTGCTGCGCCGGGGACCCGAACTGACCAGCACTTCCACGGCGTCGACGCCGTGGGGCGGGCGCTCGCCGTAGTGGACCGTTCCCTGTTCGTCGATCCACTTGTAGATGGTGTCCGCCGCGGCAAGCGGCAGGGGCGCCAGCAGCAAAACTGCCAGCAGGGGGAGTGTGCGGCTCATGGAAAGCTTCCCTTTTTTTCCTTGTCCTCGCGGATTTATAGCACATTTCCACCATTTCAGAGCGGACGGCGCATGCGCCGACCCTCGCCGCCGGCCGGGGGTCGCGTGCTATCATTTCCACCCCGTCGGAACGCCCACGAGGGGCCATGCCCGAACCCCGCAACATTCGCCAGCGAGGCGCTTTCCTGCTGCCCAACGCCCTGACCACCTGCGCCCTGTTCGCGGGTGTGTACTCCATTATCGCGGGCATCAACGGGGCGTACGTCACTGCGGCCGTCTCCATCGGCGTCGCCGGCGTGCTCGATGGCCTGGACGGGCGCGTGGCGCGCATGACCAACACGCAGAGCGAGTTCGGGGTGCAGTACGACAGCCTCTCCGACATGATCTCCTTTGGCCTGGCGCCGGCCCTGCTGGCGTTCAACTGGTCCCTGAAAGGCATGGGGGACATCAGCCCGCTGGCGGGCAAGCTGGGCTGGCTCGCGGCCTTCGTATACATCGCCTGCGCGGCGCTGCGCCTGGCCCGCTTCAACGCCCAGGCGCCCGGCGCCGACCGCACCTATTTCCAGGGCCTGGCGAGCCCCGCCGCGGCCGTGACCCTGGCGGCCGCCGTGTGGTTCTTCGAGGACCACGGCGTGGACGGCGCCTCCGTGTGCTGGCTGATCTGGGTGCTGACGCTGTTCGTGGGCCTGTTGATGTTCTCCAACGTCCGCTACTTCAGCTTCAAGACCATCGCCACGAACGAAAAGGTGCCGATCGCCTGGCTGTTCCTGTTGATGCTCGCGCTGGTGCTGTTCGCCATCGACCCGCCCACGGTGGCCGTGGGCATCGGCCTGATCTACGTCGCCTCGGGCATCATCCTGACCCTGAAAGGCCGGCAGAAGCGCCAGGCCCGTCGCGCACTGCGTCGCCGCATGCGTCACCAGGCCGCCGAGCGACGTCGCGAACACGACGCGAAGGACTGACTCGTGGGCGCGTCGCGACAAGCCTGGCTGGACGCGCTCGGGATTGAAGTGTGGGTCCCGCGGGAAAGGGCCCCCGCCACGCCGCAGCCTCCGGACGTTTCCGCGGAAACGTCCAGTGCCCGTCCGGCTGATGAAACGCCCACGGAAACGACCCGTCCGATTCCGCCTCAAACGATTTCCACGGAAACGCCCGATGCTCGCCCCGGCGTCGTGGCCGGCCCCGGCGCCGGCAGCTGCCTGTATCTCTGCGCCGCGACCGACGACACGTCCGGCCCGCTGGCCTCGGACCTGGCGCGGGTACTGTCCGCGCCGCCGGTGTGGGCGCGACTCGGTGACAGCGGCGATACCGGCGAACCGCTGGAAGCGCTGATCGCCGAGCGGCTGTTCACCCAGGTGGTGGTGTTCGGCGAAGGCGCCGCGGGGCTGCTGTTCGGCGCCGAGGTGCCGGAACAGTGTGGTCCGGCCCGGGTGACCGTCGCGCCCTCCCTGGCGCGCCTGGCCGAGGACCCGCGGGCCCGCCGCCATTGCTGGTTCACCCTGAAGTCGTCCGGTTGCCTGCCGCGTTCCTGAGTCGCCGCCCGTGAGCGCCGAACCCCGCGCCACCACACCCGTGATCCGCGCCCTGGCCGAGGAAGACCTGGACGCGGTCATGACCATCGAGGAGTCCGCCTATCCCTGGCCCTGGACCCGCGGCATTTTCAGCGAATGCCTGCGCGTGGGTTACGGCTGCCAGGGGCTGTGGCTGGGCGAGGAACTCGCCGGCTACGTGATCTTCAACTGGGGCGCGGGCGAGAGCCACCTGCTCAACCTGTGCATCCGTCCGGACCTGCAACGACAGGGCCTGGGCGGCCTGTTGCTGGAACACGTCATCGGCCGGGCGCGCGCCATCGGCTGCGTGACCCTGTTCCTGGAAGTGAGGCCGTCGAACCCGGGCGCCGCGGCGCTGTACGAGCGCCGTGGCTTTCGCGTGATCGGCCGGCGACCGGCCTATTACCGCAGTGACGAGGGGCGCGAGGACGCCATCGTCATGGAGCTCGACCTGACTCGGGACTGAGTCCGCTCAGGACTGTTTCGCCAGCGCCGCCAGGCGGGTGAGCTGGGCCTCGAGTTCGCCCACCGTGGCTTCGTGGCCGGCCAGCCGCCGCCGCTCTTCGGCCACCACCTCTTCCGGGGCGTTGTCGACGAAGCGCGGATTCCCCAGCTTGGCGCGCGAGCGCTGCAGGTCCTTGCTTTCCTTTTCCAGCAAGCGGCGCAGGCGGCGGTTCTCCTCGGCGACGTCCACCAGCCCTTCCAGCGGAATCAACAAACGCAGTTCGCCCACCAGGGCCACGGCGCAGGTCGATGCGTCGAAGTCGTCGTCGACCCGGCTGAAGGCCTCGACGCGGCCCAGGCTGCGCAGCAGGGCGTCGAAGGATTCCACGCGCTCCAGGTCGGTGGCGTCGCCGCCCTGCAGGTGCACCGGCAACAGCTTCGCCGGCGGCAGGGACAGCTCGGAACGCACGCGACGGATCGCCTGCAGTACGGCCTTCAGCCAGGCGGCCTGGGCATCGGCCTCGGCATCCTGGGCGGGCGCCTCGGGCCAGTCCTGGACCACGATGCTCTCGCCGGCCACGCCCAGGGGCGGAGCCACGCGCTGCCAGATTTCCTCGGTGATGAAGGGCACGAAGGGGTGCAGGGCGCGCAACGTGCGTTCCAGCACGGTCAGCAGGGTGTGCCGCGTGGCGTTGCGCTCGGCTTCGCTGCCTTCCTGCAGCGCCGGCTTGGACAGCTCCAGGTACCAGTCGCAGTACTCGTTCCACACGAACTCGTACAGGCACTGGGCCGCGAGGTCGAGGCGGAACGTGGCGATGTGCCCTTCGAGTTCGCGCAGCATGGCGCCGAGGCGGGACAGGATCCAGCGGTCGGCGGGCGACAGGGCCTGCGGCGCTTCGATGGCCTGCCCCTCGGTCTGCAGCAGCACGTAGCGCGCGGCGTTCCACAGCTTGTTGCAGAAGTTGCGGTTGCCCTCGAGGCGGCCCAGGTCGAAGCTGATCTCCCGCCCGGTGGTGGCCAGCGCCGCGAAGGTGAAGCGCAGGGCGTCGCAGCCGAAGGCCGGGATGCCGTCGGGAAACTCGCGCCGTGTCGCCTTCTCGATGGAGGGGGCCATGTGGGGCTGCATCAGTCCGGTGGTGCGCTTGGCGACCAGGGGTTCGAGTTCGATGCCGTCGATCAGGTCGATGGGGTCGAGCACATTGCCCTTGGACTTGGACATCTTCTGGCCCTGCGAGTCGCAGATCAGGCCATGGATGTAGACGGTGCGGAAGGGCACGTCGCCGGCGAAGCGCAGGCCCATCATGATCATGCGCGCCACCCAGAAGAAGATGATGTCGAAGCCCGTGACCAGCACGCTGGTGGGGTAGAAGGCCTCCAGCCGCCGCGTGCGATCCGGCCAGCCCAGGGTGCTGAAGGGCCACAGCGCGGACGAGAACCAGGTGTCGAGCACATCCTCGTCCTGGGTGAGCGGCACGTCGTCCGCGAGGCCGGCACGGCGTCGCGCATCGGCCTCGTCCCGGCCCACGTGCACGCCGCCGTCCGGGTCGAACCAGGCGGGAATGCGGTGGCCCCACCAGAGCTGGCGCGAGATGCACCAGTCCTTGATGTCGTGCATCCAGTTGAAATAGGTGCGCGCGTAATTCTCCGGCACGAAGCGGATGCGGCCGGTTTCCACGGCCTCGATGGCGGGCTTGGCCAGGGGCGCGATCTTCACGTACCACTGGTCGGTGAGATAGGGCTCGACCACGGTGCCGGAGCGGTCGCCCCGGGGCACGGCCAGCTTGTGCGGCTCGACCTTCTCCAGCAGGCCGGCGGCCTCCAGGTCGGCCACGATGCGCTTGCGCGCCTCGAAGCGGTCCAGGCCGCGGTAGGCCTCCGGCGCCGCCTCGTTGAGGCTGGCGTCCGGGTTGAAGATGTTGATGACTTCCAGGCCGTGGCGCTCGCCCCGGTCCCAGTCGTTGAAGTCGTGGGCCGGCGTGACCTTGACGCAGCCGGTGCCGAACTCCGGGTCGACGTCCTCGTCGGCGATGACGGGGATGGAGCGGCCCGTCAGGGGCAGTTCCAGCCGCTGTCCGACCAGGCTGCCGTAGCGCTCGTCATCCGGGTGCACGGCGACGGCCGTGTCGCCCAGCAGGGTCTCCGGGCGCGTCGTGGCCACGACCAGGTGGCCGCTGTCGTCGGCGAGGGGGTAGCGGATGTGCCACAGGTGACCGGCCTCCTCGACGTTGTCGACCTCCAGGTCGGACAGCGCCGTGTTCAGCACCGGGTCCCAGTTGACCAGGCGCTTGCGCCGTTCGATCAGTCCTTCGTCGTACAACTCCACGAACACCCGCGTCACCGCGGCGGAGAGGGCCTCGTCCATGGTGAAGCGGTGGTTTTCCCAGTCCACGGAGGCGCCCAGGCGCCGCATCTGGCGCTCGATGGTGCCGCCGGACTCTCCCTTCCACTCCCAGACGGCGTCGACGAAGGCGTCACGGCCCAGGTCATGGCGCGAAGTGCCCTGGGCCTCGAGCCGGCGTTCCACCACCATCTGGGTGGCGATGCCGGCATGGTCGGTGCCGGGCTGCCACAGCGTCGGCTGGCCGCGCATGCGGTGATAGCGGCTCAGCACGTCCATGATGGTGTCCTGGAAGGCATGGCCCATGTGCAGGCTGCCGGTGACGTTCGGCGGCGGCAGCATGATGCAGAACGGCTCGCCGTCCGCGTCCATGTCCGGGGCGAAATAGCCCCGCTCGTCCCAGGTGTCGTACCAGCGCGCTTCGATCTGCGCCGGCGAGTAGCTCTTGTCCATGAAGTCCGTCTTTATCCGTCGATGTCGTGGTGTTGCGGGTCGAGGCCGTGCTGGCGGTAGCTGCGGAACTTGGTCCGGGAGGCTTCGCGTTCCGCCTCGCGGTGCGGGACGATCTCCAGCAGCCGGTTCCAGGGCAGCGGCGGCGCCTGCGCCGTCGTTGTCAGGTTGATCACCACGTCGCCGTCCTCGCCCGGGGGCGCGGTGACGAGCCGCACCGGGGCCGCGGGCCCGTCGCCACGCTCATGTGGCAGAAAACGGCCTTCCGGGTAGGTCCACAGGAGTTCGTCGAGGCTGCCGGCGTGCTGGTCGTCACGGGCCAGTATGCTCACCGTATGGCCGCGCTCCCAGGCCATCAAGGCCAGGCGGCAGGCGAGCCGGTCCGCGTCGAGGGCGGGCGAGCCCAGCAGGTAGAAATCGACCTGGCAGCGCCCGCCCACCGGAACTTCAGGCCAGGCGATCGATGAGGAACTGCGTGAGCAGGCCCACGGGACGGCCGGTGGCGCCTTCGTTCGCGTTCCACTTCCAGGCCGAGCCCGCGATGTCCATGTGCGCCCAGCGCATGTCGCGGGTGTACTTGGACAGGAAGCAGCCCGCCGTGATGGCGCCGGCCGGTACGCCGCCGACGTTCTTCATGTCGGCGAAGGGCGACTTGAGCTGGGACTGGTAGTCCTCCCACAACGGCAGGCGCCAGCCGCGGTCGACGGCGGTCTTGCCGGCGGCGAGCAGCTCGTCCGCCAGGTCGTCGTCGCGGCTCATGATGGCCGAGGCGTGGTGGCCCAGGGCGACCACGCAGGCGCCGGTCAGGGTGGCCACGTCGATGATGGCCGCCGGTTTGAACCGCTCGGAGTACGTCAGGGCGTCGCACAGCGCGAGGCGGCCTTCGGCGTCGGTGTTGAGAATCTCGATGGTCTTGCCGGCCATGCTGCCGATGACGTCGCCGGGCCGGTAGGCCTTGCCGTCGGGCATGTTCTCGACCGCCGCGACCACCGTGACCAGGTTCAGCTTCAGCTGCATTTTTGCGCAGGCCTCGAAGGCGCCGATCACCGCAGCCGCGCCGCACATGTCGAATTTCATTTCGTCCATGCTGTCGCGGGGCTTGAGCGAAATGCCGCCGGTATCGAAGGTCACGCCCTTGCCGACGAACACGTAAGGCGCCTCGTCCGCGGAGGCGCCCTGGTACTTCAGCACCACCAGCCGGGCCGGGTTGCTGCTGCCCTGGCCCACGGCCAGCAGCGCTTCCATTCCGAGCTCCGCCATCTCGTCGGTATCGAGGACCTCGATGGAGCAGTTCTCGTACGTCTCCGCGATCTTCGTGCAGTCCTCCGCCAGGTAGATCGGCGTACAGATGTTCGGCGGCAGGTTGCCGAGTTCGCGCGCCTTGCGCACGCCGACGGCCAGGCCGATGCCCTGGTCCAGCGCCGCCTGCAGCTCGTCACCGCCCTGGAAGCTGGCCTGCTTCAGCGGCCGGTTGTCGTCGGACTTGAAGGGCTTGGTGGCGACGTAGCGGTAGTTGCCGTGGTCGATGCCCTGGACCGCCACGCGCAGGCGCCAGGCGGCGTCGAGGTTCTCGACCTCCATGGCGTGCAGGCAGATGTGGGCTTCCCGGACCGCGTGGCCGCGCAGGTACTTCCCGGCCGCCAGGCACATGTTCTGGTAGCGGAACCGGTCGAATTTATCGGCCTGTCCGCCGCCCACCACCAGGATGCGTTCCGCCTTGACCCCCGGCAGGCCGTGGATCAGCGTCAGCTGGTCACGGTCCGGGTCGATGTCCTTGCTGGCGATCAATCGGCTGAGCCGGCCGTCGCTGGCTGCATCGAGTTCGGCCGCGGGTCCGGCGAGCGGCGCGTCCTCGAGAACCCCAACCACGATGCAGGCGGATTCGACGGCGTCGACCGCCGCATTTTCAAGCGTGATTTTCATGTTGTTTCCTACCCCCCGTTGCTCCGCGCCCCTGAGCCGGGCCGCAGCAAAGCTTTTCATTCTACAAGAATGAACGTGAAATTACGTCCGGCGCCCTTGGGCGCGCTCGGAGCGGCCCATTGCCTCCCGCCGGGCCTGCCGCCTCCTTGCACTCCCCCGGGCGCAGGGATAACGTTGCCTCGGCGCGCCGCGGCGGATCCGCCGCCGAAGACGACAATCTTGAACATACTGCAACGCTACATATTCAGGGAGTGGTTCTGGACGCTCCTGGCCGTGAGTTTCGTGCTCTGGATCGTGCTCATGGGTGTCTTCCTGGGCGAGCTGCTCAACGACATCGCCGACGGCCGCGTCCCGACGGGACTGCTCGGCCGCCAGTTGCTGCTGGCCACGCCCGAAGTCATGACCAAGCTGCTGCCGCTGGCCGGATTCGTGGCCGTCATGTGGGGCCTGGGCCGCTTCTACCGCGACCAGGAAATGGTGGTGATGCGTTCCAGCGGCTTTCACTGGCGCTTCCTGCTGCGCCCCCTGGCCGCCCTGGTGGTGCCGGTGGCCGTCGTATTGCTGTTCCTGTCCCTCTGGGCCGCGCCCCGCGCGGCGGCCCTGTCCGACGACCTGCTCGAAGAGGCGCTGCGCTCGGCCTCGCTGTGGGGGCTCCAGCCCGGCCGTTTCCACGTGATGCAACAGGGCCGCCTGGTCATCTATGTCGAGGACATGGACCGCGAAGGGCGTCGCATGAGCAACGTGTTCGTGCGCCAGGCCGACGGCGAACGTTCACAGGTCTGGTCCGCCCGCGAGGGGGAGTACTGGATGGACCAGGAATCCGGCCGCCGCTATCTCACCCTCAAGGACGGGCAGGTGACGGATACCCGGCCCTACCAGCGCGACCTGCGGGTGCTGCGATTCGAACGCAACGACCTGCAGTTGCCCGAGCCGCCCCAACGCGACCGGGACGGCGGGCTGGCCTCCGCCTCGCTGTCCGAACTCCGCGCCGATCCCAGCGCCGAGGCCCGGGCCGAGTTCCAGTGGCGCGTCTCGCCCGCCCTGGCCGTCATCGTGATGGGCCTGCTGGCCATTCCACTGTCCCACTCGGCGCCGAGAGAGGGGCGCGGCGCCCGCGCCGCCCTGGGCGTGCTGGTCTACGCCATCTACGCCAATACCCTCAACCTCAGCCGCAGCTGGGTGGCCAGTGAAACGCTGCCGTCGTTCCTCGGTATGTGGTGGATCCACGGTGTCGTCCTGGTCCTGGCCCTGTTCTGGCTCCACCACCAGGGACGCATGGTGGGCCGCTCGTGATCAAGCTTGTCGACCTCTACATCGGCCGCACCGCCTTGGCGGGCGTGCTCGGCGTGTGGGTGGCGCTCACCCTGCTGATGGCCATGTTCACCTTCCTCGACCAGCTGGGCGACTCCGAAACCGGGGCGCAGCTGAGCGAGGTGGTGGGTTACGTCTTTCTCAAGTCCGCCAACGCGGCCTACATCGTCTTTCCCGTGTCCGCGCTGCTGGGCGCCATGATCGGCGTCGGCGCCCTGGCCGCGGGCAACGAGCTGGTGGCCTTCCGCACTGCGGGCGTCTCGCGCCTGCGCATTTCCGGTTCGGTGCTCGGGGCGGTGTTGCTGCTCACCGCCGTGGTGATGGCGATGGGTGAATGGATCATGCCCCCCGCGGAGCAGCAGGCCCGGGCACTGAAGGAAACGCGCCTGGAGGCGAGCAGCATCGGCGCCGGCGACGTGGCCATGTGGATCCGCGACGGCAACCACTTCATCAGCATCGGCCGCAGCGTGGTGTACGCGGACGAGGAATCGCCCGAGGTCACCCTGCACGATGTCGTGCGTTTCACCTTCGACGACGAACATGGCCTGGAACGGGTGGACCGATCCGCGCAGGCCGTCCACGACGGCGAATCCTGGCGCCTGGAGGACAACACCCGCATCACCATCGAGGAGGATGTGGTGCAGTTGCTCTGGGAGGCCGAACGTCCCTGGGCGGTCGGTTTCGAACCCGAGTTGCTGGCCACGGCGGTGGTGCGTCCGCGTTACATGTCCATGCGCGACATCGTCGACCAGGTCCGGTACCTGCGCCTCAACGGCCTGGACGACCGCGCCTATTCCTCGGTGTTGTGGAGCAAGGCGCTGTTCCCGGTGTCGGTGCTGGCCCTGGTCCTCGCGGGAATGCCCTTCCTGTTCGGCACGGCGCGGACGCACAGCCTGGGGTTGCGGGTGTTCATCGGGATGTCCCTGGGCGGGGTCTTCATGATCGTCGGCAAGACGATGCAGAACTTCAGCGAGGCCTACGCCCTGCCGTCGTGGGTGGGCGCGGGCCTGCCTTCGCTGGCGCTGGCGGCGGTGGTGATCCTGGTGTTGCGCCGCTCGGTCTGATCCGGTGGCCCGCCGCGGTGCAGACCTCAGGGCAGGCGCACCAGTCGGGTGCCGCTCAGGCGGTCGTGCCAGGCCATTCTTTCCTCGCCGAAGGCGCTCATCACGAAGCCCATGCCCAGTGGAAGGGCCGACAACCAGGACGCCGCAAAACGCAGGCCGGCGGCGCGCCAGCCGGGCCGCGCCCCTGTTTCGTCGACGATGCGGACCTTCCAGGCGCGCATGCCCAGTGTCTGTCCCGCCCGGGTCCAGCACAGGCCCAGGTAGGCGAACCAGGCCGCCAGTACATAGAGGGTGTATAGCGGGTCCAGGCCCAGGCGCACGCCGTCCCCGGTGAAGGGCAGGGCGACCAGCGCCGCGAGCATGACGGTGGCGACCACCGGCAGCAGGTCGTAAAGCATGATCAGCAGGCGGCGCAGCAGGCCGCACGGGCGCGCCGGCGGGGCGGGTTCCGGGTTCGTATCGGGGGCTGGATCGGTCACGCGGGGCTCGTCGACGGGCTCGGGAATCCATGATGGCGGTCGGCGCGCCGTTTGCATAGTGATGTGGAATTTTGCGGTTGGGTTCAGGTATCCTGACTCGCCCTGTCTTCCATGGTGGATGCGCCAGGGCCGTGAAATCGGGCCCGGCGCACTCGTTATCGTCAAAAAACTGGAAAACGCAATGCCACAAAAAACCGGATTCAAACCCCTGGCACTGGGCATGGCGGCGAGCGCCGTCCTGCTGGTCTCGGGGGCCCAGGCCCAGGTCCTGCTCGACAACACCGTCGGGACGGAAAGCAAGATCAACACCGACGCGGCCGCCTCCCAGAAACGCATTTCCCAACTGGCCCAGCAGACAGCCGACCTCATCGCCGAGTTCCGCGCCGTGGTGCGGGAAACCGAGAGCCTGCGCATCTACAACGAGCAGCTCGAGAAGGTGGTCAGCGACCAGCGCGCGGAGGTGGTGTCCATCAACAACCAGCTCGAAGGCCTGGAGAGCACGAACCGTGGCGTCGTGCCGCTGATGCTGGAAATGATCGACACCCTGGACCAGATCGTCGAGGCCGACATGCCCTTCCGCCTGGAAGAGCGTCGCGAGCGCGTGCTGCGCCTGCGCGACATGATGGACCAGGCCGATGTGACGACGTCCGAGAAATACCGTCGCATCATGGAGGCCTACCAGGGCGAGCTCGAGTACGGCCGTACCACCGAGGCCTACTCCGAGGCGCTGCCCACCACGGGCCAGACCGTGGAATTCCTGCGCATCGGCCGCACCCTGCTGCTCTACCAGACCAGCGACCAGCAGACCACCGGCTGGTTCAATCCGTCGACGCGCACGTTCGAGGCGCTGCCGGACCGCTACCGCCTGGAAGTGAAGGAAGGCCTGTCCATCGCCCGCAACGAGAAGGCGCCTGACCTCGTCACCCTGCCCGTGCCGGGACCGGAGGTGGCCCAGTGAGAACTCCCAACGTGAAGACGATGAAGATCACCCTCGCCGCGTCGCTGCTGGCCCTCAGCGGCACCGCACTCGGCCAGACCCTGGAAGAGCTCGCGCAACAGGTGCAGCGCGCGGTCGCCCAGGAAGGCCAGATCAACGCCCAGCGCGAGGCGGAATTCCAGCGTGACCGCAACAACCAGCAGCAGCTGCTGCAGCGTGCGCGCCAGGAGCTGGCCAACGAGGAGGCGCGCAGCGACCGACTCAAGGCCGAATACGACCAGAACGAGCGCCAGCTCGCCGAGCTCGAAACCGTGCTCGCCGAGCGCATGGGCAACCTGGGCGAACTGTTCGGCATCGTGCGCCAGGCGTCCGGTGACGTGCAGTCCACGCTCAGCGATTCCATGGTGTCCGCCCAGTTCCCGGGCCGTGGTGAGTTCCTGTCCGAACTGGCCCAGCGCCGCGAACTGCCCACCGTGGGCGAACTGCGCCAGCTGTGGTCGGCGATGGTCACGGAGATCGCCCAGGCCGGCAAGGTCGTGAAGTTCACCGGCCCGGTCGAACTCGCCAATGGCGAGAAGACCGAGCAGGAAGTCGTGCGCGTCGGCGTGTTCAACGCCGTGAGCAACGGCAGCTTTCTCGACTGGGATCCGAGCAAGAGCGACGAGAACCTGATCGAACTGGCCCGCCAGCCCTCTGATCGCTACGCCTCCATGGCCTCCGACCTGCAGGGCGCGACCGCCGGCGAGCCGGTGGACATGGCCGTCGACTTCTCCCGCGGCCAGATCCTGCGCGCCGTGGTGCAGAGCAAGTCGCCGATCGAGCGCGTGAAGGAAGACGGCGGCCCCGTGGGCTACGTCATCATCGGCGTCGGCCTGCTCGGCCTGCTGCTGTGCCTGTGGAAGGCCATCGTGCTGTACTCCACCGGCGGCAAGATCAGCCGCCAGCTCAAGTCCGACTCGCCCAACAAGTCCAACCCGCTGGGCCGCGTGATGGCGGTGTACGCCGACAACCCGCAATCGGACATCGAGACCCTCGAGCTGAAGCTGGACGAAGCCATCCTGCGCGAAACCGCGCCCCTGGAAAGCGGCCTGAGCTTCATCAAGGTGCTGTACGTGGTGGCCCCGCTGCTCGGCCTGCTGGGTACCGTGGTGGGCATGATCGCGACCTTCCAGATGATCACCCTGTTCGGCACGGGCGATCCGCGCATGATGGCCGGCGGCATCTCGACCGCCCTGGTCACCACCGTGCTCGGCCTGGTCGTGGCCATTCCGCTGACGCTGTTCCACAGCTTCCTGCAGGGCAAGGCCAAGGCCCTGATCCAGGTGCTGGAAGAGCAGGCCGCCGGCATCGTGGCCCGCATCGCGGAGCGTAATGGATGATCTGGTTTTATGACGCCGTAGCGTCCATCCGGGACTTCATCGAGCTTGGGGGCGATGTGCTGTATGCCATCGCCTTCACGCTGGTCCTGATGTGGACGTTCATTCTCGAGCGTCTGTGGTACTTCTACCGGGTCCACCCGAACGCCATGAAGGGCATGATCGAGCAGTGGGAAACGCGTGCGGACACCACATCGTGGTACGCGAAGCGGGTCCGTGAGCAGCTCATTTCCGAGACCAACGTGGCGCTCAAGCGCAACATCGGGCTCATCAAGGCCCTGATCGCCATCTGCCCGCTGCTGGGCCTCATGGGCACCGTGACCGGCATGGTCTCGGTGTTCGACGTGATGACCTACAGCGGCAGCGGCAACGCCCGCGCCATGGCGGCGGGGGTGTCCAAGGCCACCGTACCCACCATGGCGGGCATGGTCGCCGCGCTCTCCGGCGTCTACTTCGGCACCTGGCTGGAACACAAGGCCGCCACGGAAACCGAGGAGCTCGAGGACGCCCTGCAGCATCACGCCTGAACCACCCGTCCGCCGCGCCCCGGCGCGGCGGGCTGACATGGAGACCGACGCATGGCCCGACGGCATGCACATACCGAAGACGCGGAGATCAACATCACGCCGATGCTCGACATCGTGTTCATCATGTTGATCTTCTTCATCGTCACCACCTCCTTCACCAAGGAGACCGGTGCCGACATCATCAAGCCCGACGCGGAGCAGGCCGTGCGCCTGCAGAAGGGAACCATCCTGGTCGGTATCCGCTCTAACGACGAGGTGTGGATGAACAAGCGCCGCATCGAGGTGCGCGAAGTGCGCGCCATGGTCGAGCGTGCCAAGGCCGAGAACCCGGAAGGCAGCGTCGTGATCGTGGCGGACAAGGGCTCGCGCATCGGCGTGGTCACCCAGGTCATGGACCAGGTGAAACTCGCCGGCATCCAGGGCATCGCCATTTCCGCCGAGCCGCCCAATTGAGGGCAGGAGCCAGCAAGCCATGAACAAACTGCGAACCCCCATCGCCGCGCTGCTCGCAGTGGGAGTGACCTTCGGCCTGTTCATCTTCATGCACAAGCTGATTTCCTCCGGCGAAGGCGTCAACCAGGACCTGGAAGCCATCTCCGGCATCCGTTTCGGGCCGGTCGACATCCCGGACGACGTTGCGCGCCGCGAGCGCCGCAAGCCCAAGCCGCCTCCGCCGCCCAAGGAGCCGCCCCCGCCGCCCAAGATGGAAGTCAACAAGCAGCAGGTGGTGCAGAACATGCCGAAGATCGACATGCCCAACCTCGACAATCCGATGTCGGGTGGCGATGGCATGTTCATCGGCAACTTCGGCCAGGTGGACCAGACCGAGGAGGGGGACGTGATCCCCATCGTGCGCATCACGCCGGTATACCCGCGTGACGCGGCGCTCCAGGGCCTGGAAGGCTGGGTGAAGGTCGAGTTCACCATCACGCCGGCCGGCACGGTCAGCAACCCGCGCGTCATCGACGCCGAACCGCCCCGCGTGTTCAACCGTGAGGCCCTGCGCGCCATCATCAAGTGGAAGTTCAAGCCGCGCGTGGTCGATGGCGTGGCGGTCGAACGCCTGGCCACACAAACCCTCGATTTCTCCCTCGACCAGGGATGAAGGACGGTAGTGACATGAAATACGGCATTTACCTCTCCCTGTCGGCCCTGCTCGCAGCGGGACTGCTGGTCCATTCCCCCGCGCAGGCCCAGGCCGGCGCCTGCGGCGAAGAACGCGACATCAAGCAGGGCCTGATGGACGAAGCGACCTGGAAACGCATGAATGAGGCGTTCGAGCAGGTCGGCGAGGAGAACTACTCGGCCGCCATGGACAACCTCAACTACCTGCGCAACCGTGCCAGGGACGACTACGTCAAGGCCGTGGTCGCCCAGGGCATCGGCCAGGTGAACTGGGCGCAGGGCAATTACGACCAGTCCCTGAAGGACTTCGAGTTGGCCGTCCAGCTCAACGCCCTGCCGAACCGCACGCACTACTCGCTGATGTACCAGATCGCCCAGCTCTACTACGCCCAGGAGCGTTTCGACGAAGCCCTGGACAAGCTGGACCTGTGGTTCTGCAAGGTGCCGGTGGAAGAGCACACCGCGGCGGCCTACGTGCTGAAGGGTTCCATCGAGGCGCAGAAGAAGGAATGGCCCAAGGTGATCGAATCCATCGACACCGCCATTTCGATGGACGAGAACCCGAAGGAAAACTGGTACGCCCTGAAGCTGGCGTCCCACTACGAGCTCGAACAGTTCACGCAGGCAGCCGACACGCTGGAGATCATGGTCAGCCGCTGGCCGGACAAGAAGGCCTACTGGACCCAGCTTTCCAACACCTACTACAAGCTCGAGAACGAGGCGAAAGCCCTGTCCGTCATGGCCCTGGCAAACCGCAAGGGCCTGCTGGACAAGGAAGGCGACCTGCTCTACCTCGCCAACATGTACGCCTTCCAGGACGTGCCCTACAAGGCCGCCCAGGTCATGCAGAAGGGCCTCGATGACGGCATCATCGGCAACGAGGAGCGTTACTGGACCGCCACCGGCGACAACTGGTACGCCGCCGAGGAATACGAGGAGGCCCTGGCGGCCTTCGAGAAAGCGGGCCAGGTGGCCGACGCCGGCAAGATCGACCTGCGGCGCGGCTACATCCTCGTCGACATGGAGCGCTGGGATGAAGCCGTGGAAGCCCTCGGCGCCGCCATCGAGAAAGGCGGCCTGAGCGACCGCCAGACCGGCGAGGCCTGGGTCATGCTGGGCATGAGCGAATTCAGCCGCGGCAACTGGAGCCAGGCCAGCACTGCCTGGAACCGCGCCAGCCGCTTCCCGGAAGTGCGCAACCAGGCGCAGCAGTGGCTGGCCCACATGCGCGAGGAAGAGGCCCGCCGCGGCGCCAGCCGCTGAGCGCCGCCGGCGAAATCGACGCCTTCCTCGACGCCCTCTGGGCGGAACGCGGCCTGAGCCGCAACACGCTGGAAGGCTATCGTCGCGACCTGCTCAAACTCGCCCGTCACCTCGACGGGCGTGGCCGTTCCCTTCAAGACGCCCGCCGCGACGACCTGCTCGGCTTCCTGGGCGAGCAGATGCGCAGCGGCCTGAGCCCACGTTCCGTGGCGCGCTACCTCTCCGGCTTCCGCCAGTACTACCGCTGGCTGGTGCGCGAGCGCCGCCGTGGCGAAGACCCCACCGCCCTGATCGAAAGCCCCAAGCTGGGCCGCAGCCTGCCCAAGGCCCTGAGCGAGGAGCAGGTCGAGCGCCTGTTGCAGGCCCCGGACACCGACGACCCGGTGGGCGTACGCGACCGGGCCATGCTCGAACTGATGTACGCCACCGGTCTGCGCGTGAGCGAGCTGGTCAACCTGCAGTTGCCGAACCTGTCCCTGAACCAGGGCGTGGTGCGGGTGCTGGGCAAGGGCAACAAGGAGCGCCTGGTGCCCCTGGGCGAAGAGGCGGGGCGCTGGCTGCGGCGCTGGCTGGAGGAGGCGCGGCCCGGCCTGGTGAAAGGCGCCACGGTGCCGGAGGTCTTCGTCACCGCACGTCGTGCGGGCATGACCCGACAGGCCTTCTGGCACCGGGTGAAGCAGCATGCCCTGGCCGCCGGCATCGAGCAGCCGATCTCGCCGCACGGACTGCGGCATTCCTTCGCCACGCACCTGCTCAACCACGGCGCGGACCTGCGCGTGGTCCAGTTGCTGCTCGGTCATAGTGACCTCTCGACCACGCAGATTTATACTCACGTCGCCCGAGAGGGGCTCAAGCGCCTGCACGAACGACACCATCCCCGGGGATAGTGTCGGCGGGCCCCCGGCGCCGCGCGTGCCGGAACTTTTCATGCGTTCCGGGTCCTAAAGGGTCCGGGCACACAACGTCGACAAGGCCGAAAGGCACAAAGAAACTTCCATGAAAACAATCGACCCACGTACGCCAGGCCGTTCGGGCCGTGGCCGGCATTGGATTGCCGCGATCGCCGTCCTGCTGCTGATTTCCCTGCAGGCCGGGCCTGCGCTCGCCCAGGCGCCCGTCGCCGGATTCGACGCCGTGGAGGCCAAGATCCGCAGCATCGCGCCTTCGGCGACCACCGTCGCCATCTCGGAGACCCCCGTCGACGGCCTGCTGCAGGCGCAGATCAACAGCGACATCGTCTACATATCCTCCGACGGCGGTTACCTGCTGCAGGGCGTGCTGTTCGATCTCGATTCCCGGGTGAATCTCACGGACCTGGCGATGGCCGGGGTGCGCAAGGACCTGATCGAGGACATCGACGACGGCCGCCAGATCAGCTTCAGGCCCGAGGGCGAAACCGTGCACAGCCTGTTCGTGTTCACGGACATCGATTGCGGCTATTGCCGCAAGCTGCACGAACAGATGTCCGAGTACAACGACAAGGGCATCGAGATCAATTACATGGCCTTCCCGCGCGCCGGCATCGGCTCGCATTCCTGGGAAAAGTACGTTTCCGTGTGGTGTGCCGAGGACCCGCCCGCCGCCCTGACCGAGGCCAAATCGGGCGCGGAGCCCGAGCCGGAGCAGTGCGACAACCCGGTGCTCGAGCAGTTCGAGTTGGGCCAGCAACTGGGGGTCACGGGCACCCCGGCCATTCTCACCCGCGACGGCACCCTGATTCCCGGCTACATGCAGCCGGAAATGCTGCGCGCGCGCCTGGACATCCTCGCGTCGGAGGCGCCTTCCGCCAACTGACCGGCGCCGCGGCAGGCGGGTATAATTCCCCGCTGCCGCTCGCACCGACGGGCGTCCCGTAACCACCGAGGGAGACCCCGATTGTCCTCGTTCACCTGGCTGCTCGGCGAGCCTGCGCTTTCCCCATTCCGTCAACGCAAGCTGCTGCGCGCCGCGGCCCGGGTTCTGGGTCGTGACGACGCCGCGAACCCGCCGGGCGGCCTGGGCCTGGATTCCCGCTTCGTCTACTTCATCGAGGGCGCTGAAGGCCCCTTGTCTTCGGCCGACCTCGAGCGCCTGGGCGACCTGCTGCACGGCGCACCGGCCGGGGAACTTCCGGACGGGCCGGCCCTGGTTGTCGTCCCGCGTCCCGGGACGGTTTCCCCCTGGTCCAGCAAGGCCACCGAGATTGCCCGCGGCTGCGGCCTGGACGCGGTCGCGCGCATCGAACGCGGTGTGATGCACCGCGTTTCCGGCCTCGGCGCCGACGCCGCCGATGGAGACGGGGTTCCGGCAGCCGTCGCGGCGCTGTTCTTCGATCGCATGACCCAGGCCGTGCTGCCGGATCCGGCGGCGGGGGCGGCCCTGTTCGAGCATCACGCCGCCCGTCCACTCGGGCGTGTGGCCCGGTCCCCGGAGGCGCTGGCGGCGGCCAACGAATCCATGGGCCTGGCGCTGTCGGAGGACGAAATCGAGTACCTCGCCCGTGCCTACGCCGAGCTCGAGCGCGACCCCAGTGACGCCGAACTGATGATGTTCGCCCAGGCGAACTCCGAGCACTGCCGGCACAAGATCTTCAATGCGAGCTGGACGCTGGACGGCGAAGACCAGGCCTTGAGCCTGTTCGCCATGATCCGCAACACCCATGCGGTGAGCCCGGAAGGCGTGCTCTCGGCCTACCACGACAACTCGGCGGTGCTCGAGGGCTGGCCCGCCGAGCGCTGGTTTCCCGCGCCCGGGGACCAGGTCTACCGATTCACCGAAGAAGGCGTCGCCATCCAGATCAAGGTGGAAACGCACAACCACCCGACGGCCATTTCGCCCTTTCCAGGCGCAGCCACCGGTTCCGGTGGGGAAATCCGCGACGAGGCGGCCACGGGCCGGGGCGCCAAGCCCAAGGCCGGGCTGACGGGCTTCACCGTCTCCAACCTGCGCCTGCCCGGCGCGACCCGCGACTGGGAAGCCGATTTCGGCAAGCCGGGGCGCATCGTGAGCGCCCTGGACATCATGATCGAGGGTCCCATCGGCGCCGCCGCCTTCAACAACGAATTCGGGCGCCCGGCCCTGGGCGGCTATTTCCGCACGTTCGAACAGGAGATCGGGGGCCGCGCCTGGGGCTACCACAAGCCCATCATGCTCGCCGGCGGCATGGGCAACATCCGCGAGCAGCATGTCGAAAAACACCGCCTGTCGGTCGGCGCCGCGGTGATCGTGCTCGGCGGCCCGGCCATGCTCATCGGCCTGGGCGGTGGCGCGGCCTCGTCCATGGGCAGCGGCCAGAGTGACCAGGAGCTCGATTACGCCTCCGTGCAGCGCGAGAACCCGGAGATGGAGCGCCGCTGCCAGGAAGTCATCGACGCCTGCTGGGCGCTGGGTGAGCACAATCCCATCATCTCCATTCACGACGTCGGCGCCGGCGGCCTGTCCAATGCCCTGCCCGAACTGCTCGACGACAGCGAGCGTGGCGGGCGGCTGGAGCTGCGCGCCATTCCCAGCGCCGACACCGGCATGTCGCCGATGGAAATCTGGTGCAACGAGTCGCAGGAGCGCTACGTTCTGGCCGTGGCCCACGAGGACCTGCCGCGCTTCGAGGCGCTGTGCGCCCGCGAACGCTGCGCCTTCGCCGTGCTGGGCGTGGCGACGGAAGACCGCCGCCTGTCGCTGGGCGACGAACTGCTGGGCGTGGACCCGGTGGACCTGCCCCTGCAGGTGCTGCTGGGCAAACCCCCGCGCATGCATCGCGACGCCGTTCGCGAGACGGTGGACGCGGCCCCCTTCGACGTAACGGGCCTGGACCCCGAGGACGCGGCTTTCCGCGTCATGCGCCACCCGGCGGTGGCCAGCAAGCGCTTCCTGGTCACCATCGGCGACCGCACCGTGGGCGGACTGGTGGCCCGCGACCCGATGGTCGGGCCCTGGCAGGTGCCGGTGGGCGACGCCGCGGTCACGCTGTCCGGCTTCACCGCGTTCACGGGCGAGGCCTTCGCCATCGGCGAGCGCACCCCGCTGGCGGTGGTGGACGCGCCGGCCTCCGGTCGCATGGCCATCGCCGAGGCCGTGACCAACCTGGCCGGTACGCCGATCCGGCGCCTCGGCGACATCCGCCTGTCCGCCAACTGGATGGCCGCGGCCGGCGAGCCCGGCCAGGACGCCAATCTTTACGACACGGTGCGCACGGTCGGCATGGAACTCTGCCCCGAACTGGGCATCGCGATCCCCGTGGGCAAGGATTCCCTGTCGCTGAAGACCGTGTGGTCCGACGGGCAGGGCGAGCAGCGCGTGACGTCACCCGTGTCCCTGGTGGTCACCGCCTTCGCCCCGGTGGAGGACGCGCGCCGTGCGCTCACGCCGCAGCTCGACACGAGTGCCGACACGCGGCTGTTGCTGGCCGATCTCGGCGCCGGCAAGGACCGCCTGGGCGGCTCCATCCTGGCGCAGGTGCACGGTGGCTTCGGCACGCAGACGCCGGACCTGGACGACCCGGCCCGGCTGAAGGCGTTTTTCGACTGGATGCAGGACCTGAACCGGGACGGCCTGGTACTGGCCTACCACGACCGTTCCGACGGCGGCCTGCTGGCGACGGTCTGCGAGATGGCCTTCGCCGCGCGCTGCGGCCTTTCCCTGTCGCTCGACGTGGACCGTGACGCTTTGCTGCCCCGCCTGTTCAGCGAGGAACCGGGCGCGGTGCTGCAGGTGCGCGCCGCGGATCTCGACGAGGTGCTGCGCCGCGCGGATGCGGCGGGGCTCGGGGGCCTGGTCGGCGCCATCGGCGCCCCGATACCCGGGGCGGAACTGGCCGTGGCCGACCGCGAGGGCGCGGCGGCCACGCTCGACCTCGTCGCGCTGCAACGCGCCTGGGGCGAAGTCGCCCACGCGGTGGCACGCCTGCGCGACAAGCCGGCCTGCGCGGACGCCGAGCGGGACCGCCAGGACGACTGGGCTACCCCCGATCTCGCGCCCCGGCTCACCTTCGACCCGTCCGAGGACCTCGCGGCCCCGTTCGTGAACACGGGCGCTCGCCCCCGCGTGGCCATCCTGCGCGAGCAGGGCGTGAACGGACAGCTGGAAATGGCCGCCGGCTTTCACTTCGCCGGTTTCGAGTCGGTGGACGTGCACATGTCGGACCTGGCCGCCGGGCGCCGCCGCCTGGACGAATTCAACGGACTGGTCGCCTGCGGCGGCTTTTCCTACGGCGACGTACTCGGCGCCGGGCGCGGCTGGGCCAAGTCCATCCTGTTCAACGCCGCGCTGCGGGATGCCTTCGAGGCGTTCTTCGCGGACACCGGCCGCTTCGCCCTGGGTGTGTGCAACGGCTGCCAGGCCCTGTCCGCGCTGCGCGAGATCATCCCCGGGACGGCGGCCTGGCCGGACTTCCTGCGCAACGAGTCGGAACAGTTCGAGGCGCGCCTGAGCCTGGTGAAAGTCGAGGATTCGCCCTCGCTGTTCACGGCCGGCATGGCCGGCAGCCTGTTGCCGGTGGTGACGGCGCACGGCGAAGGCCGGGCCGACTTCGGCGACCGGGACCCGCAGGCGGCGCCGGTCGCCCTGCGTTACGTGACGGCCGATGGCGCCCCGGCGGCCGGTTATCCGCGCAACCCCAACGGCTCGGTGGCGGGCATCACGGGCGTCTGCAACGAGGACGGGCGCGTGACCATCATGATGCCCCACCCCGAACGCACCCTGCGCACGGTGAACTTCTCCTGGGCGCCGCCCGACTGGGGTCCTGACGGGCCCTGGCTGCGCCTGTTCCGCAACGCCCGCGCCTGGGTCGGCTGATGGCGGAAAACGGGGAGGGCAAGGCGCCACGACAGCCCGAAGTCATGCGCCTGGGCGAACTGCTGATCCTGGCGTCGCTGTGGATGCTGTTCGGCTTCATGGTCTGGTACTACTCGTCGGCCTGGCACGGAACGCCGGTACGGCTGATGTCCGGACAGGTGCTGGACTGGGTGCTCGGCGAGGCGTTCTACAACATCATTCCCCACCCGGACCGCGCCTACCTGTTCCAGGTTCAGACCCGCATCCCCTTCACCTTTCCCGACGGCACGACCGAGGCCCTGGGCTTCATCGTCAACCCGCTGGTCTACGGCTACGGCCTGCCGCTGCTGTTCGGCCTGACCATGGCCACGGACCAGCCGCTGCGACGCAAGCTGCTGGTGCTGCTGGCCGGCTATGTCGTGGTGCTGGGCGTGCAGACCTGGGGTGTGATCTGGGAGAGCTTCAAGACGCTCACCTTCGACTTCGGCGGCGAGGCGGCGCGCCTGGTGGACGAGGCGGGCGTGCCGGAGACGGCCATCGCCCTGTGCTACCAGCTGGGGGTGCTGATCCTGCCCGCGCTCGCGCCCGTCATTGTCTGGGTGCTGGGCAACTGGCGCGAAGTCGAGCGATTCATCGAACAGCGGTAGGTTCCGGCGGGGAACCCGGGGCCCGCGAAGCGGTCTGTGCACCAGGCGAAGCGAAGGGCGTATCTCCGGATCCGCCCCCGGAATCCGCCCCGCACACCGCCTGCCATATAATGCCGGCATCGCACGGCGTCATCATCATTCAACGGGATCATCGACGGTGGAAACGACGGAACACACGGCGACAGTGGCCGGCGACGGCCAGGACACCGCCGAAACGACCCGGGAACGGCCCGTCGACGAGGTCTGCGAACACCTCATCGAAGCCGGCCGGCTCAAGAGCGCGGACCTCAAGCGCGCCGTGGCCTATCGCGACCAGCACGGGGGCGAACTGGTCACCCTGCTCGTGCGCCTGGGCCTGGTGTCGGAGCGTGACGTGGCCGATGCCGAATCCCGCCTGCTCGACCTCCCGCTGGTGCTTCAGGACGACTTTCCCGACGAGGCCCCGCAGCCCGAGAACCTGTCCGTGCGTTACCTGCAGCAGAACCTCCTGCTGCCCATTGCCGAGGAAGACGACGCCCTGGTGGTCGTCATGGCCAACCCGCGGGATCGCTACGCCCTGAAGGCGCTGTCCATGGCCTGCAACAAGGCCATCTCGCCACGCGTCGGCGTGGCTTCGGAGATCGAGAACGGCATCGAGAAGCTGTTCGGCGGCGGCCGCAGCCAGATGGGCCAGATCGTCGATCGACTCGGTGGCGGCGAGGAGGACGTGGAAGACGTCGAGCACCTGCGCGACCTGGCGTCCGAGGCCCCGGTGATCCGCCTGGTGAACCTGGTGCTGCAGCGGGCCGTCGAGGCGCGCGCCTCGGACATCCACATCGAGCCCTTCGAGAACCGCCTGAAGGTGCGCTACCGCGTGGACGGCGTGCTGCAGGAGGTGGAATCGCCGCCGGCGAGCTCCACGGCCGCGGTGATCTCGCGCGTGAAGATCATGGCCAACCTGAACATCGCCGAGCGCCGCCTGCCGCAGGATGGGCGCATCATGCACCGGGTGCAGGGCAAGGAACTGGACCTGCGCGTGTCCACCGTTCCCACCTCGCACGGCGAGAGCGTGGTCATGCGCATCCTCGACCGCGAGAACATCGTCCTGAGTTTCGATTCCCTGGGCTTCGACGACACCCTCAAGAAGCAGTTCACCGAGGTGCTCAAGCTGCCCCACGGCATCATCCTGGTCACCGGTCCCACGGGCTCGGGCAAGACCACCACGCTGTACACGGCGCTGAGCGCCCTCAACACCCCGGACCGCAAGATCATCACCGTGGAAGACCCGGTGGAATACCAGCTCGAGGGGGTCAACCAGATCCAGGCGAAGCCGTCCATCGGGCTGGATTTCGCCAGCGCCCTGCGCGCCATCGTGCGCCAGGACCCGGACGTGATCATGATCGGGGAGATGCGCGACCTGGAAACCGCGCGCATCGCCATCCAGTCCGCGTTGACCGGCCACCTGGTGCTGTCCACGCTGCACACCAACGACGCCGCTTCCGGCCTCACGCGCATGCTCGACATGGGCGTCGAGGACTACCTGCTCACCTCGACGGTGAACGGCATCCTCGCCCAGCGCCTGGTGCGCACCCTGCACCCGGACCACCGCGAGAAGTACGAACTGCCGCTGTACATGGTCGAGGAGTTGGGGCTGCCGCAGTTCCACTACCAGGACCGCTACGAGATGTACCGCCCGGTGCCTTCGGCGGACCTGCCTACCGGCTATCACGGACGCCAGGCCATCGTCGAAATGATGCGCATGTCGGACGGCCTGCGGCGCCTGGTGATGCAGCACGCCACTTCGGGTGAGCTCCAGGAGCTGGCCGTGACGGAGAACATGCGCACCATGTACCAGGACGGCCTGCTCAAGTGCCTGGCCGGCGTCACCACCGTCGAAGAAGTGCTGCGGGTCACCCAGGAATCCTGATGGCGCTGTTCGAGTACAAGGCCGTGTCTCCCAACGGGGAGACCCTGCAGGGCACCATGGAAGCGGTCAGCGTGGAGATGGTGATCTCCCGGCTGCAGGAAGCCGGCAACATTCCGTTGCAGGCCCGGCCTTCGGGCGAGGGGCTGTTCAGCCTGTCGCGCCTGCGCCTCGGCCGGCAGGGACTCAATGGCCGCGAAGTGCTGGAATTCTCCCAGCAGATCGCGACGCTGCTCGGCGCCGGCCTGCCCCTGGACCGGTCCCTGCAGGTGCTCACCGAACTGGCCGCCAACGAACGCGTGAAGCGCAGCGTGGGCGACATCCGCGACCGCGTGCGGGAGGGCGGCAGCCTGTCCGAGGCCCTGGAGGCCCAGCACGGCGCCTTCAGCCGCCTGTACGTCAACATGGTGCGCGCCGGCGAACTCGGCGGCAGCCTGGACGTCACCCTGTCGCGACTCGCCGACTACCTCGAGCGCTCCAAGGAGCTCAAGGATGCGATCGGTTCGGCGCTGGTCTACCCCATCCTGCTCATCATCCTGGCCGGCGGTTCGCTGGTCCTGCTGCTGGTCTATGTCATTCCGCAGTTCACCCCCATCTTCGAGGAGCTGGGCGGGGACATGCCGCTGATCACCCGCATCGTGCTGTTCTTCGGTGGCCTGCTGCAGAACTGGTGGTGGGCCCTGGCCGCCCTGGCGGTGCTGGCCGTCGTGCTGTTCCAGCGGATGCTGGCGGACCCGGAAAAGAAACTGCGCTGGGACACGCGCTTGCTGAACCTGCGCTGGGTGGGCGACCTCATCGCCAAGCTGGAAACGGCGCGTCTGTCCCGGACCCTGGGCACCCTGCTGGTCAACGGTGTGCCCCTGCTGGCGGCCATGGGCATCGGCGCACGGGTGGTGGGCAACAGTCTGCTGCGCCAGGAAGTGGAGAACGCGGCGCGGCAGGTGAAAACCGGCGGCGGCCTGGCGCGCAACCTGGCGAAGGAAGGGCACTTCCCGCGCCTGGCCCTGCAGATGATCAGCGTGGGCGAGGAGACGGGCCAGCTGGACGCCATGCTGATCAAGGTGGCCGATACCTACGACCGCGAGGTGCGGAACACCGTCGACCGGCTGTTGTCCGTATTTACACCCGTGGTCACGCTGCTGATGGCGGTGATGATCGGAACCATTGTCATGTCCGTGTTGTTGGCCATCATCAGCGTCAACGACCTGGTCGGATGAACGAACCAGGGGCGCCCCGGGAACGGGCCGGCCCCGCTGGAGAAGAACAGATGAAAATGATCGAACGAGCCAACCGGCGCCGGGGACGCCGTGCACAGGGCGGTTTCACCCTGGTGGAACTGTTGCTGGTGCTGGTGATCCTGGCCCTGATCGCGGGCCTGGTGCTGCCGCGCATCATCGGCCAGGCCGAGGGCGCCAAGGTGAAGGCCGCCTCTTCACAGATCAACCGCCTGTCGATGGCCGTGGAAACCTACTACCTCGACACGGGCCGCATTCCCGAGCGCCTCGAGGACCTGGTGAACGAACCGGGCAACGCGGCGGGATGGAACGGACCCTACGTCAAGTCCACCTTGCTGAAGGATCCCTGGGAGCGGGACTACGAATACGAGGCGCCCGGCGAACACGGCGATTTCGACATCGTTTCCCTGGGCGCCGACGGCCAGCAGGGCGGCGAGGGCAACGACGCCGACATCACCTCCTGGGAGTGAGCGCCTTGCGGCACACCCGTCCGTAAACCGCGCCCGCCGTCATGAATCACCACTCACCGGCCCACCCGCCTCGCTCCAGCGAGGGGGGGCGGGCGCCGCTGCGCGTTCGTGGCGCGCGCGCCCTGGGGCGCACGCCGATCGCCCGCTCGGCCGGATTCACCCTCGTCGAAATCCTGGTGGTGATGATCATCATCGCCCTGGTGCTCGGCCTCGTGGCCACGTCCCTGTCACGCAGCATTTCCGGCGCCGAGGCGCGCGAGGCCGCGCGCAAGATGGTGGCCGAGCTGCGGTACACGCGCAGCCGCGCCATTCTCGACAAGTCCGAGCAACTGTTCACCGTGCACATCGAGGAGCGCGCCTACGCGGCGCCCGGGCGCGAACGCGTGGTCCTGCCCGACGGTGTGGAAATGCAGCTCACCACGGCCGCCTCCGAGGTGATTGCCGATGACGTGGGCGCCATCCGCTTCTTCCCCGACGGTGGTTCCACCGGCGGCCGGGTCGACCTGGTGGCCAATGGCCGCGACTACATCGTGCACGTGGCCTGGCTGACCGGCGAGGCCCGGCTGGAGGTCCCCGATGTCGATGACTGAGCGGCCATCCACCGGATTCACGGGGCCGGCGCCGGGTCGTCCGGCGTGGCGGCGCCGTTCGGGGCGTGTCCCGGCTGTTCGGCGTGACCGTGGCTTCACCCTGCTCGAGGTCTTGCTGGCGTTCGTCATCTTCGCGCTGGCCTTCGCCACCATCATGGAGATCATCGCGGCCTCCACGCGCAGCACGGTGCGCGCAAGGGATTACTCGGAAGCGGCCCTGATGGCGCAGTCCCTGATGGAGCAGGTGGGTCTCGACATTCCCCTGGAACCCGGCGGCTGGCAGGGCGAGACCGAAGACGGCTTCGGCTGGACGGTCGAGATCACGGACTTCGAAGGCGTGGGCGAGGACACGCGCACGCTGGAGCTGGCCGAGTTGAACGGCACCCGCCTGTACTGGGTCGACCTGACCCTGTCCTGGGAAGACGGCCGCGGTGTCCGCCAGGCCGACTTCACCACCATCCGCGGATCGCTGGAGGGCCGGCGGTGATGCGCCGTCAGGGCGGTTTCACCCTGGTCGAGCTGCTGCTCGCCGTCACGTTGCTGGGCCTGTTGCTGGCGCTGGCCTACGGCGGGCTACGCGCCACCTCCCGCGCAAGTGTCAGCGGCCAGGAGGTGCTCGAAGAGTCCAGCCGCCTGCGCATCACCCACCAGTTCGTGCGCAAGCAGCTGAACCTCATGATGCCCCTGGCCTTCGAGTCCCTGGAGGGCGAGGACGGCGCCCGGGAACGTTCCACCTTCGAGGGCAGCGCCGACCGGATCATGTTCGTTGGCCCCATGCCCGGCTACCTGGCCCGCGGGGGGCCGCAGGTGCAGGTGTTCCAGCTGATCGAAGGCGTGAACGGCCTGGAGCTGCTGTTCAGCCATGCGCCCCTGCAGGATTTTCGTCGGGAATTCCTCGACGAGGCCGAACCGGTGGTCCTGCTGCAAGGCGTCATGGCGGCCGGCTTCGAGTTCCTCGAGCTCGACGAGCAGGAGCAGCCGGCGGGCTGGGTCATGGACTGGGCCGAGCCGGACCAGCTGCCGACCGCGGTGCGCCTGAACCTGGCCTTTGCCGAGGGCGCGCCGGTGCAGTGGCCGGAGCTGGTGGCCACGGCGCGGCTGAACCCCAGTTCCATCGTCCCCGCCGCCGGCGACGACAACGTCTACGCCCAGAAGATCAAGGAAATGATCCGCCGGCAGAGCAGCCAGGGGAACGACGAATGAACCCGCGTCTTCCCTACAGGCAGCGTGGCGTGGCCTTGGTGCTCGTGCTCTGGGTGCTGATCCTGCTGACCATCGCCTCCGGCGCCTTCGCGCTGATGGCGCGTATGGACCAGCTCGAGGCCAACCAGCTGCTGTCCGGAACGCAGGCGCGATTCTGGGCCGAGGCGGGCCTGAACCTGGCCGCCGTGGCGCTGCGCGAACCGGAAGAAGAGCTGCGCATGATCGCCGACGGCCGTCCCTATGCCACCGAGATCGATGGCGTGCTGATCGAGGTGAGCGCCATCGACGAGCGCGGCAAGCTGGACATCAACGTGGCCGACGAGGCGACCTTCGCCATCCTGTTCTCCAACCATGGCATGGACCCGGGCGACGCGGAAATCCTCGCCGCACGCGTGATGGACTGGCGCGACGGGGACGAGGTCGAGCGGGTCAACGGGGCCGAGGCGGATGCCTACTTCGCCGAGGGGCTGGCCGTGGGACCTGGCAATCACAACTTCCTGCTGGTGGACGAGTTGCTGCAGGTGCTGGGCATGCCTTACGAACTGTGGCGGCGGATGGAGCCCGGGCTCACCGTGTACTCCCGCGCCAGCCTGCCGGACCTCGCCTACGCGCCCTCCGAGGCACTGCTCGCCATCCCCGACATCACCGAGGAGGAAGCCGTGAACTTCGTGGCCGAACGGCAGTCTCTGGAAGCAGGCGAAGGCCTGGAAATCGCGCTCCCGAACGGCCAGGCCATCGTGGCGCAGGGCAGGGGGCTCACGTATAGTATCCGCGTCAAGGCGACCATGCCCAACGGGGTGTGGGACCAGCTCCAGGCCACCATCCGTCTCGGCGGCACACCGGGCGGACCGCCCTTCCGGATCCTGCGGTGGCGGGAAGGTTTCAATAACTGACAACACCCATGGCGAGCGCAATCCAAAACCAACTCGAGCACTGGCGGCTGCGCGCCCAGGCCAGCCCTGTCGGGCATTTCTGGCGCTGGTGGACGGCCGAGCTGAAGGGTCTCCTGCCCGAGCGCCTGCGTGAGCACATGGAGCACGCGCATCGCCGCCTGGTGATGCGCCTTGCGGGCGATGATCTCGAACTGTTCTGGGAAGAGGCGGACGAGCTGCAGCAGCTCGACGTGTTCGCCCTGGACCAGGACGTCGAAGTGCAGCGCCAGCAGATCCACGATCTCGTCGCCGAGCGCGAGCTCGACGAGGCGCCGCGCGAGCTGGTGTTGCCCGAAGACCTGGTCCTGCGCAAGGAGCTGTTGTTGCCGCTGGCCGCCGAGTCCAACCTGCGCCAGGCCCTGGCGTTCGAGATGGATCGGCACACGCCGTTCCGTGCCGCGGACGTGCATTTCGACTACCGGGTCGTGCACCGTGACCGCGAACGTGGCCAGCTTCGTATCGAACTGGTGGTCGCGCCCCGTGGCCCCATGGACCAACAGGTGGACGCCGTGACCGCCCGCGGGCTGGCGCCCGGCGGGGTGGACGTGGCCCTGGACGGCCGGCCGGCGGGACTCAACCTGCTGCCACCGGAGCGACGCCACCGCGTGATCAACCGCCGCACGCGCATGAACCTCCTGCTGGGCGCGGTGGCCGTGCTGGTGCTCGCACTGGTGATGGCCCAGTCCCTGTGGCTGCGCCAGGCCCAGGTCGAATCGCTGGAGCTGGCCATTGAGGACGTGGCCGTCGAGGCCCGGCGGGTGCAGAACATCCGCACCCAGATCGAGGACGCTTCCGAGGCGGCCGGTTTCATGTTCCGGGCGCGGCTGGAAAGCCCCTCCACCATACGCATCCTCGCCGAGGTGACCCGCATCCTGCCCGATGACACCTACCTGGACCGGCTGCGCGTCTGGGACGGCAACGTGCAGATGCAGGGCAAGTCCGACAATGCCCAGCAGCTGATCGAGGTGGTCAACCTCTCGCCGATGTTCGAGGGCGCCGGTTTCCGCGGCTCGACCCGCCTGGACGGCGGGACGCGCAAGGAGGTCTTCGACCTGAGCGCCACCATTTCCGGGGAGGAGGGCTGATGCAGATCGTGCCCGAGGGCAAGGACGGACGCCTCACCGCCATCCTGATCCTGGTGATCGTGCTGATCGCGGTCTACATGATCTGTTTCCACTGGTTCTTCCAGCGCCACGCCGCGTATGCCGGCGAGATCGACGACCTGCGCGAACAGCTGGGCCGCTTCGAGGAGATCGCGGCGCAGCGCGACACGCTGCAGGCCCAGTTGGCCACGATTCGCGAGTCCCGCGAGGACGCGGAACTGTTCCTGGCCGAAGGCAACTTCAACGAGGCCGCCGCCGCCATGGCGGACCGGCTGGGCCAGATGGTCGAGACCCAGGCGGACGATTCCTGCCAGATCGTCAGTCGCCAGCCCGTGCGCCCGCGCGTGCAGGAGCGGTTCCAGCGCGTGACCGTCAACGTGCGGATGCGCTGCCACGGCGAGGACCTGTTGCAGATCCTCTACCGGCTGGAATCCGAAACGCCCATGGTGCTGATCGACGACCTCAATGTGCTCCGTCCCCGCGCGCGCTCCCGGGCCCGCGGCGATGACGAGACGGTTCATCCCCTGGACGTGCGCTTCAACATGTCGGGCTACCTGAAGTCGTGAACCCGATCCACGGAAATCCCGTCGGCATGGCCCTGCTGGGCCTGAGCGGCTTCCTGGTGCTGGTCGGCCTCGGGCTGACGCTGCTGTGGGGCGGTGAAGCCTCGTCGGGCGTCGAGGCCGCCGCCGATGGAAGCGGCACGGGCGCGCCCGACATCGTGCGCGCCGAGGCGCTGGGCCCCCTGCGTGACTACGAGGTGATCAATGCACGGCCGGTGTTCAACGAGACACGCCGTCCGATGGCCGCCAGCCTGGAGTTGGCCGGTGACGAGGATGAGCCGGAGGTCGAACTGGCCGTGGCCGACCCGCCCCGGGTGCGCCTGACCGGGGTGGTGATCACGCCCACCGAGCGGGTCGTGACCCTGACGCCCGAAGACGGTGGAGAGGCCGTGGTCATCCGGGAGGGCATGCCGCTGGAGGGCAAGTTCGTGGGCTGGAGCGTCGACAGCGTCGAGCCGCGCCGCGTGAACCTGCTCTCCTCCGACGGCGACGAGGTTCACGTGGAACTGGCCGTCCACGACGCGATGATCGCCCAGCCGCCGGAACCCGAGCCGCGCCGGGCGGTCGATGAGGAGGCGGATTTCGAAGCCGGCGACGATGTGCCGCCCGACGAAACCCGCTCGCGTGCGGACGAGATCCGCGAGCGCATCCGCGAACGGCGCGAGCAGTTGCGCGCCGAGGCCGAGGCGGCCGAAGCCGAGGAAGAAGGCGACCAGGCCGCCACGCGCAACGCCTACCAGGATGCGATCCGCTCCCTGATGCGGACGAACCGCGAGAACCGGGAAAGCGCCGGTTCCGGCGAGACAGGCGACGAAGAAGATTCCGGGGATGAATAACGGGACCCAGGCGGCAAACCCGGCCGCACGCAATCGAGGTCCCGGGAGAAGAGTGATGAAACGAACCGCGATGTTCCTGGCGGGCGTCCTGCTGCTGTCGGCCTGTGGCACGGTGCAGCGGCCGGAAGAGAACCCGCATCCCCGCCTGGACAGCACCGGCGCCGTCGACGCGCACGGCGACCCCGTGATCGGGGCCGCCGAGGGCGACGAACCCGTCGACAACGGTATCGAGGAAACCGAGTACTACGCCGGGCAGGGCAGCTTCGTCAACGAGGACGCCGCCCGCGCCCGCGCCCCGGCGCTGTCGGAGGACGGCGAGATCGTCCTGAACTTCGAGGGCGAAACCATCCAGTCGGTGGTGCACACCATCCTGGGCGAGGTGCTGCAGGAGACCTTCGTGATCGGTCCCGGCGTGAGCGGGCAGGTGACCTTCGCCACCTCCAAGCCGGTCACCCGCGAACAGCTGATGCCCATCCTGGAGCTGCTGTTGCGCTGGAACGGCGCGACCCTGGTCTTCCACGAAGGGCGCTACCACGTGCTGCCCATCGAGCAGGCCATCCCCGGGCACCTGGTGCCCGAGATGGGCGGGGTGAATCAGGTGCGCGGTTTCGCCGTGCGCGCGGTGCCCCTGGAATACGTCTCCCCGACCGAGATGGCGAAAATCCTGGAGCCCTATGTGCGGCCCAACGCCATCGTCAACGTGGACGTGATGCGCAGCATGATCTTCCTCGCCGGCACGCGCGAGGAATTGCGGAACTACCTGCGCACGGTGGAAATCTTCGATGTGGACTGGCTGGCGGGCATGTCGGTGGGCATCTACCCGCTGCGCACCGTGGACGTCGAGTCGATCACCACCGAGCTGTCCCAGATCTTCGGCATGGACGCGGAAAGCCCCCTGGCGGGCCTGTTCCGCTTCGTGCCCATGGAGCGCCTCGGCGCGGTGATGGTCATCACGCCCAAGGAGGAATACCTGGCCAAGGCCCAGGAGTGGGTGACCCGGCTGGACCGGGGCGCGGCCGGCTCGGGCATGCAACTGTACGTCTACAAGGTGAAGAACCTGGAGGCGCAGGTGCTGGCCGATTACCTGACCCAGTTGTTTGGTGGCAGCACTGGCGGCGGCCGGGATCGTGACCGCCGCAGCAACCTGGCGCCGGGCCTGGAGCCCGTGACCATGAGCCGGGTCGGGGACTTCAACAGCAACCGCCAGCAGGCCAACCAGGCGGGCTTCGAAAACAGCGGTGGCTCGGGCGACGTCCAGGAAGGCAGTCTCCTGGGCGAGGACGCGAACATCCGCATCACCTCCGTGGTGGAGACCAACTCCCTGCTGATCCAGGCCACGCAGAGCCAGTACGGCAGCATCCTGGCGGCCATTGAACGCATCGACGAGGAGCCCCTGCAGGTCCTGATCGAGGCGCAGGTGATGGCGGTGGAACTGAACGAGAACCTCCAGTACGGCGTCAACTGGTTCTTCAGCAACCAGCTGAACAATCCGCCGGACGGATTCAACGATTCCGGGCGAATCATCGAAACGGCCAGTTCGAACGAAGGTGGCGTGACGGCAACGCTGACGGACATCCTGTTTGGCGAAAAGACCCTGGTCCAGGCCACCATCACGGCGCTGGACCAGGTGACCGACCTTCGGACGCTTTCGGCGCCTTCGCTGGTGGTGCGCAACAACGAAAGCGCCAGCATTACCGTGGGCATCCAGATTCCGGTGCAATCCACGAGCATCAACACCGGCGGCAATACCGACAACCTGATCACCAGCGCCCAGTACGTCTCGACCGGCGTGACCCTGGACGTGACGCCTCGCATCAACCCGGGCGGCCTGGTCTACCTGGACATTTCCCAGGAAGTCAGTGAACCCGGGCCGGCGCCCGACGGGACCAACCCGCCCATCAGCGACCGCCGGGTGCAGAGCCAGGTGGCGGTACAGTCGGGCAACACGGTGTTCCTGGGCGGCCTGATCCAGGAATCCAGCCGGCTCTCGAGCGGTGGCGTTCCCTATCTCAACCGGATTCCGGGCCTCGGCGCGCTGTTCGGGTCGAAATCAGACGATTCCACCCGCACCGAGACCATCGTGATGATCACGCCCACGGTGCTCGAGAACAACGCCGATCTCCAGGCGGTGACGGACGACCTCGAGGACGAGTTCATCCGCGTCCGCCCGCTGAAGATCACCACCTTGCGTAGTGACGACGACAACGAAACAACGGCGAACGACTATGAATAAGCTCTGCTCCACTTCCCTCGCCCTGGCGGGCGGCCTGTTCCTCGCCGGCTGCGCCGGCATGGGTCCCACGCCCGAAAACCAGGTCCTCGAACGCGCCCAGGAGCGCCTCGACCTGTTCCTCGCTGAGGATTACGCGGCCGCCTATGACTACCTCAGCCCGGGTTATCGTTCGAGCGTTTCGTCCGCGGACTACCAGCGCCAGCAGTTGATGCGGCGCGTGCGGTGGACCGCGGCGCGTGCAAATGAAAGTAATTGCGAAGAAGATTCCTGCAAGGTACGGATATCCCTGGAATACGAGGTATTTGGCGCGGTTCCGGGCGTCACCCGCTTCCCCAGCCGTGGCGATGCGACCGAGAACTGGGTGCGCAGCGACGGACAGTGGTATTTCGTCCCCGGCGAATGAGGGACAAAGGCGTTGCCCCGCCCCGGTAAATCCATTACCATTACGCGGCACACGTGCACTCGTGCCGTGCCGCCATGGCCATTAGGCGGCGGAGAAAACGGGAATGCGCGTGCGTATCAAGCCCTGTGTACACAATAGGAGTGTTGTAATGAACAGAAAAAATCTGACTTCGGCGGTTCTCGCTGGGTTGGCCGGTGCTGCGGGTATTGCCGCAACCGCGACCGCCCAGGTGGCGCCGACCATGTCCCTGAACCCGGATGGTCTGGGTCAGGTCCTGATCTACCCGTACTTCACCACGCGTAACGACAACGCGACGCTGCTGTCTGTGGTCAACACCACCGGCAACTCCAAGGCTGTGAAAGTGCGTTTCCTGGAAGCCGAAAACTCACGCGAAGTGCTCGACTTCAACCTCTACATGTCTCCGTACGACGTGTGGACCGCGGCCCTTCTGGACGTGGACGGTACCCCGCACCTGCTGACGGCTGACTCCTCATGCACCGTGCCCTACCTGTTCGAAGATGCGAGCGGTGGCCCGGGCCTGCAGGAGTTCCTGCCCTTCAAGTTCACCGGCGTGAACGATGACCTGGGTACCCAGGAAATCGGCCGTGCGGCTGAAGGCCACTTCGAGATGATCGAAATGGGCGAGCTGGATCCCCTGACCTGGGGCGCGGACGTCACTCACGGTTCCAACCGCCTGCCGGCTGACTGTGGTGCTCTGGTTGACGCCTGGACCGACTCTTCCAACAACGCCAACGACGGCGCTTGGATCATGGACGAGCTGGACGGCATCCTGCCCCCGACCGGTGGTCTGTTCGGCGGCGCTGCCGTTGTGAACGCCGCCACGGGCTTCATGGTGTCCTACGACGCTAAAGCCATCAACGGCTTCGCCAGCATCGTTGACCCGCTGGGTGTTGCACTTCACCAGGAGCCGGGTTCCGAACTGCCGGGCCTGAACTCTTCCGACGTGTTCACCGGTACGGTGTTCCTCGACGACGGTTCCGTGCTGGCTTCCACCGGCCTGACCCGCAGCGTCGACGCGGTTTCGTTCCTGTTCATGCACGACCAGATCGCGAACGAATACACCACGGAAGCGGCCATCAACGGCCAGACCGAGTGGGTGCTGACCTTCCCGACCAAGGCGTTCTACGTTGATCCGCTGAACGTGCCGGTTCCGCCGCTGGATCCGTTCGTCACCCCGTGGGCCGTTCGTACCGATGAAGACTTCGCCACCGCGTGTGAGCCGGTCATCCTGGGTATCGTGACCGACCGCGCCGTGCCGAGCAGCGATCCCGACTTCGGTCGTGACGTGCTGATCTCCGGTATCTTCGACCGCGAAGAGCAGAGCACTTCTCCGGAAGACACCACGCGTCCGCCGATCGTGTCTCCGGCTCCGCCCGACCAGGTGGTTCCGTTCGACACCTTCGAGCTGTGCTATGAAACCAACATCATCCGCTTCGGCGACGGTGATGAAGCTGGTGACACGACCGAAATCCTCGGTTCCGTGACCTTCACCAACTTCGACAACACCGTCCTGGGCTTCGAGTCTGGCTGGGTCAACATCGAAATGCTGACCTACGAAGACGAAGTGTCCCCGAGCGGCTTCTCTGATCGTGTGGGCCTCGGTGGCCTGGCCGGTCTGCCGGTGGTTGGTTTCGCTGCCCAGAAGTTCGGCAACTCCAACAACGGCCTCGCGGCTGTGTACGGTGGTATCTACCAGCACAAGGGTACGAAACTGGTGTCAGCAGTTGCTGCACCGGTGGTCCCGTAAGCTCTGGTTGACTGCCTGGCAAGACCTGGAGGGGGCCGCAAGGCCCCCTCTTTTTGGCGCGAAGAAAATCGCGTACAATGCGGCACATACTGCTCCGACTTGAACAAAACACTAGAGAGCAGACAACAACTGATTTGGGCGGACTTTTGGAGAGAGTGAGACAATGCGCGTACTAAGGAAGATCGGGCTTTGCCTGGTAGTGGCAAGCGCCCCGACGGTGGCGTCTGCAGACATCATATTCAACGACGTGACGATCCCTTCGGTCGACATCACGTCCATCACCATCGACCCGGCCACGGGCCACATCCAGATCACCGCGGTGAATGACTGGGTGGTTCAGCAGGGCAGTGTCGATCCTGATCCTGATCCGGATCCCGATCCGGACCCTGATCCCGATCCCGATCCCGATCCCGATCCCGATCCGGACCCTGATCCCGATCCCGAGCCGACTGCCGATGTCGGTGTGACGCTCGCAGCCAACCCGCTTTCCGTCGTGTTCGGTGAAACGGTGACGTTCACCTGGACGACCGAAAACGCACAAGTGTGTGATACGTGGTGGGGCGGCGGCAACGCGCAGTGGCAGAACCATGTTCCGAACGCCGCCGGTGGCAGCGTGGCCATCACCATGAACCACAAGGTGGGCAGCTCGCAGTACCGGATGTGGTGCCAGGGCACCAACGGCAGCACCGCCACGGCCACCGTCAGCGTGACCGTTACGGCTTCGCCGGACGGCAACCCCGACGTCGTGAACTGCAGTTCCACGGACATCACCAACGGTGATGAGTACACCTGGAACGAAGTGTTCGCATCCGGCGGTTTCCCGGTGCGCAACCAGAACGGCAATGACTACTATGTTGGTTACAACAAGTACATGGCCGTGCGCTTCGACACCACCAGCCAGGATGTGGCCGGTTCCGTGACGTCCATTCCGCTGAGCGGCGGCATCCGTCACGTGTCGATCAGCGAATGCCCCGGGTCGTTCACGACCAACGTCACGGACAACTGCTTCCAGTTGCAGGCCAATGGCCAGGCGCTCCAGTACACCACGGGCACCACCGCCACGGCCGGCAAGTGCGTCTTGCAGAAGAACCGACGTTACTACATCAATATCGCTTACAAGGACGTGACGGATTTCGATCCGAACGCCACGTCGACCTGCCCGACCAGCAGCTGCCTGGTCCGGTTCCGGGCGACTGCGACCGTGCAGTAAGCGCAATACAGGCAAGCCAGAAACGGGCACCCGCATGGGTGCCCGTTTTTTTATCTGAAACCCACTGTCCGGGTTCGACCCAGGATTCCGCGCCATGAAACGCAGCCTTTTTCTTCTCGCATTCCTTTTCAGTGCC
>JAUHYP010000030.1 GCA_030426265.1 Gammaproteobacteria bacterium | reverse complement strand
TTGCCGACGCGAAGCCAGAACTCCCAGTCCGCGGAGGGTCCGAAACGCCCTTCATCGAAACCGCCGTGAAGGACATGCAGGCGTCCGCGCCAAAGGGGCATGCAATGCGGGATGTTGTACGCGCGAATTCCCTGGCCCGTGGCTCGCCAGAGACGGTTCACGTCGTAGCGTTCCGATGGCTCTTCGGCATACCAGGCCGGACAGTCCTCGCTCTCCTCCCAGGGCAGGTTCTCCTGTTCGGTGACGCGCAGCGCCGTGCTGGCCACGTCCACTTCCGGGTGGGCATCGAGGATGTCGGCCAGCAGGCCGGGGTGGTCGGGAGCGCGCCGGTCATCGACATTCGCGGATGAGAGATAGGGGGCGCTGGAGAGGCGCGCACAGAGGTTCCAGACCTCGTACAGCCCCGGGTCCTGCCGCAGCTGGAGGTACACCACGTTGGGGTGGCGTTTCATGTGCTCCAGGATGGCGCCATGCTCGAGCCGCCCCGGGGACGCGGGCCTGACGATGAAGTGTTCGATGGACGCGAGTTGCGCCAGCGAGGCACCGTTGTCCAGGAATCCGCGCACGAATCGATCCCCGTCGAACAGGGAAGTGATGAGGCTGCACCGCGGCCTCGGCGCACGTTCCAGGGGTATGGACAGCTCGTCGGCCAGGCTCGCGTGGAGGCGTTTCGCCGGTTCAGGTCCAATGACACGGAAGTGGGTGAAGTTGCGGAGCAGTGCCCGTGACAGCATCGCCGAATCACTGACGGTGACGATGTCCCCGTCGCATCCGGCCGCACCCTGTTCCGGCCCTACCTGAACCTCCAGCCCGAAGCGTTGGCCGATTTCGTGGAACAGGTTGCGCCAGGAATCGAATGACGAGCCGGCGTCGTCGGGCACGAGCAGCCGCACGCTCCGCCGCGTCCCCGGCTGCCCCAGGCGTTGCATGGGCATGCGCTCAGGCGGCATACGATGCGCGCATCACGAAGGGTCCGTGGACGCCGGAAATTCCAATTCCTTTATACTCGCCACTGGCCCCCGTCATCATGGACCGATGGCGCACGGGATGTCCTTACCCCACTGGTCGTATCCAGGGACCCGCGATGCGAACTCTAGCCTCCGATATCGATCCATGAACTCCGGTTCCGTTGAAGTGTCCCCCGGCGCGAATGCCGATTGCGGGCTGCTGCTGGCAGCCTGTTCCGCGACGCCACTGGACAAGGGGCTGGAAGCCTCGCTGGTATCCCGTGGTGCGGAAGGGGTGGCATTCGACACCCTGCAGGAGCGACTTTCGGCCGACCCCTCGAGCCGGGCCCTCGTAGTTTATTCGAACCCCGTCCTGGAGGTCGCCGCGGCGCTGCAGCGTGCGCCCGGTGGCGCTAAACACCTGGAAGCCTGGACCCGCCGGGCGACATCCATCGTCGCCCTGCTCAGGGCCAACCGCCGGCGGCTGACCCTGGTGGACGCGGAGGCCGCCGTCAACCAGCCCGAGCGGTTCCGTTCCCTGCTTCAATCGCGGACGGGCTTCGAAGCGCGTGCGCACGACAGCGCGGCGGCCGCCGGCCGAAAGCAGCCTTCACCCCTGTTGCTTGCCGTCGCGGACGTGATCGTCAGGGGTGACCCTGAAACCGGCGCGCTGTGGGCCGAGATCGCCGCATGCAGCCTGCCGTTGAAGTCGCCGGTCGACCTGGCGCCGAGTCCCCTGCTCGAACGCGTGGAAGCGTTTCGCGCCTGGGAAGCCGAGACGGCAGCCGGAGCGACAGAGGGCTCCGGCAACCTCCAGGAGGAGAATGAGCTGCTCCTCCTGCAGCTCGAACGGATGCGCCAGGAGCTCAAGACCTACATCACCGCGAACCGCGAGATGGAAGCCGTGTTGCTCGAGGCCTCCGCCCGCCCGACCCCGGAACAGCAGGCGAAGCTGGAATCAAGGCTCGCCCGGGCCGAACGGGACCTCGAAGCGGTCCACAAGGCCCTGTCCTGGCGTTGGACCGCCCCGGCGCGCCGTCTGCTGGGTCCCTTCATGGGCCGCGGGAAGCGCTGACGTTCCCCATGGGCTGGTTTCGCGACCACTGCGCCATCCTGTCACGCCCGCAGGCCGTTCTGCACATCGGTGCGGGCGGCGGCGATGACATCGACGTCTATCTCGATCTGACCGACAGCAGGGTCCACCTGGTGGAGCCTCAGCCTGCCTGCGTGGAGCGCTTGGAGGGCCGGGTGGCGGACGCCGACCACATCGAGCTGGTCCAGCTCGCGGCGGCGGCGGCCAGCGGGTCGCAGGCCTTCCACATGCTGAGTGTTCCGCGGTTCAGCGGATTTCTTCCCGCGGGCGCGTTTCGGGAGCAGATGCCGGGCCTGTTCGAGACGGCCTGCGTGGAGGTGGAAACAGCGGGCCTGGCCGACATGGTCGGACGCTTCGGCCTGCGCCCGGGTGGGGACAACTGGCTGGTGGTCGACGCGCCAGGGGTCGAATCACTCCTGGTCGAAGCCCTGGAAGCGTCGTCGGAAGCGCCCGTTTTCAGCCACGTGTTCCTGACCGCCAGTGCCGACGGAATCCCGGAGGCCGCGGAGCCGATGCCCTCACTGGCGGAGCGTCTCGGCGCCATCGGCTATCGGCAGGTGGGCGCCAACGATTCCGAGGACGCGGACTGGCCCCGGTCGCATTTCGAACTGGACCCCATCGTGTTCGATGCCGCGCACCAGGCGGCGAAAGCGCGAAAGCTGCGCGAAACCCTCACCCGGCTGGAAGCGGAGCACAAGGCCGCCCTGGCGCGGAAGGACGAGGCGCTGGAGGCCCAGCGTGAGGAATTCGCCGGCCGCGAGCGTGCCGCCAGCGAGGCCCTGACGACGGCCACATCGGAGCTCGAATCGCTGCAGGCGCAATTTCGGGCGCTGCAGGAGCGTGAACAGTCACAGCGTGAGTCAGCGCAGGAACTCGAAAGCCGCTGGCAATCCCTCAAGGAAGAATTCGACCTGTCCAGGGAAGCGGCCCAGACGCGCCTGCGGGAGTTGGATGAACAGCTTGCGGGATTTCGCGACCGTCATGTGGAACTGGAGGGCCGCAGCACGGCGCTCCAGGGACAGAACACGGGACTGCGCGAGCAGCTGGACGCCCGGACGAACGAGCTGTCGGAGCTGCGCCAGTCCGGAGCGCAACGGCTGGCCGAACTCACTTCAGCCGTCGAGACGGCGCAGGGGCGGGCCCGGGAACTCGAGCGCGAAGCCTCCGGCCTGCGCGAGCGGATGGCGCGTGACGAAGGCCGGATCCGCGAACTGGAGTCGCGTCTCGACCAGTCCCACGACGACCTTTCCGTCGCGCTTCGCGCCCAGGCGCAACGCGAGACCGACCTCGAGGACCTGCGCGAGCGTTACGCCGGGCTCATGGAGCTCAAGGAGCGACAGCAGGAACTGTTGCAGAAGCTCCACCGGCGACTGGGCGCCGCCTCCGAGTACCTCAAGCACATCTCCGGGGACGGCGACGACCGGGGGGCGGCAACGCAGGCTGCCCGTCTCGAACGCGCCCTGTCCGGCGACTTCGAACCCGGCGGCTGAGCGGGCGGCACCGCGTCGATGAACACTTCGCCCATCATCGCCAGCGACCGGCTCATGGAGATCGTGGAGGAGTGCGCCCGCCTGGTCGACAGCCATGAGTGGTTGCGCGAGGACCCGGCCAGCGTGGCCTTCGAGCCGCTCCCCAGCCTGCTGGACCAGATTCGACTCATCACCGAGGAAACGGCCGCCGAAGCCGAGCCCATTCGCCTGGTCCACCACCTGGCCTGCACCGGTGGGACGCTGTTCTCACGGTGCCTGGCGGCAATGCCGAACACCATGATGCTTAGCGAAGTGGCGCCACACAGCCGACTGGGGGGAGGACGCAGCGGGAATCGGTTCTTTCCCACGGACCTGGCGCGGCTGGTTCGCATGAGCCTGTCCGGGTCGTCGGTGGGGCTCGAAACAGACATCTTCCTGGCGGGCTTGCGGCCCGTCATGGCGTACTGCCGGTCCCGGGGCATGCGACTCGTGCTTCGCGACCACGCGCACAGCATGTTCTGCTCCGACGACTGGCCTTCCGACGCGCCGGCCCTCGGGCGTCTGCTGGGGTCGGACCATGCCACCCGGGCGGTGGTCACCGTGCGCCATCCCCTCGACTCCTTCCTGTCGCTGCGGGTGAATCGCTGGGTTCACTTCACGCCGGGTACCCTCGAGGAATATGCCGGCCGATACCATTCCTTCCTGGACGAGTACCAGGGGCTCGACCTCTATCGCTACGAGGACCTCGTAAGCGATCCGGATGTCGTGATGGGTCTCGTTTGTGCGTCCCTGGAACTGCCCTGCATCGAACACTTCGAGGCGCTGATCGGAATCCAGCACCTGTCCGGGGACAGCGGACGGACCGGCAACCGGATCGCGGCGCGCGAACGCCGCGACATCCCGGAGGACCTCCAGGCGGAACTTGGGGATGCGCCGCGATATCGGTCCCTGTGTGAACGGCTGGGCTATCCGCCCGATTGACGGCTCAGGAGGACGGTTCCGCTTCGCCCTGTAGCCCCTCGAAATCGATCCAGTCCTGCGCCACCCAGAAGTCTTCTTCCGCGAGCGCGAGCAGCGCGCCGTCCGTCGTCTGCACGTCGCCATAGCGCGTGTGCACCGTCGAGTTCCGGGGCCAGTCGACCGCGAGGCACAGGCCTGATTCGCGAACGGCGTCGCGAACGCGCTCGTGCAGCTCCACGGAACGGTGCGTGCCGAACAGGACGACCCGGGTGTCGCGGATCACGGCGCAGAATTCAGGGTGCCCGATCAGGTCGGCCTCGGCGCCCTGGATGTCGCAGTGCAGCAGGTTGACGGGGTGCGAGCCGAAGGCCTTGTAGATCGATTGCAGGGAAAGGCAGGGCACCTCGCGCGTCGGTCCCTCCATGTGGGTGCCGTAGGTGGCGCCATAGACTTTCGAAGGCTCCGGAAGCGCGGGGAAACGCACGGCGCCGTCGAAGCCGGCCGCGGCGTTGAGAAGTTGCAGTTCGACATCGGTGTGGTGGCCGAGATTGCGTTCCACGTGGTGCTGAAGCCATTCGTAGTGGGTGCTCTCCGCTTCCAGCGCCATGCATTTCGCCGCATGGCCGGGCTTGCACGCCTTGTAGGCCATGATCGCGGCGACCGACCACTGACCGAATCCCGCGCCCAGTTCGATGACGCCAAACCGCTCACCGGCGAGTTTCGCCGCGAGCAGGCAGGCCACCCAGTCGATGGTCCATTCCGACGGCCTGGGAAAGGAAGGATGAAACGGTTTGCCGACCGGCTGCACGTTGCGATCCCAGCCGTTCTTGTAGGCCGCGTTGATGGCGCCGCCCAGAAAGTCGTAGACGGACATGCCATCCGAAACGACTCGCTGGCGTTCGAAGTCCAGGAACAGGTCGGAATGGGGGTTCATGTCGGTCAGCTCCTCAGTAGCAGGTCATCGTTTCGATGGCCGCGTAGATTTCCCGAAGCCGGTCCGACCTCGATTGCAGCTCATCGAGATCGAAGGACTCCAGGTGCGCCACCAGGCCGGCCCCGGTTTCCGGATCGGTCCAGTCGATGCACAGGCGCTCGAGTTCCTCGGCGAAGGGTTCGGGCAACAGCAGGCCGTCATCGAAACGGACCGGGATGCTGCCCACCGCGATGGATTCCCACAGGCGCAGGGTGTTCGGCCCCGATCCGGCGGGGCACAGTGAAAACCGCGAATCCGAAAGCAGCTGGTTGTAGTTCAGCGCCGCGGCCTTCTGTGCGTCCTCGTGGTTCTCCTCGAGCTGTTTTCGCAGGACCTGGTGATCGTAGACGATGTGATTGAAGTGCCAGACGTCGCCCAGGCGAACATGCAGGTCGTCGCGTTCGAGCGCATTGAGTTCGCGATCGATGCGTACGCGGATATCGGACAGGTAGTGGGGCATGTGCGCGCCGATGAAGCTGGCCAGCAGCTTTCGTTCGCGCATCGGTTTGTCCGGCGTCAGGCCATGCGACCGTGCAGGGTCGCAGTGGTTCACGGCGTAGAGGCTCCAGGGATGCAGCCGGATGGGCGCGCCTGATTGCGCGATCTCTTCCTGCGCCTGCGCCGTGCAATGACTGACCCACAGGTCGGTGACGCCGACGTCCAGCGCGATGTCCAGCATCAGCCGCCACCGGATGTGCTGGCAGACCGTGTGCACCCGCAGGCTGCATCCCGAGGCCCGGGCCAGCGCCCCGGCGGTGGCAATGGCCTGTCGTTGCGCCTTCAGCACCGACTCCGGAAAACTGCGGTGATCGATCCAGGTCGCCCAGGGAAGCCCCAGGTAACAATCGAGCACCCCATCGTGTGGCCGTCCCTGGTCGTCGTCGTCGGCCGGCCTGCGATGGTTGTCGCGCGCCTGGAGTTCCGTGATGCAGGGGTACTGCCAGAAACAGACGTCCTCGCTACTGCGCGGTGCGTCGGAAATGTCGGGTTCGCAACCGGCCAGGACCCTGGACGGCCAATCCGAATGGACCCTTCCGTCGTCGTTCGCACGGCCATCGTGCTTGTCGAGGACGATCCACTCCCGGGGGTCGATGCCGCACTGGACCAACAGGGCGTCCGCTCCTTCGAACACCGTCATTCCTTCCGCCGGGTCGTGATGGATGCGGCGACCCTGCCGGAACAGGTCCAGCTTGCGGTGGCCGTGAACCAGGTGGCCATTCATTGCGTTCTCCGGTTCGGCGACGGCCGCGGGCGGGACGGCCAGGTCCTGCCGTCGCCATCGTTCCAGGCTCCGGTTCAGCGATACCTTGTCCACCCTGGGCTCTCCCAGGGTCCAGATGTCGAATTCCAGTCGCGATTCCGGATCGTCGCTGCCCGCGGGGTGCACGTAGGCCACCCCCCCGATGATGGTGGTGTCCCCGCGCTTGTCGTAGCCCCGTCCCTCCGAGGCCTGCAGGTGATGGCTGATCACCAGGTCGTGGGGGTTCTTCACCCGCCATCCGGCCGTTGCGAAGACGTAGGCCACCTTGTTGTCGCAGCGCGGCGTTCCGAGCGGGAACCCGAGCCGCCGCTTGAGGGGCTCAGGAAACGCGGCGCGGGCACGGAGCGCCCAGACGTCCTGGGACCAGTGCGGGTTCGGGTGCTTTTCCAGTTGCCCGCCGTCGGCTTCCCAGCGGCTCAGCGCCAGGAAGGAATCGAGGTCGGGAAGCAGCCCGGGCAGGTGGGCGAGCGAATCGTCGAAATGGATGTCGCTGTTGGCGAGCAGGGCGATGCCGGGCGGTTCATGCTGCTCGACACAGGACAGCCAGTCCGCGTAGCTCGGCCGGTGGTCGATGGAGACCACCCGGATCTTTGCGTCCTGTTCCGGCGGCTGCGCGCCGTCGTCGATGAGCAGGTAGATCCGGTCGATCAGGGGATTGGCCAGGTTGTGCCGGAGACAGGCGTCCAGTTCCGCCTGGCGGGAGGCATCCGCGGCGAGAAAATAGGGGGTGAACAAGGTGATGTTTTCTGTCGGCAAGAATCTGGCCCAGGCTTTATCGGGATCCCCGGCAAGGGACCGGGTTCCGGTCTGTGCCGGTGATTCTACGTGAAGCGGCCCCTGCAGGGGGGGGGGCGTCATTCCGCTGCCTTGTCCGGGTGCGCCAAGCCACGGCCGGGTCACGGGCCCGGCCCCGGTTCGGTGCGATTCTTCGATCGGCCGGGTCAGTCTGCTACGCTCGGATATCGACAGGGGAGCGGTGATGAGAACGTTCGATCCCAGCGACGTCCTGGTGTACATCCACGTACCGAAAACGGCCGGCAGCGCGGTCCGGGAGGTGTTCCAGCAGTGGTACGGGGACGCGATGGTGCGCAACTACTACGACGAGCGGACGGGCCGGCCACCGAGTCGGCCCGATGGGGACTCACGGGGTCCACGGGTGGTCTTCGGGCATTTCAATCGCGACCGTGGCTTCGGGGTCGAGGACCTGTATCCCGAGGCTCGGCAGTTTCTCACCATCCTCCGGGACCCGTTCGAGATGGCGCTGTCGAATTATCACTACCTGCGCCGCACCGCCGATGACTGGAAGCAGCGTCCCGACGGCCTGGAAGGCGGCCTTGAATCCTTCCTGGAGGCGCACCGTCCCAATTTCCTCAATCACTTCCCTCGCCGCGTTTCGGAAGACAACTACGTGGACGTCATCGAGCAGTGTTTCATCGAAGTGGGTGTGGCCGAGCGGCTGCCGGAAAGCCTGGTGCGCATCGCCGCGGCCCTCGGCCGGACGTTCGAGCCGGCGCGCCTGTCCGTGGTGAACGCCACGCCGCGCACCCAGTTCCCCACCCCGGCCATGCGGGAAGCCTATGAAGCGGCCCATCCGCTCGAGTTCGCGGTGTACCGCTATGCCGCCGGCCGCATGGCCCCCGCGACGTCCGAAGACCGATGACGCAGGCCGAGGCCGGTTTCGAAGCGTGCGCCGAGACCCTGGCGGATCATTTCCGCCATTTCACAGTCGCCAGTCTCGTCGGGATCACCCCGGAACGTTTCGAGGAAGCACTGAACAGCCACCTGGGCGTCGTCGATGCGGAGGGCGAAGGGTACGGGGCGGGTGACCTCGATCGACAGCGGGATCTTTCGATCAAGTTTCACTGGGGCCACGACCACGATTTCGGCGCCTTTCGCCTGGAGGGACGAATGAGGCGGCGGCACATCGACGTCCTGGCGCGCTTCGCCTCCCTGTTCGGGGTCGCGAGCGAGACTTACACCGGCCGACAGGTCCTGGACGTCGGCTGCTGGTGTGGGGGGACGACCCTGATGCTCGCGCGCCTGGGCGCCAGCGTCACCGCGATCGAGGAAGTGCGCAAATACGCCCGCATGGCCCGGTTTCTGGTCGACGCCTTCGGGCTCGCCGATGTGGCGAACGTTCAGGCCATGTCGCTCTACGAGTGCAACCGGCCGGAATTTCTTCGCCGCTTCGATCGCGTCGTGATGCCCGGCGTCGTCTATCACCTGTCCGACCCGGTGTTGGGACTGCGGCTGATGTTCAATGCGTTGTTGCCGGGAGGCGATATCCTCGTGGAGTCGATGGGTGTCGACCGCGACGAGCCCGTATGTGTCTTCGAGGGCAGCCGCCGGTCTCATTCAGGGTCCCGCGAGGACCTCGACCGGGGCGGCTGGAACTGGTTCGTGCCAAGCCCGCTCGCACTGGAGCGAATGCTCCTCGAGGCGGGGTTCGTGGATGTCCAGAGCGTCTGGGAGCCTCGATCGGGGCGCGTGTATGCTTACGCAACGAAGCGGGAAGAGGTCGGCATCTGTCGCGCCGGCCTGTCCATGCCCTCAGTCCCCTGAGTGCCGTCGTGAACCAGGGGCGGGGTTTCCAGGAGTGAACGTGCCATTCATCGCCAGTCCGGAACCGACCCCATGACCAACGACCAGACGATCCTGGTGACGCGATTCAACCTGCAGGACCCGCGGTGGAATTCCGCTTCGGAAGCGGAATACCGCGACTGGCTGGATCACCGCATCGGGATGTTCGCCGAATACACGGTGCGCAGCCTGCGCAATTGCCGCGAAAAACCGGACCAGTGGCTGATCCTGGTGAGCGACGCCGACCGCTACGACCTGTACGCGCGGCTCGAGCCGCTCCTCGAAGGGCTCTCCTTCCGCATTCATGACAGCCGTGACGTCAGTCTGCGCAACGCCATCGTCGATGCCCTGGATCCGTCGCTGTTCCCGATGCGCTTGCGGATGACCCGGCTCGATTCCGATGACCTGGTCCATCGTTCCTTTTTCGCTCGCCTGGGCCGGGTCGAGGTCGATGACCACGAGGCGGAAAGGGGCCTGGTCGTGAGCTTTCCCGGTGGTTGCAACTACGAGGTGGCCACAGGCGCCTACTTCTATTCGGCGTACCCCGACAACCCCTTCCTGACGCTCATTGAGGACGTCGGCAAGCCGAGCGACGTCCGAACGGTCTTCTTTCGGCAGCACCACCAACTGATGCAGTCCGGACCTGCAGTGCGCATGGAGAGAACGCAATGGCCGATGTGGGCCTCGGTCATCCATCCCCAGAACACCGAGAATCAGCGCCTGAGCAAGATGAACAAGTTCGAGCTTGGCCCCGCGAAGCGGCTCGACCGCATGTTCGGAATCGACGCGGACGGCTAGACGGCCGCGGTTCACCGCTCGTGGACGCGAGACCCGTCCCGGCGTCCTTCAGTCCGGGACACCGGGCAGGACACCTGTCCCGGGTCAGCTGGCCTGGCTCTCCGGCCGGAACTGCCGCGCGAGGTCCTGCTGGACGTCGCTGGGAACGGGATCGTAGTGGCTGAACTCCATGGTGAAGCTGCCCGTGCCCTGCGTCAGGCTCTTGAGTTCGGTGTGGTAGTCGGCCAGGGCGCTGAGCGGAACGTCCGCACGAATGGTCACGAGGCCCCCGCGCAGGTTCTCGGTGCCGTTGATTCGCGCCCGGCGGCTCGCCAGGTTGCCGGTGATGTCGCCCATGTGGTCGTCGGGGACAGTGACGTCCACTGACACGATGGGCTCGAGAATCTGCGGACCGGCGTTGCCGATGGCGTCCAGGAAGGCATGGCGGCCGGCGATGACGAAGGCGATTTCCTTCGAGTCCACCGGGTGGTGCTTGCCGTCGTACACCTCCACTTCCAGGTCCTGCAGGGCGTAGCCGGCGACGGCGCCTTCGGTGAGAATCTGCCGCACGCCTTTTTCCACGGCGGGGATGAGGTTGGTGGGAATGGAACCGCCGACCACCTTGCTCTGGAAACGGAACCCTTCGCCACGGCCCAGGGGCCGGACGCGCAGGAACACCTCGCCGAACTGGCCGGCGCCGCCGGTCTGCTTCTTGTGGCGGTAGTGGCCGTCGGCCGGGCGGGTGACCGTTTCGCGGTAGGCGATGCGCGGCGGCCGCGTGTCCACCTCGACATGGTGCTGCTCGCTCATGCGCTGCAGGGTCACCCGCATGTGCAATTCGCCCAGGCCGCGCATGACGGTCTCGTTGAGTTCCTGGTTGTGCTCCACCCGGAAGCAGGGGTCCTCTTCGGAGAGCTTGTGCAGCGCCTGGGCCAGTTTCTGCTCCTGCCCGCGCTTGCGGGCGCTGACGGCCAGGCCGTACATGGGCTGCGGAAAGTCCAGGGGACTCATGCGCCATTCGTCCTCGTCGTGGGAGTCGTGCAGCACGGCGTCGTAATGGATGTCGTCCTGCTTGGCGACGGCGCAGAGGTCGCCCGGCACGCCCCGGTCGATTTCGTGGTGCTTGCCGCCCTGGACGGCGAACAGGTGGCCCACCTTGAAGGCCTTGCGGCCATCGCCGACGAACAACTGGGTGTCGGGCGTGACCGTGCCCTGGTAGATGCGGAAGATGCTCAGCTTGCCCACGAACGGGTCGTTGGCGATCTTGAACACGTGGGCGAGCACGTGGGCGTCCGGGTCGGGCGTGCTCCCGACGGATTCGCCCTCGGTTCCCCGGATGAACAGGGGCGGGTTGCCTTCGGCGGGATTGGGCACCAGGCGTTTGCAGAGTTTCAGCAGTTCCGGAATGCCGGCCCCGGTGACGGCCGATGTGAAACAGATGGGCACCAGGTGGGCGCGGCGCAGGGCGCGCTCGGCGGCGTCGTGCAGTTCCTCGCGACCCAGCTCCCCGCCGTCCAGGTACTTCATCATCAGTTCGTCGTCCATCTCGACGATCTGGTCGATGATGGCCTCGTGGGCCTCGGCCAGGGAAAAGATGTCGGTCTCGCCCTCGGTTTCGAAGAAGCAGTCGCTGACCCGGCTCATCCCGTCGGAGGGCAGGTTGATCGGCAGGCATTCGGGACCGAACTCCGCCTGGATCTCGTGCACCAGCCCCGCCAGGTCGACCCCGGGAGAATCGATGCGGTTCACGATGATCATGCGGCACAGGCGTCGGGCCTTGGCGCGGCGCATCAGGCGCCGCGTGGACAGTTCGATCCCGGCGCCCGCGTTGATGACGATGGCGCTGGTTTCGGCGGCGGCCATGGACGCCAGGGCCGGGCCGCGGAAATCGGGAAAACCCGGCGTGTCGATGAGGTTCACGTGCGTGCCTTCGAAGTCGAAGCTCGCAATGGACGAGTCCAGGGAGTGCTGGTAGCGGTGCTCCAGGGACCCGTGGTCCATGACGGTGGAACCTCGCTCGACGGTGCCGGCCTCGCCGATGGCGCCGGTGGCTGCGAGCAGGGCCTCGGCGAGCGTGGTCTTGCCGCTGCCGGTGTGGCCCACGAGGGCAATGTTGCGGATGTCCTCCGTACGGTACTGTGGCATGCGTGCTGATCCTCCTGGGCTCTTTTCGTGCGCATGGCGTACTCCTCATTGAAGCAGGTCCGTGACGGCCTTGCCGTGCGGCCCGGTGGCCGGGGCGGGGAAATCGGGCCAGGTGGTGGCGGCCGTTGCGCCTCGTCTGTACAGGCCCAGGGGCATCCGGTAACGTTCCGCCACCGTAAGCAGGCAGGACAGGCGTCGTGAGCGATTCCAGCGGCCAGCCCTGGGTGGTCATGAAGTTCGGCGGCACCTCCGTGGCCGGCGCAGACCAGTGGCGCGCGATCGCCGCGCTCGTCGCCGAGCGGCGGGCAGAGGGTGTTCGCGTGCTGGTCGTGTGCTCGGCCCTCGCCGGCGTCACGGACCAGCTGCTCGCCCTGGCGGCCGGGGAGGTCGACGACGACAGCGGCCTGTCCGGCCTCCGCGATCTTCATGCCCGGCTCGCGGTGGAACTGGGCGTCGATCCTTCCCCCTGGCTGGATGCCGGCCTGGAAACGCTCGCGACAGCCCTGGCTTCGGTGTCTGGGCCGCGGCGCACGGCCGCGATCGTCGCGCAGGGCGAGTGGTTCTCGAGCCAGCTGGGTGCGGCCTTCCTGGACGGTCCCGGGGCGCGCGCCGCCTGGGTCGATGCCCGGGAGGCCCTGTCCGTCGCGCCAGAGCCGGACCCCGAAAGCGCCCGCGCCTGGCTGGTGGCGCGCTGCGACGTCGCCGGCGACCCGGCGCTGGAATCGCGCTGGCGCGCCCTGGATGCGGTGCTTGTCACCCAGGGGTACGTCGTGCGCGGGCCGGACGGTGGCAGCGCTTTGCTCGGTCGTGGCGGTTCGGACACCTCGGCGGCGCTGATGGGCGCCTGCCTCGGCGCCGCGCGTGTCGAGATCTGGACCGATGTGCCGGGCCTGTTCACCGCCGATCCACGCCACGAACCCGGCGCCCGGCTGATTCCGGAACTCGCCTGGGAGGAGGCCCTGGAAATGGCCGCCGGCGGGGCCCGCGTCATCCACGGGCGCAGCATTCGGGCTTCTGCGGAGGCAGGCGTCCCCTTGTGGATTCGCGACCTGTCGAACCCTTCGGGCCAGGGCACGCGCATCGTCGCCGATCCGGCGCCGGCCGCGGCAGGCGCCCGCGCGGTGGCCTGCCAACCCCACATGCTCGTCCTGCTGTTGCAGAACCTGGACACCCGCCAGCAGGTGGGATTCCTGGCCGGCGTGTTCCGGGTGATCAGTGATCGCGGCCTGTCCGTGGACCAGGTGGCGACTTCGGAGACCACCACGACCCTGGCCATCGATACCCGCGCCAACCACCTCGAACCGGAGGGTGTCGCCGAGCTCGTGGCGGCGCTGCAGCCCCTGTGCAGCGTCGAGGCCTTCCCGGGCTGCGTCGGTGTCAACCTGGTCGGCCGGGACGCGCGCCTGGCCCTGCATGGCCTGGCGGGCACACGGGCGTTTTTCCAGGAGCATCGCCTGCTGATGATGTCCCACTCGGCGGCGGACCGTTGCGTCAGCCTGCTGGTGGAAGCCGAAGGCGCTGCGGCCCTGGCCCGGCTGCTGCATTCCACGCTCGTGCTGGGCGGAGCGCCGGCCCGTGACTGACGTCGCCCGCGCCGAAACCTTCCGGTTCCTGGACCGGCGCTACGACCCGGCGACCGGGACGGCAACGCTCGCCTACGGCTTCGAGCGGGGGGAGCCACTGGTGGAGACCCTGGTGTTCCCCTGGGCGCCGTGGCCGCCGGAGGCGTCCCGGCAGGCGGCCTTCGACCGGGCGCTGGCGCTCCTGCACCTGCTCGCCGGTGTCAGCTATTGGAAGGCGGCCCTGCCGCCCGACATCGATGTCGGCGATCACGCCGTGGACGCGGCCCTGTCCGGCTTCCTGGAGCGGACCTGGACCCGGGGCCTGGGGGAATTCGCGCACGTCAACGGCCTCGACCTCGAAGGCGCGATCCGTTTTCCGGTCACTATCGCTCCCGACGTCCCGGGCCTGCCCGGTGCCGAGCCCCTGGGACTGCCGGACCGGGCCCTGGTCGCCATGGGGGGCGGCAAGGACAGCCTGGTCAGCCTGGAACTGCTGCGGGAGGGCGGCGTGGAGATCCAGCCTGTGACCGTCGGCGCCTCGACCCTGATCGGCGACACCGTGCGGGCCGCGGGCCTGCCACTGATCCGCATCCAGCGGCACATCGCACCCCGGTTGATGGAGATGAACGCCGCCGGCGCCTGGAACGGGCACGTACCGGTGACCGCCATCAACATGGCCATTCTCAGCTGCGCGGCCATCCTCTACGGCTATCGCTGGGTGGTCTTTTCCAACGAGCGATCGGCCGAGGAACCCACCCTGTTCGACGCCTCCGGCACCGCGGTCAACCACCAGTATTCCAAGAGCCTCGAATTCGAACGCGCTTTTCGTGAGGTCGTCGCGGAACGGGTGGCGGGCGACCTCGAGGTCTTCTCCCTGCTGCGCCCGCTGGGTGAGGCGGCCGTGACGCGGCGATTCAGTGCGCTCACCCGGTACCACCCGGTGTTCTCCAGCTGCAACCGCAACTTCCATCGGGACGGATCGCGCATCCAGGGTCGGTGGTGCGGCGATTGTCCGAAGTGCCGCTTCACCACCCTGGCGCTCGCGCCCTGGCTGTCGCCGGGCGACGTCAGCGCCATCGTCGGCCGCAACCTGCTGGATGATCCGTCCCAGGAGGAGGGATTTCGGGAGCTCTGCGCCCTGGGGCGCGACAAGCCCTTCGAATGCGTGGGAACGGTGGAGGAGAGCCGCGCGCTGATGGCCGCCCTGGCGGAACGTGAAGGCTGGCGGGATGCGGCGCTCGTGCGCCGGCTGGGGCCGGAGGCGGCGGCGGGGCGGGCGGAAGGCGAGGACGCCTTGTCCCCGCTACTCGCACCCGGCGGCGAGCATTGCATCCCGGCCGAACTGCTGCGTCATGTCCAGCCTTGAGCATCCGTCCGAGGGCGTGCAGCCCGGCCTGACCGTTTCTGACCTGGTCGGCCGCGATACCGGCCTGCTCGGCGCCGGGCGCGAAGGCCTGGCGGTGCGCGAGCGGCTGCGGTCACTGGCGCCCGAACAGGCCGTGACCGTGTACGTCGAATCGGAGCTCACGCCCGAACTCATGGCCCGCTTTGCGCCGGAGGACCGTTGGATCACCGGGCCCCTGGACGCCGCGCGGCTCACGGCGCACGAACTGCTGGTGCGCTCACCCGGCGTCAGCCCCTACCGCGCACCGCTGGTGGCGGCGCGCGCGGCCGGCGTCGGTTTCACCACCGCCACCAACCTGTGGCTGGCGGAGCACCCGGGCGCGAGCACGATTGCCGTTACCGGCACCAAGGGCAAGAGCACCACCACGGCGCTGATACGCCATCTGCTGTGCGCGGCCGGACAGCGCGCCGAGGCCGTGGGCAACATCGGCGTGCCGCTGGTGGCCTGTGACCCCAACGCCGCGGACTGGTGGGTGGTCGAGCTCTCCAGCTACCAGCTCTGCGACCTCGTGGAATCACCGACCTGGGGTGTGCTGCTGAACCTCTCCGACGAGCACCTCGACTGGCACGGTGGCGGGGCGCCGTACCGTGGTGACAAGCTCCGACTGGCGGGCCTGGTTCCGCGAGGCCGCCTGGTCGCGAACCGGGCGGATGCCGGGCTCGCGGCGGCCCTGGCGGATCGCGACGACGTGGCCTGGTTCAACGAGCCGGGCGGATTCCAGGTGGTGGATGGTGCCCTGCGGGAAGCCGGTCAGCCTCTGCCGGGTCTGCCCGGCGCACCCGGCGCCCACAACCTCGCCAACCTGGCAGCGGCACTGACCCTGCTCGGTCGCCTGGACCTTCCTGCGTTCGACCGGACTGCTGCGCTGGCTGGATTCCAGGGCCTGCCGCATCGCCTGTTCACCCTGGGGGAAAGGGACGGCCTGCGCTTCGTGGATGACAGCCTGTCCACCACGCCCGTGGCGACCCTGGCGGCCCTCGAAGCGCTCCGGGGCGTGCCCGTGACGGTGCTGGTCGGGGGGCTGGACCGCGGCCTGGACTGGGCCGTGCACGCTCCGGCCCTGCGCGCGGCAGGGCCCCATGCGCTGATCGGCCTGCCGGACAGCGGATCGACGGTGCTCGGGACCCTGGGCGCCGCTGGCCTGGCGCCACCCGGCGGCCTGCATCCGGTTGCGGACATGGGCGAGGCGGTGCGCCTGGCGTGCGCGCTCACGCCTCCGGGCGGCGTGGTGTTGCTTTCGCCCGGGGCGCCCAGCTTTCCTCGCTACCGGGATTACCGTGAGCGGGCGGGGGATTTCGCGCGCCACGCGCGGGCGACGCCGGGCGGCGAAAACGACGCGTGATCATGGGACTCGAAGAATGAAGAGGCCGCGGGCTCCCAGGGGGTGAGGAGTGCAGAGATACCCTGTGGTTTGAGGGAGAGACCATGAAGCCCGCGACCTCCGAAGTAATGGACCCGGGGTTGCCCCAAAAAGTTTCATGAAATTTAGCGCAATGGGGTGTCACTGCGCTGGAGTCGGTCATCCTTTCGCCGGCGCGACGAATTCGTTCATGACCCCGGCGCCGTCCCCGCCTAAAATAGCGACCCCGACGAATCCCTACGGAGCCTGATTCCATGTCCGATCTCAGCAGCGGCGCCACGGCGCGCTTCGACACCAGCAAGGGCCCGATCCGGGTCCGCCTGTTCGACCTCGTCGCGCCCGTGACGGTGGCCAACTTCGCCAACCTGGTTCAGCACGGGTTCTACGACGGACTCGGATTCCACCGGGTCATTCCGAATTTCATGGTCCAGGGCGGCTGCCCCCGGGGCACCGGCACCGGCGGCCCCGGCTACCGTTTCGAGGACGAGTGCTCGCCCAAGGCGCGCCACGACGCACCGGGCAAACTGTCGATGGCGAATGCGGGACCCGGTACCAACGGCAGCCAGTTCTTCATCACGCACGTGCCCACCGACTGGCTGGACGGCAAGCACACGGTGTTCGGCGAAGTGCTGGGCGCCGAGGACCAGGCCGTCGTCGACGCGATCGCCCAGGGCGACCGCATCGAGAAGGTGTCGGTGGAGGGTGTCGAGCAGGTGCTCGCCGATCACTCGGCGCGCGTGGACGAGTGGAACCTGTCGCTGGACGCCGGAACGCCCTGAGTCCGGCCCTCAGCGGGTCCGTTCGTGACTGTGCCGCGCCAGCGCGGCCAGGCAGTCCTTCCACTTCGAGTCCGGCAGGCCCGCCAGGGCCTGCAGCGCGCGTTCGGCCTCGGCACGGGCCTGCTCCGCCGTGGTGGCCAGGGCGCCGGTGCGGCGGATGATGTCCATGACCTTGTCCATGTGCTCATGGCCGCCTTCCGCGACCGCGCGGTCGATCAGGGCGCGTTCGCCTGAGGTACAGCGTTCGCGGGCGACGATCAGGGGCAGGGTGGGTTTGCCCTCCGCCAGGTCGTCGCCGACGTTCTTGCCCAGGGCCTCGGCGTCGCCGGCGTAGTCGAGCAGGTCATCGGCCATCTGGAAGGCGCGACCCAGGTGCGCCCCGTAGGCCGCCAGCCCAGCTTCGACGGCCTCACCCGCGCCGCTGATCACGGCGGCCAGGCGGGTCGCGGCCTCGAACAGCCGTGCGGTCTTGTGGTCGATGACCCGGTAGTAGGCGTCGCGCGTCACTTCCGGGTCGCCCAGGTTCAGCAACTGCAGCACCTCGCCTTCGGCGATGGTGTTGGTCGTGTCGGCCAGGATGGACATGATGCGCATGTCATCCAGGGTGACCATGAGCTGGAAGCTGCGGCTGTAGAGGAAATCACCGACCAGCACGGCGGCGGAATTGCCCCAGACGGCATGCGCCGTGCGGCGGCCGCGGCGGGTGTCCGAATCGTCCACCACGTCGTCGTGCAACAGGGTGGCGGTGTGGATGAACTCGATGATGGCCGCCAGCGGCCAGTGGTTCTGGCCCTCGTAGCCACAGGCGCGTGCGGCGAGGCACAGAAGCAGGGGCCGGAGCCGCTTTCCGCCGCTGCCGACGATGTACTCGGACACCTGGTTGACCAGCACCACCTCGGAACTCAGTGCCTCGCGAATGCACCGGTCCACCTGCGCCATGTCGGGCGCGCCGAGCCCCAGCACGTGCTGCAGGTCGGTGGGGGGTGATTCGCTGTCGGGGGTATCGACCGGGCAGGGGCCGGCCGTCACCGCTTGCTCCTTCGCCATGGGCGTCTGGCTCGTCCTGGTCGGGGCGGGAGTGTCATTATACGGTCCCGCTTCGGTGGGATGAAGGGTGCCAGGACGGGCGGTTTTCCTGCGTGGGCGCGGGATGACGGCGGGTGGTGCGCGGCGAATTCGCCGGGGAAAATGGCTTCGCGTCGACGGATTTCCGGTCGCCGCTGACGGCGGGCTGTCCCGCAGGGCTGTGATAGACTGGCGGGCCTTCTGAACGACGCGTCGAGACCGGGGCCTCCGGCTCCCGGTGAACGGTCCCGACGCGTCGACAACGATTGAAAACAGGGCGGATGAGCCGCCCACATCTGGAGAGGATTCATGGCGAGAGGCATCAACAAGGTCATCCTGGTGGGCAACCTGGGCGCAGATCCGGAAACGCGCTACACCGCGAACAATTCGGCCGTCACGACCGTCAGCCTGGCGACCACGGACAGCTGGCGCGACAAGGCCACCGGCGAACAGCAGGAGCGCACCGAGTGGCACCGCGTGGTGTTCTTCAACCGCCTTGCCGAGATCGCCGGCGAATACCTCCGCAAGGGCCGCCAGGTGTACGTCGAGGGACGGCTCCAGACCCGCAAGTGGCAGGACCAGAGCGGCCAGGACCGCTACACCACGGAAGTCGTGGCCAGCGAGATGCAGATGCTGGGCGGCCGTGACGAAGGCACGGGCGGCGGTTCCGGCGCATCGGGCGGCGGTTTCCGCGATCGCCAGCGCACGCCGGCCGTTGCCGAGGGTCCGCCGCCGTCTTCCGACTTCGACGACGACGACATTCCGTTCTGAGTCCCGGTTTCGGGACCTCTCCCCGTGCGCTTGCTGCTGACCGGCGCGAACGGCCAGCTCGGTCGTGAACTGCGCCCCCTGCTGCAGCAACGGGGGGATCTGCTGTGCACCACCCGTGACGGCGAGGGCGGTGATGCCGCCCTGGACCTCGGCCGGCCGGACACGGTCGCACCCCTGCTCGAAGACTTTCGACCGGACCTCGTGTTCAATGCCGCCGCCTACACCGCGGTGGACAGGGCCGAGTCGGAGCCGGAGCGGGCGTTCCGGGTCAATGCCGAGTCGCCCGGCGTCATGGCGGGCTGGGCCGCGGCGCATGGCGCCGCCCTGGTGCATTTTTCAACCGACTACGTCTTTGACGGCCGCAAGGCCTCGCCCTACCTGGAGCCGGACCCCGTGGCCCCGCTGAACGTCTACGGCGAGAGCAAGCTCGAGGGTGAGCGGGCGGTGGCCGCCAGCGCCTGCCGGAGTGTGGTCCTGCGGACTTCCTGGGTGTACGCCAGCCATGGCCGCAACTTCGTGCTGCGCATGCTGGAACTGGCGCGCGAGCGCGATACGCTGGATGTGGTCAGCGACCAGGTCGGTCGGCCCACCTGGGCGGCGAACCTGGCCCGGTACGCCCTGGCGGCCGTGGATGCCGGTGTGCCGGACGACCCGGATCCGAAGGACCGGCTGCTGCACGCCGCCGACGCCGGGGCCTGCAGCTGGTTTGAGTTTTCACGCCTCATATTCGACACTGCGCAGTCCCTGGGCTTGCTCACCGACGTTCCGCGATTGCGGGAGGTCGGTTCGGATGCGTTCCCCACACTCGCCCGGCGTCCAGCCTCTTCGGTGCTGGGAACCGGGCGTCTGCGCCACCGGGTCGGGCTCGAACCGGTCGCGGTGAAAGCGTCCCTGGCTCAATGTCTTGGAGAACTGAAGCGACATGACTGAACGCGATTCCGAACTCCTGGTGCCGGTGATCCTTTCCGGTGGCGCCGGAACCCGTCTCTGGCCCGTCTCCCGCCGTGCCCACCCGAAGCCGTTCATGGAGCTCGCCGACGGTGAGAGCCTGGCGGAGAAGACCTGGTTGCGCGCCGCGGCCGTTGCCGGGTCCGCGCCCATCATGACGGTGACCAGCCGGGACTACTATTTCTACACCCGTGACCTGTACGCACGTCTCGGCGCGACGTCGGAACAGGCGCATTTCCTGCTCGAACCCATGGGCCGCAATACCGCGCCCGCCATCGGCCTGGCCGCGCTGGCCGTGCGCGCCCGCCACGGCGCGGAGGCGTTGATGCTGGTGATGCCGGCCGACCACCTGGTGCGTAATTCCGAGGCCTTCGGCGACGCGGTCGCACGCGCCCGGACGCTGGCCAGGCAGGGCCTGCTGGTCACTTTCGGCATGCACCCGACGCATCCCGAGACGGGCTTCGGCTACATCCGCCAGGGGGCGCCCCTGGAAGGCGGCGCGGGTTACGAGGTGGCCGCCTTCGTCGAGAAGCCGGACCTCGCAACGGCCGAGGCCTACCTGGCGTCCGGGGAATACCACTGGAACTCGGGCATGTTCTGCTTCAGCGCCGGCGCGCTGCTGGCGGCCCTGGCCGAGCATGCCCCGGACGTCCTGGCGGCCATCGAGGCCATCTTCGACGATCTCGACCCGGCCGGAGAGCCCCTGGAAATCCCCGCGGCGCCGTTCGCCGACTGCCCCTCCATCTCCATCGACTACGCCGTCATGGAGCGCGCGGACAACACGGCGGTCGTGCCCGCCGATTTCGGCTGGAGCGACATCGGTTCCTGGAAAGCCATTTCCGAACTCTACGAATCGGACGCCGCCGGCAACCGCATCCGCGGCAAGGCCGTGCTGGTCGATTCGCGCGACTGCTTCGTGCAGGGCGAGGAACGACTGGTGGCCGCGGTGGGTGTCGACAACGTGGTGATCGTGGACACCGGTGACGCGGTGCTGGTCGCCAATCGCGACCAGGCCCAGGACGTAGGGCAGGTGGTCTCGCAGCTCCACGACCTGGAACATGAATCGGCCATCTTCCACAAGACCGTGCATCGTCCCTGGGGCAGCTTCACGGTGCTGGAGGATGCACCCGACTGCAAGGTCAAGCGCCTGGTGGTCAAGCCCGGGCAGGTGCTGTCCCTGCAGCGCCACCAGCGGCGTTCGGAGCACTGGACCGTGGTCCAGGGCACGGCGAAGGTGCGCATCGGTGACGACGAAGTCCTGCTGGAGCAGAACCAGTCCACCTACATCCCCGTCAACACCCTGCACCGGCTCGAGAACCCGGGCGAAGCCGACATCCATCTCATCGAGGTGCAGACCGGCGACTATTTCGGCGAGGACGACATCGAGCGATTCGAGGACATCTACGGGCGCCAGTGAGCGCCCGGTGCGCCCCGCGCGGCGGGCTCGTTACCTCCGCCGGGCCCGGGCCGGCTCGGTTCAGGGCGCCGGGAACGCCACGGCGAACTTCCCCCGGCTCTTTATTACTTCCCGGTGAATTGCGGCTTGCGCTTTTCCATGAAAGCCGCGGTGCCTTCGCGCATGTCGGCGCTGGCGCAGACGGCCGCGAATCGTCGTGATTCCAGGTCGATGCCCTCGGCCAACGGCTGGTCGAGGCCTTCGTTGACCACCCCGATGATGGCCGCCATGGCCACGGGCGCGCCGCCCGCCAGCTTCGCTGCCAGGGCCGCGGCCCGATCTGCGAGCGCATCCGCCGGCACCACCTCGTTCACCAGTCCCATGGCCAGGGCCTGTTCGGCGGTGACGGGATCGCCCGTCAGCATCAGTTGCAGCGCCCGGCCCTTGCCCACCAGGCGGGCCAGCCGTTGTGTGCCGCCATAACCGGGGATGAGGCCCAGCTTGACCTCCGGCAGGCCCAGTCGCGCGTTGTCGGATGCGATGCGCAGATTGCAGGCCAGCGCCAGTTCGCAGCCGCCACCGAGGGCGAAACCGTTGATCGCGGCGATTACGGGTTTTCCCAGGGTCTCGATGCGCCCCATCATGGCCAGGCCCCGGGCCAGGAAGGTTTCGGCCCGGTCGGCCGGCAGATCGCGCAACTCGCCGATGTCCGCCCCGGCGACGAAGGCCTTGTCCCCGGCTCCCGTCAGGATCACGGCGCGAATCGAGTCGTCCGCCGCCAGCGCCGCGAAAGCGTCATCCAGGGCGGCGATCACGCCCGCGTCGAGGGCATTGAGTTTTTCGGGTCGGTGAATGGTGAGGGTGGCGACGCCCTCGGCGTCCTGGCGCAGGACAACTTGTTCGGTCATGGATTGGATTCCGCGGCGGGGGAGGGCGCCATGCTAGGAAAAAGGCGCGTCCCGCACAAATGATTCAATGCCACGGGTTCGGCGGTGGCGGGGTCGCATGCGAACGCCAGAGCCCCAATGAGAAAGCGCCGCAATCTGCGGCGCCCCTTCGGTTCCGTCCCCCCGGGCGGTGTGCCGGGGGCTCAGTTGGGTTTGTCCACCCTCGCCGGGGGGGCTTCCGCGTCGGCTGCGTCGTCGCGCAGGGACTCGAATTCCCGCTTCAGCATCAGGTACAAAGCCATCCAGCTCGAGGCGAAAATCGGCAGGGGCGCAGCCCGCTCCCGGTCACCACCTTCATTCGACATGCTCATTGCCATGGTCCTCGTCGTCACGCCTGACCCCTCCTCCGTATGCATGCTCATTCATTAAGACTCGTGAGCGTTCAAATAGTTGACGGCAAAGTGGACAGGAACGTTACAGCTTGTCCGCGCTTTGCCTCGTTTCGACGCAATTCCTTCAGTGGACGGCGCTTCAGGCCGTCCGTCCCTTCCCCGGGTTGGGATCGAGTTCGCGGTCGAAAGCGAACTCGGTGGAGGTCACGTAGGCCTCCATCCGCTGCAGGCGACGGTCCAGCTCCTTGAAGCGGTGCTTCACGCTGCTGAACACATCGGAAGGGGCATTGCTCACGTCACGCCAGAATTCGGCCTTTTCCTTGTCCACGGGTGCGGCTTCCCTCGGTTTGATGGGCAGGAGGATGGCGAGCAGCAGGTAGCTCACCAACACGAACGGCAGGAAGAACAACCCGCTGACGAACACGATCAGTCGCACGGCGCGGCGGTTGAAGCCGAAGTATTCCGCCAGGCCGGCACAGACGCCGGCCAGCATGGCGTTGTCCCGGTCGCGGTACAGCCGGTGCGGGTTGGGGCGCGAGTTACTGCTCATGACGGGTGCGCCAGGTCGGCGCCTCGATGTCCAGGATGCGCTCCAGGGTCACGATGCGTTCTTCCATGCGCGAGGTGGAGTCCCAGATCTCGCTCAGCATCTTCTCGTCTTCCGGGGTCAGTCCCTTGGACATCTTCCACTTCGTGATGTAGTGGAACACGATCCACAGGGGAAAGCAGACCGTCAGCAGAAGAATGGGAATGACTTCGCTCATGACTTGCTCTCCTTGGCCGGCTTGTCCGACTTGGCGGGTTGTTTGCCCACCTGGTTCTTGAGATCGGCCAGTTCGGCCTCGACGCGGTCGTCATCTTCCAGGCCGGCGATCTCGTCCGCCAGGTTGCGACGCCGGCCCATGCCCAGGGCTTCGCCCTCGGACTCGATGCGGTCGATCTTGCGTTCCGCGTTCTCGAACCGGAAGAGCATCTCGTCGATGCTGTCGTCGTGAATGTGCTTGCGGGCCGCGAGTTGCGTGGTCGCCGTCTTGTGCCGCAGCACGATGCTGCGCTGCCGGTTCTTGGCGTCGCCCAGCTTGGACTGCAGCTTGCCGATGTCCTGGTTGAACTTTTCCAGCTGGCTGTCGAGCAGCCCGAGGTCGTTGCTGAACGCCTCGATCTGGTCGGCGATGGCCTGCTTTTCCGCCAGGGCAGCACGGGCCAGGTCTTCGCGGTCACGGCGCACGGCCAGTTCGGCGCGTCCGGCCCACTCGGCCTGTTCCTTCTCCAGCCAGTCGATGCGCCGGCGCAGTTCTTTCTTGTCGGCGATGCACTTGGCGGCGGCGGAGCGGATCTCCACCAGGGTGTCTTCCATTTCCTGGATCATCAGGCGGATGATCTTTTCCGGGTCCTCCGCCTTTTCGAGCAAGGCGTTGAGGTTGGCGTTGATGATGTCACTGAGTCTTGAAAAAATGCTCATGGGTGGCTCCTGAAGGCACTACGCCCTTCTTTATGCAGTCTTCGTGCCAAGCCGAGACCACTTTGCAAGACGCTGTAATTACACGTTTTTTATACAGCTGTTTTCTGGCCATGGCGATCCGTGCCGGATTCCGTGGTGAATTCCGCCAATCCATGGCCAGTGTATCGACGCGCCGGGGCGTGATCTTTCGCCCTGCCCGAGTTCCGGCATCTTCTTCGCCGCCGATCCGGAACGTTCCCTTGCCGTTGCGGTCACAGGCCGCGGAGCCTGAAAGAGGCCTTCGGGCCGCCAGTGGATAGCTGGGTTTTCGCCAGATGCTGCTGTAGAATGGCTCCCTTTTTGGCGGCCGGTGTCTCCGGCCGTCCCCGACACAATAAATATCCGGAGGGATACCGATGCGATTTCGTTTCGCACTGACTGCAATTCTGGCCCTGGCCGCGGGTACCGCGGTGGCTCAGGACCTTTCCAGCGACAAGGGGAAGCTCAGCTACGCCGTGGGCTGGGATCTCGGGGCTGACATCGGCCGCCGTGGTGAAGACTTCGACGTGGAAGCGCTGATCAGCGCCATTCGCGACTCAGTGGCCGGCCGTGACCCCCAGGTGGAAGTGCCCGAGATGCGCCGCCTGCTGACCGAACTCCAGGAGCGCGTCCGCCAGGAGCAGATCGCCGCCCTGACCAAGCTCGCCGAGGAAAACCAGGCCAAGGCCGAGACCTTCCTGTCTCAGAACCGTGGCAAGACCGGCGTAGTCGCACTGCCCTCCGGCGTGCAGTACCGCATCATCGAGGAAGGCGACGGCGGACGTCCCGCCCTGGATGACCGCGTGAGCGTGCACTACCGCTCGAGCCGGGTCGACGGCCTGGAACTGGACAGCTCCTTCGCGCGCGGCGTTCCCCAGGAATTCGTGGTGAACGAAGTGCTGCAGGGCTGGCAGGAAGTGCTGCCGCTGATGAAAGTCGGTTCCACCTGGCAGGTGTTCGTGCCGCCCGAACTGGCGTTCGGCCAGCGTGGCAACCCGCCTGCGGTCGGCCCGAACGAGGCTCTGCAGTTCGACCTCAAGCTGATGGCCATCATCGACGAGTAAGCGGGGCGCACGTGCTTCCCGCAGCATTTCGCCGGGCGGCGTCCGCCGCCCGGCTGATTCAAACCCCTTCCATCGCCTGAACATGACGGCGCCCTGGCAACACCGGTTGCGGGCTGCCGTGTCTCCCCTCGAGGACGGCGTCGCCCAACTGGGCGTCCATGGCTGGCGACCCGCCGGTCGCGAGGACCATCGACCCCGCCGCACGGCCGCCGTGCTGGTCGCGGTGCTGGAACAGCCCGAGCCCGCGGTGATCCTCACCCTGCGTTCCCGGGCGCTGCAGCGCCATGCCGGACAGGTCGCTTTCCCCGGCGGCGCGGCGGATCAGGACGATCCGTCCGGCGTGCGCACGGCCCTGCGCGAAGCGGAAGAGGAAATCGGCCTGTCTCCCTCGCGGGTCCAGCCCCTGGGGTTTCTCGACCGCGTGGACACGATCAGTGATTTCCGCGTCCTGCCCGTCGTAGGCCTGGTGCAGGGCGAGGTGACGCTGGTGCCCGACGGCTACGAGGTGGCCGAAGTCTTCACCGTTCCACTGCAGCGGGTGCTCGATCTCGACGCCTACCAGGAGACCCGGGTCCACCGGGACGGCGTCACGCGGCTGGTCTATCATCTGGACTGGCCGGTGCAACACGTCTGGGGCGTGACCGCCGCCATCCTCAGGAACCTGGCCCTGCGCGCGAGCGAAGACGCCGGGACCGGGTTCACCTGACAGGATCGACCTTCATCCCACAGCCATCGTTGATGCCGAATGACCCGTAAACTGCTCATCGATGTTCACGAACTGGCCGCCTTGCTCGAGGAGGGCCACACCCAGGTCTTCGACTGCCGCTTCAGCCTGCTGGATCCCGGGAAGGGACGTTCGGACTGGCTCGCGGGACACATTCCCGGCGCTGCGTACGCCCACCTGGACCATGATCTGGCCGGACCGGTGACCCCGGAAACGGGCCGCCATCCCTTGCCCGTCCGGGGGGCGTTTTCAGACTTTCTCGCCCGCTCGGGCTGGCGCCCGGGCCTGTCCTTCGTGGCCTATGACGCCCAGGGCGGCGCCTTCGCGGCACGGCTGTGGTGGCTGATGCGCTATTTCGGCCACGATTGCGTGACCCTGCTCGATGGCGGTTGGCCTGCATGGGTCGCTGCCGGGCTGCCCGTGGCGGTGGGTGAAGAGGAGCTCACCTTGCGGCCGCCGGCCGAACTCAACCCCGACGATTCCCTGGTCCTGGATGCGGCCGAGGTGGCCGCGGGCCTGGAACGGGGCGATGTTCGCCTGCTGGATGCCCGGGACGCGGAACGCTTCGCCGGGCGCACGGAAACCATCGACCCGGTGGCGGGACACATCCCGGGCGCGGGCAACCACCCCTACGGCGGCAATCTCGACAGCGAGGGACGATTCCTCGCGACCGAGGCCCTGCATGACGCCTTCACGGCCGATCTCGGCCCTTATGGGCCCGATGCCGCCGTGCACATGTGCGGTTCCGGCGTCACCGCCTGCCACAACCTGTTCGCCATGGAGCAGGCCGGCCTGGCCGGCAGCCGTCTGTACGTGGGGTCCTGGAGCGAGTGGATTCGCGATCCCGCGCGGCCGGTGGCCACGGGGGACTGAGCCCTTCGCTCAGCCCTTCTTCGCTTTCAGGGAAGCCACCAGGCCGCGCAGGGTCGCCTGGGTTTCCTCGCTGAACCACACGTCGATGAACTTGGCATGCGCGTCCGCGTCGTGTTCGTCGAACAGGCGCGTGAGGCTGGCGCGCATGCTGCGCCGGTTGGTCGACATGGCGCGCGGGGGCAGGGCGAGATGGGCCTGGCACCACGCCAGGGCCGTCTGGACGGCCGCGGCCGGATCCTCGACCACGTCGTCCACCAGCCCCAGAGACCGGGCCTGCTCGGGATTGACCAGGGCGCCGGATACGATCAGGCGTTCCGCCCGGTGCGGGCCCACCAGCCGGACCAGCGCCTGGTGGACGAAGGGCGGCAGCATCAATCCGACCTGGGTCTCGTTCAGCCCGATCCGGTAGTTGCCATCCGCCATGATCCGGGTGTCGCAGAACAGGGCGACCACCGCGCCGCCGGCCGGCGAGTGGCCGGTGATCGCCGCGACGGTGGGAATGGGCATGCGCGCCACTGTTTCCAGCAGGCCGGAGAAGGCGCCCCAGAAGTCGCTCATGGCGGATTCGTCCAGGGGGAGCAGGGCTGGGACGTCCAGGCCGGCGGAGAACATGCCGTCGCGGCCGCTGAGCACGACGGCGGCGGCCTCGGCCGCGGCGGCCTTGAGCGCGTCCGTCAGGCCGATGACGAGGCCGGGGTCCAGGGCGTTGACGGGCGGGCGGTCGAGCTGGATTTCCCGTACCGGGCCGTGGTCCGTGATCTTGAGCATGCTGGTCTCCTTCGATGTGCCATGGCGGACCGCCGTATCGCGGTCCGCGTTGATCCGAGTCGCGCCCGGCGCCGGTGGGTCAGCCGCTGCCGTCGATCGCGGCGACGACGGCTGGGGGCAGGGGAATGCTTCGCCCGGCCGCCTTGTCCACCCACAGCACGGTGACCTCGGCGTCGGCGTAGTTGCGGCCGGGGTCGCCGGCATCGTCGAGGCGGTGCGCCATGATCATGCGCTTCTCGCTCGCTCGATGGGCGGTGGTGGTGACGCGCACGGTCGCGGGGTAGTGGATCTCCCTCCGGAAATTGCAGTTGACGTTCACGACCACCGGCCCGCTGTCCAGGGCCAGCCAGGCATCGCCCAGCCCTTCGAACAGGTGGATGCGCGCTTCCTCGATGAAGCGCAGGAACACCGTGTTGTTGACGTGGTTGAAGGCGTCCAGGTCGCCCCAGCGCACCGGGATGTCGATGACGAATTCGCGGGTCATGTCCGGGCTCAGGCGCGACGCCGGGCCTTCGCCTCCTGGCCCCGCTGCAGCAACGGCGCCAGGAAACGTCCGGTATGGGAGTGCGCCGCCGCCGCGATGTCTTCCGGTGTGCCGGTGGCGATGATCTCCCCGCCCTTGTTGCCGCCCTCCGGGCCGAGGTCGACGATCCAGTCAGCGGTCTTGATCACGTCGAGGTTGTGTTCGATCACCACCACGGTGTTGCCGTGGTCGCGCAGACGGTGCAGCACCTGCAGCAGGAGTTCGATGTCCTGGAAGTGCAGCCCGGTGGTGGGCTCGTCGAGAATGTAGAGGGTCTGGCCGGTATCGCGCTTGGACAGTTCCTTGGCCAGCTTGATGCGCTGCGCCTCGCCGCCGGAGAGGGTCGTGGCGCTCTGGCCCAGGGTGATGTAGCTCAGGCCGACGGCATCGAGGGTCTCGAGCTTGCGCGCCACGGTGGGCACCGGCTCGAAGAATTCCAGGGCGTCTTCCACGGTCATCTCCAGCACTTCGTGGATGTTCTTGCCCTTGTAGGTGACCGACAGGGTCTCACGGTTGTAACGCTTGCCGTGGCAGACGTCGCAGGGCACGTAGATGTCCGGCAGGAAGTGCATCTCGACGCGGATCAGGCCGTCGCCCTGGCAGGCCTCGCAGCGTCCGCCCTTGACGTTGAAGCTGAAGCGGCCGGGCTTGTAGCCACGGGCGCGAGCCTCCTGGGTGCCGGCGAACAATTCTCGAATTGGCGTGAATAATCCAGTGTAAGTCGCTGGATTTGAACGAGGTGTTCTTCCGATCGGAGACTGGTCGATGTCGACCACCTTGTCGAAGAGCTCGAGGTTCTCGATGGTGTCGAACGGTGCCGGCTGGGCGCTGGAATCATACAGCTGGCGCGCTGCGAGGCGGTGCAGGGTGTCGTTGATCAGGGTGGACTTGCCCGATCCGGACACGCCGGTGACACAGACCAGCAGGCCGGCCGGAATCTCCAGGTCGACGCTCTTGAGGTTGTTGCCCCGGGCGCCGGTCAACCGCAGGACCCGCTTCGGGTCCATGGGCGTGCGCCGCTCGGGAACGGCGATTTCGCGCGCCCCGGACAGGTACTGGCCGGTCATGGAGTCCGGGTCGGCGACCAGGTCTGCCGGGGTGCCGGTGAACACCACCTTGCCCCCGTGCACGCCGGCGCCCGGACCCATGTCCACCACCCAGTCGGCGGTGCGGATGGCTTCCTCGTCGTGTTCGACGACGATCACCGTGTTGCCGAGGTCGCGCAGTCGGGTGAGCGTGGCGAGCAGGCGTTCGTTGTCGCGCTGGTGCAGGCCGATCGAGGGCTCGTCCAGGATGTACATGACGCCCACCAGGCCGGCGCCGATCTGGCTGGCCAGGCGGATGCGCTGGGCTTCGCCCCCGGACAGGGTGTCCGCCTGGCGCTGCAGCGTCAGGTAGTCCAGGCCGACGTTGACCAGGAAGGTGAGGCGCTCGAAGACTTCCTTGACGATTTTCGCGGCGATCTCGCCCTTGCGTCCGGGCAGGTCGAGGCTGCCGAAAAATTCCAGGCAGCGTTCGATGGTCCAGCCCGTGACCGCCGGCAGGTTGGTGTCATCGATGAAGACATTGCGCGCCGCCCGGTTCAGGCGCTGGCCCCCGCATTCCGGGCAGGGCTTGCTGGAGATGTACTTGGCCAGTTCCTCGCGCACGATGCGCGCATCCGTCTCGCGATAACGGCGCTCGAGGTTGGGAATCACGCCGGCGAAGGGGTGCTTGCGCTTCTGCGTGCCCTTGTCGCCGAAATACTCGAACTGGATCTCCTCGTCGCCGCTGCCGAACAGCACCACCTGGCGGATGTCCTCCGGCAACTCGTTGAAGGGCGTGTCCACGTCGAACCGGTAATGCTTCGCCAGCGAACGGATGATCTGGAAGTAGTAGGCATTGCGCCGGTCCCAGCCGCGCACGGCGCCGCCGGCCAGGCTGAGGTCCGGGTTGCTGACGACCCGCTCCGGGTCGAAGAATTCGCTCACCCCCAGGCCGTCGCAATTGGAGCAGGCGCCATTGGGGTTGTTGAAGGAAAACATGCGCGGCTCCAGCTCCTGCAGGCTGTAGTCGCAGTGCACGCAGGAATAGCGGGAGGAAAACAGCTTTTCGCTCACCTGCTCCTCGTCATCCATCGGCGCGATCATCACCAGCCCGTCGGACAGGTGCAGGGCGGTTTCCAGCGACTCGGCCAGGCGCTGCTTGAGATCCTCGCGAATGCGGAAGCGGTCGACCACCACGTCGACGTCATGTTTCTTGCGCAACTCCAGTTCCGGCACCTCGTCGATGCCGAAGATCTGGCCGTCGACGCGGACCCGCACGAAACCCTGGGCGCGCAGTTCGTCGAACAGCTGGGCGTGCTCGCCCTTGCGGTTGCGCACCACCGGGGCCAGCAGCATGAGTTTCGCGCCTTCGGGCAGGGCCAAGACCTGGTCCACCATCTGGGAGATGGTCTGGGCCTCCAGCGGAACGCCATGATCCGGACAGCAGGGCGTGCCGACACGGGCGAACAGCAGGCGCAGGTAGTCGTAGATTTCCGTGATCGTGCCCACGGTGGACCGCGGGTTGTGGGAAGTCGACTTCTGCTCGATGGAAATCGCCGGAGACAGGCCCTCGATGTGGTCCACGTCCGGTTTCTCCATCATGGAGAGGAATTGGCGCGCGTAGGCGGACAGCGACTCCACGTAGCGCCGCTGTCCTTCGGCGTAGATGGTGTCGAAAGCGAGCGAGGACTTGCCCGATCCGGACAGGCCCGTGATCACGATCAGCCGGTCGCGCGGCAGCTCGAGGTCGACGTTGGCCAGGTTGTGGGTCCGGGCGCCCCGGATCAGGATGTTTTCCATCGAAGGTGGCGGCAAATCGGCGCAGGTGAAACGGTCTACTATACTCCCCGTCGCGTGAACGGGGCAAAGTCGAAGCCGGTCTGCCGGACGGCCCCGGGGCGCCCGGCGTGAGGCGCCGCAAAACCTTGACCGCGAAGGGTAAAAACGCTAGTATCCCCGCTCTTTTGCAGGGCCATCTCCGGCGGCGGATGCCGAATCGGGGAGGCTTCGGTAACGACCCAGCTTCCGGGCTCGAACAAGACCTTTCCCGTCAACGACTTGCGTCGTGCGTGGCGAGGCGCCCGGGGACCTAATCGGAGCGGGAACAATGTACGCAGTATTCTCAACCGGTGGCAAGCAGTACCGCGCCTCCACCGGCGACCAGTTGAAGGTCGAAAAAATCGAGGCGGAAAAGGGTTCCACCGTGGAACTGGACCAGGTGCTGATGGTGGGTGAAGGCGAGAGCGTCACCATCGGAACGCCCCTGGTGGACGGCGGCAAGGTGCTGGCCACCGTGGTCGAACACGGCCGCGGCGACAAGGTCAAGATCATCAAGTTCAAGCGCCGCAAGCACCACATGAAGCGCCAGGGCCATCGCCAGTACTACACGCTGCTGGAAATCACCGGCATCGAGGGTGCGGGCGGCAAGAAAGCGCCGGCCAAGAAAAAGGCTGCCACGAAGAAGGCGGCTCCCAAGGCGGAAGCGGTTGCAGAAGCCAAAGCCGACGTGGCCGACGAAGCGGCCAAGTCCGACGATTGAACGGAGAGCTGAACCATGGCACACAAGAAAGCAGGCGGCAGTACACGCAACGGCCGCGATTCGAACCCGAAGTTCCTGGGTGTGAAAAAGTACGGCGGTGAAGTCGTGCTGGCCGGGAACATCCTCGTGCGCCAGCGGGGCACGCGCTTCAAGGCCGGCGACAACGTCGGCGTGGGCCGTGACCACACGCTGTTCGCGCTGGAAGATGGCCGGGTGAAATTCGAATCCCGCGGTTTTCCCAAGCGCAAGTACGTGAGCATCGTCACCGAGTAATCGGTCCTTCGATGCCCCGAAAAAAACCCCGCAGCCGCGGGGTTTTTTGTCTGTTCAGGCGTTCTGACCATGAAATTTGTCGACGAAGCTTCCATACGTGTCCAGGCCGGCAAGGGCGGGGACGGCTCACCGTCCATGCGCCGGGAGAAGTACGTGCCTTTCGGCGGCCCCGATGGCGGCGACGGCGGGCGCGGCGGCAGCGTGATCCTGGAAGGCGACTCGGGCCTCAATACCCTGGTGGATTTCCGCCACCAGCGCCTGTTCAAGGCGCAGAACGGCGAGCCGGGGCGTGGCAAGCAGATGGCCGGCAAGGGGGGCGAGGACGTCGTGGTGCGTGTACCCCTGGGCACCATTGTCACCGACGAGGAGGCCGGCGAGGCGCTGGGCGAGGTCACCACTCACGGCCAGCGCATGGTCGTGGCCCAGGGCGGCAAGGGCGGCCTCGGCAACGTCCACTTCAAGAGCTCCACCAACCGCGCGCCGCGCAAGACCATCCCGGGCGAGGCCGGGCAACAGCGCCAGTTGCACCTGGAACTCAAGGTCCTGGCCGACGTGGGCCTGCTGGGTTTCCCCAATGCGGGCAAGTCCACCTTCATCAGCGCCGTTTCCGCCGCCCGCCCGAAGGTCGCCGACTATCCCTTCACCACGCTGCATCCCAACCTGGGCGTTGTGCGCATCGACACCGAGCGCAGCTTCGTCGTCGCCGACATCCCGGGCATCATCGAGGGAGCGGCCGAAGGGGCCGGCCTGGGCATCCAGTTCCTCAAGCACCTGGCGCGTACGGGCTTGCTGCTGCACCTGGTCGACCTGGCGCCGATCGACGGCAAGGATCCGGCCGAATCGGTCCGCGAGCTCGAACAGGAACTGCTCAAGTACGACAACGCCCTGGCCGACAAGCCGCGCTGGCTGGTGTTCACCAAGGCGGACCAGTTGTCCGCGGAGGACGCGGAATCCCGGGTGAACGAGGTGCTCGGCGAACTGGCATGGGAAGGGGAGTGGGCCCTGGTCTCCGCGGTGGCCCACCAGGGAACCGACGAGCTGGTGCAGCGGATCAACCGGGCGCTGGAGGCGCGTGAAACCGCGCGGCAGGAGGACGAGCTGATCGAGGAGCGTTTCGGCGAAGCCCTCCCCGAGGAACCCTACGATCCACTGAAGGATGAGCCCCCGGCCTGAGCGTCTGCAGGCGACTGCCACCGGAACGCCATGAAAAAGCCCCGCTCGAGGCGGGGCTTCTCCTTATTCTTGTTCTTGAAACTTGATCAGAGCGCGCGGATCTTGGCGTTCAGGCGCGACTTGTGGCGTGCGGCCTTGTTGCCGTGAATCAGGCCTTTGCCAACGGACTTGTCGATCGCGGGCACAGCGGCCAGGAAGGCGGCTTCCGCGGCGGACTTGTCGCCGGTCGCAATGGCGGCGTTCACTTTCTTGATGGCCGTGCGCATGGCGGAGCGCTGGCTGGCGTTGCGCAGCCGGTGCTTCTCTGCCTGACGGGCACGTTTGCGTGCTTGTACACTGTTAGCCACGGATTTCTCCAGAATTCAGGGTCGAAAATCAAGCCGCGCATTATCCCCATTTCACCCGCACAGGTCAATGTTTTTGGGTGAAAAACTTTGCCGTGGCCCAAAAGCACAACGATGCACGAAAAGGAACCCGCACGCATGGTCCAAACCGCTTGAAACTGCTCCGTTCCACGGCCACGGTGGGCGCCGCCACCATCGTCTCACGCGTGCTCGGCTTCCTGCGCGACATGGTGCTTGCACGGCTGTTCGGGGCCAGCGGCGACACGGACGCCTTCTTCCTGGCCTTCAAGATTCCGAACTTCATGCGGCGCCTCTTCGCGGAAGGCTCCTTTTCGCTCGCCTTCGTGCCGGTGCTGTCGGAACTGGCCGCCGCGGGCGACCGGCGCGCACTGAAGCAGTTCATCGACCACGTGGCCGGCACGCTGCTGGCCGTGCTGCTGGTGATCACCGCCGTCGGCGTGTTGGCGGCGCCCGCCGTCCTCGCCGTGTTCGCGCCGGGATGGGCCCTCGAGGGGCGCCCGGAGTTCGGCCTGGCGACGGACATGCTGCGCATCACCTTTCCGTACATCCTGCTGATTTCGCTGACGGCGCTGGCCGCGGGCATCCTCAACACCTTCGAGCGCTTCCTGGTGCCGGCGCTGACCCCGGTGCTGCTCAACCTCGCCCTGATCGCCGCGGCCCTGGGGCTGTCCCAGCGACTGGAGGTGCCCGTCATGGCCCTGGCCTGGGGTGTGCTGGCGGCCGGTGTGATCCAGTTGCTGTTCCAGTGGCCGGCGCTGGCGCGCCTGGGGCTGGTTCCCCGACCCCGCTGGGGCTGGCGGCACGAGGGGGTGCGACGGGTGCTCCGGCTGATGGTGCCGACCCTGATCGGCTCCTCGGCGGCGCAGGTCAACCTGCTGTTCGACAGCGTGATCGCCACCTTCCTGGTGACGGGCAGCGTGTCCTGGCTGTACTACTCCGACCGCCTGCTGGAGTTCCCGCTGGGGGTGTTCGGCGTGGCCCTGGCGACGGTGATCCTGCCCAACCTGTCTCGCAAGCACGCGGAGCGTTCGGCCGAGGCCTTTTCCGACACCCTGGACTGGGCGCTGCGCCTGGCGCTGGTGATTACGCTGCCGGCCGCGGCGGGGCTGGCGGCGCTGGCCGAGCCCATCATCGCCACCCTGTTCCAGTATGGGCGCTTCGAGGCGGAGGACGTGCGCATGGCCGGCCTGTCCCTGGTGGCCTATTCCTTCGGCCTGCCCGCCTTCATCGCCGTGAAGGTGCTGGCGCCGGGTTACTACGCCCGCCAGGACACTGCCACGCCCGTGCGATACAGCCTCGTCGCCATGGGCTCGAACGTGGTCATGAACCTGCTCTTCGTGGGCGGTCTGCTGTGGCTGGGCTTCGCCGGTCCTCACGCCGGGCTGGCCGCCGCCAGCGCGGCTTCCGCCTGGCTCAACGCCGCACTGCTCTACCGGGGACTACGCCGCAGCGGGACCTACACGCCGGTACCGGGTTGGTGGCGGGTGGGCCTGGCGGTGACGGTCGGCTGCATCGTGATGACCGTGCTGCTGCTGTGGCTGAATCCCGGCCTTGCCGCCTGGGCGGAAGCCCGCGCCGGCGAACGCGCCCTGCGGCTCGGTCTGTACATTGGTGCCGGGGCTGCGATGTACGGCGTGGCGGCGTTCCTGGTCGGCCTGCGGCCCGCGCATTTCGCCCGCGGGGGGCACTGAGGGCACCCCCGGCATCGGCTTCGCACCCGGTGCCTGGAAGGCAGGTTCCTGCGTCGGCCGCCACCCTTGCCGTGCGCTGGATGGCGTGGCCGGGTCGTGGATTCAGGTCGCCGGAGCCTGGCCGAGTTGTTCCAGGATGGCGTCGACGTCGTGTACGCAGCCGCCCCAGGTGCCGCCGCTGGCCGCCTGCAGGGCCGCCCACAGGCGGGTGTCGGCGGGCAGGCGGTCCGCCGGCGCCAGGCCGGGATGCGGGGAGCGCTCCGCCAGCAGCCGTTCGCCGGCGCTCACGTCATCGCTGTTCTCGGGAAGGACCAGGTCGACCCGGCCCTCCAGTCTCGTCAGGTCGACATCGATCCGGACCACGTCGCCGTCGCGCACCCGGCCGATGGGACCGCCGGCCAGGCCCTCGGGCCCCACGTGACCGATGCAGGCGCCCGTGGACACGCCCGAGAAGCGCGCGTCCGTCAGCAGGGCCACCTTGCGTCCCCAGGGCAGGTGCTTCAGCGCCGAGGTGAGCTGGTAGGTTTCCTCCATACCCGTGCCGGAGGGGCCGCAGCCGGCCAGGACGATGACGTCCCCCGGTTCGATCCTTTCCCCGTCCCGTCCCTTGATGGCCGCCATGGCGTCGCGTTCGCTCGTGAACACCCGCGCCGGACCCTGGTGCGCGAAGCGCCCGGAACCCGTGAGCGACGGATCCAGCGCTGTCGCCTTGAGGATGGCGCCATCCGGCGCGAGATTGCCGCGCAGGAAGGCGATGGTGCCCGACAGTCCCTGCTCGCGCGCCGCGGCCGGGGAAAGGATGACCCCGTCGGGATCCACGCCGTCGGTGCGCTCGAGCGCATCACGCAGGGCCTGGCGCCGCCGGCTGCTGCGCCAGTCTTCGAGCATGTCGCCCAGGGGCTGCCCGGTCGCGGCCAGGGCGCCCAGGTCCAGCAGGTCCAGCGCCGCCAGGTGCAGCATGACCTCCGGAACGCCGCCCGCCAGGAACACGCGCACGGTCGGGTGGTGGACCGGCCCGTTGGGCAACACGCTCACCAAGCGTGGCGTGGCGCGGTTGACATCGATCCATTCCTGCACCCCGGGCCGCTGCAATCCGGCGGCATGCGCCACGGCGGGAATGTGCAGCAGCAGGTTGGTGGAGCCACCGAAGGCCGCGTGAACGACCATGGCGTTGCGCAGGGCGCCGGGTGTCAGGATGTCGGCCACCGTGCGGCCTTCGCGGACATGCGCCCGCAGCGCGGCGACGGAACGAACGGCCGCTTCGGCCCAGATCGGTTGGCCCGAGGGCGCGAGCGCCGAATGCGGCACCGAGAGTCCGAGCGCCTCGCCGACCACCTGGGAGGTCGCGGCAGTGCCGAGGAACTGGCAGCCGCCGCCCGGCGTCGCGCAGGCCCGGCAACCCAGGTCCGCGGCTTCTTCCAGCGTCAGCAGTCCGTGTGAATACCGCGCGCCCAGGGTCTGCACGGCGCCGGCGTCCTCACCCTGCTCAGGGGGCAGGGTGACGCCACCGGGCACCAGCACCGAGGGCAGTTCACGAGCGGCGGCCAGCGCCATCATCATGGCCGGGTGGCCCTTGTCACAGGTGGCGACGCCCAGCAGTCCGCGGCGGTTGGGCAGCGACCGGATCAGCCGGCCGAACACCCGCGCGGCGTCATTGCGATAGGGCAGGCTGTCGAACATCCCGGTGGTGCCCTGGGTGCG
>JAUHYP010000029.1 GCA_030426265.1 Gammaproteobacteria bacterium | reverse complement strand
GAGGGCATGGAAGTGGTGGACAGGATCCGCTTCGTGAAGACCGATGCCCGGGACATGCCGCTGGAGCCGGTGCTGATCGAATCGGTCGAGGTGCTCTGAGGCCGGTGACGACCTTTTTCATCTCGGATCTGCACCTCGACGACCGGCGGCCGGCAGCCACCAGGGCCTTCCTGCAGTTCCTGGAAAGCACCGCCGCCGGCGCGGACGCGCTGTACATCCTGGGTGACCTGTTCGAGTACTGGCTGGGCGACGACGCGCCCACGCCCGTGGGCCGCACCGTGGCGCCCGCGCTGCAGGCGCTGTCCCGAAGCGGCGTGCCGGTTTTCTTCTGCCACGGCAACCGGGACTTCCTGCTGGGTCGGGACTACGCGCAGGCCTGCGGCATGCGGTTGCTGGGCGAGGAGAAAGTCGTGGACCTCTACGGCACGCCCACCCTGCTCCTGCACGGCGACACGCTGTGCACCGACGATGTCGGCTACCAGCAGGTGCGAAAGATGCTGCGCGACCCGGCCTGGCAGGCGGAGTTCCTGTCGAAAACGCCGCCGGAGCGTATCGCCGTGGCGGAAAAGGCGCGGGAAATGAGCGGCGAATACAAGCAGGGCGTGAGCATGGACATCATGGACGTGAATGCGGACGCTGTCCGTGAGGCCCTGGCGCGGAACGGCGTCGAGCGCATGATCCATGGCCACACCCACCGCCCGGCCATCCACGACCATGAAGGCCTGGAGCGCGTGGTGCTCGGCGACTGGTACGAACAGGGCAGCGTGCTCACCGTGACGCCGGACGGGCTGTCGCTGGACGCCCTGCCCTGGGCCGAGGCCTGAGCGCTCGATCCGGCCCGGCGCCGGGCCATCTCGTCGGGCCTCACGGACCGCGACAGGGCGCTGCGCCCGGAGTCAGGCGCGTCCGGCTCTCAGGCGCAGCGGCCACCGCACGGTTCGTCGGCGCTCCGTGCCACCCCAGCGCGCTTCCAGGGCCGATCGCAAGGGTTCAATGGGGTCCGCTCCCTTCGCGGCCCGGTATCGGCGCACGGCCGACCAGGTGCCGAGGTAGGCGGTGTACTCATCGAGCGTCATCTCCCGCTCCAGGGTGAACACCGGCGGCTCCAGTTCCTCGAAGGGAAACGGAAGATCCCGGTAGCCCTGCTCCACGTGCACGCGCTCCGGCGGCCACCAGGGGCCGACCCCATTCGTGTAGAAGTCGACGACCACCTCGTCCACCGCTGCGGACACCTCGCTCAGCTGATAGGTCCAGGCCGCCACCACGCCACCGGGGCGCACTACCCGTTCCACTTCCGCGTAGAAGGCCGGCAGGTCGAACCAGTGCAGCGCCTGGCCCACGGTCACGAGGTCGGCCGCGGCGTCGGACAGGCTGCAACGTTCCGCCGGCTCCGGGAGGAACGCGACATTGGCAGGTCCATGGGCCTGGGCGATCTGCTCGGCGCTGGCGTCCGTGGCGTGGACCCGGGCGAAGCGGGTGGCCAGATCACGCGCCGCCTGGCCGTTGCCCGTCCCCACGTCCCAGGCGCAGTCCCGACCCGGCGCGACGCCCGCCAGCCAGTCGAACAGTGCTGGCGGATAGCCGGGCCGGAAGCGTGCATAGTCCGCCGCGTGGCCGGAAAAGTGATCCTTGAAGGCCGGCGGCGCCATCGCGTGCTCAGGTCGACTCGAGCCCGTCGAGCTCCCGGGACGAAAACCCGGCCTGGCGGCGGGCCGGGACGTTGAAGGGCGGCTTCACCTGACCGTCGAATTTCGTGCGCAACAGGTGCAGGAAGGTCTCGTCCGGGTCGACGCCGGCCAGGGCGCAGCAATGGTGAAACCAACGCGTTCCGATTTCGACGTGACGCACTTCCTCGTCGAGGATGACTTCCAGTGCGGCGATGGTCTCCTCGTCCCCGGCGGCGCGAAGCCGCTCGATCATCCCCGGCGTGACGTCCAGGCCGCGGGCTTCCAGCACGCGCGGCACCAGCGCCATGCGCTCCAGGCAGACGTCCGCGGTTTTCACCGCCATGTCCCACAGGCCGTCGTGGGCGGCGAAATCACCGTAGGCATGGCCCAGGCTCGCCAGGCGGTCCGCCAGCATCCGGAAATGCCGTGCCTCGTCGGCTGCGACGGAGAGCCAGTCCGTCGTGAAGCCCCCGGGCATGTCCCTGAAGCGCCAGGCCGCATCCAGCGCGAGATTGATGGCGTTGAATTCGATGTGGGCGATGGCGTGGACCAGGGCCGCGCGCCCCGCCTCGCTGCCCAGGCGCCGGCGTGGCACGCGGTGGGGTGGAACGAGCTCGGGGCGATCCGGACGGCCGGGCACGCCGATGGCCGGCGCCGGTTCGCTCGGCGGGGGGCCCAATCCCGCGGCCTGTACGCGGGCCCAGAGCGTGGCCACGGCTGCGCATTTCGCCTCGGGGTCGCGCTCCTCGAGACAGTCCTGGATGGCGATGAACGGTGCGGGCGTGGCGAGGGTCATGAGGGTGGGCGTGGATCTGGAGCCGGGAATCCCGGGCCGTGGACACGGGGCGAAGCCTCATTGTACCCGGACCCGCCGGGTCGCTCGGCGGCCGGTCACGGTTTCGATGGGTCGTTCACGAAATCACGATTCTTAACGACGATTTAAAGCCGGCCTGTCATCATGCGGCCCGTGAAACCCGCCGTCCGCCACGAAGCGTTGTTCGACGACCTGCCGCCCCGCCGGAAAGGCCCCCTGGGCGTGCGTTGGTGGGCGGTGGCGATCGTGGCCCACGCGCTGCTCCTGGCCCTTCCCGTCGGCTGGTACGCGGCGCGCACGGCGGCCCTGCCCGAACTTGAACTCGAGGTTCGCCTGCAGACGGCGCCCACGCCCCTGCCCTGGCGGGCGCCCGCGCAGGACGCACCCGTACTCGAGGAACTGCCCGAACCCCGGCCCGAACCCCGGCCCGCTCCCTCGCCCGAAAAGATCGCGGAACCCGTGCAGCCACGGGCGGCCGTCACGGCGCCCCCGCCCGCAGTGCTCGTGCGCGAGCCCGACCGGCCCGAACCCGAATCGCTGGACACCCGCCGACTGCTCGAAGCGGTGGCGCGCATGGAATGGGGCGCACCGGAGGCCGTCCTGCCGTTGTCACGCCCCGCAGACGATTCCGAACTGGAACGGCTGTACGCACCCCTGCTGCCGGAATGGAGCAATTCGCTCGATGGCATGGCGGCGCCGTCCAAGGTGGAGATCACGGACCGCTGGATGTCCCCGGGCGGCGATCACAACGTCGTCATCCGGGCCCCGGACGGAAACACCTACTGCGGGCGCCAGAAGCCTGTGGACGATCTGCGGCCCTGGCTGCAGATGCCGATGATGTTCCACCCCTGCGGAGGGGGCGGAAAACGCAGCGGCGCTGCGGGCTGGCGAAACAATTAGCGAAATTCGCCACCCACCGGACGCATGCGCTCGGGCCCTGCGCCCGAAAGCGCCCTGAAAGTGGCCTGTCAGCGTTGCAGGCGACATCGGCACGAATCCTGCATCAACCTTCTCGAGACTTCACCAAGAGGAGCACCAGACCATGGGACGTGGATCCTGCGGCAATGTGCTGGCCGCCCTGGCCAGCTTCTTCATCCCGGGCCTCGGTCAGCTGTTGCAGGGCCGTTGGTTGCTCGCGGGCTTCATGTTCGTGATGACCTTCCTGCTCTGGATGATCCTGCTGGGCTGGGTGATTCATCTCTGGTCCATCATCGACGCGGCCCTGTGGGAGGCGCCCGGCCGGGAACGCTGGCGGGAGCGCGGCTACTACGCCTGAGCGCTGACGGCGTCGCCCGTCACGCCGCGGATCGGCCCGCAGGGGCCGGTCCGCGGTTCCCTGCTACACTGCGGGAACCGCCCGCGGACGTGACGACACAGCATGTTCTACAAGCCCCTGCTCTACCCCCTGCTGATCCAGGTGGCGCTGACCTTCCTGGTGCTGTTTCGCCTGTTCCTGCTGCGCGTGAAGGAATTCCGGGCGCGCAGGATTCATCCCGAAAGCGTGCCCACCCGGACCCGGATGCAGGAATCCCTGACCGACTCGGCTGCGGCCTCGGACAACCTCCAGAACCAGTTCGAGACCCCGGTCCTGTTCTACGTCGCGGTCATCATCGCGCTGACGCTGCTGCTGCAGGATCCCCTGCTGGCCGCGCTGGCCTGGACCTGGGTCTCGGTGCGCATCCTTCACGCGGCCGTGCACCTGACCTACAACCGGGTGATGCACCGCTTCTATTTTTTCGCCTGCAGTCTGGCCGTGCTGCTGATGATGTGGGTTCGCCTGGGCTGGCTAATCTTCCTGAAGTGATTCACGAACATGAGCGACACGCGATTCGTTGATGGTGGCTGTCTCTGCGGCGCGGTCCGGTTCCGCCTCGCCCTGCCGAGCAAATGGTGCGCGCACTGCCACTGCACCCAGTGCCGCCGATTCCACGGCGCCGGCTACGTGACCTGGGCGGGTTTCGAATCCGACCGGTTCGAACTGCTCGAAGGCCAGGACGCACTGCGCTGGTTCAATTCTTCACCGGGCGCCGAACGGGGCTTCTGCGGCACCTGCGGCAGCAGCATGCTGTTCCGTTCCGAACGCTGGAAGAGCGAGGCCCACGTGGTGCTCGGCAGCCTGGACGGGCCCATCGACCGCGCACCGGAGGCCCACGTCTTCCACGACACGTGCGTGGACTGGATGGCGTTGGACGAATCCCTGCCCCGGGTCCAGCCCACCGACTGAATCGGGCGCCCTGCGCCGCTCAGGCCTTTGCCGGCAGCGACCAGTCCACGGGCCCCACGCCCCGTTGCTCGAGGTACTGGTTGGCCTTCGAGAAGTGTCGGCACCCGAGGAAACCCCGGTGCGCCGACAGCGGCGAAGGATGCGGCGCGGTCAGTACGCAGTGTCGCCGGCGGTCGATGACGCTGCCCTTCTTCTGCGCGTAGCTGCCCCAGAGCATGAACACCAGGCCCTCGCGGCCGGCGTCGAGTTGGCGAACGACCTCGTCGGTGAACCGCTCCCAGCCCTTGCCCTGGTGCGCCGCGGCCTGGCCGCGTTCGACCGTGAGCACGGCGTTGAGCAGCAACACGCCCCGTTCGGCCCAGGCCTGCAGGCAGCCGTGGCCCGGCCGCGCCAGGCCCAGGTCGCTTTCGATCTCCTTGAAGATGTTCACCAGCGACGGCGGAGCGGGTACGCCGGCCTGCACCGAGAAACACAAACCGTGCGCCTGGCCCGGACCGTGGTAGGGGTCCTGGCCCAGGATCACCACGCGCACGTCCTCGAAGGGCGTATTGTCCAGCGCGGCGAAGATCTGCGGGCCCGGCGGGTAGATGGTCGCGCCGGCACGCTTGCGCGACAGCAGGAAAGCGCGGAGGGAACGCATGTAGTCCTGTGAGAATTCGGGAGCCAGCCGCGCCTTCCAGGAGGCCTCCAGGCGGATTTCGCGGTCGTCGGACGCTTGAATTGCACTCATTCAACCCAAGTTAGCAGAGGATCGCGCGGCGACAAAATACCCTCCGAGGAATCCCATGCCCATCCAAACCGACACCGTCATCATCGGGGCCGGCCCCTGCGGCCTGTTCCAGGTCTTCGAACTCGGCCTGCTGGACATCAAGGCCCACCTGGTGGACTCCCTGCCCCAGGTCGGCGGCCAGTGCACCGAGCTCTATCCCGACAAGCCCATCTACGACATTCCGGCCTATCCGGTGGTCGGGGCGCAGGAACTGATCGACCGCCTGATGGAACAGATCGCGCCCTTCAAGCCGCAATTCCACCTCGGCCAGACGGTGACGTCCCTGGAACGCCGAGACGACGGGCGCTTCACGCTGGTCACCTCGGCGGGCACGGAATTCGACACGGCCAACGTGATCATCGCGGCCGGCCTCGGCGCCTTCCAGCCCCGCCGCCTCAAGGGTGCGGAAGCCTGGGAGAACGACACGGTCCACTACCGGGTCAAGGACCCTTCCGCCATCGATGGCAAGGACATCCTCATCCTGGGCGGCGGCGACTCGGCGCTGGACTGGACTCTGGAACTGCACGGGCGGGCCAGGAGCCTGACCCTGGTCCATCGCCGCGAGGACTATCGCGCGGCCCCGGCGTCAGTGTCGAAAATGAAGGCCCTCGCCGACGCGGGTGCCCTGCGCGAATTCCAGGGCACCGTGAGCGAAGTGCTGGTCGAGGGGGACGCCTTCCGCGGCCTGCGCGTCAAGAGCCCGGACGGAAATTTCGAAGACCTGCATGCCGACGAGGTGTACGTGTTCTACGGCCTGTCGCCCAACCTGGGGCCGATCGCGGAATGGGGCCTGGAAATCGACAAACGCCAGATTCCCGTGGACACGGAGAAGTTCCAGACCTCCGAACCAGGCATCTTCGCCGTCGGCGACATCAACACCTACCCGGGCAAGAAGAAACTGATCCTCAGCGGCTTCCACGAAGCGGCGCTGGCCGCTTTCGCCATCAAGTCGCGGCTGAACCCCGACAAGAAGGTGCACCTGCAGTACACCACCACCAGCCCCATCATGCACCAGCGCCTGGGGGTGAAATCCCCCTAGGCCCTACGACGCCATCGACTCCAGCTGGTCGTTGATCCGCCCGAACACGCGCCGGTACTGCTCCGGCCCCGGCAGCGTGGTGATGCGGAAATGGTCGCGGTAGGGAACATTGAAACTGCTGCCCGGCGTTACCAGCACGTGCTGGCGCTCCAGCAGTTCCATCGCGAATGCCTGGTCGTCGAAGGCGTCGAAGGCCTCCGTCTTCACCCGCACGAAGCCGTACATGGCCCCACGCGGCGGCACCACCTCCAACCAGGGGCTGGCCGCTACGCCCTCCACCATCGCTTGGCGTGAAGCGTGCAGGCGTCCTCCCGGGGCCGTGAGGTGGCGGATGCTCTGGTATCCGCCGAGCGCGGTCTGCACCGCCCACTGGCCCGGCACGTTGGCGCACAGGCGCAATGAAGCCAGCATCTCGACGGCGTGCAGGTACTCCGCGGCGGTGGAACGGTCCCCGCTGAACACCGCCCAGCCGGTCCGGTAACCACAGGCGCGGTACACCTTCGACAATCCGCTGAGCGTCACGCAGAGCGTGTCGTGGACCAGCGTCGCCATGGGCACGTGCACCGCGTCGTCGAACAGCATCTGGTCGTAGATCTCGTCGGCGAAGACCACCAGGCCATGTTGCTCGGCGACCCGCGCGATCGCCGTCAGCGTTTCCTCCGAATACACCGCACCCGTGGGGTTGTTCGGATTGATCACGATGATGGCCCGCGTGCGTGGCCCGACCAGGGAGGCGATCTCTTCCGGGTCCGGTTCGAACCCGTTCTCCGGCGAACAGGTGTAGTAGACCGGCCTGGCCCGGTTGAGCACCACCGAGGCGCTCCACAGCGGGTAGTCCGGGCTGGGCACCAGTACCTCGTCACCCTCGTTGAGCAGTCCACGCAGGCACAGCTCGATCAGCTCGCTGACGCCATTGCCCATGAACACGTCGTCCGCGCTGACGTTCATGACACCGCGGTTCTGCTGCTGCATCACCACGGCCTCGCGGGCCGGGAAAATGCCCTTCTGGTGACAGTAGGGCTCCGAGAGGCCCAGGTTCTCGATCATCGCCAGCCGCATGGTCTCGGGCGTGCGGTAGCCGAACAGGCCGATGTTGCCGATGTTCAGCTGGGTGATCTCGAAACCCTGGCGCTCGAGCTCCAGGGCGCGCAGCGCCAGGTCGCCGCGAATTTCGTAGCTCACGCCGTGCAGGGCGCGGTTGGTGGAAATGGAAGACACGGTCATGGGGCAGGGTTTGCGGCAAAGCGACGATGCTACGGCATCCGGCCGCCGTGTGGAATGGCATGCCGGTTCCCGGCGTGAACCGGCATTCGCTAGAATCATCACCATGAGCACACCCGCTCGACGCCGTGGCCTGCCCGGGCCCGGGCCACTCCTGATCGCACTGGGCGCCCTGGCCCTGTCCGGACCGGCCTTGCCGGCGAATCCCACTCCGGGACCCGCGGCGTTTCCGTCGCTGCACAAATCCGCGGTCCGACTCGTGAACGACACCGGCTTCGGGTTCCAGGCCAACGAATCCTTTCTCCCACCCGAGGGCGATCTGCCGGGCCTGCCCATTCGACTCCTGGAAACCCATGCCAACGGCGACCGCAGCGTCGCGGTGGATGACCCGGACGGCGGCTGGTCGGGCCACCTGACGCTGGGCAACGGGGCGATGTTCGGCGAGCTCGAGGGTCCCGGTGGCCGTTACCTGTTCACCACCGACGGCGGTGGCCTCTGGCGGGTCCGTCTGCCGGACACCGGCGTGAGCTTCAACACTTGCGGCACGGCGCATTCGAGCGCCAGGAGCAAGGCCGCTCCCCGTGACCCTGACCGGACCCAGGTGGCGACGGCCACGGTCATCGACCTGCTGATCATCTACAACGCACCGCTCGCCCAGCGGTACCCGGGAGCGATCCTGGAAACACGGCTCAACCACCTCGTGCACATCGCCAACCAGGCGATGGCGAACTCCGGCCTGGACGCCGGCGTCCGCCTGGTGGGACACCGCCTGTTCGACTACCGCAACGACAACGAGAATGCGCAGTACCGCAACGACATCGCCGCCACGCTGGGTGGAAACACGCGCCCCGGCCTGGCCGGCCTGGCCGCGCTGCGCGACCAGCTGGGCGCGGACCTGGTCATCGGCCTGCGGCCCCACGACCTGCCGGCCCGTGGCAGCTGCGGCATCGCCTTTTTCCCCGAAGGTGATCCGAACCTCGGAGTGAATGTCGTCTCCGACGGCTCCGACAGCTGGTCCTTCTGCCTGGACGACACCTTCACGCACGAGATCGGCCACAACATCGGCGCCACTCACCAGGTCGGCGCCGGCGGCGGCTTCATCGACCCGCGCGGTTCCGCCTTCGTGCAATCCGGCCGCTTCACCACGGTCATGGGGAGTTTCGGCACCGGCAGGTCCGACCGGTTCCGCGGCCTGCCCCTGTTTTCGACCCCGAGCCTGCCTTGCGGCAACGAGCCCTGCGGCAATTTCGCGGACACGGACAACGTCACGGTGATTCGCACCTTCCTGGACGACGTGGCCGCCTACCGCCCCACCCGAAGCGCCCTCCCCTTGCCTCAACGCCTGACTCGGTCCTCCGAGGACCAGGACGGCGACGGCGTCATCGACTGGCTGGACGCCCTGCCGTTCGACGCCTCGGAGCGCTTCGACAGCGACCGCGACGGGCGCGGCGACAACAGCGACGCCTTCCCGGGCTCCGCCGGCGAGCAGGACGACACCGACGGCGACGGTATCGGTGACAACGCCGACACCGACGATGACGGCGATGGCGTTCCCGACCTGGACGACGCCTTTCCCCTGGATGCCCTGGAAGTGGCCGACGCGGACGGTGACGGCGTGGGCGACGTGGGCGACGTCTTCCCGGGATTCACCCCGGAGTACAAGGACACGGACGGTGACGGCACCGGCGACAACGCCGACGCCGACGACGATGGTGACGGCGTCCGGGAGTTCGACCCGGTGGCCGAGGACCTGTTGGTGGTCAGCGTGGGCAACAGCCAGGTGTTGCGCTTCGACGCGGCCACGGGGGCATCCCGCGGCGTCGAGGTGCCCGCCTGGGACAGCCTGCTGACCTGGCAGACCAGCCTGGCCCGGCGCAGCGTCGACAATCTCCTGGTGTACGGCGGCAACAGCGCACTGCGCCGCATGAACCTACTGGACCGCTCGCTGCTGGGCGAGTGGGTGCCCTCCTTCGTGGATGACGCCAGCGTGGTGCAGCTCAATACGGGCTTTCCGCAGGGCCTGGCCGCCGTGGAAGGCGGCAACCGCCTGGTCACCGTGCGATTCGAGAACCCGCAACTGCTGGCGTTTCGCGGTCGTGAACGGCCCCGAAGCGACCCCGCCTCGGGGCTGGCGCTCGACCCGTTGGAAGATCCCGGCGACATCGCGGCCCTAGGGCCCGAGGCCTGGGTGGTGGGTCGGGGAACCCGCAGTCTCTACACGGTTTCCGCACTCGAAACGACCGTCCTGGCCGGTCCCGGCCTGTCCTGGATGTTCGACCCCAGGCGTCTGTTCGCGACGACCGACGGCCGCCTGTTGCTCGGGGACCGGCAGCGCAACGCCGTGCTCGCCATCGATCGGGCGACGGGTGCGTTCCTGGGGGAACTCGCCCGGCTCGGACCGGCGGGTTACTCCGGTCCGGAAGGCCTGGCGTTGACGAAAGACGGCACGCTGCTGGTCGCCGCGTCCGACCAGGATGCCATTCTCGCGTTCGACGGATCGACGGGCGAGTTTCTCGGCCCGCGGGTGTCCGCCGGCGCGGGTGGCCTGGATGGACCCGGCCACCTGGTCCTGGTGCCGGCCCTGCGCGACCGCTTCGGCAGCGACCCCGCACGACAGTTCCGGCCCAATCCGGGCCTCTGGTACGACCCCGCCAGCGACGGGCGAGGCTTCGACATCCAGTACTACGGCACCCGCCTGAGCGTGATCTGGTACAGCTACGACGAAGCAGGTCTGCCGACCTGGACCCTGGCTGCCGGGGACCTCGACGGCGCGTCATTCGACGCGCCCCTGCTGCGCTTCACCCTGGCGCCGGATGGCACGGCAACGAGCATGGCCGTCGGGCGCCTGGCCCTGGACTTCACGACCGAACGGCGCGCCGACGTCAGCTGGCAGATCGACGGCATTGCCGGCAAGGAGCGCCTGGAGTGGCTGGTCTTCACCCCCGGCGTCCGCCCGGTCGATGACACCGGGCTCTGGGGTCGCGAGGACGGACCGGGCTGGGGCGTGTCCCTGGCCAACCAGGGCGAGGTGAGCGTCGCTGTCGCCTATGTCTATGACGCGGAGGGCGCGCCCCGATGGGCGATCTCGGAGCCGGTCACGGGTGAACCACCCTACGCACTGGACATGCTGGCTTCCTTCGCACCGGGCCTGTGCCCCGGCTGCGACGGCGACGGGGGGAACGAACTGGTTCCGGCCGGGACGATGGCGTTGTCCGTCCGGGAAGCCCCGGCGTGGTCCAGCGACATCGTATTCCCTGCGCCGCTGGACGGGGCCTGGTCGCTCGACGAGGTGCCGCTACGACTGTTTTCACTGCCCTCGATCCGGCCGCGCTGACCCGATCGCCGGCGGCGCAGGGCGGAACCATCGCTCCGCCCCGCTGCCGGATGGCGTTCCGGCCGCTGGTCAGGGTTTCCGGAACTTGAGGGTCATCCGGTCGGATTCGCCGATGGCGAGGTACTTGTCACGGTCCGTCCCGCCGAGGTTGAGGCCCGGCGGCAGGGTCCAGACGCCACGCGGATGGTCGCGGGAGTCGAGGGGGTTGGCGTTCACTTCCGAAGCACCGGCGAACTCCAGTCCGGCGGCCGCCGCCAATGCCTTGACGTGGGCCTCGGAGACATAACCCGAACCGGCCGACTGCTCCGGATCACTGCCGGCCGCGGCCCGGTGTTGCACCACGCCGAGCACGCCACCGGGTTTGAGCACCCGGGCGAACTCCGTGAACATCGCCTCGGCCGAACCGTCGCCCACCCAACCATGTGTGTTGCGGAAGGTGAGCACGAGGTCGTAGCTGTCGGCCTCCCCCAGCGACGCGGATTCAGGGGGCGAGAAATAGACGGTCTCGACCTGGTCGTACAGCTCGGGTTTGGCGTCGAAGGTGGCCTGCAACTGCTTCGGCAGTTCGTAGCGGTAGTTCGGCTGGCCCTCCACGTCCGGATCCCAGGTCGCGATGGCGTAGCTGCCATGCCCACGGATCGCCGGCGCCAGGATCTCGGTGTACCAGCCCCCACCCGGCCAGATCTCCAGCACGCGATCGCCCTCCTCGAAGCCGAAAAACGAGAGGGTTTGCGCCGGGTGACGGTACTCGTTGCGCGCGCGATTGGCCGCGCTGCGGTGCTCGCCCTCCGACGCGGCGGCGACCCGTTCGATCCAGCTGTCCTGTGCCCACAGGGCGGCAGGCGCCAGCGTGGCGGAAAGGGCGGCAGCGAGGGTGACCGCCAGCGAGGCGGTCCGGGAGGTACGGTTCATGAAGCACTCCTTTCGGGGAAAGGCGCCCATCTTAGCGCAGGGAGATCACCCCGGCGCGCCCCGCTGGAGCGCGACGGAAACCCCCGGGGCGGCTCCTGAACCGGCGCGTCAGCGAGCCGTATCGCCTTCCGGGGACTCCGTCACCGCAGCCTGGCCACCGGACTCCGCCACCCGCGCACGCAGGCCGTCGATCACCCGCGAAACGTGTTGCGGTGAGCGCGTGTTGCGGGCGAACAACAGGTAGATCGCCGGAACGGCGAACAGGGTCAGCGCCGCCGAGATCGTCACCCCATACACCACCACCACGCCGATGGGCTGACGCGACTCGGCGCCGGCGCCCGTCGCCAGCAGCAGCGGCAGGGCGCCGAAGGTGGTGCAGGCGCTGGTCATGAGGATGGGACGAAGGCGCACGGTCGACGCTTCCACGACCGCCTCGCGCAGGGACTTGCCCCGGTCGCGAAGCTGGTTGGCGAATTCCACGATTAGAACGCCGTTCTTCGCCGACAGGCCGATGAGCAGGATGGCCCCGATCTGGCTGAACACATTCACCGTGCCGCCCGTGAGCCACAGGCCCAGCAGGGCCCCGGACAACGCCAGCGGAACGGTCACCAGGATGATCAGGGGATTGACGAAGCTCTCGAACTGCGCCGCCAGCACCAGGAAGACGATCACCAGGGCCAGGGCGAAGGTGAGGTACAGCGAGGCGCCCGATTCGAGAAAATCCTGGCTCTCGCCGTCCCAGCTGACGCGCGCGCCGGCCGGCAGTACCTCTCCGGAAACCTCGGTGAGGCGTTCGATCGCCTCCCCGAGGCGCACGCCCTCGGCCAGTTCGGCCGTCAGCGTGATGGCGCGCATGCGATCGAACCGGTTGAGTTCGGCGGGCCCCGCGTTCTCGTTGATCTGCACCAGGTTGGACAGCGGAATGAGCTGGGCGGTCTGCTGGGAGCGAACGTAGAGGTTGGTCAGGTCCTCGGTGCTGGCGCGGTCCGAATCCCGGCCCTGCAGGATGACACTGTACTCGCGCCCACGATCGACATAGGTCGTCACGACCCGTGATCCCAGCATGGTTTCCAGCGTGCGCCCGATGGCTGACAGGGAAACACCGAGTGCCCCGGCCCGGTCGCGGTCCACGCTGATGTTCATCTGTGGCTTGCGTTCCTGGTAGTTGCTGTCGGGATCGAGCAGCTCGGGCATGTCCTCCATGGCCGCCAGCATGGCGTCCCGCCACGTCAGCAGCGTGTCGTAATCCGGTCCTCCGAGCACCAGTTCGATCGGCGTGCCGCCACTTCGCACGCCCAGCGCCCGGGAAGTTCGCGCGAACACGCGCCCCCCGGGAATTTCGGCCAGCTGCGCATTGAGGCGTCCGGCCAGCGCCACGTCGTTTTCGTCCCGATCGTCCCAGTGCTGGAGCAGGACGATGAGGAAACTCTGGTTCACCTCGGCGCTGCCGAAGCCCGGCAGGCGCGTGAGGTAGCGCAGCACCGGCTTGCCGTCTCCCTGCTCCGCGGCGATGACCTGCTCCGCCTGTCGGGTCACCCGGTCGGTGTACTCCAGGGAGGCGCCCTCCGGCGCCCGCAACATCACGAAAAAGGAACCACGGTCCTCGTTCGGGGCGTACTCCGAGGGCAGCACCCGCATCAACCAGACCGCCAGCACGCTCAGGGCGATGACGCCCAGCAACCCCATCCAGGGCACGTCCAGGGTGCGGTCCAGCACACGCCGATAGGCCTGCGACAGCCCCTGAAAGAACTGATCGACCGCGCGCGCCAGGCCCTTGCGGAGCTTCTTGCCCTCTAGCAGTTTCGAACACAGCATGGGCGTGAGCGTCAGCGCCACCAGGCTGGAAAACAGCACGGCGGCCGCCAGGGTGATACCGAACTCCCGGAACAGCCGGCCGATGTCGCCCTCGATGAACGACAGGGGCACGAACACCGACACCAGCACCAGGGTGGTCGCGATGACCGCGAAACCGATTTCCCTCGAACCATCGAGCGCCGCCAGCAGGGGCTTCTGGCCCTCCTCGATCCGGCGGTAGATGTTCTCCAGCACCACGATCGCATCGTCCACCACCAGGCCGATGGCCAGCACCAGGCCCAGCAGGGTCAGGATGTTGATCGTGTAGCCCATCGCGCCCATCACGATGAAGGTCGAGACCACGGAGACGGGCACGACCAGGGCCGGGATCAGGGTGACGCGCAGGGAGCCCAGGAAGATGTAGATCACCACCAGCACCAGCACCAGGGCGAATCCCAGGGCCTTGTACACCTCGTCCATGGAGGCCTCGATGAACTCGGCGCGGTCGTAGTTCACGGAAATCGTCATGCCCTCGGGCAGGTCGCCCTGCACGGCCTCCAGCTCGCTGCGCACGGCGCGCGACACCAGGACGCTGTTGGCCTTGGACAGTTGCTCGATACCGATCGATACGGCGGGAACTCCGTTCGCGCGGGCGATGCTGCGCTCGTTTTCCGCCCCGATGCGCACGTCGGACACTTCGGCGAGTCGCACCAGCTGGCCATCCACGCCACGACCGATCACCAGTCGTTCGAAATCCTCTTCGGTGGTGAATCCCGTGTCGGTGCGCAGGGTGAATTCGCGCTGGGTGGACTCGAGACGCCCGGCCGGCAGTTCCACGTTCTCGGAACGCAGGGAGGACTCGACATCGGTGACAGTCAGGCCGCGCGCCGCCAGGGCCTCGCGGTCCAGCCAGATGCGCATCGCAAAGCGTCGGGCGCCCGAGATGCGCACGCGGGCGACACCGCTGACCGTGGAAAAACGGTCCACCAGGTAGCGCTCCGCGAAATCCGTGATCTCCAGGCCATTCATCCGGTCGGAAGTGAGGTTCAGCCACATCACCGACTGGGTGCTGCTGTCGGCCTTGGCGATCTCCGGCGGGTCGGCCTCGGTGGGCAGCTGGTCGACCACCCGGGAAACCCGGTCCCGCACGTCGTTGGCCGCGGCGTCGATGTCGCGATCCATCGCAAACTCCAGCCGCACGTCGGCACGCTCGTCCCGGCTGGTGGAGGTGAGTTTCTCGATGCCCTCGATGCCGGCCACGGCGTCCTCGATCACCTGCGTGACCTTGGTTTCGACCACCTCGGCCGAGGCGCCGCGATAGCTGACTTCCACCGACACGACGGGTGCGTCCACGTCGGGGTACTGGCGCACCGGCAGCTGGAACATGGCGGCCAGGCCCAGGATGACCAGCAGCATGGAAATGACCGATGCGAAGACCGGCCGCCGGACCGACTGGTCGGAAAGGATCACGTGGTGGCGTCCAGGATGGTGACGGACTCGCCGGAGCGCGCCTTCTGGGTGCCTTCGACGATCACCCGGTCACCGGCCGACAGGCCGCCGAGAATCTCCACCTGCCCCGGGCGCCGGCGGCCGGTGCGCACCTCGCGCAGTTCCGCGACCTCGCCCTGCCCCACGACCCAGACGAACTGCTGGCTGCGCTCCGGAACGATGGCCTGCTCGGGGATCATCAGGGCCTGCAGGTCTTTCCGCAACAGGCTCACGGTCAGGAACATGCCCGGGCGCAACAGTCGCTCTTCGTTGTCCAGCCGCGAGCGCACGGTGATCGTGCGGCTGACCGGATCCACCCGCGTGTCGACCGACGTCACGGTGCCCATGAAGACCTGGTCGGGATAGGCCGCGCTGCGAGCCGTCACTTCGAGGCCGCTCTTGAGCAGGGAGAGATAGACCTCGGGTACGTCGAAATCGAGCTTGATCCGGTCGGTGTCGTCCAGGGTCGTGATCACGGTGTCCGGGCCCACCAGGCTCCCGGCGCTCACCCGGCGCAGGCCGAGACGACCGGAAAACGGAGCGCGGATCACGGTGTGCGCGAGTCGCGCTTCCGCGGCTGCGACCGCCGCCTGGTCGGCCTCGCGCCGGGCGGCCACTTCGGACAGTTCCGACTGCGCCACGACATTGGTCTTGTACAGCTGGCTCAGCCGCTGGTACTGCGCTTCCGACTCCGCCAGGCTGGCCCGGGCCGCCGCCAGCTCGGAGGTCGGCTCGACATTTTCAAGTTCCGCCAGCACCGTCCCCGCGTTCACGTACTCACCTTCGTCGAAGTTCACCTTCATGAGCGTGGCGGACACCACGGGACGAATCTCGATGGCTTCATTCGATCGCGCGTTGCCCAGGGCTTCCACGGACAGCGGAAAGGACTGCACCTCGGCAGGCGCGACCACCACGGCCGGCGGCCCTCCCCCGGGAAACTGCGCGAAGGCGGGCGTGGCAAGCAGAAGCATCAGGCTTGGTATCAGTGTTTTCATGGCCCGGGTGCAGTGAGGAAATTCGGGGGGCGTATTCTAGCGCCTGCGAAGGATAAGCACGTGTGAAACGTGTCGGAATCCGGTTGTCGGGTTCACGCGAGTGTCACCCCGGCCCACCTAACCTTTGGTCTCGTCCAGCGCCGGTGCGAGCACCGTCCAGACGTTGTCCAGCAGGACCGGCTGCGCCGCGACGGATGGGTGAATGCCGTCGTCCTGCATCATGCCGTCCACCAGCGCCACCCCATCCATGAAGAATGGCACAAGCAGCGTCCCGTGGGTTTCGGCAAGCTCGGCATACAGGCCCTGGAATCGCTCGGTGTAGCTTTGGCCGTAGTTCGGCGGCAGGATGATACCGGTGAGCAGCACGCGGGCGCCGGCGGCCTGGCTGGCGGTGATCATGGCTTCGAGGTTGTCCCGCGTCACGTCGAGGGACAATCCCCGCAGCCCGTCGTTGCCGCCGAGTTCCACGATGACCCAGTCCGGGTCATAGCGCTCGAGCAGTCCCGGCAGGCGTGTACGGCCACCCTGGGTGGTGTCACCGGTGATGCTGGCGTTGACCACCCGCCATTCGCCACCCCGCCCGCGCAGCCGCTGTTCCAGCAAGCGGGGCCAGGCGGCGTCCAGGTCCATGTTGTAGGCGGCGCTGAGACTGTCGCCCACCACGAGCAGCACGGGTGCGTCACGGGCGGCCAGGGGCGTTGAAAGTGTCGCCAACAGGACGCAGAACACACAAAACAGGCAACGGATGATGAATTTCATGGATACCTCGAACAGGGAACAGGGATCGGCGGTGCTCAGCGCACACGGGCTGGTCAAACAGGTTACCAGCCCGGGCGGTGGTGAACTCACCATTCTCGACGACGTCAGCTTCGCGGTCCGCCGCGGCGAGTCCGTCGCCGTGGTTGGCGTCTCCGGCGCCGGCAAATCCACCCTGTTGGGACTGCTGGCGGGCCTGGATGTTCCCACGAAGGGCCGGGTGGTGCTCAAGGAGCATGATCTTTCGACCCTGGACGAGGACGGGCGCGCGGCCGTGCGCGCCGACCACGTCGGTTTCGTGTTCCAGTCGTTCCACCTGATTCCCTCCCTGACGGCTCTGGAAAACGTGATGCTGCCGCTGGAACTGTCCGGCCACCCGAAACCGGCCGAGGCTGCCACCGCGGTGCTGGAAGAGGTCGGTCTGGGACCCCGCAAGGGCCACTATCCGCGCCAGCTCAGCGGCGGTGAAAAGCAGCGCGTCGCCATCGCGCGCGCCTTCGTCATCGAGCCGGACGTGCTGTTCGCCGACGAACCCACGGGCAACCTGGATCAGCGCACCGGAGAGGCCATCATCGAACTGCTGTTCCGCCTCAATCGCGAACGGGGCGCGACCCTGGTGCTGGTGACCCACGACCTGGAACTGGCGCGACGCTGCCACCGGATCCTGCACATGGAGGCCGGACGGGTGGAACGCGAAGAGCGTCCCGCCACCGACTCGATCTCCGACGACGCCGGCGCCTCCGCCGGACTGGCCGCGGCGCCGTGAAGCAGGCCCCCTCCCCAATGCGGCTGGCGCTTCGCCTGCTGGGCCGCGACTGGCGCTCCGGTGAACTGCTGGTCCTGATGGCGGCCCTGGTGATCGCGGTGACGGCATTGACGGCCGTGGGATTCCTCACCGACCGCATCGGGCAGGCGGTGGCGCAACGCGCCTCGGCGTCGCTCGCCGCTGACCTCCGGCTTTCGGCGGGACAACCCCTGCCCCCGGAGTTCCTGCAAATAGCCGACGAGGCGGGCGTGCAGACCGCGCGAATGACCTCCATGCCCAGCGTCGTGTTCGTCGGCGAAAGCAACACCCTGGCCTCCGTGCGCGCGGTGACCGAAGGCTATCCCCTGCGAGGAACGCTTCGGGTCGCCGACCGCCTGCTGGCGCCGGAGCGGGAAACCGACGCCATCCCCGGGTCGGGTGAGGCCTGGGCGGCGCCGAACCTCCTGGCTCGCCTGGGCGCCGACGTGGGCGACACCCTGGAGCTGGGACAGGCGCGTTTGCGCATCACGCAGGTACTGAGCTTCCGGCCCGACGAGGGCTGGAGTTTCGTCGACCTGGCGCCCTCCCTGCTGGTCAACGAGGCGGACCTCGGGGCGACCGCGCTGATACAGCCCGGCAGCCGCGTGGACTACCGGCAGCTGTATGCCGGCGACCGCCGCGTGATCGAAGCGTTCCGCGCCGACCTGGAGGAACGCCTCGAAACCGGCCAACGCCTGCGCGACATCGAGGACGCCAGCCCGCAGATCCGCTCCGCCATGGATCGATCGGGACGCTTCCTGAACCTGGCCTCCCTGGTCAGCGTGTTGCTCTCCGCCATTGCCGTGGCCATGGCGGCGCGGCGCTACAGCCACCGGCACCGCGACCGGGTGGCCCTGATGAAATGCCTGGGCGCCTCCCAGGCCTTCGTCAACCGGGCCAACGCCCTGCAACTGGCGGTGCTGGCGCTGCTCGGCGGGGTCATCGGAACGGCGCTGGGCTTCCTCGGGCAGCAGGCGCTCTCTTTCCTCCTGCGCGACTTCATCGGCGACACCCTGCCCTGGCCCGGACTCGCCCCGGTGTGGCTGGGCATGGTCACGTCCCTGTGCATCCTCGGTGGCTTCGCCCTGCCCGACCTGATGCAGATGGGCCGCACACCGCCGCTGCGCGTCTTGCGCCACGACATCGACCCGCCCCCGCTTCGCTACGGCCTGGGACTGATCGCCGCCCTGGCGGCGGTGCTGGCCCTGCTGGGCTGGATGGTGCGCGACGCCGGGCTGGTCACCGCCGTGTCCCTGGGCGCGCTGCTGACCTTTGCCGTGCTCGGACTGGCGGGCTGGATGCTGGTGCGCCTGATGCAGGGATTCAGGGGCGCGGCCGGCGCGGCCTGGCGTTTCGGCCTGGCCAACCTGGCGCGACGCGGCCGTGAAAGCGTGGTGCAGGTGGTGGCCTTCGGCCTGGGCATCATGGTGCTGCTGGTGCTGACCCTGGTGCGCAATGACCTCATGGACAGCTGGCAGGCCAGTCTGCCGGAGAGCGCGCCGAACCGTTTCCTGATCAACATCCAGCCGCACGAGGTCGAACCCATCGCCGCCTTCTTCGCCGAGCGCGAACTGGCCGTCGACCCCTTCGTCCCGATGATTCGCGCGCGCATGACCCACCTCAACGGCGAGGATGTCACCCAGATCACCTTCGAGGACCCGGAAGGCGAGCGCTGGGCGCGCCGCGAGGCCAACCTGACCTTTGCCGACCAACCCCAGGACAGCTACCAGATCACCGAAGGCGAGTGGTGGGCGCCGGGCGCGGACGTCATGGAAGTGTCCGTGGAGCAGGAATTCGCGCAGGAAATGGGCCTGGCCCTGGGCGACGAGCTCGCCTTCGAAATCGCCGGGGAGCCGCTGACCGTGACCGTCACGAGCTTCCGCAACGTGGCCTGGGACTCCTTCCGCCCCAATTTCTTCATGGTGCTTTCGCCGGCGGCCCTGGAGGGCTACCCGGGCACCTACCTCAACAGCCTGTTCCTGCCGGAAGGCCGCGCGGACGCCACCATCGACCTGATGCGCGAGTTTCCCTCGGTGACCGTCATCGACCTGGACGCCATCCTGGGCCAGGTGCGTGACGTCATGGACAAGGCTGCTTTCGCCGTGCAGGCCGTGTTCCTGTTCACGCTGTTGGCCGGCCTGGCGGTGCTGTGGGCCGCGGTGAACGCGACCCGGGACGAGCGCGAATTCGAGTCCGCCATGCTGCGCTCCATGGGGGCCTCGAGGCGCCGGGTGCTGACCGGCGTGGCTTCGGAATTCCTGGCCATCGGGCTGCTGGCCGGGGTGCTGGCCACCGCGGGCGCGACGCTCGCCGGTTACTTCCTGGCGACCGAGGTCTATGACCTGGAGTATCGCTTCAACCTGGCCGTGACCCTGGTGGGCCCGCTGGCGGGCATGCTGTTCGTCGGCTTTGCCGGCCTGCTGGCCACCCGCAAGGTGATCGCTACGCCACCGATCCGGGTACTCCGGGCCGCCTGAGCGGCCATTCGGACCATCACGGAAACGCCAGGCACCTGTCGGGCTTCCTGCGCTGACCCCAAACGAAAAAACCCGGCCGCGAGGGCCGGGTTTTTTCGTTCGTGAGGGTGGGCGTCAGTAGCTGCCGAAGTTCTTCTTCAGCTCCAGGCCCCACACCGCCGGTTCGTTGACGAAGCCGGTCAGGTTGGAGAAGTCGATGTAGCCGAGCACGTTGTCCTCGTCGGTGATGTTGCGACCGAACACCGCCACTTCCCAGTCCTGCTCGAAGTTGACGTAGCCGATGCGCAGGCCGCCCTCGAACTGGTCGTCGGTGACGAACTCGGGCGTGTAGTACAGCGACATCTGGTTTTCGCCCCACCAGGTCCAGTCCGTGAACACGTACAACTCGCCCGAATCGCCCAGCGGCAGTCCCCAGCGCAGCGTGAAGTTGAAGTTGTTTTCCGGCGTGCGCGGCAGCGGCAGGCCGTCCACCGGCACCTGGCCGTTGGCGTTCACGTTCTGGGCCGCCTGGCACTGGCCGGAACCGCAGGGCACCACGAACAGGTTCGGGTCGCGGATCTCCGTGTCGTTCCACGCGTAACCGAAGGTCACCAGCAGGTTGTCGGCGAGCAGCCACTCGAGGTCCAGCTCCGCCCCGACCGCATCCGCCTTGGCTGCGTTGATCACCTGGTTGCTGTTGGTCGCGCCACCGATGATGGACAGCTGGATGTCTTCGACTTCATAAGTGAACACCGCCGCGTTGATGCGCATGCGGTTGTCCAGGAAGTTGGCCTTCCAGCCCAGTTCGTAGGAGGTCACCGTCTCGGAGTCCGCGATGGTCGGGAACTCCAGGAAGGAAACGTCGCGGCCCTGGATGGTGGGGCCACGGAAGCCATAGGCCACGCGGCCGAACAGCACCTGGGTGCTGGCCACGGCCCAGTTGGCCGCGATGTCCCAGCTCACCTGGTCGTCGGACACGGCCTGGCTCGGTACGGCCGGAATTCCGAGAATTTCCCACAGGGCGGAGTACTGCAGGACCTCGTAGTCCTTCTCGTCATCGGTGTAGCGCGCGCCACCGATGACCGTCCACTCATCATTCAGGTCGAACTCGGCCTGGCCGAACACGGCCCAGGATTCGTTGGTGTAGCGCACGATCGTGTCCTGGAAACCCAGGGAAGCGAAGGAGTCGGTGGTCACCTCCAGGTCGGAGTCGAAGTAGTACACCCCGGTCTGCCAGCGAAACGCGCTGTCGCCGTCGCTGGCCAGGCGGAACTCCTGGGTGAACTGGTCGGTGTCCGCCCCATCCTGGGTGACCGAATCGACGTTGATGGTGCCCGGGAAGGTCAGCGCCGGCGCCCCAAGGACGTTGGCGTTCGGGTCGAAAGTGATTCCCGGGGGCACGGGAAGCGACTGGGTGAAGTCCACCACCCCGCCGTCGATGTCGCCCCGGCTGAAACCCTCGGCGTTCTGGAAGGAGGTGATGGAGGTCAGCGTCGCGCCGCCCCCGAAGGCCCATTCGAGGTTGAGCGTGACGCCCTCGCTTTCATAGCCCTGGGGGTTGTAGTCGCCGCCGTCGTAGTACACGACGTCGCGGTCGTAGTTCTGGTTCAGGTCGTTGCTGCCGGTGTTGAACACGGAAGCGCGAAAGATGGAGGCCGTGCCGTCGAGGTCCCGGCCTTGCAGCAGCGCCAGTGCACGGAAACTGTCGGATTCGTATTGGAGCTGGAAACGAGCGGCCTTTTCGTCGTAACCGCCCATCACGTCGCTTTCGCCCGTGAAGCCGTTGCTGATCCAGTCGTCCCGCGTGCGGTAGATACCCGAAGCGCGGTAACTGAAATTGCTGTCGCCGAAGGCCCCGCCCACGGCGCCTTCGACATCGGCCGTGGTGTAGGTGCCCAGGGAACCGCGGATGTAGCCGTTGGTCTCGTCCGTCGGACGCCGCGAATTGACCTTCACGATGCCGGCCGTCGTGTTGCGGCCAAACAGGCTGCCCTGCGGGCCGCGGATCACCTCGATGTTGTCGATGTCGAACAGCGGGAAGCTTTTCAACACGACGTTCTCCATCACCACCTCGTCCATCACGTAGAGGACGGGCTGGGAGGCGCCGAGGTCGAAATCGATGTTGCCCAGGCCGCGAATGTAGAAGCGGGGTGCGGCGCGGCCGTTGGAGGACTCGGCGTAGAACCCGGGAACGCGGCCGGACAGGGCCAGGACATCCTCACCGCCGTTGAACAGGGACTCGAGACGCTGGTCGGAAATCGTGGCGATGGAGATCGGCACGTCCTGGACATTCTCCTCGCGCCGGGTGGCCGTCACGATGACCTCTTCCAGGGCGTTGGTGGAACCGGTCGCATCCTGCGCCAGGAGGGGGGACGTCGGGGCTGCAAGGGCCAGGACGATGGCCGAATGGATCAATGTGCGGTTCTTGTTCGGAATCATGGATGCCTGCCTGTTTGGGGATACGGGTGGGTCGGGCGATGGGTGGGCCAACGCCCTCGATCGAAATCGCCTGTGATTCGGCCCGGGACCGGGTCCGCTCCAGGAGGAACGCAACACGCGACGTTATAACACAAATTTAACGCCCCCCCCGAGGAGCGGGCCCGAATGACTCAGGGTCGAGTCTTCAGAAACACCATCAGGGCGTCGATTTCGTCGTCGGTCAGGCGAGAGTAGCGGGCGCTGGCGAGCCGGCGTTTGCCCCCGACCTCCCGTGCGCCGGGCGCCACGCCCTCCTCCATCAACGCACGGAACTCGAAGCGATCGTAGTCGTGCACCCGGTCCAGGGAGGGCGCGCCGGTGGTCTCGCTGCCTTCCAGGTCCTGTCCATGGCATTGGGCGCAGGCCACGACGGCCAGGTATTCACCCAGACGGTTCTCGTTGCCGCGGAAGGTCTCACGCCAGGGCTGGTGGTAGCGGATCTCGGCCTCGGCCGGCAATGCGCCGCTGACCATGCGCCATCGCGTCAGCAGGCCATGGTCGCTCTGTCCGTAGTTCTCGGACTGGAGCGGGTAACGACGAATGAAGGACAGGATGGCGCTCAACTCCCGGTCGGTCATGGCGGCGAACGAGGCGGACGGCATGCCGAACACCGAGGTGCCGTCGGCCCGAATGCCCTGGCGCACGATCGCTTCGAGTTCGGGCAAAGAGAGGCGCTGCATCGACTGCGTGAGATTGGGAGCGACCAGTCGGCCGTTGAGCGGGTGCTCCTGGATGACGGCGCCCTGCATCCGATCGCCATGGCAACCACCGTAACATCCGTAGACCTGCGCCAGGCGTTCGCCTTCCTCGAGCAGGTCCGGGTCGGTCACGGAGGCCAGGTTGCGCACATCGGGCACGTACTGGTGGGTGATGATCTGGCGGCTGGCGAGGTAAATCCAGGCCGCGGACATCCAGGCCACGGTCAGCAAGGTGAGCGCGATTCTTCTTATCCAGCGAGACAGCGTGGAAATCCTCCCTGATGTTGCAGCCATGATAGCAAAACGTCATGAAGGCAACGGGGGCCGGAACAACCTCGCCGGCGCGGGTCACCAGTGCGCGCAAGTCTCTGCCGGGGATACAAAAAAAAGCCGCCCATGAAGGTAGGGGGCGGCCAAGGCTCAGAGATCGCCGTCAGGGAGATCGATCCATCGATGGGGCCGTACGGTTGGGCGACGGGGTCATCGACGGGAAGACAGGCTGTGCAGGATATCCGGAGGCTGTGACCGTATGATGACGTGAGCGCCCGAATCAGCGCATCTGGAGGAGTCCGTCGATGCTCAACCCACAGGCAGTGCGCCGCTATCACGACCAGGGATTCCTCGTGCTGCCGGACGCGTTCCCGGAGGCTTCGCTGGCTCCTGTTCGCGAGGCCATCACCCGACAGGTCGCCGCCTTCGACCCGAGCGACCACCAGGGCGTGTTCAGCACTCTGGACCGGGATGAAGGTCGGGACGAGCGATTCCTGCAATCGGCCGAAAGCGTGTCCAGTTTCCTGGAGGCCGATGCGCTGGACGACGACGGCAGGCTGACGACTGCGCCCGAACGGGCGATCAACAAGATCGGTCATGCCCTGCATGACCACATTGCGGAACTGGGCGATTTCTGCCGCCAGCCCTTCATTGGCGAAGTCCTGCGGTCGCTGGGTCATGAACAGCCGGAACTGTGGCAGTCCATGGTGATCTTCAAACAGCCGCAGATCGGTGGTGAAGTCCGCTGGCACCAGGATGCGACGTATCTCTACAGCACACCCCCCTCGGTGATCGGACTATGGGTGGCGCTCGAGGATGCTTCGGCCGACAACGGCTGCCTGCTGGTGCAGCCCGGGGGACATCGCGGACCCCTTCGTGAGCGTTACCGGGTGGACTGGCACAGCCGCAAGGGACAACTCGAGGCCCTGGATGCTACGCCCTGGCCGGCGCCGGAGGATGTGCTCGCGCTGGAAGTACCGGCCGGCGGCGCAGTGCTGTTCAGCGATCACCTGCCCCATGCCAGCGCGGCAAACCGTTCCGGGCGGTCCCGAACGGCCCTGTCCCTGCACTTCGCCGACGCCAGCTCGGGCTGGGACACGGACAACTGGCTGCAGCGCCCGAACCTGCCTCGATTCCGGGTCTGAAGAAAACGTTAATTTACTTTAATTAGTTTTTTCTACTTTTTGTTTTATCAGTTCTTTTTTATCGTCATCACTCAGGAATGCCATCTCCAGGGCATCCTTTTGTGACTGCCGGACCTGGGCCGGGGTCAACCCGACCGATGAGGCCGCGATGTCGTATTCATGGCCGATGGTGATGGCGCTGATGCCCGGATCGTCGGTGTTCAGGCAGAACCGCACCCCGGCGTCCGCCAGTCCCCGGATGGGGTGGTCCTCGTAACGGCGCACGGTGCTCGTGTGCAGGTTGGAGGTGGGACAGCACTCCAGGCCGATGCCGGTTTCTGCGAGGAACGCCACCAGGGCCGGATCCTCCGCGGCGCGGAATCCATGCCCGATCCGCTCCGCGCCGAGATCGCGTATGGAGGACCAGACACTTTCCGGCCCGTCCGCCTCACCCGCATGGATGGTCACGCGCAAGCCCGCCTCCCGCACCCGGCGGAAGTGCGGCACGAAGAGGCCGGCCGGGAATCCGGCCTCGTCCCCGGCAAGGTCCACGCCCACGAGGCCATCGGCGCAGGCCAACAGGGCGTCCAGTTCGCGGGCGCAGGCCTCCACGCCGTAGGTCCGGCTGAGGATGCCGATCAGCCCCACGCGAACGCCGAATTCGCGTTGCCCACTTCGCGCGCCGTCGACACAGGCTTCCACCACGCCGCGGGGGTCCAGCCCGTGGCGTTCCGCCATGAACGCGGGACTGAAACGAAGCTCCACGTAGTCCAGGCCTTCCCTTGCGGCGTCCTCGACGTTCTCGAAGGCCACGCGGCGGCAAGCCGCCTCGTCCACGAGCACTTCCAGCAGCCAATGGAACCGGGCCAGGAAGGCCAGCAGCCCCGGCTCGGCCCCGTCGATGTGCACATGCGGCGCCAAGTCTTCCTCGGTCTTCGCCGGCAGCGCCAGATCATGTTCGCGGGCCAGGTCCAGGAGCGTGCCCAGACGCACGCTGCCATCGAGGTGGCGATGCAGTTCACACAGCGGATATCGCGGGTCGATCAATGACGCCATCGGCTTTGCCTATCAGGAATATTGGAACAATCGATTTCGGAATATGGCGCCCGGTGAGATAATGGTGCCGCAAACCTGTTCATCCCCCAGAACCAGAGCTCGAGGCAGGTCCAAGCGCCGACCCCAAATGGCTTTGGAGGGGTTTTTTTTCGGATGAATGACATCCAACGACATTGCCAAGGAGTATTTCCATGCAGCAGCGTGTACCGAACGTCACCTTCAAGACCCGTGTTCGCGACGAGTCCATCGAAGGCCCGAACCCCTTCCGCTGGCAGGACCTGACCAGCGAGGAGATCTTCAAAGGCAAGCGCGTGGTGGTGTTCTCACTGCCCGGCGCCTTTACGCCGACCTGCTCCAGCACCCACCTGCCGGGCTTCGAGGAAAAATACGAAGCTTTGAAGGACCTGGGTGTGGATGAAGTGTACTGCCTGAGCGTGAACGACGCCTTCACCATGTTCCAGTGGGGCAAGCACCAGGGTGTGCAGAAAGTGAAACTGCTGCCGGACGGCAGCGGCGACTTCACCCGCGCCATGGGCATGCTGGTGCGCAAGGACAACCTGGGCTTCGGCCTGCGCTCCTGGCGCTACTCCATGCTGGTCGATGACGGCGCCGTGTCTGCCCTGTTCGTCGAAGACGGCAAGCAGGACAACTGCCCGACCGACCCCTTCGAGGTCAGCGACGTCGACACCATGATCGCCTACCTGGAGCAGCGCGACGCCGAAAAGGCCGCCTGATCCACCTCAGCGTTCACCAGAAAAAGGCCGGGATTCGTCCCGGCCTTTTTTTGTGCGGGGCACCCTGCTCGCCTCAGGCCTCGCTGGGTGTGCCGGAAACCTGGCGGCGGCGCAAGCGGGCGAAGGGATTGAGGAAATGGCGGTCCACGGCGGCCAGCCGCGCCTCGGGATGCTTTTCCTGCATCACCTGCCGCACGGCGTCCTCCTGTTCCTTCTGGGCATAGATCAGGAGAAGGAATTCTCCGTTCTCGACGTTGTCGTGAAACCGGCGAATCTTGCGGTTTTCGTTGTCGATGCCCGTCAGCCCACCCACCCAGGCGCCGAACAGGGTGATCACCACAAAGATGAATCCGTACAACACGGTGGGCGCCTCGGGCCCGAAGGGCTTGAACGCAAGCACCAGCCCGAGGGCGAGGAAGGCCCCGACAAAACCCAGTGCCGCCCCGATCAGGCCGTCCCGAATGATGTCGGTGGTTTCGAAGTAGTTGCTGGAATGGAGCTTTTCCCGGCGCAGGCCTGCTTCGTCCCGCGCGATCACGTGGATGAACCATTCGACCACGCCGACGGAATTGAGATCGTCGGCAATGGCGTGGGTGGAATCCAGGCTGGGAGCAAGATAGTAGAAGCACTTCATGAGCGTTCCCCTGGGCGACTTTCGGGCATCACCGGCGCGGCCGGGTGCCGCACGCAGCGCCTACCCCTAGTCAAGCACAAGCGACGCCGTCCTGCCGACCGGCCGCCATTCACCGCTCACTCGATGAGGCAACCACCCGGCCGCTTCATTTACCCAGGACGTTCAACTGCCAGAGGTCCTTGCGCTCCATGTGCAGGAAGGGACGCATCGCGAGAATGCCGGTCTTGCCGATGCTGCGTTCCAGGTAGTCGAGTTCCTCGAACTTGGCCCGGGTGCGCTCTCCCACCGGCACGTCCAGACCCGCCTCGCGCATCATCAATACCCCCTTCGCCCGCATCGCCAGCTCCGTGTAGAGCCGCAGGTAGCAGAGCATGTCGACCACCACCGGGCCATCGAAGGCCTGGCGCAGGTCATTAAGAAACCGGCCGATCCGGCTGCTGGAGAAGGCTGCCGAATTGATCTGTTCGAGCAGCAGCGCATCGGCGTCGAAGTCGAGTTCCAGCCAGCGGTGAAGCCGCGCGGCGCTGAGTCGGAACACGAAATGCAGCAGGGGCGGAACGATCACCATGACCACCAGGGTCATGGTGATGGGGTGCAAGGGAAAGTGGTTGTAGACCGAGTGCAGGCCCCAGGCCAGAAGGAGGCCGGGAACGTACAGCAGCGGGTTGATCTTCATGTTCCGCTCGGTGAGCACCTGGGCGAGGATGGCGAAGATGGCGGTCACGGCCCCGTGCATGATGGCCGTGCCGAAACCCCGCACGATCCAGACCGGCAGCGATTCGTCGCCGGCGACGGTGAGGTAGAAGAAATTCTCCGCCACGGCGAACCCCGCGCCCACCGCGAAACCCAGGATCGCGCCGTCGACCAGGAAGCCGATCCGGTGCGTGCGAAACAGCCACACGATGACGAGCCCTTTCAGCACCTCCTCCGCCAGCGGCCCCAGATAGCGCGAATACAGCGAGAACGGCAGACCCGTGAGCCGCTGCAGTTCACCGTTCAGGAAATAGGCGGCGGCAGCCGTGATCGCGCCGGCGAAGATGACCGCGAGTATCGTCCCGAGGCGAACGAGCTTGTAGGAGTCCATCCAGAGCAGGAGGACGAGATAAAGCAGGACCGGAAGCAGTCCCACGGGTGCACGGACGATCAGTTCCTGGGACATGGACGCCTGGCGGCACCCCGGTTCGGCCAGACCCTATCTTGCCCAAGCCCCACAGGGGGCTCAAGCGATTACCAGCCTGGTTCCAGCCACCCCGTCTCGATGGAGGAGCCCTCACGTGAGATTTCCAGGCCGATTCTCGATCCGGCCTCTGCGCCTTCGCCGGTGCGTCGCATCAGGATCACGAACTTCTGTTGGCCGCGCGCCCGGGCGCTGAGGGTCTCGCCGGACCAGGACACCGCCTCGAGATCCTCGTCCTGGCGGGCGAAGGCGTCGAATTCCAGGCCAATGCCGGAAAAGTCGACGTCGAACTGCAGCGGCGCCTCGGAGTCGAGTTCGAACTCCAGCGCATAGACCCCTCCGCGTTCCATCAACTTGATCTCCGCGCTCGCCCCTTCGGCCTCGAAGCCGAAACGATCGATGACCTCACCACCGGCGACGGGGCCACCGCTGGCGATGGTGCCGACCATCTGGTCGTAGTCCACGGAAGGGTCCATCTCGTTGCCCACGCGGTATACCGCCACGGTCAACAGCACGGCGGCGGACGCGGCCAGGCCGTAACGCAACACCCCGGGCAGGTCTGAAAGGCTGAACAGGGAAAGGAACCGGGACGGCTGCGGCAGCGAGATGCCGTCCACGATGCGTGAATGAAGCCCGGCGGGGGCTTCCAGCGGGGGCGCACGGTCCAGGAAGGCATCGATGGCTTCCAGGTCGGCCATGAGCACCCTCGCCTCTTCCGACTCGGCCAGCAAGGTTTCGAGACGCGCGCGGCCGGCGGCATCGAGTTCACCATCGAAGCCGGCCTGTACGAGTTCCCTGTGTTCCTGATTCATCATGGTGTGAACCCCCTGCGTTCGAGCTGCTCCCGCATGACCTGGCGGGCGGAAAACAGCCGTGATTTCACCGTTTTTTCCGGTATTTGCAGCACTTCACCTATCTCCCGGTAGCTGCACTCGGTGAAGTGTCGCAACACGATCACCGCACGGTGGTCTTCACTCAGATCCAGGAGCACCTCCTGGATTTCCTCGCTCAGCATTTCTGCCGCCACCGCCGCGTCAGGGCCGGCCTCGGTCGCACCCTGGTTGTCGCCCAACTCCTCGGTCCGCTTGCGCCGGTGGAGCTGGTTGATCGATTCGTTCACCGCAATCCGGTAGATCCAGCTGAAAAACTTGTACTGCGGGTTGTACCGGTCGAGATTCTCGAACGCCTTCAGAAAGGTCGTCTGAGTCACATCGGCCGCTTCATCCGCGGTTCCCAGCATCCGGTAGGCGGCATTGAACACCGGCCTCTCGTAACGCCGGACCAACGACGCCAGCGCCTGGCGGTCCCCTTTCCTGCAGTCCTCGATCAGGGCGGCATCGCGGTCGTTACCCACGATTACCGGCTCCATCGAAAAAGGTTGGTGTCTGGTGCATGTTTTTTTTCATGGGGGAATTGCTTCGCTGGCCGCCGGAGCGGGCGGAATTCAGCCCTGGGAGACCGCTGCTTCGATATGGAACAGGCGGTCGAATCCCGAATAGGTGAAGATGTCGTTGATGTGGCTGTTGACGTTGACCAGGTGCACGCCCTCGCCGTCTGCCATGAGCCGCTTGTGGGTCCGAAGAAGGACACCCAGCCCGGCGCTGGAGATGTACTCCAGGGCGCTCATGTCGAGGACACAGGGGCCGTCGACCAGGTCGAGCACTTCCTGCGCACGGGGCGCTTTTGCCGCATCGAGCCGCCCGGCAAGCCGTATGCGCCCGTCGTCCATGGTTTCGATCTCAAACATCCTGCGGCTTCCCGTCCGTAACGAAGGTGATTTTACTGCTCCGGTCGCGGTATTCGTAGTGGATGGCGTTGGCCATTTTCATCACCAGGTACAGCCCGAGCCCCCCCGGGGTGCGATCCTCCAGGGGCGCGTCGATGTCCACCGGCGGCCCGGAGCGCGGATCGAACCGTTCCACGTTGAAGTCCGTCAGGCTCACCTGGACGCCCCCGTTGTTCGGTTCCAGTTCGATGAGGATGTCCTCCTGCGTCTCCGTGTTGTAAGTGACCATGTTGACGAACAGTTCCTCGACACACAGGTCCACCACGTAGCGCAGGTTCGGATCGATCCCCTCCTGAAGGAAGAACGCTTCGGTGAACGCCACGATGCGGGCGAGCTCGTCGAAGCTCCGGCCAAAGGACTTTCGCATGGGGCGTCTCCCGGGGTGTTGGCGGACCGTTGCCGCCGTGCGTGCCGGCCGAAGCCAGGGGCTCGGCGCATCCCTCGCGGGCCAGTGTAGCCACAACCGCGCCGGGGGGCCAAGCGCCCCCTCAGGGAAGTCGTCGCACCAGCACCAGCGTGATGTCGTCGGCCTGGGGAACGTCGCCGCCGAATGCGAACGCCGCCTCGACCAGGCGATCGGCCAGATCGGCCATGGGCCGCTCGTGGTGCGCCTGGAACACCCCTGCCACGCCACTTTCGCCGAACGCGCGTTCCCGGGCATCGGAAAACTCGTAAATGCCGTCGGACACCAGCGCGAGGATGTCGCCCGGCGCCAGCGACAGGCGCCGGGAATGTTCCGGCGCATCCAGTTCCATGACGCCCACCGGGAAGCTGGTCGGCTTGTGCCAGTGACACTGGCCATCGGCGGCGGTGAAATGAAGAATCGGCCCCTGTCCGGCCGAGTGGAACTCCACTTCGTGGGTCCCGGGATCGAGAAAGCCCATGAAGGCCGTGATGAACCGGTCGTCGGGCAGGTCCTCGGCCATCTGGTTGTTGACCTGGCAGTAGGCCCGGTCGAGGTCCGCGCCCAGCCGGAACGCGACCCGCAGCATGGCCTGAAGCTGGGTCGCGGAAAGGGCCGGTCCGAAGCCGTGGCCCGTGGCGTCTCCCAGGAGCATGAACAGGCGACCGTCGAGCATGACCAGGTCGTAAAGGTCGCCTCCGGTATGGTCCGTGGGCAGGAATTTGCCGCACACGTCGTACCCGGGCACCTTCGGCATGGTTCGCGGCAGCGTGCTCTGCTGGATTTCGCGCGCCACGGCCACTTCCCGCGCGAGGATGGCGTTGGCCAGGAGCTCGTCGGTCATGTAGGCGTGCTGGATTGCCACCGCCGCCTGCGCGGCCAGCGCCGGCCCCACCCACTCATCGTGCTCGTCGAACTGGCCGATTTCCGCGCCCAGCCACTGCATGACGCCCAACAGCTCGCGCTCCTGGCCCAGGATGGGAACGTTGAGCAGCGAACGGGTGGCCACTTCGCCGACGTGTACGGGGCGTTCCTCGAATCTCGAGTCGGCAGCGCAATCGGGGATGTTGCTCACTTCCAGGGTCCGGGCGCATTCGCCTGCCCAGCCTTCCCCCGGTTCCAGGATGGGGGGTTGTGGCAGTGACGGAACGACCATTTTGAGGAGGCCGCTGCGGCGATCCCGGAGCCAGAGCACCCCGGTGTCGGCGACGATCGCCACCTTGCCGACCTCGATGATCTCGCGCAGCAGCTCCGGCATGGCCTCGGGCGCCGCCAGGCGGTGCATGATCTCGAGAATCCGAACGAGGGATTCGCGGGTGATTTCGTTCGGCGGCTGCCGGGGACGCTGGGAAGTCACGGCGTGCTGATGACGGAACGACGCCGTTGGGTCAGCCGACACCGTTGCAGCTGGGTGGACCACATCACTGGATGGTGAAGCTCTCGCCGCAGCCGCATTCCTCGGTGGCGTTGGGGTTGTCGAACTTGAAAGTCCGGTTGAGACCCTCGGTGACGAAATCGATGGTGGAACCATCCAGGTACGGCAGACTTTCCGGGTCCACGACGACTTTCACGCCCTGGTCCTCGAAAACGTGGTCTGCCGGTTCGACGGTTTCCGCCAGCGTGACCACGTAGGCCCAGCCGGAACAACCCGTCTTGCGGACACCCACGCGCAGGGCGATGCCCCCTTCCTTCTCGAGGAATCGGTGGACGCGATCGGCCGCAATGGGGGTGAGTTGGATGGACATTCGAGGCTCCTGTAGGGTCAACGCCGCAACGCGGCGTCGGGGGTGCTGACGCACCCCGGTGGGTGCTTTATTATCTGTGGCCTTCCGCCATTGATTCAAGCAAGCAGCATGTCCCCGACCAGCATCAAACAAGCCCTCGCCGGCGACGTACCGGTGGGCGCACCCGTGACCGTGGAGGGGTGGGTTCGAACCCGTCGCGACTCCAAGGCGGGTTTTTCGTTCATCCACGTCTCCGACGGTTCGTGTTTTCACCCCATCCAGGTCGTGGCCCCCGCCGACCTGGACAATTACGCGAGTGACATCCAGAAACTGACCAGCGGTTGCGCCGTGCGCTGCACCGGTACGCTGGTCGAATCGAAAGGCCGCGGCCAGGCCTTCGAGGTCCAGGCCGAGCGGGTCGACGTGCTGGGCTGGGTCAGCGACCCGGACCACTACCCGATCCAGCCCAAGCAGCACAGCTTCGAGTTTCTGCGCGAAGTGGGACACCTGCGACCCCGGACCAACACCTTTGGCGCCGTGACGCGTGTACGGCACGCCTGCGCCCAGGCCATCCACCGCTTCTACCACGAGCGGGGCTACTACTGGATCAACACACCGATCATCACCGGCTCCGACGCCGAGGGCGCCGGGCACATGTTCCGGGTGAGCACCCTGGACCTGGCCAATCTGCCCCGCCGTGACAACGGCGAGGTGGACTTCAGCGAGGACTTTTTCGGCCGCGAGACCTTTCTTACGGTATCCGGCCAGCTCAACGTCGAGGCCTATTGCCTGTCCATGAGCAAGGTGTATACCTTCGGCCCGACATTCCGCGCGGAGAACTCCAACACCAGCCGCCACCTCGCGGAGTTCTGGATGGTGGAGCCGGAGATCGCCTTCGCCGACCTCGACGACCTGGCGGACCTGGCGGAAGATTTCCTCAAGTACATTTTCGCGGCCGTACTCGAGGAATGCCCGGACGACATGGCGTTCTTCGAACAGCGCATCGAGCCGACGGCGATCAGCCGCCTGCGCGATGTCCTCGATTCCGAATTCGTGCGGATTGACTACGCCGAAGCCATCGACATCCTTAAGGCCTCGGGTCGTAAGTTCGAATTCAAGCCTGAATGGGGCCTGGACCTGCAGACCGAGCACGAGCGCTATCTCACCGAAGAGCATTTCAAGTCTCCGGTGATCGTTCGCAACTACCCGACCGAGATCAAGGCCTTTTATATGCGCCTTAGCGACGACGGTCGAACGGTGGCGGCCATGGACGTGCTGGCGCCGGGCATCGGAGAGATCATCGGCGGCGCCCAGCGCGAGGAACGACTGGACGTACTCGAGCGTCGCATGGACGAGCTCGGCCTGGAAAAGGAGCCCTACGAGTGGTACCTGGACCTGCGTCGTTACGGCACGGTTCCTCACGCCGGGTTTGGTCTGGGCTTCGAGCGCCTGGTGAACTACGTGACCGGCATGGGCAACATCCGTGATGCGATCCCTTACCCGCGCACGCCCGGGCGCGCCGACTTCTGAACGGAGAGCGCGCCCCACCATGTTGGGAATGCCCATCGACCTCGAAGCCTGGATTGCCGCCAACCGGCACCTGCTGAAGCCACCGGTCGGCAACAAGGTCATCTGGCGGGACGGGGCGTTCATCTGCATGGTGGTCGGCGGGCCCAATGCCCGCAGCGACTTTCACTGGGATGAAGGCCCCGAGTTCTTCTACCAGCTCGAAGGCGACATGAATTTGCGCGTGGTGGAGAACGGGGTGATTCGCGACATTCCGATCCGCGAGGGTGAAGTCTTCCTGTTGCCGCCACGGGTGCCGCACTCGCCGCAACGGTTCGAGAACACCGTGGGCCTGGTCATCGAACGCGAGCGCAGCCCGGGTGAGAAAGACGGCCTGCTGTGGTATTGCGAACGCTGTTCCAACAAGCTCTACGAAGAATACTTCGAACTCACCGACATCGAGACCCAGTTCGCCGCCGTGTTCGATCGGTACTTCGGCGACGAGTCCCTGCGTCGTTGCGGCGTTTGCGGCCACCTGAATCCCGGTCCGGCCTGATTCCACAGTTCACGGCCACCCTCCCCGGCCATTTCTGACGCCCAAAAAAAAGCGGCCGGAACATCATCCTTGATGTCCCGAGCCGCCCTGCGGACGTGTCGCCACCCGCTAACTGCTTCCTTGCAACGAAGTCAAAGCGTTTCCTTACGCCCCGCAGATCCCTCTGCTGATTGGCAGGTCCTTCTGCCAGTGAGATGGGCCAATCCATGCCCTTCTCGTCCCTCGTTGGAAACTACTATAGCCAACTCTGGCTAAATACACAAGTGTCTAAATGCAAAATCGTCTAAATACTTTTTCGGCTAAAAACAAAAATGGCTATAGACGCCAGTGGCTATAGCTGTTAATCTCGCTTCCAAGGTCGGAAATAGCCACTGGAAGGTTTACGGAAGGTGGCCTGGCCGGGGCTCCAGGGAACGGAGCCATCAGAGCCCGACAGGATGGTTGGGCAACTGATTGGAAGGGGATCGAAACGACAAGGGATTGATAAGGGGCGCAAGGAAGCGCCATACCGCGAGACCAAGCGGAACACCCGGCGGAGCCGGTTTCGATCAGGACGATTGCAAGTAGAGAAGTAGGGTTGGCGGACAGGAAGTCCGCGTCACGAGCAGGGACGCTCGAAGTATGCGGGATGGTGCCTTTTTCCCGCTCTGCGAACGGTGCCCACAAGGAGTGTGGGCACCTTTTTTAACGTCAGCCAGGGCGTTCTCAGCGGAAACCCTGGCAGGCTCGAAAGACCGTTGAGGCGAAAGCCTCTGAAATAGTACGTGCAAGTCCTTGAATAAGTGGCTACCCTATCGGGTGGCAGAGTGCGTCCCAGCGGAAAAAGGACGCCCTCTTCCGCACAACCTACCTTGGTGGTCTGCGGCACTGGGGATGCACGAAACGGATTTCGATCGTGAGGAAACGCCGTGCGAGTTCGCTCGCCCTGCAAAAACCTCTTCTCGATCGAAGTGGAAGAAGTTTGTGTATAGCAACTTGAATCGGGCAGACCACTGGAAAACAAGATCAGTCTTTCTGGAGACGCTAAGTCAATAGCTGAAGTTCTTCCGCTGTTGCTTAGAAAAGTCGTCCGTCTACTCGTGGGAACGGTGTCGTTTCCCGCTCTAGTTGAAATGCTCCGTTCGATCTATGTCGAAGAGGGCGTCAAAAAACTAGAGCGAAGCGGCTCTAAACCCACGAAGTCTGCGCTCGCCCTAATCACTGGGCTAGACACTCGAGTTGTGACTTCAGTTCTTGAAAGAAACTGCGACCCTTCGGTTGAGCCTCAGCATGTCTCGCCTGAGTACACGTTGATCGACATGTGGTCCAGCGATTCCTTCTTTTTGGATTCAGAAACTGGAGAGCCTGCAATCCTGCCGATCGAAGGAAAAGGAAGGACTTTCCAGGGTTTGGTACTCAGAGCGATCGGCAGAAATGTAACTGTCAAAACGGTTCTGGACCGACTCCAAAGGTCCAACACCATTCGAATCATCGAGGGAGCAATTCAAGAGGTCGAATTGATCTCTCTCGAGTACACGCCAATCGGAAGTGACAAGGCAAAACTTACCGACATTACGATTCTGGAATCATCGCGAGTAATGAGCGCGGGAATCCACAATATGAGCGCTCCGCCTGAAGAGCGCGTACCACAGCAGGGTCGATGGACATACCGACTCTCGCCTCAGAGATACAGAGAATTTCGCCTCGAAGCTAGAGATCTGCTCCATAAACAGATCAAAGAAGGCGAAGCCCTCCTCGAAAAATTCGAGGAACCAACCAAGCAACCAGGTCAACTCACAGTCGGTATCGGGTGGTACCAGTGGGGAGACCATGACAATGAAGTTAGCGACGTAACAGGAGAATAGTGATGACTCGTTGGTACATTGAAAAAAGCGGAACTGGCATTGAAAAGTCTGGCACTGGAATTGAGAAATCCGGGACTGGGATCGAAAGAGCTGGCACTGGCATTGAGAAATCCGGCACCGGAATTGAGAAGTCGGGCACGGGTATTCGCCGTGGATTCTTGGCTTGTTCTCTTGCTGCAATGGCATTTGCATCAGGAGCGAACGCCGAGACCAAATCCCCGTTCGGTGAATTGCAACTTGTTCTCGATAACAACATCGTGACTGCTTCTTGGTCAATTGATGGATCTATTTTCGTGGGCATCGGCGCATCAGATGGTGCGTACTCAACGATGAGCCTCACAGAAGTTTCGATGAAGCTTCCCAATAACTACCAAGTTGTTGGCGGTGGCACCGGCACCGAGGTTGTTGGTGGTGGCACTGGCGTCAACGTGGTTGGCGGTGGCACCGGCAAAGAAGTCGTCGGTGGTGGTACTGGAATTGATGTCGTCGGCGGCGGTACTGGTGTCAACGTAGTTGGCGGCGGCACAGGTTCGAAGACGAAAGTTGTCGGTGGTGGCACTGGCGTCAACGTAGTTGGCGGCGGTACTGGGTCCAAGTCGCAAGTTGTTGGCGGCGGAACTGGCACCCAGGTTGTGGGTGGTGGCACCGGCACTCAGGTAGTAGGCGGCGGCACCGGTACCCAGGTTGTGGGTGGTGGCACCGGCACTCAGGTAGTAGGCGGCGGCACCGGCACCGAGGTTGTGGGCGGCGGCACCGGCACCGAGGTCGTGGGCGGCGGCACTGGCGTCGAAGTTGTCGGTGGAGGCACTGGCGCTCGCACCCTGGTCGTCGGCGGAGGCACCGGAAAAGAAGCCTTCGCAGTTACGGTCAATGGCGACCTCTCCATGGAAATCTCCATGAGCTGCGGTTTCGCTACCGTGTTCGTGCTGGATTCTGCTGGGTATGAAGTGATCAGCTTCGACAACGTGAAGGTCAAAGGCGCGAGCACCTGCGCCGGTGACCGTG
>JAUHYP010000028.1 GCA_030426265.1 Gammaproteobacteria bacterium | reverse complement strand
GGACCCGAGGGCCGGACCCTGGTGCGCGTCGCCGCCGGCGAGGACTGGCACGACACCGTGCGCTGGACACTGGCCCAGGGCCTGTCCGGCCTGGAAAACCTCTCGCTGATTCCCGGCCTGGCCGGCGCGGCGCCCATCCAGAACATCGGCGCCTACGGCGTCGAGCTCGCGGAGCACCTGCACGCGGTCGAGGCCTGGGACTGGCGGCGTGGCGAAGCCCGCTTGTTCGAACGGGCCGACTGCGCCCTCGCCTACCGCGACAGCCGATTCAAATCGGGCGAGCCGGACCGTTACCTGGTCACGGGCCTGGTCCTGTCGCTGGACCGGCGCTTCACCCCGCGACTGGACTACGCCGGCATTCGCGAGGAGCTGTCGGCGCGTGGCGTCGAGCAGGCAACGGCCCTGGAGGTGAGCGACGCCGTCATCGCCCTGCGGCGGCGCAAGCTGCCGGACCCTGCCGAGATCGGCAACGCGGGCAGCTTCTTCAAGAACCCGGTGCTGCCGCCGGATGCGGCCGAACGCCTGCGCGCCTCGTGGCCCGACCTGCCCCTGTACCCGGCGCCGGGCGGTGCGATGAAGACCAGCGCCGCCTGGCTGATCGAGCGCTGCGGCTGGAAAGGCCGCCGCGAGGGCGACGCCGGCATCTCCGAGCGGCATGCCCTGGTGCTGGTCAATCATGGCAACGCCACGGGCGAGGAACTGGCCGACCTGGCGGGCCGGGTGCGAGAGGATGTGGCGGCGCGCTTCGGCGTGACCCTCGAAAACGAACCGCGCATCGTCCGGTTCGGCGCTCTTCACGAGACGCCGCCGGCCGATTGAGTCCCGTCAGGGCTTGCGTTCGTTGGTGATGCCGTGCGGAACGTGGCCGGTGGTGACGTGGGCGCGGGCAGACTCGCAGTGCGCGGTCTGGTCATCGAAGAAGATGTCGGCGCCGAAGGCCGCCAGGAACGGCCCCTTCTCGCGGCCGCCGAGAAACAGGGCCTCGTCGATGCGAATGCCCCAGTGCCGCAGGGTGAGAATGACCCGCTTGTGCGCCGGGGCCGACCGGGCCGTGACCAGGGCCGTCCGGATCGGGTTGTCCTCGATCGGGTAGGCGGACTGGATGTCGTGCAGGGCCTGCAGGACCCGCTTGAAGGGACCGCCCATCAGGGGTTCCAGCGCCGAGCGCTTTTCACTGGCCGCAAAGGCCTCCAGGCCCTCGGACTGGAAGATGCGCTCCGCTTCGTCGCTGAACAACACCGCGTCGCCATCGAAGGCGATGCGCAACTGGCCGTTGGTCGATTCGCGCGCGCCGCCCGGCAGGATCTTGGCCGCGGCGTATCCGGCCTCCAGCGTGCGGCGCACGTCATCGTCGTGGGTCGAGAGAAAAAGGTCCGCGCCCAGGGCCTGCATGTAGCGGTCCGGCGGCTCGCCATTGGTGAACACGGCGCGCTCCACCTTCAGCCCGTGGTGTTCGATGGAATTGAAGATGCGCAGCCCCGAGTCGGCGCTGTTGCGCGAGGCCAGTATCACCTCCACGCCCGGATGCTGTACGCCGCCTTCCACGCGATCCTCATTGAGCGAGAGCAGCTTGCGCGCCAGCGGAAAGGCCACGCCCGGCGCGAGCACCTCGTCCTCCCGCGCCAGCTGGTAGCGGGCGTAGGACTCCAGTCCCTCGTGCTCGAACACCTCGTGGCTCTGGCGCAGGTCGAACAGCGCACGCGACGAAATGGCGACCACCAGCGGGCGGGGGTGCAGCGATGTGACCTTTGCATCGTTCATGGCGGGCAGTCTAGGGCATGCGCTTCTCAAAGGGCGAGAATGGCGCGACGGGACGAGGAATCAGCTCACAGGAACTGTTCGTTGAGAATCCGCTCCTCCAGCGAGTGCTCCTGGTCGAACAGCATGCGCAGGGACACCGAGCGCTCCTCGTGAATGTCCACGCGCACCACGTTGCGCACCTCGTACGCGTCCGCGGTCGCGCTCACGGAACGCTTGAAGGGATCCAGCACTTCGAAACTCACGCGGGCCGATGACGGCAGCACGGCGCCGCGCCAGCGGCGGGGACGAAAGGGACTGATGGGCGTGAGCGCGAGGGCCTCGGTTCCGAGCGGCAGGATCGGCCCGCGCACCGAAAAATTGTAGGCCGTACTGCCCGCGGCCGTGGACAGCAGCACGCCGTCACAGACCAGCTCTTCCACCTTCACGATGTCGTTGACCCGGACCCGGATATGGGCCGCCTGGTTGGTCTGGCGCAGCAGGGACACCTCGTTGATCGCCAGGCCCTCGGAGGTATCGCCGGATTCGGTCTCGACCCGCATCTTCAGCGGATGCAGGGACACCTCCTCCGCAGACTCGAGCCGCTCCAGCAGCCCCTCCGAATCGTAGAGGTTCATGAGGAAGCCGACGTTGCCCGTTTTCATGCCGTACACCGGCAGGTCGGCGCCCTTGAGCCGGTGCAACGTGCGCAGCATGAACCCGTCACCCCCGATGGCCACGATCACGTCGGCGTCGTTGATGGCGGCCTGGCCGTAACGCGATGTCATGTCGGCCAGGGCGGCCTTGCCGTGGTCCGCGGGGCTGGCCACGAAATGGATCCGTTGTCGCCCCATCTCAGCTGGCCGAACTCACGAGCTGGCCGAGCGAACGCACCGCGACCGAGGCGGTGGCGTAGTCGACACGCTCCAGCGAGCGCATGTCCTCCATCATTTCCATCACCCGGCGCACATCCTCGTGGTTCTTGCCGATCCAGCATTGCACGGGATCGCCCTCGAGGCCACAGCTGCGGATGGCCGAGTCCACCAGTTCGCGATGGCTGGCATACAGCTCGTCGCGCAGGTTGCCACGGGCCTGGGCGTGCCACTGTCCTTCCACCCGCAGGCCTTCGACCTGCCGGCGCAGCCATTTCAGGCCCAGCGAACGGCCCAGGCCCTGGTAGACCGCACCCACCTGGAGCACGTCCAGATCACTGGACGCGGCGGTTTCGACCACGTCCAGCAGCGGGAAGACCAGCGGCAGCATGGCGATGCGACGCGCCAGCCGTTTCGGGAAGCCGGCCTCGGCGAAGCGGGTTTCCGTCGCCAGGACCAGCGCCTTGTCGTTGTCCTCGAGCCGGGCATAGTGCTGTTTCTCGAGTTCTTCCAGGCCCGGACGCAAGCGCTCCAGCGTGGAACGGATCTCCAGCTCATGTCCCGGCAGGTTCGCCAGCCAGCGCGTGACCTGCCGCAGCAGGTTCCACATCACCACCTGGGCCTCGGTCTGATACGACGCGGCCACCTTGTTGTCCAGGGCTTCGACCCGGGACCAGAAGTCGCGCGCCTCGAGCAGTTCGCGGGCCACCGTGTAGGCGCGGGCGATCTTGTCCGCGCCGGCGCCGGTGTCTTCGCGCATGCGCACCACGAAGGAAATCCCCATGCGATTGACCAGCGAGTTGGTGACCTGCGTGGCCACGATCTCACGCCGCAGGCGGTGCTCGGGGATCAACTCCGGGAACCGCTCCTGCAGGGGCTGCGGGAAGTAACGCGCCAGCTCCGAGGACAGGAAAGGATCCTCGGGCACCTCGGAAGCGAGCAGCTGCTGGTACAGGCGAATCTTGGCGTAGCTGAGCAGCACGGATAGTTCGGGCCGGTACAGCCCTTCTCCCCGGTTGCGCCGCTCGACCAGTTCGTCATCCTCGGGCAGCGACTCCAGCGCGCGATCGAGAATGCCCTCGTCCTCGAGCACGTCGATGAAGCGCTGCTTCGCGCCCAGTCGGGAGGCCGACAGCCGCTCCATCATGGTCAGCGCCTGGGTCTGCAGGTAGTTGCTGCGCAGCACCAGCGACTCGACCTCGCCGGTCATGTCCGCCAGCAGCGCATTGCGCTGAGCCATGTCCAGGGACCCGGAACGCAGGGCCTGGTCGAGCAACAGCTTGATGTTGACCTCGTGGTCGGAACAGTCCACGCCGGCGGAGTTGTCGATGAAGTCGGTGTTGATGCGCCCACCAGTGCGGGCGTACTCCATCCGCCCGAGCTGGGTGAAACCGAGATTGCCGCCCTCGCCCACCACCTTGCAGCGCAGGTCCGCCCCGTTGACGCGCAACGGGTTGTTGGCCAGGTCACCGACGTCGGCGTGGCTCTCGCGGCCGGACTTGACGTAGGTCCCGATGCCGCCGTTCCACAGCAGATCGACCTCCGCCTGGAGCAGCCGCCGGATCAGTTCATTGGGCGGCAACTGCGTCTCTTCGACCCCCAGCCAGTCCCGGACCTCCTTGCTGAGCGGAATGAGCTTTTCCTGGCGCGAGAACACGCCACCGCCCCGTGAGATCAGTGACGCGTCGTAATCGGTCCAGGACGAGCGCGGAAGCGCGAACAGGCGCTTGCGCTCGCGGAAGGAGGCGGCCGGGTCCGGATCCGGGTCCAGGAAGATGTGCAGGTGATTGAATGCGGCCTTGAGGCGGATGAACTTCGACAGCAGCATGCCGTTGCCGAACACGTCACCGGACATGTCGCCGATGCCGACCACGGTGAACGGCGTCTTCTGGATGTCGGTGCCCAGTTCGCGGAAATGGCGCTTCACGCCCTCCCAGGCGCCCTTGGCGGTGATCCCCATGCCCTTGTGGTCGTATCCGACCGAGCCGCCGGAGGCGAAAGCGTCGTCCATCCAGAAGCCGTGCGCCTGGGCGATGGCATTGGCCGTGTCGGAAAAGGTCGCGGTGCCCTTGTCGGCGGCGACGACCAGGTAGGGGTCGTCTCCGTCGCGCCGAACCACGTCCGACGGGGGCAGAATCTTTTCTTCATCCAGGTTATCGGTTATGTCCAATAACCCATTGATAAATATTTTGTAACAAGCCGTTCCCTCCGCAAACACCGCCTCCCGGCCTCCCTGCTCCGGCAGGTTCATCGGGACGAAGCCGCCCTTGGCGCCCACGGGCACGATGATGGTGTTCTTCACGTTCTGGGCCTTCATCAGGCCCAGTACCTCGGTGCGGAAGTCGGCCTTGCGGTCCGACCAGCGCAGGCCGCCACGGGCGATGGGGCCCATGCGCAGGTGAATGCCCTCGACCCGGGTCGAATACACCCAGATCTCCCGGTAGGGCCGCGGCGCCGGCAGGTCCGGCACCCGGGAGGAGTCGAACTTGAAGCTGATGTAGTCCCGGGGCCGGCCCTCGCTGTCGGGCTGGTAGAAGTTGGTGCGCAGCGTGCTGCGGATCACCCGGTGGAACACGTGCAGGATGCGGTCCTCGTCCAGGTTGCTGACCGCGTCCAGCCCCCGCAGAAAGGCCTCTTCGATGGCCTCGGCCTGGGCATCCCGGTCCGCAACGCGGCGCCGGTCGATCACGGCCTGCACCAGTTCCAGCATCACCGGATCGCTGATCTTCGCGTCCGCGACGAGATCATCCAGGTCCCGGGCCAGGCGCCGCGACGCCAGGTTGCGGCGATGATCGCTTTCATCGTCCCGGGCCGGATCGAACAGCGCCTCGAAGTATTCCAGCAGCAATCGTGCCGGCAAGGGGTGCCGCGCCAGGGTTCCGGCCATGTACGCGAGGGAAAACGGAATCCCCGTCTGCTGAAGGTACTTGCAGTAGGCGCGAAGGACCTTCACCTCGCGCCAGCGCAGCGAGGCCGCCAGGATCAGGCGGTTGAACCCGTCACTGCGGGTAATCCCCCGCCAGATGCTGAGAAAGGCTTCGGTGAAATGCTCGCGCACCCGGTCCAGGTCCAGGCCGGCAGCCCGGTCGTAGAGCATGTCGTAGTCCTGCACCCAGACCGCCGAACCGTCTTCCATGTCCAGGCGATAGGGCCGCTCGTTGACCACCTGCAGGCCCATGTTCTCGAGGATCGGCAGGGCCTGGAACAGCGGGATGGGACCGCCGCGCTTGAAGATCTTGAAGCGGATGATGTCCGATTCCTTGCCGCGCGGCCGGTAGAGGCTCATGCGCAGGTCGTTCTCGTCCCCGAGTTCGGCGATGCGCTCGACGTCGAAACTGGCCACCCAGGGCGACACGTCTTCCTGGTAGGCCGCCGGGAAGGCGCGCCCGATGGACGCCGCCCACGCCAATCCCTTCTCTTCGCCGAACTTGTGCACGAGCGTGTCGCGCAGGCCGTGCTGCCAGGAACTGACCGCTTCGACGATGCGGCTCTCCAGGGCCCGCAGGTCCGGGTCGGGCCGGGCGCCCGGCTTCGGACGGATCAGCAACTGGAGGCGGGCCAGCGGCGACTCGGAAATCTGCACCGCGTAATCGAGCTGCTCGCCCTGGAAGGCCCGGAACAGCAGGTCCTGGATCTTCTGCCGGTTCTCGGTGCTGAAATCGTCCCGGGGAATGAACACCAGGCAGGAGTAGAACCGGTGGAAACGCTCTCGGCGCACCAGCAGGCGAACCCGCTGGCGTTCGGTGAGCGCGAGCACGGCCAGGGCGATGCCCTCGATCTCGTCGACGCCAGCCTGGAACAGGTCGTCCCGCGGCAGAGTCTCGAGGATGTGCACCAGCGACTTGCGCGCGTAACTGCCTTCGCGCAGCGCGGAACGCTCCATCACGCGGGCCACCTTCTGGCGAATCAGGGGCGTGTCCTTGACCCGGCGGAAGTAGGCGTTGGACGTGAACAGGCCGATGAACCGCCGTTCACCGATGACACGGCCCTTCTTGTCGAAGCGCAGCACGCCGATGTAATCCATGTAGCCGCTGCGGTGCACGGTGCTGCGTGCGCGGGTCTTGGTGATGATCAGGGGATGGTCGCGCTCGCCCTGGGCGCCGTCCGCCAGCGTGGCAATGGGACGGCTGCGGATGGTCTTGTCCGTCTCGCGCAGCAGGCCGATGCCACTGCCTTCCACCAGGTCCAGGTTGAAGCGGCCCTTGCTCCGGTCCACCACGTAGTCGCGCGAGCCGAGCAGGATGAAGTGGTCGTCCCGCAGCCAGGCGAGAAAGGCCTGGCATTCCTCGAGACTGGCCGCGTCGAAGTCACCGGCCCATGCCGGAAGAAGATCCACCGCCTCGCCCAGGCGTTCGCGCATTTCCGACCAGTCTTCCACCGCCTGGGCCACGTGCCCCATGGCGACCTGCAGCCGGTGCTCGATGGTGTGCAGCACGGACGGGTCCGTCTGCCGGTCCACCTGCAGATGCATGATGGATTCCGGTTCGCCCTTGCCGGCGGCGGTCGGGAAAAAGCCGCGCTGGCGACCGAGCTTGTCGCGCTGAACGTGGATGACGGGATGGACCATGATGTGAACGCCCAGGCCCATTTCGGCCATGACGAGGTTCGCCGTGTCCACCAGGAAGGGCATGTCGGGGTTGACCATCTCGATGATGGTGTGCGGGCTGATCCAGCCGTCATGGCGCCGGTCCGGGTTGAACACCCGCACGCAGGAGGTGCCCGGTTCGCGCCGCCCGGCGAACTTCATCATCCCGTCGATGATGGCCGCCATGGTGATCGCCGCGGTGTCCTGGATGTCCTCGGAAGGAACCCGGCGCAGGAAGGCCTGGGCGAAGTATCGGGCCTGTTCGGCGCGGCGCTCCGTGGCGCCATCGGCCAGGATGTCCTGGACTTCTTCGAGCAGGGCAGCCTTGCCCTGCGCATCGCTTGTGCTGCTGCTCATGATGATCCGGGCCGGAGCCCCCTCCCCTTGCTGCTTCAGCGTGTTCCGGTTTCGAGGCGACTGATCACCATGCGCTGAATCTCGCTGGTGCCCTCGTAGATCTCCGTGATCTTGGCGTCGCGGAAATAGCGCTCCACCGGCAGTTCCTTGCTGTAACCCATCCCGCCGTGGATCTGCAGGGCCTGGTGCGTGATGAACATGGCCGTTTCCGAGGCGAAAAGTTTAGCCATGCTGGCCTGCAGGGTATAGCGCTCGCCGGTCTCTTTCGAACGCTGTTTGCGCCAGGCGGCGGCGAGGGTGAGCTGCGTGGCGGCCTCCAGGCGCGTGCGCATGTCGGCGATCTTGGCCTGGATCATCTGGAACCCGGCGATGGGCCGGCCGAAGGCCTGGCGCTCACGGGCGTAATCCACGCTGGCCTCGTAGGCGGCGCGCGCGATGCCCGTGGCCTGCGCGGCGATGCCGATGCGACCGGCGTCCAGGACGCCCATCGCAATGCTGAAGCCCTTGCCTTCCGCGCCCAGGCGGTTTTCCACCGGGACGCGGAAATTCTCGAACTCGATCTCGCAGGTGGCGGATGCGCGGATGCCCATCTTCGGCTCGGTCTTGCCCCGGATGAAGCCCTCCTGTTCGGCGTCGACCAGGAAAGCGGACACGCCCTTGGCGCCCTGCTCCGGATCGGTCATGGCGAACACCATGACGTACTTCGCCACCGGGCCGGACGTGATCCAGGACTTCTTGCCGTTGAGCACGTAGTGGCTGCCGTCTTCCGACAGCACCGCGCGCGTGCGCATGTTGCTCGCATCCGATCCGGACTGGGGTTCGGTCAGGGCATAGGCGCCCACCGCCTGGCCCGAGGCGATCGGCGTGACGAACGCATGCTTTTGCGCCTCGGTGCCGTACTTCATGATGCCGTGGCAATACAGGGTGTTGTTCACGGACATGATCGTCGCGTGAGAGGCGTCCGCGGCGGCGATTTCCAGGATCGCGAGGGCGTAGCTCACCGGGTCCATTCCGGCCCCGCCGTATTCCTCCGGCACCTCGATGCCCATCAGACCCAGTTCACCCATCTGGGCGATGGTCTTGCTGGGAAACTCGCCACGGGCGTCCAGATCGGCGGCGACGGGCACGATCTCGGCCTGGGCGAAGTCTCGCGCCGCGGCCTGGATCATCTGCTGTTCTTCGGTGAGTCTGAGGTCCATGACACTGGACTCCGGGAGCCTTTTGGGGGTGCAGATTATAGGCCTTGGGGCCCTCCGGCGCATGTCGAACGCGGGCGTTCATGGCGTGCCCGGGCGGTATATATCTTCCAATCTTGATGAAAGGATATATACTGCCTTCCCATGGACCTTCAACTGGCCACGACCCACCTGCGGCTGCTGTCGGACAGCACCCGGATTCGCCTCTTGCTCCTGCTGGAGCAGGAAGAGCTGAGCGTGGCGGAACTGGCGGCCATCACCCAGCTCGCCCAGCCACGCGTGTCGACACACCTGGCGAAGCTGAAGGAAGCCGCGCTGGTCCAGGACCGCCGGGATGGCGTCTCCGTCTTCTATCGCAGCGTCCGGGATCCGGAAGACCCGGCACTGGGCCGCCTGTGGGACGTGCTGCGCGGCCAGACCCGCGACCCCCTGGTCGAACAGGACCTGGAACGCGTGCCCCAGGTGCTGGCCGCCCGCGGTTCGGACGGCAAATGGGCCGACACGGTGGCCGGCGACATGGAACGCCACTATTCACCGGGGCGGACCTGGGAGGCCACGGCGCGCGCGCTGACCCAGCTGCTGGTGCTCGGTGACGTGGTCGACATCGCCTCGGGGGACGGCGTCCTGGCCGAACTGCTGGCGCCCCGGGCGCGGTCGATCACCTGCCTGGACATCAGCGAACGGGTGGTGGCCGCCGGCCGCAAACGCCTGGCGCCCTTCCCCAACGTCCGCTTCGAGCAGGGCGACATGCACGATCTGCCGCTGGAGGACGCGAGCGCCGATACGGTGATGTTGCTTCACGCCCTGACCTACACGCGCAGGCCCGAGACAGCCTTCGCCGAGGCCGCGCGTGTCCTGCGCCCGGGCGGCCATCTGCTGGCCGTGACCCTGGCCCGCCACCGTCACGAGAAGGCCGTGGTTCCCTACAACCACCTCAACCTGGGTTTCACGCCGAAAGCGCTGGAACGCCTCGCCAACGGGGCCGGCCTGGACGTCGGCCATTGCGCCGTGTCGGCGGTGGAGAAGCGCGCGCCGAATTTTTCCGTTCTGACCCTGCTGGCGTCACGCCCGGCCTGAGGCCTCTGCCATGCAACACTCACTACCCTGGAGAAACCCGGAGCGGGCCGCGGCCCTGGAGGCCCTGCTCGCCTCGCGTATCGCCGTGCTCGACGGCGCGATGGGCACGATGATCCAGCAGCACACCCTGGAAGAGGCCGAGTTTCGCGGCAAGACCTTCGCCGACCACCCGATGCCGCAGCGGGGCAACAACGACCTCCTGACCCTGACGGCGCCGGCGCTCATCGGTGGCATCCACCGGGCCTTCCTGGAGGCCGGCGCGGACCTGCTCGAAACCAATACCTTCAACAGCACCAGCATTTCCCAGGCCGACTACGGCATGGAGGACCAGGTCTTCGAACTCAACCGGGCGGGGGCGGCCCTGGCGCGTTCGGTCGCGGACGAGTTCACCGACAAGCCGCGATTCGTCGTCGGCGTGCTGGGCCCGACCAACCGCACGGCCTCCCTGTCGCCGGACGTGAACCGGCCGGATTACCGCAACATCACCTTCGAGCAGCTGCGCGAGGCATACGGCGAAGCCACCCGCGGGCTCATCGAGGGCGGCGCCGACGTGCTGATGGTCGAGACCATCTTCGACACGCTCAACGCCAAGGCCGCCCTGTTCGCCATCGACGAACTGTTCGAGGCAATGGGCCAGTGCCTGCCGGTGATGATTTCCGGAACCATCACCGACGCCAGCGGCCGCACGCTCTCCGGCCAGACGGTGGAGGCCTTCTGGAACTCCCTGCGCCACACCCGCCCCATGACGATCGGGCTCAACTGCGCCCTGGGGGCCGAGGAACTGCGGCCCTGGCTGCAGGAACTGTCGCGCGTGGCCACCTGCGCCGTCAGCGCGCATCCCAACGCCGGCCTGCCCAACGAACTGGGCGAGTACGACGAGACGCCGGAGAAGATGGCCGGCGTCATCCGCGAGTTCGCCCGCGCCGGGCTGGTCAACATGGTGGGTGGCTGCTGCGGCACGACGCCGGACCACATCCGCGCGATTGCCGAATGCGTGGCGGACCAGGCCCCGCGCACGCCGCCGACCCCGGACCCCTGGTGCCGCCTCGCGGGACTGGAGCCATTCACCTTCAGCCCCGAACTGAATTTCGTCAACGTGGGCGAACGTACCAACGTCACCGGCTCCGCACGCTTCCGCAAGCTGATCCAGGCGGACGACTTCGAAACCGCCGTGGAAGTGGCGCGCGACCAGGTGGACAACGGCGCCCAGATCATCGACGTCAACATGGACGAAGGCCTGCTCGACGGTGTGGCGGTGATGACGCGCTTCCTCAACCAGATCGCCTCGGAACCCGACATCGCCCGCGTGCCGGTGATGATCGATTCCTCGCGCTGGGACGTGCTGGAGGCCGGCCTGGCCTGCCTGCAGGGCAAGGGCGTGGTGAATTCGATCAGCCTCAAGGAAGGCGAGGAACCCTTCGTCGCCCAGGCCCGCACGATCCTGCGCTACGGCGCGGCCGTGATCGTCATGGCCTTCGACGAACAGGGTCAGGCCGACACCCTGGCACGGCGCGTGACCATCTGCGAGCGCGCCTGGCGCATCCTCACCGAGGAGGTGGGCTTTCCTCCCGAAGACATCATCTTCGACCCCAACATCTTCGCCGTGGCCACGGGCATTGCCGAGCACGATCGCTACGGCCTGGATTTCATCGAGGCCACGGCCGCCATCAAGGAACGCTGCCCGGGCGCCCACATCTCCGGCGGGGTGAGCAACATCTCCTTCTCCTTCCGCGGTCAGGACCGCGTGCGCGAGGCCATCCACTCGGTGTTTCTTTTCCACGCGATCCGCGCCGGGATGGACATGGGCATCGTCAACGCCGGCCAGCTGGAGGTGTACGACGAGATCGAGCCGGAGCTGCGCGAGGCCGTGGAGGACGTGGTGCTGGCGCGGCGCCCCGATGCCTCGGAACGGCTGCTGGACATCGCCCAGCGTTTCCAGGGTGGCCGCACGGAAGCCGACGCCACGGACGCCTGGCGTGAGGCGCCGGTGGCCGAGCGCCTGCGCCACGCCCTGGTGAAAGGCATCACCGCGCACATCGAAGCCGACACCGAGGAGGCGCGACAGCAGTTCCCGCGCGCACTGGAGGTGATCGAAGGCCCCCTGATGGACGGCATGAACGTGGTCGGCGACCTGTTCGCCGGCGGCAAGATGTTCCTGCCCCAGGTGGTCAAGAGCGCCCGGGTGATGAAGCAGGCCGTGGCCGTGCTGATCCCCTACATCGAGCAGGAAAAGGCCGGCAACGACGACGAGGGCCGCCTGCCCCGCGTGTTGATGGCAACGGTGAAGGGGGACGTGCACGACATCGGCAAGAACATCGTCGGCGTGGTGCTGCGCTGCAACCACTTCGACGTGATCGACCTGGGCGTGATGGTGCCCACCGAGAAGATCATCGACGCGGCCGTGGAGCACCAGGTGGACGTGATCGGCCTGTCCGGGCTCATTACTCCATCACTGGAGGAGATGCGCCTGGTCGCGGCGGAAATGCAGCGCCGTGAAATGGACCTGCCGCTGATGATCGGCGGCGCCACCACCTCGCGCCTGCACACGGCCCTGCGCATCGAGCCGGAATACCAGCATGGCGCCTGGTGGGTGAAGGACGCCTCCCGCGCCGTGGGCGTGGCGCGCCGGCTGGTGGACCGCGAGGCCCGCAAGGGCTTCCGCAGGGAAACCGCCGCCGAGTACGCCGCTCTGCGCGAACGCCGGGCGGCCGGGAGCCGGCGCGCGCCGCCGGTGCCGCTGGCCGATGCGCGTGCGAATGGCTTCCAGCCCGATTTCGAAGCGCATCCGCCGGTTCGGCCCGCCCGCCCCGGCATCACGGTCGAACCCGTGCCGCTGAAGGAACTGGTGGACTACATCGACTGGACGCCGTTCTTCCAGTCCTGGGAACTGGCCGGGCGCTTTCCCGCCATCCTGGAGGACGAGGTCGTGGGTGAAACCGCCCGCGGCCTGTACGCGGACGCCCGCGCCATGCTGGAGCGCATCGTCGAGGAGGAATGGCTGGAGGCGCGCGCCACTGTCGGCCTGTTTCCCGCCGCGCGCGAAGGCGACGACGTGCTGCTGTACACGGACGAGTCCCGCAGCGAAGTGCGCGAGCGCCTGTGTTTCCTGCGCCAGCAGAAACACAAGGCCGAGGGACAGCCGCACTGGTGCCTGGCCGACTTCGTGGCGCCGGTGGACAGCGGCCTGGAGGACTGGGTCGGCCTGTTCGCGGTCACCGCGGGCCTGGGCATCGAACCGCACGTCGCCGCCTTCGAAGCAGCCCACGACGACTACAGCGCCATCCTGCTCAAGGCCCTGGCCGACCGCCTCGCCGAGGCCCTGGCCGAGGCCACCCACCGCAAGCTGCGACGGGAGACCTGGGGCTACGACCCTGACGAGGACCTGGACAACGAGGCCCTGATCAAGGAGGCCTACGCCGGCATCCGCCCCGCTCCGGGCTACCCGGCCTGCCCGGAACACAGTGAAAAGGTGAAGCTGTTCGAACTGCTCGACGCAGGGACCCACAGCCACATGGAACTGACCTCGGGCTACGCCATGCTCCCCGCTGCCGCCGTCAGCGGCTACTACTTCGCCCACCCGAAGAGCCAGTACTTCGTGGTCGGTGAAATCCTGGACGACCAGGTCGAGGACTACGCGTCGCGCAAGGGAATGTCGACGGAGGAAGTGCGACGTTTGTTGCCGGCGAACACCTGATCGAAGCGGCGCCGGCGCCCGGAGTCAGTGCCTCGGGTCAGCGCCTGGGATCAGATTCCTTGCGCGGCGGGCCTCACCACACCAGGTCGTCCGGCACCGGGAATTCCTCTTCCGCCGGATCGTCTCCCCCCAGTTCCGGCACGTGGTCGGGTGACAGGGCCTTCACCTTCTCGGCCAGCGCCGGCGGGACCACCAGGTAGTCACCACGCAGGAACACCAGCGCCAGCGTGCCGGCATTCAGGGCTTCGAGCTGCTCCGCGTTGACGCGGACGCTGCGGATCTTGCCCTTGTAGAGGAAGTTGCGCTTGAGTTCGCCCTCGCGGTCGTTCAGGCCCTGGTCCTTGACCATGGCCTCGATCTCGCCGTTGATGCGGCGGCGTTCCAGGTCGCGGGCGAGCTTTTCGGCCCTGGCTTTGTCGGCGCCGACCTTTTCGTCCTTCTGGCGCGCCTTCCACGCGGCGTCCAGGGAGATTTCGCCGCCCTTGCCAGCGCCCTGCCCCTGCTTGCCGGGGCCGCCCTGTCGGGGTTTCCCGCCCCCGTGACCCCTGCCCTGCGGCTTTCCACCGCGCGCGGAATTCGGCCGCTTCCTGCCAGCCGGCTTCTTCTTTTCCGGACGGTCCTTGGCGAGGCCAAGGGCCAGCAACTGGTCTTGCAGGGAATCGCTCATGAAGTCGGGGTCGGGTTGTTCAGGATGGAAATTTGCTGGGAAAACGGATGTTCCGGGCAACGAAATGTCGATGGCCGGGTTCGTTCGACCGGCCCCGGTGGGCCGGCCCGGGCGCCCTCAGGGACGCCCGATCGAATAATAGGTGAAGCCGCGCTGGCGGACCACATCCGGCGCCCAGATGTTGCGCCCGTCCAGGATGACCGGTTCGCGCATGGACTCGGACAGACGGCGGAAATCGGGGGCCCAGTACTGCCGCCACTCGGTGACGAGGACCAGGGCGTCGGCGCCCTCGGCGGCGTGATACGGATCGTCCACCAGTTCCAGCCCATCGGCGTCCACGAAACGGCGACGCACCGCGTCGGCGGCCTTCGGGTCATGGGCGCGCACGCTGACACCGGCCGCGAGCAGGGTGTCGAGCAGCACCAGGGCCGGCGCCTCGCGAATGTCGTCGGTGTTGGGCTTGAAGGCCAGACCCCAGACGGCCACCGTCATCCCGGGCAGGCGATCGCCGGCGTGGCGCTGCAGCATCTCGAACAGTTTGTGCCGCTGGCGGTTGTTGACGGTCTCCACAGCGTCCAGGATGGCGGCGCGATAACCGGCCTGGGAGGCTGTATGGCTCAGGGCCCGCACGTCCTTGGGAAAGCAGCTGCCCCCGTAGCCCGCGCCCGGATAGATGAAGGAGTAACCGATCCGGGGATCGGAACCGATGCCCAGGCGTACCTTCTCGATGTCCGCCCCCACCGCCTCGGCCACGTTGGCCATCTCGTTCATCGCGCTGATCCGCGTGGCCAGCATGGCATTGGCCGCGTACTTGGTCAGTTCCGACGAACGCACGTCCATGCTGAGCAGCTTTTCGTGATTGCGGTTGAATGGCGAATACAGTTCGCGCAGCAGGTTTTCCGAAGCCTCGTTCTCGACGCCGATCACGATACGGTCGGGCTTCATGAAGTTGGCCACGGCGACGCCCTCGGCCAGGAATTCGGGGTTGGAAGCGACGGAAAAGTCGATGTCCACGCCCCGTTCGGCCAGGGCCGCCTCGATGGCGGCGCGCACACGGTCGCAGGTGCCGACGGGCACCGTGGACTTGGTCACCACCAGCAGGGGGCGTTCGATGGTCTCGCCGATCGACTTCGCCACGGCGAGCACGTGGCTGAGGTCGGCGGAGCCATCCTCGTCCGCCGGCGTGCCCACGGCAATGAGCAGCACCTCGGCATGATGGACCGCCTCGGCCATGTCGGTGGTGAAGTGGAGACGTCCCTCACGCTGGTTGTCGACCAGCATGGGCGACAGGCCCGGCTCGTAGATGGGAACCTCGCCCTGGCGCATTCGTTCGACGCGCTCGGCGTCGATGTCCATGCAGACCACGTGATGGCCCACCTGGGCGAACCCCGCGGCCGAGACGAGGCCCACGTAGCCGCCCCCGATGACAGATACCCGCATGACGATTGACTCCTCTTATGGGCCGATGGCCTGTTGTGCCGACCAATGCGAACCGGCGCCCACTGCGGGCGCCGGTCCTGTCTTCACACTGCGGGTCCTGGAGCCGGGTTGGCCTAGCCCTGGATGTCCAGCAGTTCCACTTCGAACTTCAGCGCCGAGTTCGGGGGGATGGGACCGCCGCCGCCCTCGCCGTAGCCCAGTTCGGGCTTGATCCAGAAGATGTACTTGCTCCCCACCGGCATCAACTGCACGCCTTCGGTCCAGCCCGGGATGACCCGGTCGAGCGCGAAGGAGATGGGCTCGTTGCGCGAGTAGGAGCTGTCGAACTCCGTACCGTCCAGCAAGGTGCCGACATAGTGAACCGTGACCGTGTCGGTCGCGGTCGGCCGCGGCCCATCACCCTGGGTCAGGACCTTGTACTGCAGGCCGGACGCCGTCGAGACCACACCTTCCTTGCCGGCGTTCTCCGCCAGGAATGCCTCCGCCTCCGCCTTGTTCGTAGCGGCCACGGCTGCCTGCTGCGCGGCCTGCGCCTCCTGGCGCTGCGCCACATAGGCCTGGCGGATGGCCATCGCCTCTTCCTGGCTCATCGCCGGCTCGCCACCTTCGTACAGGGTCCGGATGGCTTCGAACAGGGTGTCGAGGTCCAGGTCCGCACCCTGGTGACGCAGGGACTGTCCAATGTCCATGCCGATCATGTACGCCAGCCGCTGTTCATCGGTCTCGAGTTCGGTCGCCGACAGCGTGCCGGCGAATGCGAACGAGGAGGCCGCCAGGGCCAGCTTGCGCCATGGTGTCATGGGCTTGTTACTCCTTGATGAATGAAGGGGCGCATTGTGAGGGACCGTCACGGGCATCGCAAGAATCGCACGCCCGTGTTCCCGGGGGTGCTTGCACGCCTTGTTGTTTGGTGTTATAGTTCACTACAACACCTAAGGACGTGACTGGAGTCCGTCCAGGAAAGGGCCCCCAGCGGGCGAGGAAACGACGATGCTGAACCTCAGGAAACGGATCTCACTGCGCATACCCGACCGCGTCGCCATTGCCGTGGCCATGGCGCTGACCGTCACCGCCGCGGGCGCCACCCTGGGCGAACGCTGGCTCGACGCGCCGGCCGAAGAGGCCGCGACGGCCATGCCGGTCGAGAATGAATCATCGGACCCCACGTCCGACGAAAACGCCCGCCCCGGCGGCCTGACCGTGGGCCTGCTGCTGTTCGGTCACGGCTGAGGCCTCATGGTCACCCAGTGGAACGACAGCCAGCCGATCTACTGGCAGTTGAAAGAGCGCACCATCGCCATGATCCTGGACGGCTCGCTGGCCGAAGGTGACGCTCTGCCCTCCGTACGCAGCGTGGCTTCCGAATTCCAGCTCAATCCCATTACCGTTTCAAAGTCCTACCAGGCCCTCGTCGACGAGGGGCTGGTGGAGAAGCGTCGTGGCCTGGGCATGTTCGTGTGCGAGGGCGCCCGGGCGCAGCTCATGGACAGCGAGCGCCGCAAGTTCATCGAGGACGAGTGGCCCGCCACCCTGGAGCGCATTCAACAGCTCGGGCTGGACATCGACACCCTGCCCCGCGAACCCGACAACAAGACCAAAGAGGAGACCGCCGGCCATGAGTGAGGCGACGAGTGAAGCGATGAATGAATCGGGAGAAGCGACGGTCACGCCGACGCGTAACGTCATCGAGGCGCGCGGGCTGTGCAAGCGTTACGGCCGCACCCTGGCGGTGGATCATGTCGACCTGGTGATTCCCACCGGTCGCATCGTGGGTCTGATCGGCCCCAATGGCGCCGGCAAGACCTCCGTGCTCAAGGCCGTGCTCGGCCTGTCCGGGTACGAGGGTGACCTGAAGGTCCTGGGGCGCGACCCCTCCAGCCAGCGCGCATCGCTGATGGAAGACGTGTGCTTCATCGCCGACGTGGCGGTGCTGCCGCGCTGGATTCGCGTTCGCGAACTCATCGAGGTGACGGAGAAGGTCCACCCGCGCTTTTCCCGGGAAAAATGCCTGCACTACCTCTCGACCACCAAGGTCCGCCAGGACCACAAGGTCAAGCAGCTCTCCAAGGGCATGGTGGTGCAACTGCACCTGGCCATCGTCATGGCCATCGATGCGCGGCTGCTGGTTCTGGACGAACCGACGCTGGGCCTCGACATTCTTTATCGCAAGCAGTTCTACACCAACCTGCTCAATGATTATTTCGACGAAGAGCGAACCATCGTGATCACCACGCACCAGGTCGAGGAGGTCGAACACATCCTCAGCGACCTCATCTTCATCCAGGACGGCAAGATCGCCCTGGACTGCAGCATGGAGGAGGTGCAGGAGCGATACGTGGAACTCATGGTGCGCGCCGACAGGGCCGATGAGGCCCGGGCCCTGAAACCCCTGTTCGAGCGGGTCTTGATGGGCCGGCACATCTTCCTGTTCAAGAACGCCGACCGCGAACGCCTCAAACCGCTGGGCGAACTGCACACCCCCAGCGTCGCCGACCTGTTCGTGGCCACCATGAGCGCCGGTGAGGCGGAATCCTTCGAACTGAACACGGGAGCCGCCGCATGAACCGCCTGCCCGCCCTGCTCCAGCGTGAATACTGGGAAAACCGCGTCGCCATGCGCGGTACGCCTCTGGCCATCGCCGGCATCTACATCGCCCTGGCGGTGATGGCGCTGATCAGCTTCGGCTACCTGGACCACGAGTTCAGCAGCCTGAAGGAAGCCATCCGGTTCCTGAACACCACCGACGAGGCCACGCGCGCCCAGGTCATCCACCTGGCCAACATCGCGGCCTCACAGCTCTTCACATTGGCGCTGGGCTTCGTGGTGTTCTTCTACCTGCTCGGCGCCCTGTACGACGACCGCAAGGACCGTTCGATCCTCTGGTGGAAGTCCCTGCCCGCTTCCGACACGGTCACGCTGCTGTCCAAGCTGGTCACGGCCATGTTCGTGATCCCGGTGATCTTCTGGGTGGTGTACGTGCTGACCGTCCTGGCCGTCTACCTGATCGGCTCGGTGACGGTGCTGGTGCTGGGTGAAAACCCCTGGACCCTGTTCGTGGGCCTGGGCAACCCGTTCAAGGCCTGGGCGCTGGTGCTGGCCTCCTACCTGGCGCAGGCCCTCTGGGCCCTGCCGGTCTATGGCTGGCTGCTGCTGGTCTCGTCCTTCGCGCCACGGCTGCCGCTGCTGTTCGCCCTGGTGCCGCCGGCCATCTTCGCCGTGCTGCAGATCTGGATCGATTTCCTCAAGACCTTCACCTGGAAGACCAACCTCGGCGGCATCCTCTGGGAGTGGTACGCCAACAGCCCGATCATCGCCTGCTGCGACGTGGAGGAAGGCCGGGCAGCCGCGACCCTGGGCGTTCCCCTTTTCGATACCTTCGACGGCGCCGCGACGTTCGGCAACATGCTGGACCGCATCTTCAGCCTGCAGATGGCTTCGGGCCTCGCGGTGGCCGTGGTGCTGCTCGCCGCCGCCCTGTGGTTCCGCCGCCGCGCGACGGACGGGTGATGGACGGCACAGGGCGGGCCTTCCGGTCCGCCCTGTGGCCCGCTTGCCGGTTCAAGCGGGCGACGACAGCTTCAGGCCGATGATGCCCGCGAGGATCAGCCCGAGACTTACCATCCGTCCCGCGTTCGCCGGCTCGCCCAGCAACACGATACCGAGGATGGCCGTTCCCACTGCGCCGACCCCGACCCAGACCGCGTAGGCGGTGCCCACGGGCAGCGTCTTCATGGCGATGCCCAGCAGGCCGAGGCTGATCACCATGGCCAGGACCGTACCCACGGTCGGCCACAGGCGGGTGAAGCCGTCCGTGTACTTGAGCCCGATCGCCCAGCCGATCTCGAATATGCCGGCCAGGATGAGAATGATCCAGTTCATGGTGATTTCTCCGTCAACTCTTGAGTTCCCCGGGGAAGGACCGGGGCGTCCCGACGCGTTCGGTCTTGAGCGCATGATGCCGGAATTTCCCTCAGCCCTCAGCAGCGGCCCGGCGGGAGGCCGGGTCCCGCCGTGGCAGCGTCTATACTGCTGAAACCCCTCCACTCCGACGGACCCGACCATGCGCCGCATCCACCTCAGCACGCTCGCCCTCGCCGTTTCCGCACTGCTGCTCGCTGCCTGCGAACCCGAGCCGGGTTCGACGAAGTGGTGCGAGGCCATGGCCGAAAAACCGAAATCCGAATGGACCCTCGAGGACGGCAAGACCTACGCCACCCATTGCATCATCGACAGCACCACCATCGGTTCCGAGGCCTGGTGCGAAAAACTCGAGGAAAAGGACAAGGAAGACTGGACGGCCGGCGAAGCCGCGGACTACGCCAAGCACTGCGTGATCTGATCCGGGACTGGCGCTTTCCTGCAGGATCGAGGCGCGCCTTCGGGACGTCTCGCCGCCTCCGGCGATACGGCCGATTCAGCGCGGCGCCAGCGCGTCCGCCAGGTTCTGCAACAGCCGGGGGTTGAACCCCCCGTCGTGCAGCAGGATGACGACGTCCGTCGCGCCGCTGCGTTCGATCAGCGACTCGAGCCCCGCATCGATCCCCGCTTCTTCGAAGCCGTTCATGCTCACGTGCTGCAGGCGACGGACCCCGGGGGCGAGGTGCGCCGTCATGTACAGGCCGAAGGAATTCGACAACATGAGCACCGACCGGTCGCTGGCCGGATGGGCGGTTTCGTAGCGGCTGAAGTCATCGGTTGCGGGAAAGAGTTCCTTGACCCACTGGGGCTGACGCCGAGCGCCCTTGACCCCGTAGGACGGGTAGCCGTACCGCCACCCCATCGCCTTGCGTCGAAAACCCATGATCAACAGGTCCGCGGGGATGTTCGCGTAGCGACGGTGGGCGTCGTAGGCCTCGCCGGGATCGATTCCCATCTCACCCATCAAGTGCTTCGCGAAGACATGAGCGGACATGCCGACGGCGTGAAAATTGCCCGGCGGATAAAAGTCCGGCTCGTTCTTCAGCGCCGCCATCTCCTCGATGGGAAACACGAACGTCAACGGCGCACCTTCCAGTTCGCGCCCGACCATCGCGGGCAGGGTGTCCGCGGCCTGCAGCGACCGGCAGGCCTGCCGCCACTCCGAGGAAACGGTCGATGGCAGCCGCTCCGGGTAGAGCAGCACCTTCGACGGGACGATGGCCACGGTCAGCCCGACGCCCCGCTCCTGCAGGCGCCCGGCAAACTGCGCCAGTGAGCCGGCCACGTTGCTGGCCAAGTCCGGGTCCGGCTGGCAGGCGTCACGGTAGCGGGCATTCGCCGCCGGGGCCGTATGCGCATTCAGGAAGACGAAACCCTCAGCGGCCACATCGACGTTGGGCACCGGACGGTCCCGGAACAGGTAGAACTGCGCCCGCCGGTAGAGTTCGTTCACCGGCCCCACGAAGCCCATGTGATCGTCGACCCAGGCCTCCAGGCCACGAAAGTAGATTGCCAGTCCCTCGGCGGCGTTCCAGGCCGGCCACGTCGCCAGTGTCCGGTTCTCGCGCCGGGTGCGGTCGGAGGCGTCGGTGAACAGGGCCGCCACGGCCGGCACAAGCAGCAGCAGGACCACCAGCAACAGCGCGCGCCGCGCGGGCGGATTCACCTGGCACACGGGCCTTTTAGAGGACGCTGCCACGCTCAGAACCGGAAGTAGATGAACGGGTTGTAGGCGCCGGACATGACGTAGACCGTGCACAGCACCAGTGCCAGCGTCGCCATCACGGTGGCCACTGCACGGGCGCGCCCCACAGGGACGTCACTGTCATCCGTTTCCGGGTGGCGCGTGGCCGCAAGGCGCTCCGCCAGTGGCAGGGACAGGACGATCCCGAGCGCCATCCACATCGCATTCTCGTGGGTCACCCAGTACCAGAAGCCGTCGGGCGCCGAGGCGTCGGGCACGAACATCCGGTGCAGCAGGCCCCAGGCCTGGCTGAAAGTTTCCGCACGGAACAGGACCCACCCGACCATCACCAGCAACAGGAGGTACCCATGCCGCAGCGGCGCCCAGCAGCGTTCCAGCACCCGTCCCAGCCCCGCGCGCTCGATGACCAGGAGCAGGCCGTGGAACAGCCCCCAGGCCAGGAAGGTCCAGGCCGCGCCGTGCCACAGGCCGCAGAGCACGAACACGGTGAACAGGTTCACGTAGGTGCGCAGACGCCCCTTTCGGTTGCCACCCAGGGGGATGTACAGGTAGTCCCGGAACCAGCTCGACAGCGAAATGTGCCAGCGGCGCCAGAACTCCGTGATGGACCGGGAGATGTAGGGATAGTTGAAGTTGCGCGGGAAGCGGAAGCCCATGACCCGCCCGATGCCGATGGCCATCAGCGAATAACCGGCGAAGTCAAAATAGATCTGCAGCGTGTAGGCCACCGTCCCGGTCCAGGCCACCAGCGTCGAGACCTGTTCGATCGGCGCGTCGAACACCCCGTCGGCCACTTCCGCCGCGTTGTTGGCCACCAGCACCTTGTAGGCCAGGCCCAGCACGAACAGCATGGCGCCGCGGAAGACGTCGTCCCCCGTGATTTCCCGCTCCCGCAACGCCAGCGCCACGGTGCTGTAGCGCACGATGGGGCCGGCGATGAGCTGCGGGAACATCGAGATGTACAACGCCAGGTCGAACCACGACTTCGCCCGGGGGGAATCGCCCCGGTACACGTCCACCAGGTAGGAAATCGACTGGAAGATGAAGAACGAAAGGCCGATGGGCAGGTGCGGGATGCTCTCGGGCGGCGGGCTCATGCCCAGCACGTCGGACAGCAGGAAGCCGAGGTACTTGTAGTAGCCCAGCACCCCGAGATTCACGGCCACGCCGGCCGCCAGCCACAGCTTTCGCTTCCCGGATTCGGCCGACAGGCGGCTGCCGACCCCGTAATTCACGGTGATCACACCCAGCAACAGCAGGACGTAGGCGCCCTCCCCCCAGGCGAAGAACAGCAGGCTGAACACCAGCGCCACGGTGTTGCGCCACGGCAGCAACAGGTAGCACAGCAGGAAGGCCGGCAGGAAGGCGAACAGGAACGAAAGGGTCGAGAAAACCACGTACTCGTCCGGTCAGCGGGTCGCGGCCGGTGGCTCCGGCCGCTCCGAAGGCTTCATCAAGCCTTGATACCGCCCTGCGTCAGCGCCAGCGGATCCAGCAGTTCCTTGAGCTTGTCCTCGCCCAGGTCCGTGGTTTCCAGCGCCACTTCCAGGATCGGCCGGCCTTCCTTGTAGGCCTGTTTCGCGGTAGCGGCGCCGAGCTCGTAGCCGATCACCGGGTTCAGGGCCGTCACCAGGATGGGATTGCGGTCCAGGGCCTCGGCGACGCGGTCGGTCCGCACCTTGAAGCCGGCAATGGCCGAATCGGCCAGCACCCGGCTGGTGTTCGCCAGGATTTCCAGACTCTGCAGCAGGTTGAACGCCACCATGGGCAGCATGACGTTGAGCTGGAAGTTGCCGGCCTGGCCACCGACGGTGATGGCGGCGTCGTTGCCGATGACCTGCGCGCAGACCATGCAGGTGGCTTCCGGAATCACCGGGTTCACCTTGCCGGGCATGATGGAGGAACCCGGCTGCAGCGCGGGCAGCTCGATGTCGCCGATCCCCGCCAGCGGGCCGGAGTTCATCAGGCGCAGGTCGTTGGCGACCTTCATCAGGCTGCAGGCGTAGGTCTTGAGTTGCCCGGACAGTTCCACCGCCGCGTCCTGCGAGGAGATGCCCTCGAAGTAGTCCCCCGCCGACTTGAAGCGGAAGTCCGTACCGTCCCGCAGGGCGCGCGCGACCAGCGGGCCGAAATCCGGGTGCGCGTTGATGCCGGTGCCCACGGCGGTGCCGCCCTGGGGCAGTTCGCGCACGCGCTTGAGCGCGCTCTTGATGCGCTTGATGCCCGAATCCACCTGGGACGACCAGGCGCCCAGCTCCTGGCCGAAGGTGACGGGCATGGCGTCCATCAGGTGGGTGCGGCCGGTCTTGACCACGTTCTCCAGCTCACGGGCCTTCGTGTCGATGACGCCGCGCAGGTGCTTCATCGCCGGCAGCAGTTCCTCGCTGGCCACCAGGCAGGCGCTGACCTGGATCGCCGTGGGAATCACGTCGTTCGAGCTCTGGCCCATGTTCACGTGGTCGTTCGGGTGCACCGTCACGCCGCCGTCGGTGGTGGCGACGCGGGCGATGACCTCGTTGGCGTTCATGTTCGAACTGGTGCCCGAGCCGGTCTGGAAGATGTCGATCGGGAAATGCGCGTCGAACTCGCCCTCGGCCACCCGCTGGGCCGCGGCCTGGATGGCGGCGGAGCGTTCGGCATCCAGCTCGCCCAGTTGCTCGTTGACGGCGGCGGCGGCGCCCTTGATCAGGCCCAGGGCGCGGATGAACGCGCGCGGGACCGTGAGGCCGCTGATGGGAAAGTTCTGCACGGCCCGCTGGGTCTGGGCGCCCCACAGCGCCCAGGCGGGCACCTGCAGTTCGCCCATGCTGTCGTGTTCGGTGCGGGTCTCGGTGGTGTTCGGCGTGCTCATGGATCGGCTCCAGCGATAGATTGGGTCGTGGCGCGGGACGTCCCGCACCGGGTGATTCCTGTCCCGCCTCCGCGCCTTCCGGCGCGTGACGCTCGCGAAACCCGCGATTATACGCTGGCAGGGCGGCGAATTCGGGCCCGTGAAGGCTGAAGGCCCGGAGGCGGGCGTGTATCATTTCGCCTCCGGATTTCAACGACCCACAGGCCCAACCATTCATGGACCTTTCCGCCCTCACCGCCGTCTCCTCCGTGGACGGACGTTACGCCTCGAAGACCGCCGGGCTCCGGCCCATCTGCAGCGAGTACGGACTCATCCGTTACCGCACGCTGATCGAGGTGCGCTGGTATCAGGCCCTGGCCGCCGAGCCGGGCTTTCCGGCCCTGGCGCCGCTGTCCGGGGCCGCCGAGGCGTTCCTGGAAGCGCTGCTGAAGGGTTTCGGCGAAGCCGAGGCGCGCCGGGTCAAGGAGATTGAATCGGTCACCAACCACGACATGAAGGCGGTGGAGTACTTCCTGAAGGAACGCTTCGCCGAGCACGCGGAACTGGCGGCCGGCGCCGAGTTCCTCCATTTCGCCTGCACCTCCGAGGACATCAACAACCTGGCCTACGCCCTGATGCTCGAAGAGGCCCGCGGCGAGGTGCTGCTGCCGGCCATGGACCGGGTTCAGTCCACCCTGCGCGCCATGGCCGAAGCACAGGCCGATGTTCCGATGCTGTCGCGCACCCACGGGCAGACCGCCTCGCCGACCACGCTGGGCAAGGAACTGGCCAACGTGGCCGCGCGCCTGGCCCGGCAACGACTGCAGCTGGCCTCGCAGCCGATCCTCGGGAAGATCAACGGCGCCGTGGGCAACTTCAATGCCCACGTTTCCGCTTGCCCGGACCTGGACTGGCCGGCCTTCGGCCAGGCCTTCGTCGAGTCCCTGGGCCTGGACTGGAACCCCTTGACCACGCAAATCGAACCCCACGACTGGATCGCCGAGTATTGCCACGCGCTCAGCCGATACCAGACCGTGCTGGTCGACTTCTGCCGGGACATCTGGTCCTACATCTCGATCGGCTATTTCCGGCAGAAGACCGTGGCGGGCGAGATCGGCTCCTCCACCATGCCGCACAAGGTCAATCCCATCGATTTCGAGAACGCCGAGGGCAACCTCGGCGTGGCCAATGCCCTGCTGGGCCACCTGGCGGAAAAGCTTCCGGTCTCGCGCTGGCAGCGTGACCTGACGGACTCCACCGTGCTGCGCACCCTGGGAACGGCGCTGGGGCACGGACAGATCGCCATCGCCTCGCTGGAAAAGGGTCTCGGCAAACTCGAGGTCGCTCCCGAGCGCCTGGCCGAGGATCTCGACAGCGCCTGGGAGGTGCTGGCCGAACCGATCCAGACCGTGATGCGCCTGCACGGCATCGAGAACCCCTACGAGCAGCTCAAGGAACTCACACGCGGCAAGCGGATCACGCGCGAGTCCCTGGAGCGCTTCGTTGCCGGCCTGGATCTGCCCGAGGAGGCCCGCCAGTCCCTGCTGGCGCTCACCCCGGCCGGCTACACGGGCCTGGCCGCGGACCTCGCCCGACGGCTGCCGAACGTCGACTGATGGCCACCCCGCTCGGGGACCTCGGGATCGGGCGCTTCCTGGGCGAGCACTGGCAGCGCGCGCCCTGCCTGCTGCGCGGGGCATTCCCGGACCTGGACTTTCCCCTGGACGGCAACGACCTCGCCGGGCTCGCCTGCGAGCCGCTGGCCGAATCACGCCTGGTCACGGGGCCGGATGCCGACGGGAACTGGTCCCTGAAGTACGGGCCCTTCGAGGAAAGTGACTTCGACGGCCTGGGCGAAGCCGACTGGACGCTGCTCGTGCAGGACGTGGAAAAACACTACCCACCCCTGCGCGAGCTGCTGGCGCACTTCGCCTTCCTTCCCGGCTGGCGGCTGGACGACCTGATGCTGTCCTTCGCGGCACCCGGCGGCTCCGTGGGCCCGCACGTCGACCAGTACGACGTGTTCCTGTTGCAGGTCGAGGGCCGGCGCCGCTGGCAGATCGCCCGTGACTTCGACCCGGCGCGCCGCGAGGGCGTGCCACTGGACATGCTCGCCCGCTTCGAACCGGAAGAGGAATGGGACCTCGGCCCGGGCGACATGCTCTACCTGCCGCCCGGGGTGGCCCACCACGGCGTGGCCCTCGACCCCTGCCTGACCTGCTCGGTCGGCTTCCGCGCGCCCAGTGCCGCCGACCTGTTCCTGGCGCTCGGCGAATGGCTGGCGGACCAGCCCGGCGAAGGCGGCCGCTACACGGACCCGCTGCTGGCGGGCGAGGCCCTGGCGGGGGAAATCGACGCCGCGGCCCTGGCGCGGTTCCATGAATTGCTCACAAGCCCACTGGACGACACCCCGGCTTTCGGCCACTTCATCGGCGCTTTCCTCAGCCGTTTCCGCCAGGCCCACGAACCCGTGGCGCCACCGGGTGGCACGCCGGACATCAGTGAACTGGATCAACACCTGGCCGCCGGCGGCGAGATCGAAACCCACCCCTGGGCCCGCTTCGACTGGGTCGCGGACGGCGAGCACGCACGGCTCTTCGCTTCCGGGGAAGGCCATTCCTGCTCGCGGAAACTTGCCGCCTGGGTGTGCGGCGGCCTGGAAGGCGCGCCACCGCCGTTGGATTCCCGCGACCACCGGTGCCTCGAAGCACTGGTTCGGGGTGGTCAACTGCTGGTCGCCTGAGCTTCACAGCAGCCGGCAGATCACTTGGCATTACCGTCGTTCCGATCGACCGTTCGGCCCCTGACGGTCGACGCAGTGCGCTGCGCGGCAAACCCCAATCCGCAAAGGAAAATTTGCTGATATATCAGAGCGGATTTTCCTGTCATCTCGCCCCGGAATCGCTATAATCCCCCCTCGCGAGGCCCGCCGGCCGCTCATGCCTGCCACGGGACGTCCGTCGGGCCCGCACTCTCCGGGGGGAGACCTCGCAAAGTCCAGTGACCACAACCAGGTTCAAACCGTGAGCGCCCAACTCAAGGATCTCTACGCTTCATCGCACTTCAATGGCGGTAACGCCTCGTACATCGAAGCCCTCTACGAAGACTGGCTGGAAGACCCGGACAGCGTTCCGGCCCAGTTCCGCGCCCTCTTCGAATCCATGCCCGGCGGGAACGGCGCGGAACGTGGCCACCTGCGCGTGCAGGAACAGTTCCGCAACCTGCAGCCCGGCCCGGCCGCGGCGCCGGCGGCGCTGGCCGGCTTCGACGATTACAAGCAGGCGGGTGTGCTGCGCCTGATCAACGCCTATCGCGTGCGTGGGCACGAGACGGCGAAGATCGACCCGCTGGGCCAGCCCCACCACGAACCGGTGGACGATCTGGAGATCGGCTTCCACGGTCTCGATGACGCGGACCTCGATCGCGAGTTCAACACCGGCTGGCTGGCCGCCCCGGATCGCATGAAGCTGCGCGATATCGTGGCGCTGTGCCGCAAGGTCTACACCGGCAGCATCGGCGTCGAGTTCATGCACATCGTGGACACGCCGAAACGCCACTGGCTGGAAGAGCGCCTGGAAGGCTGCGGCGGCGACTACCAGGTCGACCCGGAAGAAAAACTGCGCATCCTGGAAATGCTCACCGCCGCCGAGGGCCTGGAGAAGTACCTCCACACCCAGTACGTCGGCCAGAAGCGCTTCTCACTGGAAGGTGGCGAGAGCCTGATCCCCCTGCTGCACGAGACCGTGCAGCACTCGGGCGCCACCCGGGTCGAGGAAGTCGTCCTCGGCATGGCCCACCGTGGTCGCCTCAACGTGCTGGTGAACATCCTGGGCAAGTCGCCCGCGATGCTGTTCGACGAGTTCGAAGGCAAGCACGACTACGACCCGCGCCGCTCCGGCGACGTGAAGTACCACATGGGCTACGCCTCGGACATGGAGACGCCGGGCGGCAACGTCCACATGGCGCTGGCCTTCAACCCCTCGCACCTGGAGATCGTCGACCCGGTGGTGGTGGGCTCGGCCCGCGCGCGCCAGGTGCGCCGCGGCGACAAAAGCTTCGACCAGGTCATGCCCATCCTCATTCACGGCGACGCGGCCTTCGCCGGCCAGGGCGTGGTGATGGAGCTGTTCCAGATGTCCGAAACCCGCGGTTTCGGCGTGGGCGGCACGCTGCACATCGTGGTCAACAACCAGGTGGGCTTCACCACCAGCGATCCCCGCGATGCGCGCTCTACCCTGTACTGCACGGCCATCGCCAAAACGGTCCACGCGCCCATCTTCCACGTCAACGGCGACGATCCCGAAGCCGTTCACCACGTGATGAAGATCGCCTGCGACTTCCGCATGAAATTCAAGCGCGACGTGGTCATCGACCTGGTCTGCTACCGCCGCCACGGCCACAACGAGGCCGACGAGCCAGCGGCCACGCAGCCGCTGATGTACAAGACCATCCGCGGCATGAAGACCACGCGCGCCAAGTACGCCGAAAAGCTCGAAAAGGACGGCCTGATCGAGTCCGGCCACGCGCAGAAGCTGATGGACGAGTACCGCGCCAAGCTGGATCAGCGCGAGGAAGTGACCAACGTCGACGCCAAGCCACGCACCAACGAATTCGCGGCCAACTGGCGCGACTACGCCAAGGATGGTCCGCTCCCGGAAACCGACACCACGGTCAAGCGCGACCACGCCGCCGACCTGGCGCGTCAGCTCACGGTGTTGCCCAAGGGCTTCAAGCTGCACGCCCGCGTCCAACGCATCGTCGACGACCGCCGCCAGATGGCCGACGGTGAACTGCCGATGGACTGGGGCTTCGCCGAGACGCTGGCCTACGCCACCCTGATCGAACAGGGTCACGGCCTGCGCCTGGTCGGCCAGGATTCGGGCCGCGGCACCTTTTTCCATCGCCACGCCGTGCTCCACAACCAGGCGGACGGCAAGCGCTACACGCCGCTGGCCGACATCGACCCGGCCAAGGACGTGTCCATCATCGATTCCCTGCTCTCGGAAGAAGCCGTACTGGCGTTCGAATACGGCTATGCGACCGCCGCACCCGAGACCCTGGTGATCTGGGAAGCCCAGTTCGGCGACTTCGTCAACGGCGCCCAGGTGGTCATCGACCAATTCCTGGCGGCGGGTGAAACCAAGTGGGGTCGGCTGTGCGGCCTGGTGCTGTTCCTGCCGCACGGCTACGAAGGCCAGGGCCCGGAGCACTCCAGTGCGCGGCTGGAACGCTTCCTGCAGCTGTGCTCCTTCGGCAACCTGCAGGTCTGCGTGCCGTCGACACCGGCGCAGATCTTCCACATGCTGCGGCGCCAGATGCTGCAACCCACCCGCAAGCCGCTGGTGGTGATGATGCCCAAGAGCCTGTTGCGCAACAAGGCGTCGACCTCCGCCCTGGAGCTGGTCGAGACCGGCCGGTTCCAGCTGGTCATCGACGACCGCAAGGTGAAGGACGCCAAGGCGATCAAGCGCGCCGTGCTCTGCTCGGGCAAGGTGTTTTACGACATCGACGCGCGCCGCGACGAGGACGGCATCGAGGACATCGCCATCATCCGCGTGGAGCAGTTGCACCCGTTCCCCGAAAAGGAACTGGTCAAGGTGCTCGGCCGCTACCCGAACCTCGGCGAGGTCGTCTGGTGCCAGGAAGAGCCCAAGAACCAGGGCGCCTGGTACCAGATCCGGCACCACCTGCAGGACAACGTCAAGGACGGCGCGAAGAACGGCAAGCGCCTGTTCTACGTCGGCCGCCGCCGTTCCCCCTCGCCCGCCACCGGCTACTACTCCGTGCACGTCGCCGAGCAGGAAAAGCTGGTGAAGGACGCACTCACTCACGGCGAAGGCCAACCCAATTAGGTTGGCACACGCCCGAACACCATCAGGATCGACCAGAGGATCATCATGACGACAGAAGTGAAAGTCCCCGTCCTGCCCGAGTCCGTGGCCGACGCCACGGTCGCGGCCTGGCACAAGAAACCCGGTGACACCGTGCGGCGGGACGAGAACCTCGTGGACCTGGAGACCGACAAGGTCGTGCTCGAGGTCCCCTCTCCCGTCGACGGCGTGCTGAAGGAAATCGTCAGCGACAGCGGCGCCACGGTGACCAGCGACGAACTCCTCGGCGTGATCGAGGAAGGCGAAGTGGAAGCCGCACCGGCGGCCGATGAGACCTCCGGATCCGACGGCAAGAACGACGCGAAGGACACCGGCGGGCAGAGTGCCGGCAAGGCCTCGTCCGGCGGTGACAAGGCCCCAGCGCCCGCCGCCGACACCGGCAAGCTCAGCCCGGCCACGCGACGCATCGTCGAAGAAGAAGGGGTGAACCCGAAGGACGTCCCGGCCACCGGGCGCGGCGGCCGCCTCACCAAGGGCGACGTCGTGCGGCACCTGGCCGGCGGCTCGCGCGCCGAGGAGCGGGTGAAGATGACCCGCCTGCGCTCGACCATCGCCAAGCGCCTGAAGGACGCCCAGAACACAGCCGCCATCCTCACCTCCTTCCAGGAAGTGGACCTGAAGGCGGTGCAGGACCTGCGCGCGAAGTACAAGGACGATTTCGCCAATGTCCATGGGGTGAAGCTGGGCCTGATGTCCTTCTTCGTGAAAGCCGTCTGCGACGCGCTGGCGAAGTTCCCGGTGGTGAACGCTTCCCTGGACGGGGACGAGATTGTCTATCACGGCTACATGGACATCGGCATCGCGGTTTCCACCGAGCGCGGCCTGATGGTCCCGGTGCTGCGCAATGCCGAAAGCATGAGCCTGGCCCAGATCGAGAGCGGCATCCGCCAGTACGCCGAACAGGCGCGCGAAGGCACCATCGGCCTGGACGACCTGCAGGGCGGCACCTTCTCCATCACCAACGGCGGCACCTTCGGCTCGATGTTGTCGACCCCGCTGTTGAACCCGCCGCAGAGCGCCATCCTCGGCATGCACAACATCAAGGAGCGGCCCGTGGTGGTCCAGGGTGAGATCGTGGTGCGCCCGATCATGTACCTGGCGCTGAGCTACGACCACCGCATCATCGACGGCAAGGACTCCGTGCAGTTCCTGGTGGCCGTCAAGGAAGCGCTGGAAGATCCCGCGCGCCTGCTCCTGAACCTCTGAGCGGAGATCGAGATGTCTGAAAAGTACGACGTAGTCGTCATCGGCGGCGGACCCGGTGGGTACGTGGCCGCCATCCGCGCGGCCCAACTGGGCCTGAAGACCGCCTGTGTCGAGAAATGGGTGGGCAAGGACGGCGAACTGGCGCTGGGCGGCACCTGCCTGAACGTGGGCTGCATTCCCTCCAAGGCGCTGCTGGATTCGTCCAAGCACTACCATCATGTGCAGCACGAATACGCGGACCATGGAATCGGCGCCAGGAGCGTCAGCCTCGACGTGGGCACCATGATCGGCCGCAAGGACGGCATCGTGAAGAAGCTCACATCCGGCGTGGGCATGCTGTTCAAGGCCAACAAGATCGCTTCGTTCCACGGTACCGGCAAACTGCTCAAGGACCGCAAGGTCGAGGTCAGCCCGGTCGACGGCGGCGACACCGTGACCCTGGAAGCCGATCACGTGATCCTGGCCACCGGCTCCGTGCCGATCGCCATCCCGAACGTCGAGTTCGACGGCAAACACATCGTCGACAACGAAGGCGCCCTGGACTTCGACACGGTGCCCAAGACCCTGGGCGTCATCGGCGCGGGCGTCATCGGCCTGGAACTGGGTTCGGTCTGGAACCGGCTCGGATCCGAGGTGACGCTGCTCGAGGCCCTGCCCGACTTCCTGGCGGCCGCCGATCCGGACATCTCGAAGCAGGCCCAGCGCATCTTCAAGAAACAGGGCCTGGATGTGCGTCTCGGTACCCTGGTCAAGGGCGCGGAGGTGAAAAAGGGCAAGGTGCACGTGACCATCGAGGACAAGGACGGCGAGAGCACGCTGACCTTCGACCGCCTGCTGGTGGCCGTGGGCCGCCGCGCCTACACCGACGGCCTGCTGGCCGAGGACAGCGGCGTGAAGCTCACGGACCGGGGCCAGATCGAGGTCAACGATCAGTCGCAGACCACGGCGCCCAACGTCTGGGCCATCGGCGACTGCGTCCGCGGCCCCATGTTGGCGCACAAGGCTTCCGAGGAAGGCGTGGCCGTGGCCGAACTGATTGCCGGCAAGCCCGCGCACATCCACTTCGACACCGTGCCGTGGGTGATCTACACCGAACCCGAGATCGCCTGGGTGGGCAAGACCGAGCCCCAGTTGAAGGCCGAGGGCGTCGAGTACAAGACGGGGAGTTTCCCCTTCGCTGCCATCGGGCGGGCCCTGGCCAGCGGCCAGACCGACGGCCTGGTCAAGGTGATCAGCGACGCCGAGACCGACGAACTGCTCGGCGTTCACATCATCGGCGCCGCGGCCTCCGAGCTGATCGCCGAGTGCGTGGTCGCCATGGAGTTCCACGGCTCCGCCGAGGATCTGGCCCGGATCGTCCACGCCCACCCGACCATGTCGGAAGCGGTCCACGAGGCGGCCCTGCACGTGGACAAGCGCGCCATCCACCGGGCCAACTGACATGGCCGGCGTCCCTGAGCGCTTCCGGGCCTTCCGCATCCACAACGACGAGGAGGGTTACCGCTCCGGCGTGGAGACGGTCGGCCTGGAGGACCTCAGCGAGGGCGACGTCACCATTCGCGTCCACTACTCCAGCGTGAACTACAAGGACGCGCTGGCGGGTACCGGCAAGGGGCGCATCGCCACCACCTTCCCGATCACCGGCGGAATCGACGTGGCCGGGGAAGTGGTCGCCTCGGAGGCCGCCGGGCTGTCTCCCGGCGACCGGGTGCTGGTGAACGGCTGCGCCCTGTCCCAGCAGCGCGACGGCGGCTACAGCGAGTACCTGCGACTCGACAGCGCCAGCGTCGTGCCGGTCCCCGACGGCCTGACGCCCAGGGAGGCCATGATCATCGGCACCGCCGGCTTCAGCGCGGCGCTGGGTCTCTACCGCATGGAGGCGCTTGGCCAGTCGCCCGACATGGGCCCCATCCTGGTCACCGGCGCCACCGGCGGCGTGGGCAGCTTCGCGGTCGACCTCTTCACGACGGCGGGTTACGAGGTACACGCGATCACCGGCAAGGTGAGCGAATTCGACTACCTCGAGTCACTGGGAGCGACCCAGTGCATTTCCCGTCATGACCTGCACTGGGGACAGAAGCCCCTGGAATCGGCCCGCTGGGCCGGCGCCTTCGACAACGTCGGCGGCGAGATGCTCGACGGCCTCACGCGGGTGATCGACTACTGGGGCACGATCGCCAGTTGTGGCCTGGCCGGCGGTGTCGCCCTGCAGACCACCGTCATGCCCTTCATTCTTCGCGGCGTGAGCGTGGTGGGCGTTTCGAGCGAGAATTGTCCCCATCCGTTACGTGTTAAGCTTTGGGAGCGGCTGGCGGGCGCATGGAAACCGCGCCATCTCGATCGCATCTGCAACCGGGAAATCGCCATGGATGACCTGCCCGAAACCTTCGGGGCCATGCTGGCTGGGGAGTCCCTTGGAAGGACGATAGTGAAGTTATTTGGTGAAAGTTCTTCCAAATGACTGAATTGTGAGGCACAATGACCTCACCTTTGCAGGTGTCCAATAAAAAGGCTGAAACAATGGCCAAAGTGCTGATAGTCGATGATTCACAGATCTATCGCTTCAAGCTGAGGAAACTGGTCGAGACCAAAGGCCACGAAGCCCTGACCGCTAACAACGGTGAAGAGGCGCTCCAGCTAGCCAGAGAGGAACAGCCCGACATCATCCTGATGGATATCGTGATGCCGGGCATGAGCGGGTACGAAGCCAAGCGTTCTTTGGCTCGCGATCCCGCCACGACGCACATCCCAGTGATCTTCGTGAGTTCGCGCAGTGCGGACAGCGACAGGCTCTGGGGCATGCGACTCGGCGCTGCTGGATACGTGACCAAGCCGGTCAACCCCGACCAGCTCGACTCGGCGATCGACGGCATCGTCGCGGCCTGAGCCGCGGCACCGCCGCAAGCGATCCCGCCCGCGCCCCCGTGGCGTGACGGCGCCCTGCCCCCTCTCGAAACGCACTGACCCGAATCATTCATCGTCCGGCATTTATACTGGACGAACACCGCGCGTCGTCCATCGGCGCCCCGGAAACCACCCCTGAGAGGAGAACACCATGACCATCCAGGTCGGAGACCGCATCCCTGAAGCCGTCGTCACCACGATGTCCGACACCGGCCCCACGCCGCTCACCACCACGGATTATTTCAGCGACCGCCGGGTGGTCCTGTTCTCTGTGCCCGGCGCCTTCACGCCAACCTGCTCGGCGCGCCACCTCCCGGGCTTCGTGGACAACGCGGACGCCATCAAGGCCAAGGGAATCGACGCGATCGCCTGCACGGCCGTCAACGACGTGTTCGTGATGAACGCCTGGAAGAAGGCCAACGGCGCGGAAGTCATCGACATGCTGTCGGACGGCAATGGGGAATTCGTGGCGGCCCTGGGCCTGGAACTGGACGCCAGCGGCTTCGGAATGGGCCAGCGCGGCAAGCGCTTCGCCCTGGTGGCCGAAGATGGCGTCGTGACGCATCTGTGGGTGGAAGACGGCGGCGACTTCAAGGTATCCAGCGCAGAAAACGTGCTGACCGCCCTTTGACCGGAAGCGCCCCTTTCACGGCCCCTTTCGCGCCGATTCGTCGCTCGATCGAATCGGCGTGAAAGGTCCCGGCGGAACCTGACGTCCCGCCCTACTCTTCCTCGTCGCCGTTCTCGGCCTCGATGCGCGCCATGCCGACCAGGGACTCTTCCTCGGCCAGGCGGATCAGCGTGACCCCCTGCGTATTGCGGCCCAGCACGGAAATCTCATCCGTGCCGGTGCGCACCAGGGTGCCCCCGTCGGAGATCAGCATGATGTCGTTCTCGTCCGTGACCTGCAGGGCCCGGACCAGGGCGCCATTGCGCTCGGAGGTCTGGATGCCGATCACGCCCTGGCCGCCGCGGCCCTGGCGGCCATGTTCGTCGACACGGGTGCGCTTGCCGTAGCCGCGCTCGGTGGCGGTCAGGATGTCGCCCTCGTCCAGCACCAGCATGGAGACCACCTGTTCGCCTTCCTTCAGGCGGATGCCGATCACGCCCATGGCCTGGCGGCCCATGGCGCGGACGTCCTCCTCGGCGAAGCGGATGCACTTGCCGGATGAGGAAAACAGCATGATGTCCCGGCTGCCGTCGGTGATGGCCACGTTGACCAGTTCATCGCCTTCCTTGAGGTCGATGGCCCAGATACCGGTGGCGCGCGGACGGGAGTAATCGACCAGCGGCGTCTTCTTCACGATGCCGTGGCGCGTGGCGAAGAACACGAACAGGTCCTCGGCGAACTCGCGAATCGGCAGCACGGCGTTGACGCGCTCGTCCTTCTCCAGCGGCAGCAGGTTGACGATGGGCTTGCCGCGGGACACGTGGCTGGCCTGGGGCAGTTCGTACACCTTCAGCCAGTGGATCCGGCCACGGCTGGTGAAGCACAGCATGGTGTCGTGCGTGTTGGCCACGAACAACTGGTCGATGAAGTCCTCGTCCTTCACCCGCGTGGCCTTCTTGCCCTTGCCGCCACGGCGCTGCGCCTGGTAACGATCCAGGCCCTGGGACTTGACGTAACCGCCGTGGGAGATGGTGACGACCACGTCCTCCTCGGTGATCAGGTCTTCCAGGCTCAGGTCCAGGCGCTCCTCCAGGATCTCGGTGCGGCGCTCGTCGCCATACTGCTCACGGATGGCTTCGAGTTCCTCGCGAATCACTTCGAGCAGCCGCTCCGGATCGGAGAGGATGCGCAGCAGGGCGCGTACCGTCTCGAGGATGTCCTCGTATTCCTTCGTCAGCTTCTCCTGCTCCAGCCCCGTGAGGCGGTTCAGGCGCATGTTGAGGATTTCCTGGGCCTGGACGTCGGACAGCTGGTAGCCGTCCTCGTGCAGGCCGAAGCGCGCTTCCAGGTCCTCGGGGCGGGACACCTCGGCGCCGCCGGCGCTGAGCATGGCCGCCACCAGGCCGGGCGCCCAGCGGCGTGACACCAGGGCTTCCTTGGCGTCGGCCGGGGTCTGGGAGGCCTTGATGAGCTCGATCATCTCGTCGAGGTTCGCCAGGGCGACGGTGAGGCCTTCGAGCACGTGGGCGCGGTCACGGGCCTTGCGCAGGTCATACAGGGTGCGCCGGGTGACCACTTCGCGGCGGTGCCGGATGAAGGCCTCCAGCACTTCCTTGATGTTCAGCACCCGCGGCTGGCCGTTGACCAGCGCCACCATGTTGATGCCGAACACGTTCTGCATGGCGGTGTGCTTGAACAGGTTGTTCAGCACGACCTCGGGCACCTCGCCGCGGCGCAGCTCGATGACCACGCGCATGCCGTCCTTGTCGGACTCGTCGCGCAGCTCGGTAATGCCCTCGAGCTTCTTCTCCTTGACCAGCTCGGCGATCTTCTCGAGCAGCCGCGCCTTGTTCACCTGGTAGGGCAGCTCGGTGCAGATGATGCTCTGCTTGCCGTTGCTCTCGTCTTCCTCGATGTGGGTGCGTGAGCGCAGGTAAATGCGGCCGCGGCCGGTGTGGTAGGCGTCGTGAATGCCCTGGGCGCCATTGATCAGCCCGGCGGTCGGGAAATCCGGACCCGGCAGGTGCTGCATGATGCCGTCGATGCCGAGTTCGGGGTTCTCGATCAGGGCGATGGCCGCCGCCACCACCTCGCCCAGGTTGTGGGGCGGGATGTTGGTGGCCATGCCGACGGCGATGCCGGCGGATCCATTGACCAGCAGGTTCGGGACCCGCGTGGGCATGACGAGCGGCTCTTTCTCCGTCTCGTCGTAGTTGGGGCCGAAATCCACCGTCTCGCGGTCGATGTCCGCCAGGATCTCGTGCGCCAGGCGCGCCATGCGTACCTCGGTGTAACGCATGGCCGCCGGGGCGTCGCCATCGACCGAGCCGAAGTTGCCCTGCCCGTCCACCAGCATGTAACGCATGGCGAACGGCTGCGCCATGCGGACGATGGTGTCATACACCGCGGAATCGCCGTGGGGGTGGTACTTGCCGATCACGTCGCCGACCACGCGGGCGGATTTCTTGTAGGCCTTGTTCCAGTCATTGCCCAGTTCGCTCATGGCGAAAAGCACCCTTCGGTGCACCGGTTTGAGACCGTCGCGAACGTCCGGGAGAGCGCGTCCCACGATCACGCTCATGGCGTAATCGAGGTAGGACTGGCGCATCTCGTCCTCGAGATTGACCTGCAGAATTTCCTTGGCGAGTTCAGCCATGGGCGGGGCTTCTCCGATACCTGGTTATCTTCTTGTTTTCTATTTGATTTATTTCGCGGCGGGGCGGCGTCTCGATGTCGCGCCCGCGCGCCTTTCGGGGGCTGGAAACAAGCTGTGCATTTTACCACAGGCAGGGGGCCGAGGGCGGGCCGCCGCCACCCGCCCGACGCGTTTCCCCGGCCGCCCGGCGTGGGTATGATGGGCGCCCAGATTCGAACCGGAGACGATCGCATGAAGCACTGGTCCCGAGCCGCCCTGGCGGCCGTGTTCACCGCCCTCCTGGCTTTTGCCGGACCCGCCGCCGCGCAGGACGGCAACAAGCCCCGGGTGATCATCCACACCACCCTTGGCGACATCACGGTGGAGCTGTATCCCACCCAGGCGCCGGCCACCGTGGCGAACTTTCTCCAGTACGCGCGCGACGGTCACTACGAAGGGACCACCTTTCACCGGGTGATCAGCCACTTCATGATCCAGGGCGGTGGCATGACCGCGGACATGGTGCAGAAGCCGACCCGTGAACCGGTGGAGAACGAGGCCGACAATGGCATGAAGAACCTGCGCGGCACCATCGCCATGGCCCGCACCAACGACGTCGATTCAGCCACGTCCCAGTTCTTCATCAACGTCGAGGCCAACCCGGCCCTCGACCACACCGGCACGACGGACTCCCGCTCCTGGGGCTACACGGTCTTCGGCCACGTGGTGGAGGGCATGGAAGTGGTGGACAGGATCCGCTTCGTGAAGACCGATGCCCGGGACATGCCGCTGGAGCCGGTGCTGATCGAATCGGTCGAGGTGCTCTGAGGCCGGTGACGACCTTTTTCATCTCGGA
>JAUHYP010000027.1 GCA_030426265.1 Gammaproteobacteria bacterium | reverse complement strand
CAATCTTGAGCTAAGCTCAGATATCAAGCACTGCCCACTCAACATTTGTCCAGGCAAGACAAAATCTTGTTCGGCAAGTACCGGTCAGCATTGAGCAAAAGGGTTCGAGATGTGAAGTCGACAACGAAATGGGGCCTATTGCTGCCCATGTTGGTTATTTGTAACCAGACCCCGGCGCAGCCCTCGGAAGACGACAGTGAAGTTGAGGTGCTCGGTCACGGCACCTACGCGAGGCTTCAGGAAAGCGTACAGCCGAATTTGCCGAAAGCTGCGGCTTTACGAAAGGTCGAAGGATGGGTGAGGCTCAGTTTCAGCGTGGACCCTGAAGGAAATCCTGCCGACGTGCGGGTCGTCGACGCCAGTATCGAAAAGGTTTTCGAAAGCTCCGCAATCGGCGCATTGAAGCGGTGGAAGTATTTTCCTGCAACTTCCGATGGAGAGCCGACAACCCAGTTCAACGTCAGTGCAGACATGCTCTTCAGGTTGAAAGCCGGTAAAGGCGCCATTTCGCGTTCCTTCCAGCGTCAATTCGACAATGTCTGGGACGACTTGAAAGAGAGAAACCTGGATTCCGCCCGGGCAACCATCGACCGCTTGGGCACGCAACAACAAGCCATGCTGGTTGAGGTTTGCTTACTGGATTTCCTGGAATCCAGTTACTGGCGATTGAGCGAAGATGTCGAAAAGGCGCTCCACCACATCGAGAGGGCACTGGTGTGTTCGGATGAAATTGTTGGAAAGGGTTTGTACGAAATCATGCTGAGCCAGGCGGTAAATCTTTACGCTGAACTGGGTTACTACGCAGCAGTGTTGAGCACCTCGAGAAAGGCTTTGGAGCTGAACCCTGAACTGTCAAAGGACCATCCGATCCAGATGACTGCCAATGCCGTCGAGCGAGCCATCGAAGGGCCCGAGATTCTGCTGACCGAGGGCGAAATAAAAGAATGCTACGGATGCGATGGGGGTGGGAATTGGCTCTACCAATTGGTGCGACATCGATTCGAGTTCAGGAATGTCGAAGGAACGATCGATGAACTGGAACTCCTGTGTGGCATCAGATCGACGTCACTGTTGTACGAAACGGGCCTTACCTGGAATATTGACAGTGGCTGGAGAGACTGCTGGTTGAGGCTGTATGGCAATCCTGGTACGACGTTCGAGCTTCTGCAGATGGGAGAGTCGCAGAAAACGGGTGTCCACTGAACACCGGGACCTCCAGCCATGGATGGGTCAAGTCAATCCCACCCCCGGTCCCGATACCCGCACTGATACCTCAATCCACCCCCCAACCATTGTGATACTCGGCCATCAACATCCCGTTGGCCGCATCACTTCCCTTGAACCGCCCGTTCTCCGCATCCCAGGCCAATGGTTCCCCCGTCCGATACGCAATATTTCCCATCTGCGCGTTGACGGCGGCGATGGCGCCCGACTCGATCGGCGTGTTCAACATCGAAGGGTCACCCGCACGAATGGCCTCCACGAAATTCTGCGTGTGCAGATCCAGCGTGTTGACGCCAGGCTCGGGGTGCATGGACTCGATCGCCTCCAGTTTCGGCGGGCCCTCTTCGCCCCAGCCCACGAACTCGCGTTCGGGGTAGACGTCGAAGCCGCCGCGGCTCACGACCAGGGTCCCGTTGTTGCCGACAAAGGCGATGCCTTCGGACATGCGGTAGGGGCCCAGGTCGATGCCGGTTGCGTGTTCCCACTGCATCGAAAAGCCGGGATACCGGTAGGTGGCCTGCAGGGTGTCGGGGGTTTCCGAGGCGTCGTCCGGCCAGGCCAGCTTGCCGCCTGAAGCCATGACGGTTTCCGGGGCCTCCGCGCCCATGATCCACAGGGCGATATCGATCTCGTGCACTCCCCAGTCGGTCATCAGGCCGCCGGCGTAGTCCCAGAACCAGCGAAAGTTGAAGTGGAAGCGGTTGGGGTTGAAGGGCCGCCTGGGCGCCGGGCCCAGCCACATCTCGTAGTCGACCCCGTCGGGCACCGGCGCATCCGGTGCGACCGGCACGGGTTTCATCCAGCCCTGGTAGGCCCAGGTGCGCACCAGCCGGATGTCCCCCAGCACGCCTGACTGCACGATCTCCCGTGCCCGCTGGTAGTGCGGGCCGCTGCGTTGCCACTGGCCGGTCTGCACCACGCGGCCGGTGGCGCGGGCGGCGTCGACCATCAGGCGGCATTCCCCGATGCTGTTCGCGACCGGCTTCTCGACATAGACGTCCTTGCCGGCACGCACCGCGTCGATCATCTGGCGGCAATGCCAGTGGTCCGGCGTGCCGATGATCACGGCGTCGATGTCGTCGCGGGCCAGCAGCTCGCGATAATCGACCCAGGTGGCGGGTATGTTGTCCCGAACCTTGGCGTATTCGGAAAGGCGCTGATCGATGACCGAGCGGTCCACGTCGCAGATGCCCACCACGTCCACTTCGGGCATCTTGAGCATCGAATTGGCATTGGCCCACCCCATGCCCTTGCAGCCGATCACGCCGATCTGCAGGCGGTCGTTGGCGGCGACGACGCGCCGCGGGCCGGCCAGGGAGAAGGCATTGGCGCCCAGGGCGAGCGCGCCGAGTTTGACGAAGTCCCTGCGCTGCATGGGGCCTACTCCTCGCCGACCGGTTGCGCCATCGGCGATACCGGATTCGGGTTCCACTTCACCACCACGAACTTCAGCGGCACATCGCCCGTGTTCGAGATGCCGTGTTCGTCCCAGGGCGCGGCGTATAGCAGGTCGCCGGCCTTCGCCGCGAACTCCTGGCCCTGCACCGACCAGGTCCCTGTGCCTTCCAGCACCATCAGGTACTCTTCTTCCGAATGCACGTGGGGTGGATGAATCTCCATGCCCGGGTGGATGGTCGCGACGGCGGCCAGTGCGTCGGTGGAGGAATAGGACGTGCCGGCGAAATAGGTCAGCATCCTGCCCCAGTCATGGGTCTCCGACGTTGCTGCATCCGAACTGCGCACCCCGGTTTCGAGCGTGGCGGGGCCTTCGGCGGCGGCGGAATGCGCCAGCACGAGGCCGGCGAGGATCACGATGCTGGGTCGCATTCGGGTGTCTCCGGGTCGATGACGGGTGGTCCCGATTGTGCCGTGCGCAGCACCAGGGGCCAAGGGCCTGGATGGTTGGCCCGATGTTCCGGTCAATGACGAGGTACAGGGTATGGACGTTCATTCACAGACCCATCCACCCGGAATTCCGGGTGACGCAGCCACGGGAAAGGCCGATCTGCTCGCCGCCTTCGTGGGCCCGAACCACCAGGCGCACTACCAGGCCGTGTTCGACCGATTCGAACGGGAAGGCGGGTGGATTTCCTGGCACTGGCCCGCCTGCTTCGTCACCTGGGGCTGGCTGGCCTACCGCAAGATGTGGGCCTGGTTCTTCATCTACTGGCTGGTCTTTCCATTCATCGTCACCGTGTTGGCGGTATTCCTCGGTGCCTTGAATGGCCTCCTGGGCGCCCTGGTGTACATCGCGGGCATGTTTCTCGTGCCGCCGCTGTTCGCGAACCGGCTGTACTACCAGCATGCGACCTCGAAACTGCGCAGGGTGCGGTTCGCCCATCGCGATCCGCAGTCCCAGGCCGCGGAAGCCGCCCGTCTCGGGGGCACCAGCGTGGCCGCCGCCGTGATCGTGGGCGTCGTCTCGGGCCTGGTCGTGCCCGCGGCCATCCTGGCGGCGATCGCCATTCCCGCCTACCAGGACTACACGGTCCGGGCGCAGGTCGCCGAATCGCTGGTCGAAGCGACGCCCGTGAAACTGTCGGTGAGCGAGTACTACTACACCCACCAACGCATGCCGGGCGGCATCGAAGACCTGGCTCCAGACGGTGCGCCCGTCGAAGGGTCCGCCATGATCCGGTCGATCGAAGTGCAGCAGGGCGAGATCGTCTTGACGCTCGGCGGGCAGGCGGACGGTGGGCTGCACGGTGCGCGCGTGCTGTTCACGCCCATCCTCGATGGACAGATGCTGCGGTGGTCCTGCCGTTCGCCGGACATCCCGCAGAACCGGTTGCCGAGCGCCTGCCGGGAGCGTTGAAGGCCTGCAAGCCGTGAATGGAAAGCGTCACTTCGTGGGCCTAGACTCACGGCATGGCGAAACGTCACTGTTCGAAGGGAGAGAAACGGAGGGAGCCGGCCGGCGGGACCCGCCGGAAGGCCGGACGGCCGGGCGCGTCCCTCCCGCTGTGGTGCTTTTGCGCCTGGATGGCATGGGCTGGAACTGCCATCGCCCAGTCCGAATCGCGTGAAGCCGACGGCATCGCAGCCCGGCTGATCCACCGTGAACTGCCTGAATACCCCCGCATCGCGCGCATGAAGGGCGTGGAAGGCTGGGTGCTGGTCGGCTACACGGTTTCGGAGATCGGCCGTCCGGAGGACGTCACCATCATCGATACGAGCATCGAGGGCTACTTCGAGGATGCCGCCGCCCGTGCCGTTCGCCTGTATCGCTTCGAACCGGCGAGTTTCCTGGGCGAGCCGGTCTCGCAGGGGGGGATGAGCGAACGCATCTTCTTCATCCTTTCCAGCCAGGGTTGGGACACCGACCCCTCGTTCCGGGAGCGCTATTCGACGGCTTCGAGGACGATTCGGGAAGGACCGCAGGACGTTGCGCGCACCCTGATCGACGACCTCGCCGACGAGCCCAGTGAGTGGCTCGCCGAAGCCTTCTATCTCGACCTGCTGGAATTGAAGTACGCCCGCGCCATTGGTGATCGCCGGGCGACCGAGCGCCATCTCGAGCGCGCCCTCGTGGTTGCGAAGGAAAAGGCGCCTGCGCCGGTGTACCAGGGCCTGTTGCGGGACGCCGTGGGAATCCGGGGCGAATCCGCCGACTACCGGGAGGCGCTGGCCGCCTACGAAACGCTGCTGGCCGCCGCCCCGTCGCTGCCGGCCGATGACCCGGCGCGAAGCGCGGCCGCCGACATGCGCGCCCGGCTGGCCGGGTCCGAACCCATAGAGCGCGAACGGATGATCGAGCGTTGTGACGCCTGCAGTCCGCCGGTCACCGTGTGGAGCGGGTCGCTCAATCGACAGCAGTTCTCGATCGTCCCGGTGAGTGGTGAGGTTCATGACATCGAAGTGTCCTGCGGGGTCCACTCGGTGTCGTTTCTGTTCCGTGCGGACACGGTCTGGCGGCTGGACCCGCGCTGGCAGGACTGCCGGGCGCGGATTTACGGAGAGGATGGCGCCGTGTTTCGACTGGTCGAGCCGGCGTCGGGCCCGGTAGAGGGCCAGGATTCAATCCAGGAGGCGGGGTAGGGCGGCGCCAGGGTCGATGGCCCTGGCGGGAAATCGTCAGGGACCTTTTCCGCCCTCGGGCGCGGGTTCGCTCCATGCGGCGGCCCTTGGCGGGTCGTCCTCCAGTTGCGCGGCAATGCCGAAGCCCCAGAGTCCGGCCAGCAAGGCGACCAGCAGCACCCAGCGCGTTCGACGCTGGCGCTTGTGACAGGGAATGAGTACGGAGCCGGGACGGGCTGAATAATCCTCCCCGGCATGAAAGAGGCGCCGACCAATCGGCACGGTACGCTCGAGCTTCTCCATCCTTGGATCCCTCAAAAGCCCCTACACCGCCCTTTATATGCGATTTATTCAGGGATGACAATCGCTTGGGAGCATTTTCGAATGTGTGTTGTTGCACCGGCCGTGCAATTTCGGACCTGCCCAATGCGGACCGCTGGCGTGCCGAGGGTCCGGTTTCATCGACCATGAGCGCCCCTGGCCATGACTTCCCGCCCTGCAAGCCCCCCCGGGTTTGCGCTAGGCTGGCGCGTTGCACACCCCCACATTGAATCGTGACCCAGAGCATGGAGAACCCCATGAACCGACTCATCGCCGCCACCGTGGCGGCCAGCCTGTTTGCCGCGTCTCCCGCGGCCTTTGCCGAGGTCGAAACGCGAACGGCCAACAACGGCCAGCTCGTGATGCAAGGCATCCCGGAAATTCCCGGCACCATCGTCAACGACCTCAATCGCTACCAGAACGTCCGTTCGGCCTCATTCCAGGAGTGGAGCAAGGACGGGGAAGGCGTCTACGTCTCCACGCGGTTCGGTGACGTCAGCCAGATCCACTACGTTGCCCACCCCGGCGGGGCGCGCACCCAGCTGACCTTTTTCGATGAGCCCACCGGCGGCGTATCTCGCCAGCCCAACGGCGACAAGTTGGTCTTCACCATGGACGCCGGCGGCAGCGAATTCGACCAGGTGTTCCTGCTCGACCCGGCCAGCGGCAGCGACGCCGTGATGCTGACCGACGGCAGTTCCCGCAACGGCGCGGTGGTCTGGGACCGCAGCGGCGAATGGATCGCCTACCAGTCCACTCGACGCAATGGCGCTTCCAACGACGTCTGGATGATGAACGTGAACAACCCGGAAACGGCGGGCATGGTGCTCGAGTCTCCGGACGGCACCTGGTGGGGCGGCGTGGATTTTGCGCCGGACAACCAGAAGTTGCTGATCCTCAACTATGTCGGCAATGCCGATTCGCGCGTCCACCTGCTGGACCTGGAGACGCATGAAATGCGCCTGCTGGCGGGTGGCGGCGACGCGCCCAGCTCCAACTTCCCCTTCGGATTCGACCAGGAGGGCACGGGCTTCTACTTCATCACCGACCAGGGCGGCGAGTTTCAGCAACTGGCCTGGCAGTCCCTGGAAGAAGGTTCGGAGCCGGTGTTCGTAACCGGCGACATTCCCTGGCACGTCGAAGGCGGCGCCGTCAGCGAGGACCGCAAACGGGCCGCCTTCACGGTGAACGAGGACGGCTTCTCCCGCCTGTACCTCATGGACATGGCGACCCGCGAGTACGCGCCGGTCAGCGGCCTGCCGACGGGCCTGGTCGGCGGTCTGGAGTTCAGCCCGGACGGCCAGCGCCTGGGCATGACCCTGAACACCTCGCAGACCCCCAGCGACACCTTCGTCCTGGACCTGGGCGCTACCGCGCTCGAGCATGGCGACATCACCCGCTGGACCTACAGCGAAGTGGGCGGCCTGGACACCGGGCAGTTCGTGGTTCCTGAACTGGTCCACTTCCCGACGTTCGATTCCGACGAAGGCGGGCCGGAGAGCATTCCTGCCTGGGTCTACAAGCCCGAGGGCGAGGGGCCGTTCCCGGTGATCATCCAGATTCACGGAGGTCCCGAAGGCCAGTCCCGTCCCAACTTCAGCAGCACCTACCAGTTGTGGCTCGACAAGGTCGGCGCGGCGGTGATCAGCCCGAACGTGCGTGGTTCCGACGGCTACGGAAAGACCTACATGGGGCTGGACAACGGCTTCAAGCGCGAGGACTCCGTCAAGGACATCGGCGCCCTGCTGGACTGGATCGCCACGCAGCCGGACCTGGATGAGAACCGGGTGGCCGTCTTCGGTGGCAGCTATGGCGGCTACATGGTGCTGGCCAGCGCCGTGCACTACAGCGACCGCCTGAAGGCCGCCGTGGATGTCGTGGGCATCAGCAATTTCGTCACCTTCCTGGAGAACACCCAGGACTACCGTCGTGACCTGCGTCGCGCGGAATACGGCGACGAGCGCGACCCGGCCATGCGCGCCCACCTGGAGGCCATCAGCCCGCTGAACCAGGTGGACAAGATCACCGTGCCGATGTTCGTGGTGCAGGGTCAGAACGACCCGCGCGTGCCCGTCACCGAGGCCGACCAGATCGTTGCGGCCCTTCGCGAGCACGGTTCGGACGTGTGGTACATGAACGCCCTCAACGAGGGCCACGGCTACGGCAAGAAGGAAAACCGTGACATCTACCAGCAGGCCACGGTGCTGTTCTTCCAGCAGTACCTCGTGGGTGAAAGCGCCGTCACAGGCCCCTGAATCTCGCTTCCTGTTCCGCAGGAACGTCTCCACGCCCGGGTGGTCTCACCCGGGCGTTTTTTTTGCGTCGTGTAGGAAATCCACCCGCCGAAGACGCGGCAGCGGCTGAAACCGGGGTGGGGAAGGGGGCGGGCGTCGACAGGGCGCTTCGCGCAGGTCTATAGTGAAATCGGGTCAAACACAAAGGGTCATCGAAAGGGAGATTCATTCAAGGGAAGGCCGCGCCGAAGGGGTTCGGGTCGCGGCCAAAAGGGACTGCTGTCACTGGATCATTGCATGAAGGGGAGAAATCATGATCCATGTCCTCATCGTGGACGACCACGATCTCGTCCGTGCCGGGCTGCGGAGAATCCTGGAGGACAGCCCGGACATTCACACCATCACCGAGGCCGCCTCCGGCGAATCGGCATTGCAGGCCTGCCGGGCCGGCTTGCCCGACGTCGTGCTGCTGGACCTGTCCTTGCCACGCCTGTCGGCCTTCGAGGTCACTGCGCGGATGCAACGCCTGGACCGGCGCATGCGGGTGATCATTCTCGCAGGTCACGCCAAGGCGCCGTATCCGACCCGGCTGCTCGATGCCGGGGCCTACGGCTACCTCACCAAGGACTGTGACGCGAAGGAACTGCTGGAGGCGATCCGCACGGTTCATGGCGGTCAGCGTTACATCGGCGCCGAGGCGGCCAAGCAACTCGCGCTGTCCATCCTGCCGGGCACGGCGGACTCGCCCTTCGACGAGCTGTCCTCACGCGAACTGGAAGTGATGCAGCGCCTGACCGAGGGAAACCGGGTGCCGGACATCGCCTCCATGATGTGCCTGAGCCCGAAGACCGTGGCCACGTACAAGTACCGCATCTACGACAAGCTGGGCACACGCAGTGAGGTCGACCTGCTGCGCATGGCGATGCGTTACGGCCTGCTGGAGACAAACACCGGTTGATCGGTGGGAGGCACTGCCGGGGCCGCTAATGAAAAACCCCGCCGGGTGGCGGGGCTTTTCAGGGTCGGGGCAGGGCGCCTCAGGGCCCGTCGCCGCCTGGGGGCGGCGTCAGGGTGTAGATGCCCTTGGTGTTGCCGTCCGGCCGTGCCTGGGGCTTGGACGAATCGCCCTGGCCGGCATCGGCTTTCGATTCCGGCTTGGAACCCGAATCGGGATTGGGTTTCGACTCCGGTTTCGATTCGGCCTTGGGCTCCGGTTTGCTCTCGGGCTTCGGCGCGGACTGCGCTTCCTGTTTCGTAGCGGGTTCCGGTTTCGGCTCGGGGCGGGAATCCTGTTTCGGTGCGGCATCGGGCTTCGGCGCCTGCTTCGGTGCGGAAGCTGATTCGGCAGCCGCCTGGGGCGCGTCGCCGGACCCGGAGTTTGCGACCGATTTGGCGTCCGCCTTGGAAGACTCCTGGCGGTTTCCGGATTTGGGCTGGCCTTCGGATTTCGACGTGTTGCCGGAATCCTGCGAACCCTGGCCCTGCTGGCCCTGCGCCTGGTTGTTGGCGCCGTCCTCGGACTTCTTCGCGCCACGGCGGCGTCCGCCGCGTGAGCGACGACGGCGCGTCTTCTTCTTCGGGCCGTCTTCGGAGGCTTGCTGCTGCGGCTTGCGGTTGCCATCTGGACCCTGGTTGGCCTGCTGGCTGTCCGCCTTGGCGGCATCCTGCTTGCCCTCCTGGGACTGTTTGCCGCCCTGGTCCTGCTTGGCCGTCTGCTGGCTCTTGCCCCGGCCACCACCCTTGCGGCCGTCGGTCTTGCGCGCGGCCTTCTTGCGCGGCGACTTCTTCGCGCTGGTCTTGCGGGTGGGCTTGCTGGGGCGTTCCTCGCTCGCTGCTTCCTTCGCGCTCGGCTCAGGCTGCTTGCGCTGCGGCTCCTTCGCGGCGGGTTTTGGCGCCGGGGTGGCGGGCGTCACGGCACCCTTCTCCTCGCCACCGGCGAAGAGCATCCGCCCCAGGCGAGAGAAGAAGCTGGGCTCCTTGCGGGGATCCTCGACCGGCGCCAGCGGCGCGGCGGGGGCTGCGGCCTGGTCCTGAGCGGGATCGCGATCCGGGCGGTTCGGCGCCGGGGACGAAGGCGTCAGTCCCTGTACGGCGGCGACCTGCGCCTTGGCGCGGGCCTGGGTGCTGGCGTTGGCCACCAGTTCCGGTTCCGGCGCCTGCACGCGGTCATAGCTGTTTTCGTCGGTCACCTCGCTCTTGCGCACGCGAAGGATCTCGAAGGCCGGGGTCACCATGTGCTCGTTGCCGATCAGGACGATCGGAACACGGTGGCGGCGTTCCAGGTCCTGGACGGCCCCGCGTTTCTCGTTGAGCAGGAAGTTGGTCACCTTGGTGGGCGCCTGAACGATGACCTGGCCGGTGAATTCCTTCATGGCCTCTTCTTCGGCCAGGCGCATGATGGACAGGGCCAATGATTCGACGCTGCGGATATGGCCCTGGCCGTCGCAACGCGGGCAGATGATCTGGCTGGATTCGCCCAGTGATGGCCGCAGACGCTGGCGGGACATCTCCAGCAGGCCGAAGCGCGAGATCTTGCCGGTCTGAACGCGGGCCTTGTCCAGTTTCAGGGCGTCCCGCAGCTTGTTTTCGACGGCGCGCTGGTTCTTGCGCGACATCATGTCGATGAAGTCGATGACGATCAGTCCGCCCAGGTCACGCAGGCGCAACTGGCGGGCGATCTCTTCCGCCGCTTCCAGGTTCGTGTGGTAGGCGGTTTCCTCGATGTCCGAGCCCTTGGTGGCCCGGGCCGAGTTGATGTCGATGGACAGCATGGCCTCGGTCGGGTCGAACACCACCGAGCCGCCGCTGGGAAGTTCCACCTGGCGCGCGAAGGCCGATTCGATCTGGCTTTCGATCTGGTAACGGCTGAACAGGGGCACCTGGTCCTTGTACAGCTTCAGCTTGCGCAGGTTGTGCGGCATCACGGACTGCATGAAGTCCTGCGCGTCCTGGAAGGTGCCCTCGTGGTCGACGAGGATTTCACCGATGTCGTTGCGCAGGTGGTCGCGCAGGGCGCGAATGAACAGGTTGCTTTCCTGGTACACCAGGAAGGGGGCCTTGCGCTCGCCGGCCGCCTTGGTGATGGCTTCCCAGAGCTGGACCAGGTAGTCCAGGTCCCACTGCAGTTCCTCGGCCTCTCGGCCGACGCCCGCCGTGCGGATGATGATGCCCACGCCTTCCGGCGCCGTCACCGCATCCAGCTGCTCGCGCAGGTGCTGGCGGTCATCCCCGGTGATGCGGCGGGACACGCCGCCGGCGTCGGGGTTGTTGGGCATGAGCACCAGGTAGCGCCCGGCCAGGGAGATGTAGGTGGTCAGGGCCGCGCCCTTGTTGCCGCGCTCTTCCTTCTCGACCTGGATGATGATTTCCTGGCCTTCCTTCACCGCGTCTCGAATGGAGACCTTGCCTTCCTTGTCGCGGACGTTGGCCTGGTAGTACTCGCGGGAAATTTCCTTCAGCGGCAGGAAGCCGTGGCGGGTGGAGCCGAACTCCACGAAGCAGGCTTCAAGGGAGGGCTCGACGCGGGTGATCTTGCCCTTGTAGATGTTGGATTTCTTCTGTTCCTGGGAGGGAACCTCGATATCGAGGTCGAGCAATTGCTGCCCGTCCGCGATCGCCACACGCAACTCTTCGGGCTGAGTCGCGTTGATCAGCATTCTTTTCATTGTCTTTTCCTCGGGCAACCCGGCGTTGTGTGCCACGGTTGCTCACCCCGGCGCCGCCTCGGCGGTGCTGCGGGATGCATGCGCCCGGCGTGCTGCAAGAGCCCCACCGGTGTTGCCTGATCGTTGTCGTCCGGCGCCCGGCGCCGGTTGCGGTCCGCCACCATCAGCGGCGGAACCTCCTGTTGTGCTAACCACCGGGATTCAATTCCGGGTGGTGTGGGACGATGCGGTTGGCACACGCGCGGGCATCGTCCCGTGAATCGCTGGCCCTGCCTCGGGGCAGGGCATCACGGACCGGGTCATCCGGCGGAGGAGCTTCATTCGTTCCGATGGTGCCCGCGAAACAGGCAGGAAAGCGTCGGTTCGGATAAGATGCGGCAGCCTGGCGCCGGGATGACGTGGGGCGGGCCTGGAAGGGCGCGCCACGGCGTGATCCGTGGCTCGCGAGCATAGCAGTGTTGTCCCCATCAATCAATGAGTTGGCCCGGAGACTTCTTCTTGTCCGAGGAACGCAAAAAAGGCGCCGTGCGCATGGAAAAGGTCTCCCGGGACCGGGACGGCCAGCGCCTTGACAATTACCTCATGGCGCGCCTGCCCGGTTTGCCGCGCAGCGCCGTGTACAAGATCGTGCGCACCGGCCAGGTGCGCGTGAACGGGAAGCGAGCCAAGCCCTTCAAGAAGCTTCGCGCCGGAGACGAGGTGCGCATTCCGCCGGTGCACACCGAGGAGCGCAGCACGGCGCGGGTGCCTGACCGCGTGGTGGCGATGATCGAGGACGCCATCGTGCACGAGGACGGCGACTTGATCGTCTGCGACAAGCCCTCCGGCATTGCCGTGCACGGGGGCAGCGGCCTGGATTGGGGCCTGATCGAGGCCCTGCGGCAGTCCCGCGGGGCGCCGGGTCTGGACCTCGTTCACCGCCTGGACCGTGAAACCAGCGGCCTGCTGCTGGTGTCCAAGACCGGCGAGGCGCTGCGGGCATTGAATGAGCGCTTCGCCCAGCGCGAGACCGAAAAGGGCTACCTGACCCTGCTGGACGGCCGCTTGCCCGGCGACCTGTGGACGGTGAACGAACCCCTGGCCAAGCGCGAGGTGTCGGGTGAGCACTTCATGGTGGTGGACCCGGAGGGCAAGCCCTCTGTGACGACCTTCCGACGCATCGAAAACGTCGGTGACGCGACCTTCGCCGAGGCGCGACCGCTGACGGGCCGCACCCACCAGATTCGCGCCCACGCGGTGTTTCTCGATGCGCCCTGTGCGGGCGACCCGCGCTATCAGTCCGACGCGGACCTGGCACGCTGGCGCAAACGGGGGCTGGAGCGCCTGTTTCTGCATGCCCACAGCCTCGCCTTCGAGGGCCTGAACGGAGAGCCCATGCACTTCTCCAGCCCGTTGCCGGACGAACTGCGCGCCGTGCTCGACCGGCGCTGAACCTTGGCCGTTTTCCTACTGCACGCGCCGCGCGGCGCCGTGGTCGCCTTTCCACCCCTGTGATGTAATGACCGAATGTACAGACCCCTGTCCCTCTTCGTCGGCCTGAGATACCTCAAGGCCAAGCGGAAGAACCATTTCATCTCGTTCATCTCGCTGATCTCCATGCTGGGGATCGCCCTGGGCGTGACCACGCTGATCACGGTGATCTCCGTGATGAACGGCTTCGAAAAGGAACTGCGCGCGCGCATCCTCGGGGCCATTTCGCATGCCACCATCCAGCCCATCGGCCAGCCCATGTTCGAGTGGCGTGAGCTGGTGGGCCGGGTGGAGCAGCGCGAGGACGTCATCGCGGCGGCGCCGTTCATCGAACAGGGCGTGTGGCTGCAGGGCCGGGGCTCGACCGGCGCCTTCATCCGCGGCGTCGACCCGGAGCACGAGCGGCGGGTCTCGGAGATCGAGCAGAAGATGATCGCCGGGAATCTCGATGACCTGGTCGAGGGTGAATTCGGCATCGTGCTCGGCGCGGGCCTGGCGGCGCGGTTGCGCGCCGGGCTGGGCGACCGGGTCACGGTGATCGCGCCCACGCTCAAGGCCTCGCCCTTCGGCGCCAATCCGCAGATGAAGCGCTTCACCGTGGTCGGCGCCTTCGAGTTCGGCGAGTACGAGAACGACTCGGCCCTGGCGGTGGTGCACCAGGCCGACGCAGCCAAACTGCTGCGCATGCCCGAGGGCAGCGTGGGCGGCATTCGCCTGCACCTCGAGGACATGAACCGGGCCTGGGTCGTGGCGCGGGAGGTTTCCGACCAGCTCGAAGGGGTCTACCGCGTCCGGGACTGGACCCAGGAGCGCGGCAACCTGTTCCAGGCCGTGCGCACGGAGAAGACGGTGATGTGGGTGATCCTGTCGCTGATCATCGCCGTGGCGGCCTTCAACATCATCTCCATGCTGGTGATGGTGGTCACCGACAAGCAGAGCGACATCGCCATCCTCAAGACCATGGGCGCGAGGGCGGGCACCATCATGCGCGTCTTCATCGTCCAGGGCAGCCTGATCGGGGTCATCGGCACGGTGCTCGGCGTCGCCGGCGGCATCGCGCTGGCGATGAACATCGGCGCCGTGGTGCCGTTCCTGGAGCGCATTTTCGGCTTCAGCCTGTTTCCCGGCGACATCTACTACATCACCGAACTGCCCTCCGACCTGCGCAGCGACGACGTGATCAAGTTCGCGCTCATGTCCCTGGGCATGGGGCTGCTGTCCACCCTGTACCCGGCCTGGCGCGCCTCGCGCACCCACCCGGCGGAGGCGCTGCGTTATGAATGAGGTCAAGGACGCCGTGAACCCGGGCGAGCCGTCATCGGGCGGGCAGGGGTCCGACACCGCGGCAGGCGGTACCGGTCCCGTGCTGAAGGCGCGGGGCGTGTCACGCAGTTTCCGCCAGGGCCCCAAGCAGATCGACGTGCTGCGCGCCGTGGACCTGGAAGTGGCGCAGGGCGCCTCGGTGGCCATCGTCGGCGCCTCGGGCGCCGGCAAGAGCACCCTGCTGCACATCCTCGGCGGGCTGGACACGCCGGACGAGGGCAGCGTGGAAGTCGGCGGCCACGACCTCTGGTCCATGAAGGAGGGCGCCCGGGCCGACCTGCGCAACCGGTCCCTGGGCTTCGTCTACCAGTTTCACCACCTGCTGCCGGAATTCACGGCGCTGGAAAACGTGGCGATGCCCCTGTTGCTGCGCGGCCTGGGGACGGCCGAAGCCGCCCAGCTCGCGGAAGCGATGCTGACCCGCGTGGGGCTGGCCGATCGCACCGATCACAAGCCCGGTGAACTCTCCGGCGGCGAGCGCCAGCGCGCGGCCGTGGCCCGCGCCCTGGTCGGCGACCCGGGCTGCCTGCTGGGTGACGAGCCCACCGGCAACCTCGACGAGGACACCGCCGAGCGCGTGTTCGAACTGCTGCTGGAACTGAATCGCGAATTGGGCACCAGCCTGGTGCTCGTGACGCACGACCCCCGACTCGCCGCGCGCCTGGATCGGCGCCTGGTGCTGCGCAACGGCCGGCTGCAGCCGTTCGACTGAACGCGGCCAACAACCGGAGCTGAAACGGGAGGCGGTCCCCAGGGTCCGCGCCCGTCCGGCGCCGTAACAGCAAAGTCGGACCGGGGGGCGGTCCAGGGGGGAGGGCAGTGCCTGCGCTGCCGTGGATCATCGTGGGGCTGGGCTGGCCCCTGTTGCTGACCGGGCCGCCGCCGGCGGGGTCCTGGATGGATTTCGGACTCGCCACCCTCCTGGCGGCGGGCCTCGCCCTGGCGGCCCCACGGGTGCGACGACCGAACCCCGGGCGCTTCGCCGAATCAATCATCTCGCTGTTGCCTGGCCTGGCCCTGGGCCTGGCCGCTTCCGCGGGGTCCATCTGGAGCATCGAGCGGAGTCTTGAACAGCGCCTGGACCGGCGCTACGAGCCCATTCCCATCACCGGTCGTATCGCTTCCCTGCCGGAATGGCATCGGGACAGCCTCGTGTTCGGTTTCCACGCCGAGTCCGGCCCCTGGGGTACGGGCATGCGACGGCTCGAGGTGCGCTGGTACCAGCCAGCGGCCGAGTTCGCCCTGCTGCCGTCCGCGGGGGAGCGCTGGCGCCTGCCGTTGCGTCTCACGCCGCCCCGGGGGCGCATCAACTTCCAGGGGGGCGACAGCGAGCGCCACTTTTTCGCAGAACGCATTCACGGCCTGGGCGCGGTGAAGGAAACGCCGGGGCCTGACCTGGCGGAGCGCCTGGGCGGGCCCCGGGGCCACGGCTTGGCACGAATCCGCGCCGCGGTTCAGGACCGGCTGCAGCGGCGACTGGGCGACACCCCTGGGGCCGGCCTGGTGCTGGCCCTGGGGCTCGGTAACCGCAGCCATCTGTCGGAACCACTGCGCGATGCGATGCGGGGCACCGGTACCGGCCACCTCCTGGCGATCTCGGGCCTGCACGTGGGCCTCGTGGGCCTGTTCGGCTTCTGGCTGGGGCGCCTGTTCCTGGGCGCCATCCGTTGGCGTGGCTGTGACTGGCCCGCGCAACGTCTGGCGCTGCTCATTGCCCTGGGCTTCGCCACGGTCTATGCCGCGCTGGCGGGCTTCGGCACCTCGCCCCGGCGCGCATTGCTCATGCTCGCCGTGGCCGCCGGCGCACTGGCGCTGCGACGACAGAGCCATCCCTGGCAGGGCTGGCTGCTCGCCCTGGCGCTGGTCCTGGTGCTCGATCCCCGCGCGTCGTTGCAGGCAGGCTTCTGGCTGTCCTTCGGAGCCGTGGCGGTGTTGTTTCACCACTTCGGCGGCCACCACCCACCGGTGAGTGGCGGCTGGGCGCTGGTACGGGCCCAGGTGGGCATCATGGTGGTGATGCTGCCGATGGGCATGGCCTGGTTCCAGTGGACCTCGGCCAGTGCCCTGGGCGTGAATCTGCTGGCCATCCCCTGGGTGAGTTTCATCGTGCTGCCCCTGGTGCTCGCGACGCTGGCCGGCCTGGTGTTCGAGCAGGGGGCCGCTGCAATGCCGGGGGAACTGGCTGCGCACGTGGCGGCCGCGGCGGCGTCGTGGCTGGAGCGATTTCTGCTCAGCGCCCACGAACTGGGCCCAGGTTTGAGCGGCCACACGGTGGCGCCCGGTTCGGCCACCGTGGTGCTGGCGGTACTGGGCGGCTTCGTTTGCCTGTTGCCCAGGGGGCTGCGTTTGCGGCGTTATGGCGCGCTCATGTTCCTGCCGGTTCTGCTGCCTGCGAGCCATGGGCTGGACCCCGGCGAGTTTCGTCTCGAACTGCTGGACGTGGGGCAGGGCCAGGCGGCCCTGGTCCGGACGGGAAACCACCGTGTGCTGGTCGACACGGGTCCCGGACAACCCGGGCAGTGGGACCTGGTGGACAGCGTGCTGCTGCCCGCGTTGCGCGCCAGCGGGCCGGGGCCTCCGGACCTGGTGCTCGTCAGCCATGCGGACCTGGATCATGCCGGTGGTCGTGCGCGCCTGGCGCTGGCCTGGCCGGGGCTCGCGCTCATCGGCAATGCGTCCCGCCGTCCGTCCGCCATGGGGGCCTGCCATGATGGCCTGTCCTGGGGCCGGGACGGCGTGACGTTCCGGGTGCTTCATCCCACGCGCTGGCTGCCCTACCGGGGCAACGACAGCTCCTGTGTGCTCGAGGTGCGGGGCGCCGGCGGCGCCATGCTGCTGCCCGGGGACATCGGGCACCTGGTGGAACGGCGCCTGTCGCGGCAAAGCGCCCCAGCGGATGGCTATCGCCTGGCGCTCGCCCCGCACCACGGCAGCCGCGGCTCGGGCACGGGGACTTTTCTCGACTGGGCGCGCCCGGAGCGGGTGGCGATTCCGGTCGGCTGGGGCAACCGCTTCGACTTTCCCCACGCCGAAACGCTGGCCCGGCTGGCCGACCGCGACATCGCGGTCGCAGGGACGGCGGAATGCGGCGCCCTGCGGTTCACGCTGCGCGCCGACGGGCGCCTGGAGGCGGATTCGGCGCGGCGCTCCCGGCCCGCGTTCTGGCGCTTTCCCGCAGCGTCCCATTGTCCCGGTAATGGGGCGGTTTCCGCGCTGACCTCACCGGACGCTTTTCGGTATCATGCGGGCCAAAGCCAGAACAACAGCGTTAACAAGGAGTGAAACGCGCATGCTGGAAATTCTCCTCGCCGGCGGATGGATGATGGTGCCCATCGTGCTGTGCTCCATTGTCGCGGTGGCCATCGTCATCGAACGTTTCTGGACCCTGCGGGCCGCCAACGTCGTCCCGGACGGCGTGGGCGAGCAGGTCGAGGCCTGGGCGGCCGCCGACGAACTGGACCTGGAACACCTCAATCGCCTGCGTGGCGACTCGGCCCTGGGCAAGGTGCTGGCGGCGGCGCTGGCCAACCGCCACCGCTCGCGCGACGTGATCAAGGAAGCCGTCGAAGACACCGGCCGCCATGTCGTGCATGAACTCGAGCGCTTTCTCAACACCCTGGGCACCATCGCCGGCGTCACGCCCTTGCTGGGACTGCTGGGCACGGTGATCGGCATGATCGAGGTGTTCTCCGCCATCATGGTGCATGGCGTGGGCAACCCGAATGAACTGGCCGGGGGTATTTCCACGGCGCTGATCACCACGGCCGCCGGTTTGACGGTCGCCATTCCCAGTTACTTCTTCTTCCGCTACTTCAAGGGGCGGGTGGAGGAGTACGTGGTGTCCATGGAGGAACGGGCGATCAGCCTGATCGGCGCCATCGAGCGCGGCACCCTGGTCAAGGGGCGGAGCGGCGCCCGGTGAAACTCCGCCTCAGCCAGGCCCAGGATCCGGAGCTGAACCTCACCTCCCTGATCGACGTGGTGTTCCTGCTGCTGATCTTCTTCATGATCAGCACGACCTTCGAGCGCCAGGCGGCGTTGAAGATCGACCTGCCCGAGGCCTCGGCCGAAGCCCAGCCCCAGGACAACCCCGAGCGCCTGGAAATCGTGATCGACCCGGAAGGGCGCATCTACCTCAACGACAGCCAGCTGGTCGACAGCTCGCCGGCCACCCTGCGTACAGCGCTGGAGCAGGTGGTCGGCGAAAACCGTGAGCTGCCCGTGGTGATCCGCGCCGACGCGCAGACGCCGCACCATTTTGTGGTGACCGTCATGGACGTCACCGGACGCCTGGGCTTCACGCGCCTGTCCATCGCCACGCAGCGCATCGACGGGGAGTAGCGTGGGCGGCGAGCGCCACGACTACGCACCCGGCGCCGTTTACCGGCGGCTCTGGGGCCATGCCCGCCGCTACTGGGCGATGTTCGTGGTCGGCCTGCTCGGCGCCGGGGTCGAGGCGGCCATGCAGGCGCTGTTCGCCTACTTCATCGCCGACCTCATCGATCGCGTGTTCGTCGCCAAGGACTCGGCCTTCGGCCTGGTGCTGGCGGGCATCATCATGGCCACCGTGGTGCTGCGCGCCCTGGGGCACGCGGCAGCCACCTACGGCATGGAGTGGACCGGCCGGCGGGTGGTGGCGGACCTTCGCAAGGATCTGTTCGATGCCTACCTGGGACAGCCGGCGCGCTTTTTCGACCGCAACAACGCCGGCTCGTTGATCTCGAAACTCACCTACAACAGCGAGCAGGTGGCGACCGCCGCCACCACGGCCATCGTCGCCGCGGTGCGCGACGTGATGCTGATCATGGGGCTGCTCACCGTCATGGTGTACCAGAGCGCTCGCCTCACCCTGACCATGCTGGTGCTGGCGCCCATCGTGGCCCTGGTCGTCACCATGGTCAGCCGGCGCTTCCGCAAGATCAGCCACCGCATCCAGGACTCCTTCGGCGACGTGGCCCACCTGACCGAAGAGGCCGTGGTCGGTCAGCGGGTGATCAAGGTGTTCCAGGGACAGGAGACGGAGCGCCGGCGCTTCGGCGAGGCCAATGAACACAACCGGCGCATGCAGATGCGCATGGTGGCGACCCAGCTGCTGTCATCGACCACCGTTCAGATCACCGCCGGTATCGCGGTGGTGGCGATGATGGTGATTTCCAGCCGCCCGGCCATGCTCGCCGACATCAGCGCGGGCACCTTCACGTCCCTGCTGACCGCCATGATGGCCACCATTCCACCGCTCAAGCGCCTCACCGGCGTCCAGAGCCAGGTGCAGAAGGGCATCGCCGCCGCCGAGAGCATCTTCCGGGTGGTCGACGCCGACCGCGAGGTCGACACGGGCAGCCGGACGGTCGAGCGGGTGAAGGGCGACATCGAGTTCCGGAACCTGAGCTTCAGCTACACGGGCGAGGACGGCGACTACCCGGTGCTCAAGAACATCGGATTCACCGTGCCGGCCGGCAGCGTCACCGCCCTGGTGGGGCGTTCCGGCAGCGGCAAGACCACCCTGGCTAGCCTGTTGCCGCGCTTCTACACGGGTTATGGCGGCAGCATCCTGCTCGACGGGGTGGAACTGTCGGAGTACCGCCTCGAGGACCTGCGCAGCCAGGTGGCCCTGGTCAGCCAGGACGTGGTGCTGTTCAACGACAGCGTGGCCGGCAACATCGCCTACGGCGCACTGGCGAAGGCCTCCCGCGAGGAGGTCCGCAAGGCCGCGACCGATGCCTACGCCATGGGCTTCATCGAGCAGTTGCCCGAAGGCATGGACACGCTGGTGGGTGAGAACGGCACGCGCCTGTCGGGCGGCCAGCGCCAGCGCCTGGCGATTGCCCGCGCCCTGCTGAAGGACGCGCCGATCCTGATCCTGGACGAGGCCACCTCGGCACTGGACGCCGAATCCGAGCGCGCCATCCAGGACGCCCTGGAAGAGGTCATGCAGGGGCGCACCACCCTGGTCATCGCGCACCGGCTTTCGACCATCGAGAACGCGGACCAGGTGGTGGTACTGGAAGAAGGACGCGTGGTGGAGATCGGCACGCACGCCGAGTTGCTGGCCCGCGGTTCGACCTATGCCCAGCTCTACCAGACCCAGTTCAGCGAGAGCGTTCCCGCAGAACCGGACCCGGCCTGATGAAGGAGCAGCGCCTGCTCGAGACCTGGTACGGCGAACGCCCGCCGGGCCTGCTGCTCTCGGCGCTGGAGCGGGTCTACAGCGGCGTGGCGGCCGCTCGCCGACGCCGAGCGCGTCCCGACCCCGATCTGGAAGGCCGGCCGATCGTGGTGGTGGGCAACATCACCGCGGGTGGGACCGGCAAGACGCCACTGGTGATTCGGCTCTGCGAACTGCTGGCCGCCGAGGACATTCCGGCGGCGGTGGTCAGCCGGGGGCACGGGCGCAGCGGCTCTGGTGCTGTATCTGTCGGGGCAAACACGCCGGCAGAGGAGGGCGGGGACGAACCCCTGCTGATCGCCCGGCGCTGCGGGGTACCCGTGTACGTGGACGCGGACCGGGAAGCGGCGGCGCGCGCCGCGTTCGAGGCCGGCGCCGCGGTGGTGCTGTCGGACGATGGCCTGCAACGCCTCACCCTGCCGCGTTGCATGGAACTGTGCGTGGTCGATGCAGTGCGCGGTTTCGGCAATGGCCGGCAGCTGCCGGCAGGGCCCCTGCGGGAGCCGATCGAGCGGCTGGACGCGGTGGACTGGATCATCAGTAATGGCGACCCGGGACTGCTCGATCTCCCTTCGGAGTTGGAGTCGCGTGTCGTGAGGATGCAACTTGCGCCGACGACATTGCGCCGCCTGGGTGCTTCCGAGGCGCTTCCCGCGGATCAGATCACGGCTGCAATGGAAGGGCGCCCGGTCACGGCCGTCGCCGGCCTGGGCCACCCGGAACGGTTTTTCACGACCTTGGAGCACCTGGGTCTGTCGGGGTTTGACCGAAAGGCCTTCCCGGACCATCACGCCTACACCGACTCCGATTTCGAGGGGATCGAGGGCGCGATCATGATGACCGCCAAGGATGCGGTGAAGTGCGAAAAACTCGCCCTGGAGGACGCCTGGTGCCTGGAGGTGGGCGCGAGATTGCCGCCCGAGTGGGAGAGGCAATGGATCGATCAGCTTCGCGAATTCATGTGAAATGACATGATGAATAGCCCGTATATCATTGTAATACCAGCCAGATATTCTTCCGAACGTTTGCCCGGTAAGGTCCTGGCGGACCTTGGCGGTCAGACCATGCTCGAGCGGGTCTGGCGCGCCGCCCAGGGGGCTTCGGCCGATCGGGTGGTCGTGGCCACGGATGACGACCGGATCCGTGACACCGTGGCGGGATTTGGCGGCGAATGCGTCATGACCAGGGACGACCATGCCAGCGGCAGTGACCGCATCGCTGAATGCGCGGAGCGCCTGGGCCTGGCCGACGAGCAGGTCATCGTGAACCTGCAGGGTGACGAGCCCGAGATGCCCGCGGCGTGCCTGGACCAGGTGGCGGAACTGGCTTCGGGGGCGGACGTCGCCACCCTGTACTGGCCGATCGACGACGCCGAAGAGGTCGACGACCCCAGTGTGGTGAAGGTCGTGCAGGACGGGCAGGGCAGAGCCTTGTACTTCAGTCGTTCACCGATTCCCCATGCCCGTGGCGCGGCGAGCGCCACCGAAGCCCTGGCGCGCGGTGTGGCGTATCACCGCCACCTCGGCCTGTACGCCTATCGCGTTGACGCCCTGCGGCAGTTCACGGCGGCTGGTCCTTCGGCCCTCGAACGGGCCGAGGGGCTGGAACAGCTGCGCTTCCTGGACCTGGGCCTGTGCATCCGCGTGGCGCAGGCAGCACGACACATTCCACCCGGGATCGACACGCCACGAGACCTCGAACGGGCCCGGGAGCGACTGGCATCGGGCGGCGGCGGTGATTGAGGATTCGCCTGCGTCTTCAGCCAGCTTTCAATGGCTGCGAACCTTACCCCGCCTCGATTGAATTGCGCGCTGGCCGCGCCCATTTCATGAGATGACCCGCACACGAAGCCCCTGACATGCGTTCCCTGTTACCCCTGTTGTTGCTGGCGCTTTCGGCGCCTGCCCTTGCCGACATCACCATCACCGACGCCTGGGCCCGGGCGACACCACCGGGCGCAAGGACGGCCGCGGTCTACTTCACGGTGGTCAACGACGGTGAAGCGCCCGATGCCCTGGTGGGCGCAGCGACCGAAGCCTCCGACCTGGCCGAACTCCACACGCACGTCCACGCCGACGGCATGATGCAGATGAAGCAGGTGCCCGCCATCGACGTGCCGGCGGGTGGCGAGGCCGTGCTCAAACCCCACGGTGACCACCTGATGCTGGTCGGGCTGCACGGCGCGCTGGCGCCGGGGGAGTCACTGGAACTCACGCTGTCCTTCGAGCACCACGCGCAAGTCACGGTGTCCGTGCCGATCCGGGACGCGCGCAAGCCATGAAGCCGGCCGGCATCGCCGCCATCGTCTTCGTGGGCCTGCTGGCCTTCGGGCTGGGCGCCTGGTGGGCGGTGACGTCCTCCCAACCCGACCTGGAGATGGCCGGTTCCGGCTATGTGTTGCCGGAGCCACGCGACCTGCCGGCGTTCGAACTGGTGGACGGGCAGGGCGTCGCCTTCAGCCAGACGGATTTCCAGGGCCACTGGTCCGTGCTGTATTTCGGTTTCACCTACTGCCCGGACGTCTGCCCCGCCGCACTGGCCGTGATGGCGCAAGTGAAACAGCAGCTGGACGGCGATGAGGACCTGGACGACCGCTACTACCTGGTCTCGGTGGACCCCGCCCGCGACACGCCGGTGCGTCTGACCGAATACGTGACCTACTTCGACCCGGAGTTCCTGGGACTCACCGGGGAATTCGACCAACTGGACCGCCTGACCCGTGCCGCCGGTGCGGTCTACAAGGTCCCGGACGCGCCGGAAGACGACAACTACCTGGTCGCGCACTCCTCGACGCTGACGCTGATCGACCCGGCCGGGCGTGTGCATGCGATCTTCACTTCGCCCTTCGATCCCAACGTGATCGCGGACAAGCTGGGCGCCCTGATGCGGAACTGGAAAGCAGACTGATCCGCCACGGTCGGTCGCCGGCCATCAGCGGCCTTCGCTCGCGCACCTTGCGATAGAATCCAACCCATCTCGCCCGGCCTCGACACGGCGCCAGGCTTGTTCTTCTGGAAAGTTCGCACAGAGGGAATTGATGGACGCCACTCCGATCCAAAGCGTGCTCTTCGTCTGCATGGGCAACATCTGCAGAAGCCCGACCGCGGAAGGCTACTTCCGGCACCACCTGGCCCAATCACCGCTGGCGGATGTCATCGAGGTCGATTCGGCAGGGACGCACAGCTACCACATCGGTGATCCGCCGGACCGGCGTTCCATGGCGACACTGGCGCGGCGTGGCGTGGACATCTCAGGGCTGCGTGCACGCAAGGTGTCGCGCGAGGATTTCCGCCGTTTCGACCTGGTGCTGGCAATGGACGAGGTGAACCTGCAGGCCCTGCGGGCGCTGGATCCCGGCGACGGCGGCGATCTGCAGCTCATGCTGCGTTACGGCGCCCGATTCGAGCAGTACCGGGAGGTTCCCGACCCCTACTACGGCGGCCAGGAAGGATTCGAGCTGGTCTGCGACTTGCTGGATGAGGCGACACGGGGGCTGCTGGAACACATAGCGGCGTCCCGCGGCTGAGCGCCGGCCGGCACGAGCACAGGCACACGTCCGCCCATGCGTGAACTTCAGTTCATCCGCACAGGTCGCCTCGAATGGCGGGAACGGCCTGATCCGGAAATCATCGACCCTCGCGACGCGATCGTCCGTCCGTTCGTGGCCGGACGCTGTGACGGCGATACGTTGCCGATTCACCGGAACGTGTCACGGGCCATGCAGTGCGGCATGCACTGCCATCTCATCGATCCCGTGGTCGGGAGTATCTGCGGACCAATCCCGTTCAAGGGGCCCTTCGGCATCGGTCATGAGTGCATCGCACAGGTGGTCGAAGTGGGCAGCGCGGTTCACGGCATCGACATCGGGACGACCGTGGTCGTGCCCTGGGCGGTGTCCTGCGGAGAATGCCGCGAGTGCAGGGCGGGCCTCACGGCCAAATGTTCCACCACTCGTGAGAGCACCCTGGCCGCCTACGGCTTCGGGTCGGCGTCCGGGCCCTGGGGCGGCATGGTCTCTGACCGTCTCAGGGTGCCCTTCGCCGATCACATGCTGGTGCCGGTGCCGGCCGGGGTCGATCCATTGCGCGTGGCGGCGGCCAGCGACAACCTGGCGGATGCCTGGCGTTGTGTCGTACCCACCCTGCGTGAGCGGCCGGGAGGGCGCGTGCTCATCCTGGGTGGCGGCGCGAAGAGCATCGGCCTGTATGCCGCGGGCCTCACCGTGCGCCACGGGGCCGAGCAGGTCGACTACGTGGACCACCACCCTGTGCGCCTGGACATTGCCGCGCGCCTGGGCGCCAATGCGATCGACATCCCGTCACGCGGCTGGAAGCGCGCCGTGGGCAAGCTCCCGAAGATCTACGACATCGCGGTCGAGGCCACCTCCAGCGGGCGTGGCGTGCGGTCGGCCATCCGGGCCATGGGGCCCGGCGGCATCTGCACGGCGGTCGGTTACTATGTCGCACCGAACACCGGCGTGCCGCTGATGCACATGTACGCCAACGACATGACCCTGCGCGTGGGCGTGTCCCATGTCCGTCCCGCCCTGCCGGAACTCCTCGACTTCGTCGCCCGGGACGAATTCCCGGCCGAGGTCGTCACCACGATCACCGCCAACTGGGACGACGCGCCCGAGGCGTACACCGAGCGCACGACCAAGCTCGTGCTGCATCGGCCGGCGCTGGACCTGTAGACGGGCGGAGTGGTGGCATGAGCAAGGAACCGGACGGCAAGGCGCCCTCGAAATCAGAGGCGGAGGCGGAACCGAAACGTACGCCGAAACCCACGCCGAAATCCAAGGCGAAAGCCAAACCGAAGCCGAAGCGGAAACCCCCTGCCTTTGACGGCAAGAAGGCCGCACGGAAGTTGCCAACGGGGCCGGGCGTCTACCTGTACCGCGATGAGGCCGACACCGTGCTCTACGTGGGCAAGGCCGCCAACCTGCGCAAGCGGGTGGCCAGCTATTTCGACGCCCGGCCCAAGGCGACGCGCACCCTGCGCATGGTGGCGCGCATCCGGCGCATCGAGACGGCGCTGACGCGCAACGAGGGCGAGGCCCTGTTGCTGGAGAACGAGTGGATCAAGGCGCACCGCCCGCGCTACAACGTGCTGCTGCGCGACGACAAGTCCTACCCGTGGATCGTCATGACCACCGACCACGAATTCCCGCGCATCGCCTTTCACCGCGGCAAGCGCCTGAAGGGGCGCACCTACCTGGGCCCGTACCCCTCCGCCAGTTCGGTGCGCGAGAGCATCAACCTCATCCAGAAGACCTTCCGGGTGCGCAATTGCGAGGACAGCGTCTTCGCCAACCGCTCACGGCCCTGTCTGCAGTACCAGATCAAGCGCTGTACGGCGCCGTGCGTGGACTACGTCTCGGACGAGGACTACGCCGCCCAGGTGGACGACGCGCTGTTGTTCCTGAAAGGGCAGAGCGACCGCGTCATCACTCGCCTGATCGGGCGCATGGAGTCGGCCTCGAAGGCGCTGAAGTTCGAGGAGGCCGCGCTGCACCGGGACCGCATCAACACCCTGAAGAAAATGCAGGCCCAGCAGTTCGTGTCGCACGGCTCGGGCGACATCGACGTCATCGCCCTGGCGCGCGACCAGGATCAGTCCTGCGTTCAGGTGATGACCTTCCGCGGAGGCCGCAACCTGGGCCAGCGCAGCTATTTCCCGACCCAGACCGCGGGCGCGGAAGACGGCGAAGTGATGGAGGCCTTCCTGGGCCAGTTCTACCGCGAGCGCATGCCGCCGGACGACCTGCTGCTGTCGCATGAGCTGCCCTCCCGGGACCTGTTCGCCGAGGTGTTCACCGAACGCGCCGGGCGCAAGGTCAGCCTTCAGCCCAACCCCCGTGGAGAACGCCGCCAGTGGCTGGAGCTGACAAAACGCAACGCTGAACACGCCCTGCAGATGAACCTGGCCTCGGACGCGCGCATCACGGCGCAGTTCGAGGCCCTGCGTGAGCTGCTGGACCTGGACGAGGCGCCGGCCACCATCGAGTGCTTCGACATCTCCCACACCGCCGGCAACCAGGCGGTCGGCTCCTGCGTGGTGTTCGATCACCAGGGGGCGGTGAAGTCCCTGTACCGCCGCTACAACCTCAAGGGCATCACACCCGGCGACGACTACGCGGCGATGCGCCAGGTGCTGGACCGGCGATACCGCAAGGTGGACGAGGAGGAGGGCGCCCTGCCGGGCCTGCTGATCGTGGACGGCGGCAAGGGCCAGCTGCGCCAGGCCCTGGACGTGCTCGAGGAACTCGGCCTGTCCGACCTGCCGCTGATGGGTGTGGCCAAGGGCCCGTCACGTCGCGCAGGGCACGAGGAATGGGTGCTGCCAGGCCAGGCGCGGCCCCTGATGCCCGGGCCGGAATCCCCGGCCTCCCACCTGGTGCAGCAGGTGCGTGACGAGGCCCACCGATTCGCCATCACCGGCCACCGCGGGCGCCGGCAGAAGGCGGCCACCGACTCGCCACTGGAAGGCATTCCCGGCATCGGCGCCAGCCGGCGCAAGGCCTTGCTCAGCCACTTTGGCGGGATTCGGGGCGTGCGCCAGGCCGGGGTGGAGGAACTCGCCAGCGTACCCGGGGTCAGTCGCAACCTGGCACAACGAATCTTCGATGCATTGCACTAGGCGAAGATGCCCTGCACCAGGTGGTGAACCCTTGCACGGGATGTCCCTGGGGTCTCCGCTGGCACCCCGATAGGGCCCAATGAGATAATGCCTCCCAAGATGTTCCCTTTCCGCCACGGCCCCGCCGCATGCACCTGAACACACCCATCATTCTGACCCTGCTGCGGATCGCGCTGATCCCGGTGCTGGTGCTGTTCTTCTACCTGCCCTATGCCTGGGCCAACCTCGTGGTGGTCGTGGTGTTCGTGCTGGCGGCGGTCACGGACTGGGCCGACGGCTTCATCGCCCGGCGCTGGGACCAGGGCAGCGACTTCGGCGCCTTCCTGGACCCGGTGGCCGACAAGCTCATGGTGGCCGTGGCCCTGGTGCTGCTGGTGCAAAGCCACCCGACCATCATCTTCGCCCTCGCCGCCGCGACCATCATCGGACGCGAGATCGTCATCTCCGCCCTGCGCGAGTGGATGGCGGAAATGGGCGAGCGGGGCCGGGTGAAGGTCTCCGCCATCGGCAAGCTGAAAACCATCTTCCAGATGGTGGCCATCAGCATGCTGCTGTACGAAGACGACCTCTGGACCCTGCCCATCGCTTTCATCGGCGAGATTCTGCTGTACGTCGCCGCGGCGCTGACCCTGTGGTCCATGTGGGTGTACCTGCACTCGGCCTGGCCGATCATGGTGGCGGGTTCCAAAGTGACACCCGAGGCGGAGGGCAGGGAGGCTCCGCTGGTCATGGAAGTGCACGACGACGTGGACCTCGATGAGGTGGCTGCGCCCGGGACCGACGTCGAGACCGTCCGCGCCCTGAGGCAGGCGGCCAGCGATGACTGACACCCTGCGCCGGACGACCCCGACGGTACGAATCGGCGGGGTGGCGGTCGGCTCCGAACACCCGGTCATGGTGCAGTCCATGACCAACACCGACACCGAGGACGCCAGGGCCACGGCCCGCCAGGTGGCGGAACTGGCCCGCGCCGGCTCCGAGGTGGTGCGCATCACGGTCAACACCGAGAAGGCGGCCGCCGCCGTGCCCGAGATCGTCGAGCGCATGGCCATGATGAATTGCGAAGCGCCGCTGGTGGGGGACTTCCACTACAACGGCCACACGCTGCTGAAGAAATATCCCGACTGCGCGAAGCTGCTGGCCAAGTACCGGATCAACCCCGGGAATGTCGGCTTCGGGCGCAAGCGCGACGACCAGTTCGCCACCATCGTCGAGCAGGCCATCGAACACGACAAGCCGGTCCGCATCGGCGTGAACTGGGGCAGCCTGGACCAGAAGCTCCTGGCCGGCCTGATGGACCAGAACGCGAAGCAGTCCGATCCGTTGCCGGCCGACGTCGTGATGCGCGAGGCCCTGGTGGTCTCGGCGCTGCACAGCGCCGCCCAGGCCGAGCAGATCGGGCTGGCGCACGACCGCATCATCCTCTCCGCCAAGGTCAGCGCGGTCCAGGACCTGATCGCGGTGTACCGCACCCTGGCGGAGCGTTGCGACTACCCGCTGCACCTGGGCCTGACCGAGGCCGGCATGGGCAGCAAGGGCATCGTTTCCTCCTCCGCGGCGCTGGCGGTGCTGCTGCAGGAAGGCATCGGCGACACCATCCGCATCTCCCTGACGCCGGCCCCGGGCCAGCCACGCACCGACGAGGTGGTCGTGGCCCAGGAACTGCTGCAGAGCATGGGCCTGCGCGCCTTCTCGCCCATGGTCACGGCCTGCCCGGGTTGCGGCCGCACCACCAGCACCTTTTTCCAGGAACTGGCCCGCGACACCACGAGCTTCGTGCGCGATAAGATGCCGGAGTGGAAGCTCAGTTACCCCGGCGTGGAGAACCTCTCCCTGGCGGTGATGGGCTGCGTGGTGAACGGACCGGGCGAGAGCCGGCACGCCGACATCGGCATTTCCCTGCCGGGCACCGGCGAGGCTCCCGTGGCGCCCGTGTTCATCGACGGCGAGAAGTCCGTCACCCTGCGAGGCGAGGCCCTGACCGGCGAGTTCCTGCAGATCATCGAAGACTACGTGAAGACCCGTTACGCCCCGCGTGGCTGAAGCGGGACGCCTCCACCCGAACACAGACCCAGTGCATGAAATCATCCACCCGTAAACGCCGGGGACCGACCCAGGCCGAACTGGCCGACCGCCACGTGTGCTACGAAGGCGCCGTGCAGGACGTGGTCACGGAAATCGACTTCATCGAGGAGACCTGGGGCAGCCTGCGCGAGCGTCCGCTGGAACTGCTGCGCGAGGACTTCTGCGGCACCGCCAATACCAGCTGCGAGTGGGTGCGCCGCGGCGATCATCACCGCGCCATCGGTGTGGACCTCGATCCGGAAGTGCTCGGCTGGGGCAGGGTGCATCATGTCGAGACCCTGGAACCGGAACAACGTGCGCGCATCCGCCTCGTGCAGGCCGACGTGCGCGACGGCACCACTGAGGCGCCGGACGCGGTGTTGGCAATGAACTTCAGCTACTGGTTGTTCATGGACCGGGACGGGATGCGGGCCTATTTCAAGTCGGTGTGCGACAACCTCATCGCCGACGGCATCTTCTTCCTCGACGCCTACGGTGGTTACGAGGCGCCCATGGAATTGGAAGAAAAGCGCGAGTGCGACGGCTACACCTACGTCTGGGAACAGGTGTCCTTCAACCCGATCGACTCGCGCATGAAATGCGCCATCCACTTCGAGTTTCCCGATGGCAGCCGCATCCAGGACGCATTCCTGTACGAATGGCGGCTGTGGACCCTGCCGGAGCTGCGTGAAATCCTGCTGGAGGCGGGGTTCCGCAAGGCGACGGTGTACTGGGAAGGCACCGACGAGGAAACGGGGGAGGGCGACGGCATCTACACCCCGTCCGAGATCGGGGACGCGGATCCCGGCTGGGTCTGTTACCTCATCGCCGAAAAGTAGGTCAGGGCATAGGAAACAAGCTCAGGGATGCTGGCGTCCCCAGGATCCGGGAATGAGTTTCAGTCTGCCTGGTCGGCGGCTTGATTTCGGCCCGGTATCCCATCATTCGGCCAGTGCCCCCCCACCTCGAAGGACAGGTCCCCGGCGACCAGTTGTGACACTTCGAAGGGTTCCGGCCGACGCGCCACGGCGAGGAACCGCCAGTTGCCTTCCGAGTCCTCGGCCTGGTCCACGAGCACCCCCGTGGCCTCCAGGTCTGCCCCCGGGTCTTCCGAAGCTGGGCCGACAAGCCGCAATTCATCCATCGCTTCCAATGGCAGACGTTGCGAAGCCTGCCCGACCCAGGGATGGCGTTTCAGGGTGCCCAGGTAGCGGGTTCGCGCGATGATCTCCTGGCCCGGAAAACAGCCTTTGCGGAAATTCAGTGCGCCGATGGCTTCCTGTCCCAGCATCTGTGGGAGGAACTGCTCGGTGGTGGTGGTATCGAGCCAGGCGACACCAAGGGCCAGTTCGCGGGCGTGCAGGAAGGCATCGGGTGTTTCGCTTGCCAGGCTCTCGGCGGCCACCAGTGAATACGACAGGCCCGGCAGGGGCTGTATCGACGCACCACTCGTGACGGCCAGGTCCTGCTCGATCCCGATGACCACCTTCTCGCGGAACACGAAACGCTTCAGCCAGCTCACCAGCCCCTCGGCCAGCGATGCATGGCAAACGACACGGTATCCGGCCTCCGCGGAATCACCGGCGATGACCAGCAACAGCGCCATGACCCGCCCCTTGGGCTGGCACAGGGCGGCAAAAGTCACCGCGCCCGGGGCGAGCGCATTGATGTCGGCGGTGAGCTGGTTGTGCAGAAAACTGCCCGCATCCTTGCCGGTGAAAGCGATGACGGACAGCCGGTTCGAGGCGGTCATGCGCGTACGCTACCACAGGGCAGGGAAGGGCAGGAGAGTGACGCTTTCCGGTTGCCTCCGGAGCCCGGGTCCAGTACCCTTTCGCCCTCGAAAAAGGGCGTCCCCACGCGCTTTGATGGGCGGCCAGGACGGACACGTCCTGCGCCCTCCGGCAGGATCCTCTCGATGAACAAGAGCAACGAGACCAGAAACCCGGAAGGCGGTGATGACGTCGGTGCTTCGACGGCAGTGCTTACGGATGTTTCCACCGGGGAAGTCACCCCGGACGCCGCCGCTACGAAGCCGGACGGCACGCCCCGCGAAATTGGCGGCCGCGACGGCCTGGACCCCACCCGTTACGGCGACTGGGAAAAGTCCGGCCGCTGCATCGACTTCTGAATGTAAAATACGGGGCTGGTGAGACGGGAACCCGTAGGGGCCCGATCGATGGCCAGACCCTTTGACCCAGGCATGCTCATGAGCAGCAAACCCAAGCAAAGACCCCTGTCGCCCTACATGCTGGGGCCCTACTACCGCTTTGAATTCCAGACCCTGATGTCGATCGGGTTCCGGATGAGCGGCGTGTTCCTGGCGATGATCCTGGCGCCGCTGGCCTGCCTGTGGATGCTGACGCTGGGACTCGGCCCCGAGCCGTTCGCGGCGATGCAGGCCTTCATGAGCGGTTGGATCGGCACCGCCATCGCCTGGCTGGCCGCCCTGGCGGTGAGCTTTCACCTGTGCGCGGGCATCCGCCACCTGGTGTGGGACACCGGCCGCTTCTTCAGCAAGCCCCAGATCCAAAGCACGGGCTGGCTGGCCATCGTCGCCACCCTGGCGATCTGGGCCCTGACCCTGTGGTGCGCGTCATGAGCGCCGGCGCGAAGGACTGGCTGCGCCAGCGTGTGCTGGCCGTGCTGTTGATCCCGCTCTGCGGCTGGCTGTTGTGGGCCGGCGTGACGTTGGCCGGCGCCGACCACGCGAGCGCCCTGGCATTCTTCCGCCAGCCCCTGAATTCCATCGCCGCCGTGCTGCTGGCCGTGACCGCGCTGTACCACACGCAGGCCGGGGTGATGACGATGATCGAAGACTACGTCCCCGCGGGCGGTCTCTCCCGCCTGCTGAGCGTGCTCACGCACGTGGGCTGCGGCGCGGGTGTGGTCGTGGTGATCTGGGTCGTGGCGAACACGCATTTCGGAGCCTGAGCCATGACGGCAGCCTATCCCCTCATCGAACACGAATACGACGTGGTGGTCGTCGGCGCCGGCGGCGCCGGACTGCGCGCCACCATGGGCCTGGCGGCCACCGGCCTGTCCACGGCTTGTGTCACCAAGCTTTTCCCGACCCGCAGCCATACGGTGGCGGCGCAGGGCGGCATGTCCGCGGCGCTGGGCAACATGGGCGAGGACGACTGGCGCTGGCACATGTACGACACCATCAAGGGTTCGGACTGGCTGGGCGACCAGGACGCCATCGAGTACATGTGTCGCGAGGCCATTCCCTCGGTGATCGAACTCGAGCACTTTGGCGTTCCGTTCTCGCGCACGCCGGAAGGCAAGATTTACCAGCGCCCCTTCGGCGGCATGACCACGCACTACGGCCAGGGCACGGCGCAGCGCACCTGCGCGGCGGCCGACCGCACCGGCCACGCCATCCTGCACACCCTGTACCAGCAGTCGCTGGCGCATGACGCGGAGTTCTTCATCGAGTACTTCGCGGTCGACCTCATCATGGACGAGGACGGCGCCTGCCGCGGCGTCCTGGCCTGGGACCTGTCCGACGGCACGCTGCACCTGTTCCGCTCGCATGCCGTCATCCTGGCCACCGGCGGCTACGGCCGCAGCTACTTCTCCTGTACCTCGGCGCACACCTGCACCGGGGACGGCAACGGCATGGTGATCCGTGCCGGGCTGCCGATGCAGGACATGGAGTTCGTCCAGTTCCATCCCACCGGCGTCTACGGCGCCGGCGTGCTGATCACCGAGGGCGTGCGTGGCGAAGGCGGCTTCCTGACCAACTCCGAGGGCGAGCGCTTCATGGAGCGCTACGCGCCCAACGCCAAGGACCTGGCCAGCCGCGATGTCGTGAGCCGCTCGATGACCATCGAGATTCGCGAGGGCAGGGGGGTCGGACCCAAGGGCGACCACATTCACCTGAACCTGCAGCACCTGGGCTCGGAAGTCATCGAGGAGCGTCTGCCGGGTATCGCCGAGAGCGCGCGCATCTTCGCCGGCGTGGACGTGACCAAGGATCCGATCCCCGTGCTGCCGACGGTGCACTACAACATGGGCGGCATCCCGACCAACTACCGTGGCGAGGTGGTGACCCTGAAGGACGGCAATCCGGATCACGTCATCCCGGGCCTGTTCTCCATCGGCGAAGCGGCCTGCGTGTCCGTTCACGGCGCCAACCGCCTGGGCTCGAATTCCCTGCTGGACCTGATCGTGTTCGGGCGTGCCGTGGCGCACCGCTGCGCCGAGGTGATCAAGCCCAACACGCCGCATCCGGCCGTGCCGCAGGCGTCCCTGGACAAGGCCCTGGGTGAATTCGACCGCCTGCGCCATGCCGACGGCGAGCTCAGCACGGCCAGCATCCGCGACAACATGCAGCAGACGATGCAGAACCATGCCGCCGTGTTCCGCACCAGCGAAACCCTGGCCGAAGGCGTGACCCTGATGCAGGGCGTCTACGATTCCTTTGCCGAGGTGAAGGTCGCCGACCGTTCCCTGGTGTGGAACTCCGACCTGGCCGAGACCCTGGAACTGCGCAACCTGCTGGCCTGCGCCCAGGCCACCATCGTCGGCGCCGAGAACCGCAAGGAAAGCCGTGGCGCGCACGCGCACGAGGACTTCCCGGACCGGGACGACGAGAACTGGATGAAACACTCGCTGCAGTGGGTGGACGAACAGGGCAGGGTGAGTCTCGACTACCGGCCCGTGCACATGTACACGCTATCGGACGACGTCGAAGTGGTGCCGCCCAAGGCCCGCGTTTACTGATCCCAGGACCGCTGAATCATGCTCCAGCTTCGCTTACCGAAAAACGCCCGCCCGGTCACCGGCAAGACCCATCCGCCGATCGCCGGCGCCTCGCGCACCAAGACGCTGAAAATCTATCGCTTCGATCCGGACAGCGACGAGAACCCGCGCATCGACAGCTACACAGTGGATCTCGACACCTGCGGCCCGATGCTGCTCGACGCCATCAACCAGGTGAAGAACGAGATCGACCCGTCCTTGACCTACCGGCGCTCCTGCCGTGAAGGCATCTGCGGCTCCTGCGCCATGAACGTCGGCGGCAAGAACGCCCTGGCGTGCACCACGGCGCTGGAAGACCTGGACGACGAGGTGACGGTCTACCCGTTGCCGCACATGCCGGTGGTCAAGGACCTGGTGCCGGACCTCAGTGGTTTCTACGAACAGTACGCCGCGATCAAGCCCTGGCTGCGCAACGACGGCAAGCCGGTGGAAGAGGGCGAGCGCCTGCAGTCGCACGAAGAACGTGAAAAGCTCGACGGCCTGTACGAATGCATCCTTTGCGCCTGCTGCCAGACCTCCTGCCCCAGCTACTGGTGGAACGGCGACCGTTACCTGGGTCCCGCCATCCTGCTGCAGGCCTACCGTTGGCTGGCCGACAGCCGTGACGGCGACCGCGAGGCGCGCCTGGACTACCTGGACGACGCCTACCGTCTGTATCGCTGCCACACCATCCTCAGCTGCACCTCGGCCTGTCCGAAGGGCCTGAACCCGGGCCTGGCCATCGCCGAAACCAAGAAGATGCTGCTGGCCCGCAAGGGCAAGTGACGACCGGCAATGCCCGGGTGAACCGGCTGCGTTGGCTGTGCCGGCGCGGCATGAAGGAACTCGACCTCCTCCTGGAAGCGTTTGTCCGACGCGAAGCAGCGGCCCTTGCCGACGGCGCCTGGCCGGACTTCGAGGCACTCTTGGCCTGTGAAGACGACCGCCTCTGGGACTGGCTGCAGGGTCACGACGACCCAGGATCCGTCCGCTTCCAGCCCCTCATCGACGCCATTCGCGGGATTTGACGCACCGCTGCGCCTGCGCGCGGGGTATGGACCGAGGGCAGGGTGGGTGGTGCCACTGGTCGCCGGCGGGCTGGCTGCCCTGGCCTTCCTCATCGCTCCGCTCGTGTTCTGGCAGACGGCCCTGGGGGTTTTGTCGGCCCTCACGATTTCCGCGCCAGGGCTGAGAAGTTTCCAGCTCGAACCGATCGTGGACCTGGCCATTTCCCGCAACGGCCGGGTCCGCTACCGTGAAATGCGTCGGGCTGGACCTCCTTCAGTATGGTTCCAGGGGCGCCTGGCGCTGCGTTCCTGGGAACGACGTCATATCGCCGTGATCGGGGTGGATCTGCCCTGGGGCAGGGTTCACTGCCCGATCTGGCGACACCTGCAACGTCCAGGCGAATACCGACGCCTCCGCGTGTGGCTGAAACACCGAAAACTCGACTTCCCCGGCTGAACCGCCACCCATATCAACATGCGTATAATGTATATTATGTTAAATAAAGTATGGGTCAAAGCGTACAAATGGCGTGTTCTGGCCTGAAACCCCCTATCCGATCTCGAGCCACTGATTCGTCTGTTGATACGTTCCATTGCAAGCTGGCGGCCAGGCTTGCGTCGTCTCATAGCTGAAGGCTATAAGAATCTATGTGTATACATTAGTAGATATTTCAATTATTTATAAATAATAGCTAATCTTTGATATAGAAAAGTTTTCCGCGGAAACGTCACTGGGTCGTTGGCACATTCAACTTTCATCAAACGCCAATGTCTGTCGCTTGATCAAAAGCAACGGTAACCCCCGCTGTACCCGCAACCCGGCCATCCGTAACCTACGCCATTCATGCTCTCCACCATCCTCCCAATTCTCCTCCAGGCGGTTGCCCAGGACGCGCCTGTGCCCGTGGAAATCGTCGAGGTGCGCGCCACGGCCCGCCAGCGCGATGTGGGCAGCGTTCCAGGCATCGGTGTGCTCACCGCCGAGGACATCCAGCTCGAGGCCGCCACGCATCCCAATGAGCTGTTCGATCGCACACCAGGCACTTGGGTCAGCCGTGGTTCCGGCCAGGAGTCGTTGATCGCCATCCGCTCGCCGGTGCTCACGGGACCCGGCGCCTGTGGCGCTTTCTCCATTCGCGAGGATCGGGTGCCGATCCGTCCTTCCGGGTTCTGCAACGTCAATGAGCTGTTCGAGGTGAACCTGTTGCAGGCGGAGCGAGTGGACGTCGCCCGGGGCCCCGGCAGCGCCATCTACGGCGCCAACGCGCTCCACGGCGTGATCGATGTGAGCTCGGGAGATCCCAGTGAAACCGCGGGGTTTGGCGCCGGGTTGATGATGGGTACGGATGACTATTACCGTGGCCGCGTGACGCTTTCAGGCGACAGCACCGCCCTGCTCGCAAACTACACTGATGCTCGTAGTTTCCGTGTGGATGAGGGCTTCGAACAGGCCTTCGTCAACGGCGCCTGGCGCGCCGAAGCCCTGGGCGCCGAAGTGCGCAGCCAGTTTTCCTGGGCCTGGCTGGACCAGGACACGGCCGGCTTCATCCTGGGCGAGGATGCGTACAAGGACCCCGTCCTGCGGACAGAGAACCTCAATCCCGAGGCCTTTCGCCGCCTGGATGCCCTGCGCGTCACCAGTCGCTGGACGTGGCCCCGTGCCGATGGCTCCGAGTTTGAACTGATTCCCTACCTGCGCAGCAGCGACATGGAGTTTCTGCAGCACTTCCTGCCGGGCAAACCCCTCGAGGAAAACGGCCAGGATTCCGCCGGCCTGTTGTTCAGCTGGTTGCCCGACGAGCACTGGACCCTCGGAATCGACCTGGAATGGGCTGACGGTTACCTGATCGAGTTTCAACAGAACCCGACGGAAGGCTCTGACTTTCTTGTGGAAACTCGTCCGCAGGGGTTTCATTACGACTACACGGTGCGCTCCCTGATGGGCGCCGCCTGGGTGCAGTTCCGGCAAGACCTGTCGGCGGACGTGACGTTCACCGCCGGCTTGCGCGCCGAGCGCATCGATTACGACTACGACAACCGCATGCTGAACGGCAATACACGTGACGATGGGACGCCCTGCGGTTTCGGGGGATGTCTCTACACGCGCCCTGCGGACCGGGAGGACGCCTACGACAACCTGGCCCCGTCCATCGGGCTCCAATGGCGCGTGAGCGAGTCCACCACCCTGCTCGCCCGCGCGGCCCGCGGCTTCCGGCCACCGCAGGTCACCGAACTGTATCGACTGCAAAGCGGCCAGGACGTGGCCGACATCGACAGCGAAACCTTGGACAGCGTGGAAGCGGGTCTGCGGTTCGTCACCGACGCGGTGGACTTCGAACTCACCGCCTTCGCGATGCGCAAGAGCAACGTCATCTTCCGCGACGACCAGGGCTTCAACGTCAGTGATGGAAAGACGGATCACGCGGGCGTGGAAGCGAGCCTGGCCTGGCAGCTGGCGGAAACTTGGACCCTGGCCGCCAACGCCACCTGGGCGCAACACGAATATGCCTTCGAGCGGCCGGCATCCGACATCACCCACGGCAACGCCGTCGACACCGCTCCGGAGTGGCTGGCCGGCGCACGGCTGGAATGGGCGCCCTCCCCCGCCTTCAACGCGGAACTCGAATGGGTCCACCAGGGCGGCTATTACCTCGAGCCCGCCAACCGCTTCACCTACGACGGCCACGACCTGTTCCATGCCCGGGCCTTCTACCGCCTGGGCGACAGCGGCCACCAACTGGCGCTGCGCATCACGAACCTGCTGGACGAATACTACGCCGAGCGCGCGGACTGGGCGTTCGGTGACTACCGCTACTTTCCGGGGGCTGGAAGACGGTTCTTTCTGGAGTGGCGCTACGTGCCGTGAGCGCTACGGAGTGAGATTTCAGATCTCAATAGACCTCTTCGTGTTTGCCGACATTGATGAGCAGGATTCGGTTTCCATCGACCATGAATTCGATCGTCACTCGGTACGCCAGGTTGACAGAGACTGCGTGAAATCCCGCTAAGCGCCCTTGAAGCGCGTGCAGTCGCAAGGATGGATGTGAAGGATTGAGTTCCAGCAATTCCAGTGTTCGCTGGTACTGGCGGAAAAGGTTCGGGTGTCGTTTCAGGAATTTCTTCGCGCGCCTCAGGTAGGCCAAAGTAAAGACGAGTTCATGCCTCATCGTCTTCGAGCAAGCGACGAATGTGTTCCTCGGCTGTCATCACATCGAAATTGCCGGCCTCGTACTCTTCCCGCGTCTCGCGAATGGCATCGAGCAGTTCGAATTCCCGCAGCCGGGCAAAGCGATCGACGCTCAGGATGACAAATCGGTCCTGGCCGCGAACCGACACGCGAACTTCGCCGTCTTCTTCCAGGGCAGACTCCAGGGCGGAAATTCCCTTGGTCTTCAGGTCATTGGCAGTAATGGCGGTCATGGCTTCATTGGCGCTATGGATCGTTCGGTAAATCATACGCTTCATCGTACGATCAGGCCAATGGCGGATGATCCATCGCCAGTTGTCGGAATTCTTCCTGTGCGGCTGTCGGTGAAGTCAAACAGTGGCGTGGGGCATTCCCGACCAGCCACGGTGACTATCCATGTAGAATTCGCGCGTCGCCCGGGTGGCGGAACTGGTAGACGCAAGGGACTTAAAA
>JAUHYP010000082.1 GCA_030426265.1 Gammaproteobacteria bacterium | reverse complement strand
CCTGCAATCTGTACTGCCCGAGTTGCCGCGTGCGACGCGTGAACCACGCCCACGGCAAGGAATACGAGAAGCGCCAGCACCTGCAGGACAAGGTGACCCAGGCGCTGTTCGCCACGCCCACCGACCGGCACTTCACGGTCAACGTCACCGGGTCCGGCGACCCCTTCGCCTCGGCGGTGTTCAGGGACTTCCTCTACAGCCTCGACGGCAGGGATTTTCCCAACATGCGCATCAACCTGCAGACCAACGGCGTGCTGCTCACGCCGCGCAACTGGCAGCGCATGGAGAAGATCCACGACAACATCGCCACCATCCTGATCTCCTTCGACGCCGCCACCGAGGAGACCTACGCGATCACCCGGCGCGGCGGCGTCTGGAAGTTGCTGCTGGAAAACACGGCCCGGCTGGGTGAACTGCGCGCTCAGGGGAAGATCGGGCTGTTGCGCCTGGACTTCGTGGTGCAGCGCGCCAATTACCGGGAAATGGCCGATTTCGTCGCCATCGGCAAATCACTCGGCGCGGACCGGGTGGCGTTTTCCATGGTCCTGGACTGGGGCACCTGGCCCGTCGAGGAATACGCGAAGCAGTGCATCTGGAAACAGGACCACCCGGAGTTCGACGACTTCATCACCGCGCTCGAAGACGATATTTTCGACGACCCGCAGGTCTTTCTCGGCAACCTCACCGAGTACCGGGCCATGGCCCGGGAGCGCCGCCAGGCGCGCGACAGAAAGGCTTCCTGACCGGGCTATTTCATCAACGGCAGGTAACGCCGTGCGATGGCGTCCCAGCCCAGGGTGTCCACGAAGGCCGAGGCGGCGCCGGACAGGGCGGCCGCCTCGTCGGGGTTCGCCAGCAAGCGCTCGACGGCATCGGCCATGCCGTCGAAATCATCGATCACCAGCGCCTCGCGCCCGCTCGTCACCGGAATGCCCTCGATGCCCTTGGACGTGCTGATCACGGGAACGCCGGCGGCGAAGTAGTCCAGGATTTTCATCCGCGTGCCGCCGCCGTCCTGCAGCGGCACCACGGCCAGGTCGGCCGCCGGCAGCACCTCGGCGAGGTCGAGGATGCTGCCCACGAAGCGGACCTTCTCGTGCAGGGGAAAATCCGGCGCGTGACTGCCGATGGCGAGCACGGAAACCTCGACGCCCCGGCGCGCCAGGCGCGGCAGGAGTTCCCCCGCCATCACCTGCATGGCCTCCAGGTTCGGTGGATAGCTGTAGGTGCCGTGGTAGACCAGCAAGCGGTCGCCCCGCGGAATGTCGAAGCGCTCGCGCACGTCGATCACCGGCGTGTCGCGAAAGGATTGCAGGTCCACGCCGTGCGGAATGGTGTGGACTTTCCGTGCCTCCACACCGTCTTCGATCATCTTGAAACGATCGTTGTCCGAAACGGCCACGATGGCGTCGGCCAGGGCGCACATGGCCAGTTCCAGTTGCTTGAGCGTGCGGAAATTCTTCTCGGTCAATTCCGGCACCTGCCCGCGGATGCGCTCGTACTCGACATTGTGCTGCACCAGCAGCAGCTTGCCGCCGAACAGGGAACGGGCGAAGCGCAGGGGCCGGACATAGGCTGGAAATTCGGAAAGGTAGGCGCCCACGGGCTTGCGGCTCGCCAGCCAGAGGGCGCGGGCGATGTAGCTGCCGTCCGTCACCGGCAGGTACAGAAAGCTGTTGCTGACCGGGTAACCCTTGAGGATCAGGCGGGAGAACGCCACCACCCGGGGCAGGGCGAACAGGCGCAGCCACCAGGGGTAGCGGTGTACGCTGCGCTCGCCGGCGTGAAAGCGGTGGTACTCGCGGCGGTCGTCCGTGGCCAGCCAGACGTCCCGGCCCTGCCGGGACAGGGCTTCGGCGGTGCGCACGATCTTCACCGCCGCGCCGTGGTCGGTGGGGAACAGGTCCGAACGCGTCACCATCAGCACGTCGGGCGTCGAATCGGGGCGCGGCGGGCAGAACAGGATCTTGAACAGGCTGCCGAGCAGCACCTTGAAGGTCGAGGGTTTCGGCGTCGGGCTCTCGACGAAATCCCGGAGGGCCGGCGCCTCGGTGCGGTCCGCGGCGGCTCGTGGCGCGGGCTGCGGGGCCGCCAGTCGCGGCGCGCGGACCGGCTGCTCCAGCCAGCGCCGCAACGGCGCCGTCGTGACGGCGTAGTTCAGGTCGTGACCGGCCAGCGCTCGGGCGCCGCGCCGCTTGGCGGCCAGGAGCTCCGGGTCGGCGTGGCAGGCGGCCAGCACCTCGCGAAGTCCCTCCGGGCTGGAAACGACCCAGCCGGCATCGTGTTCCCGTACGGCGTCAGCCAGCGGTATCCATGGATTCACGACCAGGGCCAGGCCACATTCCAGGTATTCGAGGGCGCGGAAGGAGTGACTGAAGGCGCGCTCGGTATTGCGCGCGCCGAGCTCCATGCCGATGTCACAATCCAGCAGGACCTGTTGCATGTCCCCGTAGGACTTCAGGGTGGAGGCCTCGTCGCCGTCGCCCGGATAGTCCCCCTTCAACTCGAGGAATTCCGCCTCGCCCGCGGTCACGGCCTCGTGAAGCACCGCCGCATAGTCTTCCGATTGCCGCCAGGGCCAGTTGACCCCTGCATTCACCACCCGGGGTGGGCCCGGCGCGCGGTCGCGATGCGCCGCCGGCGAACGGGTGGAGATCGGAACGATGGAGACCGGCACGTCCTCCCGGCAGTCGAATCCGGCCTGCAGCAACAGGGGGAGGAGCAGGTCGGCCTGGCGTTGGTTGCCCACCAGGAAATGGTCCGCCCGTGGCAGCAGGGCCAGGAATTCCGCCGTGCGTTCGGCGAGGTGGTCCGGATCCTGGAACAGGGCCTCCAGCAGGCGCGGGGCGATGACGTCCAGCACCACCGGCGGCGGCGCATCGACGGCCTTCAGGTGATCGAGCAGGGACCAGTAGCCAACGACCAGCGCACCGTAACCGCCGTCCCGCACGAACTCCGCGAGTTCCTCTCGGGTCCGGTAGACGAGCAGGCCGGGTGATTCCGGATCAGCGGGCTTCGCTTCCTCGGACGGAATCGCCTGCGTGACCTCGTGCCCGTGGCGTTCCAGTGCCTCGCGCAGGCCCTGGACGCGCACCTGGTTGCCCGTGGCCACACGGGACGGGTCCAGGGGCGGGTCCAATGAGAGGTAGAGTAGTTTCACGCAGGTGGGGGGGTCCGGAACTGGCGGGCATCATGCGTGGCCTACCCCCCACTGTCAACGCGTGGCGGTCGCTGCTTCGTCGGTGTCCGCCGGCTGGAACAGGGCGTGCAACTGGATGCCCTGGACGATGTCCAGCAGGGCGTGGAACAGCATGGGCCACCAGATGTTGCCCGTGGCGAGGTACAGCGCGGCAAAGGCCGCGCCGACCAGCGCCGTCCGGACGATACCGACAGCGCCCTGGTAACTGTGTGCCAGTCCGAACCCGATGGACGACACGAGCACGGCCAGCCAGGTCGGCATCCATTGCATGAACAACCACAGCAGAAACCCGCGGTAGAGCAGTTCTTCGACGATGCCGGCCGTCACCGAGAGGGCCATGAAGCCCTTCAGTTCATGAGCGGTCCTGGGCATGAAATGCGCGAGATCGCCGAGGCTGTCTCGCATCTCCCGGCGTTTCGCGGCGTCCGATCGCCGCACCTGGACCGCGGAGACACAGAACACGGCCAGGCCCGCGAACGCGATCCCCACGGCCGGCAGGACCCATGGCCCCGATGCGTCATGCAGCCCCAGCCAGGCCCAGGGGCGTTCCAGGAACCACCAGCAGGCCGCCAGGACCGCCAACGCGGTCCATTCGATCAGCATCGTCACGGCGTACTGCCGTGGCCGGTCCGGCGCTTCGCCGGCCGCGATGGCCGTCAGCCAACGACGCCAGGAACGGCGGCCCAGCCAGGGCTGGACGATCAACAGCAACAGGAGAAAGACGATGTCGACGGCATGCATGGTTTGCGTTACCCTGAATGTTCACGAATATGTGAATGTAATATATTCACACTTACGTGAATAATCAAGGGTGCTGGGAGTTCCGGAAATACAGAACATGAAAGATATACTGAAAATCAATGACCTGGAGCAGCTCAAGTTGCTCTCCGATCCCCTCAAGCTGGGTCTGGTCCAGGCCTTTGCCGAGGAGGAGCGAACGGTGGCGGAGGCTGCAGAGATGCTGGGCGAGCCCCTGACCAAGCTGTATCGACACGTGGATGCCTTGCTGGACGCCGGACTGGTCGAGGTAACGGGGGAGCGCAAGAAGCGGGGCACGGTCGAGCGCCGGTTCCGCGCGGTGGCGCGGCGTTACGAGGTGGAGGATGGGCTGCTCGGCGCCACCGACCCCGGGCCGGAGGACGAGTCCATCCGTGCCCTGCTGCGCGGCGCCGAGAATGAAATCATGGCGGCCCTGCATGGTCCGAAGGAGCCGCTGGCGCCGTCGGTGGCACGCTTTCGCGCCAAGGCCTCGCCGGATCGGCTCAGGGAACTGCAGGAGCGGATGTTCTCCTGGCTGGAAGAGATCGGCGAGGAGGATGAGGTTCCGGGAGAAGACGCCATCGAGGTGGGCGCCCTGATCGCCCTGTATCCCTTGCCGCGGCGCTGAGCCGCGCGGTGGCGCTCATTCCGGCAGGTCGGCCTCGATGATTTCGTAGCTGGTGGTGAACGCCGCCAGCGCCTTGAGCTGCGCCGAGGCGGAGCAGTACTTCTCCATGGCCAGGTCGATCGCGCGCTCGACCCTGGCCGGCTCCACGCCGCGTCCCTTGACCACGAAATGCATGTCCACGGCCTCGTAATAGCGGGGCATTTCCTCGCGGCGCTGGCCGCCGATCTCGACGTGGGCATCGACCACCTGCTGGCGCCCCTTCTTCAGGATCATCACCAGGTCGACGGCCGCGCAGCAGGCCGTGGCCAGCAGCAGCATCTCCATGGGGGACATGCCCAGCTGCTTGTCGCTGTCCATGACGATGGAGTGTCCGCTGCCGGAAGATCCGACGAATCCGAGGCCGCCGGCCCACTTGACGATGTGCTCGCGTTCCATGACCGCTCCCGTGCGGGTGAATGAGGCCGGCCATGGTACGCGCCCCGGGCAGGCCTGTCACAGCCGGGCCGCGACGGAATCCTTTCCAGGCGCGTCTGCTACCCGACGAATGATGCCGACGGGAGAAGGCGATGCACATTCCATGGTCCCGGTTTGCAATCGCCCTGGCGGGCCTGTTGACGGCAGCGAGCCACGCGCTCGCCGCTGAATCCCACTGGGAGGGTCAGCTCGAGTACCAGGGCGACCGCCTCGAAGTGCGCTTGCACCTGGACGAAGCGGGGCCCTCGGCGACCGTCGACCTTCCGGAACTCTGGTACGCCGGTGAGCCGGCGAACACCGCCCGGAACGGGCAGGGCGGCTGGACGGTCGGCCTGCCATTCGGCGTGGGCGACATCCCGCTCGCGCCGGAAAACGATGCCCTGGCGGGTGAACGGGACGGATTCCGTCTGTCGCTCGTTCCCTCGTCTCCGCCGCCCTACACGACCCGTGACATTGCGTTCGGCGCCCATCAGCCTGAACTGACCGGCACCCTCTACGTCCCTGATGTCGATGGCGCTTTGCCGGTGGTGGTGCTCGTGGGCGGCGCGGCCGAGGCGGCTCGAAGCTCCTGGGGCTATCGCTCGAAAGCGGACTGGTACGCCCGGCGGGGCGTGGCCGCGCTGGTCTACGACCGCCGCCCCTGGGGCGCCCATCCGGACGGCGAGGGCATCGTGGATTTCGACAGCCATGCCGAGGACCTGTCGGCCGCGCGGGGCGCGATCGAGCAGGAACTGGGACAGCGGATGGGCTCGCTCGGCGTCCAGGCCGGCAGCCAGGGCGTGTGGGTCAGTCTCATCGCCCAGCAGCGCTTCGCGTTGTTCGACTGGCTGGTGTTCACCGGCGCGCCGGCCGTGACCCCGGCCGAACAGCAGTTGCAGTCCCTGGCGCGGGGCATGCAGGACGACGGGCTGGCGGCAGACCTCGTGAACGAGGCCATCGCTTACCAGTGGCTGTACTTTTCCGTCGCGCATCGCCGTGAGGGCTGGCCGGAGCTCCAGCGGGCCATCGAAGGACTGGATGGAGCGCCCTGGGCGGACTACGTCGACCAGCCCCGATCCCCGGAGGACCTGGAATGGTGGCATCGGCACCTGCACGTCGATCCCGGCCCCGTGCTGGCGGAGCTCGACCGGCCCCTGCTGGTGATGAACGGTGACCGGGACTGGGTGGTTCCAGCGGAACGCAATCTGCCGCTGTACGCACGCTACGCCCGACAGGCCGGTAACGAACGTGTGACCCTCCTGACCCTGAAGGGAGCCGATCACCGCCTGGAAACGCCGCCCGGCGAAGACGCGGATGGCCAATGGCGCTTTTTCCGGATCCATCCCGAGGCGCGCCGCGCCATCGAGGCCTTTCTCGCCGAATTCGCCTTCGAACC
>JAUHYP010000081.1 GCA_030426265.1 Gammaproteobacteria bacterium | reverse complement strand
CACGACCAGGCAGCGTTGGCCAGCATCACGCCGGGCCGATACCATGGGGGCGAATCCAATAACGCCCAGAACCATCACCCGATGACCCAACAGGAAACCGACCCGACACCGGCGGACGATTCGTCTTTCGGGCCAGACGGCGCCACACAGGCCGAATCGAACGACGGATCCACCAACGCTGGTACGAGCGATGGCGCCACCGCGCAGGGCCAGGCCGGCGAAAGCGACTCCGCTTCCGCCGACACCAGCCTCCTCGACCAGCAATTGCTGGAACTCCTGCCCGATTCCGTCCAGGCGCCATTGCAGTTCATGGCCGATTACCCGCTGCTGTTGCTGCTGGTGGTGGTGTTCATGGGCTACCTGGTGGGCAAGGTGCTGCAGTTCGTCCTGGGGCAGGTGAGCACCCGCCTGGCCGACCGAACGCGCAACGACTACGACGACCAACTGGTGCTGATCGCCCGCAAGCCGGCGCTGACCTTCCCGGTCATCCTGTCGCTGTTCCTGGTCACGGCGCTGGTGCCCATGCCGGCGGGCCTGCACGGCGTGACGGTCAAGGTGCTGGCGACACTGTTGTTGTTCTCGGCCCTGCGCGCCGCCCTGAAGGCGGCGCATGTGTTGCTGCAGATCGTGGCCGACCGCGAAGACCGGTTCGAGTTCGTCGAAGCCCGCACCGTGCCCATGTTCGAGATCACCTCGAAGGTGGTGCTGGTGGCGATGGCCGGCTACGGCGCGCTGCTGATCTGGGGCATCGATCCCACGGCATGGCTGGCCTCGGCCGGCGTGATCGGCATCGCGGTGGGCTTCGCCGCGCGCGACACCCTGGCCAACCTGTTTTCGGGCATCTTCATCGTGGCGGATGCGCCCTACAAGATCGGCGATTACGTGGTGCTGGACACGGGCGAGCGCGGCGAAGTGACCCACGTGGGGCTGCGTTCCACGCGCCTGCTCACCCGCGACGACATCGAGGTCACCATCCCCAACGCCATCATCGCCAATGCCAAGATCATCAACGAGAGCGGCGGGCCCTGGGAGAAGTACCGCATCCGCATCCCCGTGGGCGTGGCCTATGGCAGCGACGTGGACCAGGTGGAGGACATGCTGCTGGACATCGCGCATGAGAATCCGGACATCCTCGACGACCCGTCGCCGCGCGTGCGCATGCGCGGTTTCGGCGATTCGTCACTGAACTTCGAACTGCTGGGCTGGGTGCTCGCCCCCGTTCACCGCGGCCGCGTCAGCCACGAGATGTTCAAGGCCGTCTACAAGCGCTTCCAGGCCGAGGGCATCCAGATTCCGTTCCCGCAGCGGGATGTGTATCTGCGGAAGGTGGAAAGTGAGGCGTCGGAGCAATGAGCCGCCGGGACCGAACCGTGTCCTGCTCGTGTCAGTGGAACTTCAGGTGTTCCGTCCGGGTGGCGGCATCGAACCGCCGCTGAACACAAAAGCCCGCTTCACACGCCGCGTAATAGTTTTCGAGCGGCAGGCAACGATACCTGCAGGTGGTGGGGGTTGATTTCAGGAATTCGAGCGCTTCCTCGACCTGGTGGACGTTGACTGGCGGACTACAACCCACGGGACAGACCGAAAGTCCAAGGGCCGTACAGTCAAAGTCCGTCTCGCAGGACTGGAACTTCAGGAATGCGGTCTTGTAGACATGAAGGTCATAGTGGCCAGACGATTGTTCGAGTTGGTCAAACGTGACCCAGTCTTCATATTCGATCTGTGGCACGGGCGCCGGTTCAAGCTTCAGCAAGGAACCAAGCACCACGAACAAGGCCGCGGTCAGCGCGGCGGCGATCGTGGCAACGAATACCCAGACTCGAATTGAATGCACGGTTCCCGCCATGCTGCTTCGGATGAGTTGTTCTCAGCCACAATAGCAACGAATCGACGAGGCCGTACGGGAGCGGAGCTGGCGTCGGCTTTCGGCGAGAAGCGGACTCGCCAATGAACACCAATATTCCGATAATGCGGTGGTCAGTCTTTAATGTTTTGCAGGGGATGCTCAATGAGCCCAACCGAGCTCATCCGGATTTGGATTGAGAAATTCAATCGTGCCGACATCGACGGCCTCGCGGCAATGTATGCCGAAGATGCGGTCAATGAACAGGTTGTCGTCGGCGAACCACTGATAGGCCGAGAGGCAATTCGGAAACTTTTGGAAGTCGATTTCTCACGGGCGGAAATGGTCTGCATCGAGGAGCGCATTTACGAATGCGGCGATACAGCCATTCTTCAATGGCGGGACCCGATCGGATTGAAAGGCTGCGGCTTTTTCCGATTCGAAAACAACGAAATCGTCCATCAGAAAGGGTACTTCGACCAACTGACATTTTTTCAGGCGCAAGGCATTCCCATTCCAGATAGGTACCTCGACACCTGACCGGAAGACAGCGCTATTCCGCAATAACTCCACTTGCGTCCAAATTCACTCTGGCTTCAGAGCTTCTGTGGCGCTGAAAAGTGTCCGCTTCTGGCCGGATGGTTTGGCCCCGATATTTCGGACCAGTTGATTAAGACCCCATCGTCCGGTTTTCGTACTCCACAGGACTGAGATAACCCAGGTAGCTGTGGCTGCGTTTGCGGTTGTAGAACCGCTCGATGTAATCGAACACGTCGGCTTTCGCCTCCTCCCTGGTCCTATAGGTTCTGCGCCTCACCCGTTCGCGTTTGAGCAGCGCGAAGAAGCTCTCCAGGGGTGCGTTGTCGTAGCAGTGGCCACGGGCACTCATGCTGCACTCGATCCCGTTTTGCTCAAGTACATCGCGGAAGTCGTCGCTGGTGTACTGCGGGCCACGGTCTGAGTGATGCAGCAGTGGCCCTTGTGGCTGTCGGTAACCCAGCGCCATGGTCAATGCTTCGATCACCAGGTGCCGACCCACTCGCCGGTCCATGGACCAACCGATGATCCGACGCGAGTACAGGTCCATCACCACCGCAAGGTACAACCAGCCCTGACGCGTCCAGAGTTGGGTAATGTCAGATCCCCAGCGCTGGTTGCGCTCGTCCGCCTGGAAGTCCTGATTGAGCACGTTCGCTGCAATCGGGTGACTGCTGGCATCTTTGGGCAGGCGTCTGAACCGGCGTTTTGGACAGCCTTTCAGGCCATCCTCGCGCATCAGGCGGGCGACTCGATGGCGCCCGGCATCCTCACCCGTCGCCAACAACTCCCGGTGGATCTTGCGCGCACCGTAGACGCCATTGCTTTCCAGATGGATGCGGCGAACCAGCAGCCGCAGTTCACGGTTGCGCAGAGCCCGGGCGCTCTCGGCGCGCTGGCTCCACTCGTAATAGCCACTGCGTGAGACCTGCAGAAGGTGGCACATCATCCTGATCGAGTGCTGGTGGCGGCGTCGGTGGATACAGCGGTATCTCACTTCGACTCCCTGGCAAAGTACCTGGCCGCTTCTTTTAAAAAATCCCGTTCCTCGGTCACCTTCTTCAGCTCGCGCTTGAGTCGTGCGACTTCATCGTCCCGGGCCTTACCGTGACCTGGGAAGGCGTCTGCTTCACCGTGTTCCGTGACTGCGTCACGCCAACGTCGAAGCTGACGCGTGCTGACCCCAAGTTCTTCGGCCACCAAAGCATCGGTAACCCCCGGCTCGTTGCATCGCCTCAGCGCCTGTCGCTTGAACTCCGCGCTATACCGCTTCCTTCTCCCCATGACTCACCTCCAAGCGCATTATTGCGCTTATCTCGGTGGTCCGGAAAATCAGGGCCAAACCAGGAAGCTGCCACTCCTTCCACATCCGTCTTGCGCCTCCCAGCGACGCCCTGGACCAGCGGGCCAGTGACCTGACTCATTGGCGAAAAACGGTTTTAGTGTCGATACTGATCGTGTTCTGCCCGCTGTATCGCCGTGCGAACACCGTGAAACTCAGGTCGCAGGGAACCCGCTTGTCGAGAAAAGGCCCCGTGGCCAGCCGCCCGCCTTTGAAGTCGATCTCTTCGTAGTAGATCTCGCCCGCGACATCGGAATCGTGGACGAAATTCGCCTGCATGCGCTGTCTTCCATTGACGCACTCACCCAGCTCGAGTTCGAAGTCCGATCGGCCGTCCAGCACCAGAGCGTGCCCGACCTGTCCTTCCGGATCATCCTTCAAGGTAAAGCTCAGCACGCCGAGATGGTCTTCCAGGTTCGAGATGGAGCCGTTGCCGAGCAACTCCACCCCCTCGTGCTTGACGGAAGCGACGCTGGGTAGCACGCGGACGGTGTGTCCTGGTTCGAACTCGCTGGTAACGAGGTAGATCCGGTTTCGCAGAATCACCGTGCTGTCATTCCCGAGGAATACCAGGGGTTCATTCTCGAGCAGTCCTTCGACGAACGTCAGGTTCTGGAACAGCATGCCCTCTGCCAGGTAGGCCCCTGGTTCCACACCCGTCTCCAGGGCGATGTCCTTGTGCACCCGCTGTTTCAGGCCTTCATTGAAGCGATCCCTGATGATCTGCGACGTCTCGAGATCGGAGTTGGCGGTGTTCCGGACAACGGGCACCACGCGCGGACGGTCGCGATAAATGAGGGACATGTGACGGACGCCGTGGTAGACGTAAAAGAGTGGCGGCCCGGCGGACTGCCAGACCTCTGGGCAGATCTTTAGATGGATTTGTCGCCAGCCAGAGTAGGGGCCAATGGTCTCCGGCCCGAACACGACGGGCGACAGGTTGTCATCGACGACCCGGTTGAGTTTCCCGTCCCAGACCATCACGGGGCTGAGTGTTTTCTCCCAGTGGTCCAGTTCGATGACGTACTTCTGTCGATAGCGAATGTCCTCGTCCAGTGGAACCCAGACGAGTTGCAGGATCATGGCCCGGGAGTATGCGTCTCCCAATCCCCGCCATTCATGGTCAGACAGTCGATGGTCATACCCGAGATAGACATCGACGCCGGAAGTCTCCGGGTCGCACTGCGCCATCGCCTCGCTGGTCATCAGGATGAATGCCAGAAGACCCATCACAAGGCTGGTTGTTCTTGCGCCCATTGCTCTCCGCCTTCGAGTCCAGGAACACGATTCGTGCCTGGTCAGGTGATCGATGGTACCGGCGTCCTGCTGAACCCTGTATGAACGCAGGCCGGCACGCACGACGAGGTACTTGGTGAGAGAACCGCCTGGCCGTCGAACGGCCTGGAGTTCAGGGTGCTCGTTATGTGCCCCGTTGCAGCCTGGCCAGGATCGCCTCCAGGGCCCCCTCGAGTGGCAACTCCCCGTTCTCCTCGTCCTCGCGGTGGCGGTATTCCAGCGTGCCGCTGTCCAGGCCGCGCTCGCCGATCACCACGCGGTGGGGGATGCCGATCAATTCCATGTCGTTGAACATCACGCCGGGGCGCAGGTTGCGGTCGTCGTAGAGCACTTCCACGCCGGCAGCCAGCATTTCGGCGTACAGCTGGTCCGCCGCTTCCTGCACGCGCGGTGACTTCTTCGCGTTCATCGGCAGCAGGGCCACCTGGAAGGGGGCCAGCGGCGCCGGCCAGCGGATGCCGCGCTCGTCGAAGTTCTGTTCGATGGCCGCGGCAACGATGCGCGAGACGCCGATGCCGTAGCAGCCCATGGGCATGTGGTGGGCCTTGCCGTCTTCGCCCAGAACCACCGCGTTCATCGACTCGGAGTACTTGGTGCCCAGCTGGAAGATGTGGCCGACCTCGATGCCGCGGGCCAGCTCGATCTGGCCCTTGCCGTCCGGGCTGGGGTCGCCGGCGCGCGCATTCCGCAGGTCGGCGAAAGTGGGTTCGGGCAGGTCGCGGCCGAAGTTGATGCCGAACAAGTGTTTGCCATCCTCGTTCGCGCCGGCCGCGAAGTCGGCCATCACCGACACCGCATGGTCGGCGACGATGGGCAGGCCCAGGCCGACCGGGCCCAGCGAGCCGGGGCCGGCGCCAATTGCGGCGCGGATTTCCTTCTCCTCCGCCATGACCAGAGGGCTGGTCACGCCGGGCAGCTTTTCGGCCTTCACCAGGTTCAGTTCGTGGTCGCCGCGCACCAGCAGGGCGACCAGCCCTTCCTCGCCGTGCACCACCAGGGTCTTCACGGTGCGCTCGATGGGCAGGTCATGGCCGGTCACCAGGTCCTCGATGGTGCGCACGCCGGGGGTGTCCACGGTGCGCAGTTCCTCGCCGGGGGCGGGGCGCGTCCCGGACGGCGGCGTCAGCGGGCACAGCTCCAGGTTGGCGGCGTAGTCCGAGCCGTCGGAAAAGGCGATCACGTCCTCGCCCGAGTCCGCCAGCACGTGGAACTCGATGCTGCGGTTCCCGCCGATCGCGCCGGAGTCAGCCTCCACCGCCCGGAATCCCAGGCCGCTGCGCTCGAAGATGCGGCTGTACACGCCATGCATCTCCCAGAAGGTCGCTTCCAGGCTGGCGGCGTCCAGGTGGAAGGAGTAGGCGTCCTTCATCAGGAACTCGCGGGCGCGCATCACGCCGAAGCGCGGGCGGATCTCGTCGCGGAACTTGGTCTGGATCTGGTAGAAGGTGATGGGCAGCTGCTTGT
>JAUHYP010000026.1 GCA_030426265.1 Gammaproteobacteria bacterium | reverse complement strand
AATGGGGTTGTGGGGGTCGGAGGTTCAAATCCTCTCGCCCCGACCAATATGATCAGAGGTTTAGCTGGGTTTCTGGCTAAACCTTTTTTCATTTTCGGTCACCTGGTGCTGCATTGATGCAGGACGCCCAATGCAGCGGATACCGCTTGATACCAGCGCTGCTTTACCCGCCAGACAGCTTGTACGGGGCTCCATCTATCAGCCCAACTCCGTTTTCAAGAATCAGTTTCGTGCCGTAGCTCAATTGCCCACTGGCACCGGCCCTGGGGCCCTCCCAGCGATGCGGTAGCTGTGTGAACAATGGTGTGGGCTCGGTCGAGCATACTTGCGGGAATGTTGAGCGCATGGCGGCGTCATCGCTTTGGTCGAGGAATTCGTGCAGCCGCTTTCATCTTTTCACTGAATCGCATCAGCAGAGAACTGGCGAGATTTGTAGATAGCCTCAATCGCTACTTTCTGGAATCAGTCTGCTCCCAGCTGGCGGCTTGACAACTTTCCATGCATTCAGGGTGGCCTCGATGATGTAGAAATCGATGGGGGCCAAACTGTTGTCGAACGCTTCTATCTGTATCCCGACCCATCGGTCAGCTTCGAAGACCGCTTCACCACTGCTGGACCTTAGTGTCAGTTCCTCTAACGGCCCTTCTTCGCAATTGTTACCTTCTTCCGACGGCGCCAGTAATGGAGAACTCAATTGGATTCGCCCGGAAGCCTCATTGTCACCGAACGAGACGACGTTCATTTCCAACACCTCATCACTGAACGCTTCTGAGATCGTTCTGACCCTAGGTCTCAGACTGAAGAGCTTAAACCCCAGTTGATTGTCGACTGTGCATCCAGAACGTTGTTTTGTCGCGACCCTCAAGACCAGCTCAAGCATCAAGTTGCTCTCATAATCCTGCCAGTCAATGATCGACCAAAAATCAGTCAGGAGCGTCAGCTTGCCTGTGCTTCCAGTGACTCTCAGGGCGCGATCAATCCCCAAATGATCGGGCACGTTAAATTCATCAGGTAGCGATTCGAGGCTGATCTGAAAATCGTTTGGAACGCCCCAGGTTTCGTCTGTATATAGGACGAAGTCATCCGACTGGGAATAACGGACTACCGGTAGAAAAGTGTCTTCGTTAAAGGTGTTGCTAACGCCCCTGCAAGGAAGCCCCACCGCAGGACTCAGTTTCTTGATGTCCAATTCCCCCGATGTAAACAGTTCATCACTTGTGGTCCAGCTTATGTTGCCGCTTGTGCAGTCGGCAAAGCTGAGCGCTACGTCCCCCCAATGGCTCAACTCAACGTTCTCCGCATCAAAGAGAGGCGGAAAGACCCCGCCAGCCGCCGTAAAAGCTTTCAGCTCGGCGCCGGTGGCAAAGTATTTGCCATCCATGATCAACCAGGCGGGTTCACCGTTGAGGTCGAACGTGTACCAATACCCGATGACTCGGTCATCAGCGAAGAACTCCAGACTTAGCCCGTGTCCGGACTGTTCAGGGTTATACCAGGACCCTGTCATCCCCGGAGAAATATAGAAACTGGACGGGGCGACTTCGAACTCCAGCGAAAAGAAAGTTTCCCCCTGGGGGGACCCAAGGCGACTGAATGTCTCATGGATGTTGACCGTGTATTTGCCTGGCGCCAATGAATCAAGCCGCCCCACGAGTCCTCCATAGCCAACAGTTGAACTGGGGTAGTGATCAACATTTGTCCTTGCGGTGATGGTGTTACCCACCAACTCAGCCGGTGACTCGACTGTAAAAATCATAGGACCGATGTCTGAGCTGGCCAGAATTCGTACTTCCTGGCCGGCGATCGGCTGCGCAGGATAGATCTGGTAATCGGTGTCTTGCGCACCAACCACTGAGAACACAAACACCCCAGCAAAGACAGCCAGTCGGAGCAAGGTCAATGGTGAAGGGCCGTGCAGCATTGGTTGGCGGAACTGGGGCACCAACCGACAGAGTGCTCGCAACCAACTGCAAGCGCATGATCCCGGCAACAGCGTCTGTTCAGCACGCATCAACTTGTGCCCATCAAATCGATTCATCTCTGATCTGTCCAAATGCATCAGCGCGGATGTCCTGCCCCGGTTCTCCAAGGCTACCACCAACATGAGCATGGCCATTTAAGATACTGCTTACTCAGCCGGGCGAGTGGTTAACCCACGATCGTCAAATCTCGATAATCTGACGGGCGATATCCTTCAACTCCCTCATGCTGCGAGTCTCCTTGCCGCTGGCTAACCCTTCTTCGACGAGGGCCTGCATATGGGCAATCTTTGACTGTCGCTCCTGGTCGCGGCGTATCAATTCGCGGACGTAGTCACTGGAATTACCAAACCGGCCTGACCGGGCCTGGCTTTCGACCCAACGCTTCATTTCTTCTGGCAGGGAGATGTTCATCGTGGACATGCCAAGCGACCTCCAATTTATGGCAATCTTTGCCAATCGTAGCGTGGAAGGCGCTTGACGTACAGCCCGCACCGCCACGTCTATACTGAAATCCACCCAGCCAATAACAAGCCAGGTACCTGCTCATGATCGAATTCACCGTCAATGGCCAGGCCGTTTCGTCGGCGGCCGAGCCCGACACCCCCCTGCTCTGGATCCTCCGCGACGAACTCGGCCTGAAAGGCACGAAATTCGGTTGCGGGATCGGCAGTTGCGGCGCCTGCACCGTGCACCTGGGCGGGGTCGCGACGCGCTCCTGCTCCATCCCGTTGTCCGCGGTGTCCGGACGCGACATCACCACCATCGAAGGCCTCGACGGCAAGCACCCGCTCCAGCAGGCGTGGATCGAGCTCCAGGTACCCCAGTGCGGCTACTGCCAGTCCGGCCAGATCATGCAGGCGGCGACCCTGATCGCGAACAACGCGAGTCCCACTGACGAAGAGGTGGTCACGCACATGAACGGCAACCTCTGCCGCTGCATGGCCTACACCCGCATCCGCAAGGCCGTGCATCGCGGCGCCGAGATCGCGAGCGAGGGGGAAGGATCATGATCAACCCCATCCAGCGCGTGCTCGAACACACTACCCTCAGCCGGCGCAGCTTTCTGGCCGGCTCCACCGCCGGTGGCCTCGTGATGGCCTTCGGCGGCGGCGCCCTGCTGCCCTCGGCCGTGGCGGCGCTCGAAGAAAAACGCTTCGCCCCGACCGTCTGGTTCGAAATCGACTCGGCCGGCACGGTCCTGGTGAACATCGCCAAGGCGGAGATGGGCCAGCACGTCGGCACGGCCCTGGCGCGCATCGTCGCCGACGAACTCGGCGCCGACTGGTCGAAAGTGGGCATCCACCACGTGGACTCGGACCCCAAGTGGGGCTACATGGTCACGGGCGGCTCCTGGTCGGTGCATACCAGCTTCCAGGCGCTGTCCCAGGCCGGCGCAGCCGGGCGGCAGGTGCTGATCGAGGCCGGCGCCGCCCTGCTGGGCGTCGAAACTGCGGCTTGCCGGGCCGTCAACGGGGCGATTCACGCCGGCGACCGGTCCGTGAGCTTTGCCGACATCGTCCAGAAAGGCGCCATCGACCGCCAGTTCACCGCCGACGAACTGGCGGCGCTGCCGGTGAAGAACCCGGCCGAACGCGACCTCATCGGCAAGCCGATCTCCGCCCTGGACATTCCGGCCAAGAGCACCGCGCGCGCCACCTACGGCATCGATGCCGAACTGCCCGGCATGCTGTACGCCCGCCCGATCATCCCGCCCACACGCTACGGAAGCGTGGTCAACGGCGTCGACGATTCCAAGGCCAGGGCCATCGCCGGCTACCAGGGTTTCCAGGTTCTCGAGGACCCCAGCGAAACCGTCCAGGGCTGGGTCGTCGCCCTGGCGGACAGCCAGTGGGCGGCCATCAAGGCGGCCAACGCGATCGTGGTCGACTGGACGCCCGGCCCCACCGCGAACGTCGACGAGGCGGCCATCCTGGCCCGGGGCGAGGAACTGGCCGCCGGCGACAGCGGCGCGCTCTACGTCAAGGAAGGCGACGTGGCCGCGGCCAGCGGCGAGAAGCAGCTCTCGGCCACCTACCGGACGCACTCCGTGCTGCACTTCACCATGGAACCGGGCAACGCCCTGGCCTCGTTCACGGACGGCACCTGGCACTTGCACACCGGCAACCAGTGGCAGTCCCTGATCCTGCCGGTGCTGGCGAAGGCGCTGGACGTGCCGGAATCGCAGATCGTCATCCACCAGTACTACCTGGGTGGGGGGTTCGGGCGCCGGCTGTTCGGCGACACGATGATTCCCGCGGCGCTGGCCGCGAAGGCCGTGGGCAAACCGGTCAAACTGGTCTTCACGCGCGAGGACGACAGTCGCTTCGACTGTGTCCGTTCGGCCTCGGTGCAGACCTTCGACGGCCAGGTCGCGGATGGCAAAACGCTGTCCGTGGACAGCGCCGTGGTGGCCGGATGGCCCACCCTGGCCATGGCGCCGGGCTTCCTGGGCGACGGCCTGGAGGACAGCGGCAAGATCGATCCCTTCTCCGCCAGCGGCGCGAATCACTGGTACACCATTCCCAACCACCGGGTCCGCATCATCAACAACGACCTCGCCCAGAAGACCTTCCTGCCCGGCTGGCTGCGCACCGTCGGGCCCGGCTGGACCACCTGGGGCGTGGAGAGCTTCATGGACGAGCTGGCCCACGCGGCGGGCGCCGATCCCATCGAGTTCCGCCTGGCCCACCTGGACGCCGCAGGCAAGAACGCCGGTGAAGCCCCGAACAGCGTGGGCGGCGCATCCCGCCTCGCCCACGTGCTGCGGGCGGTTCGCGAGCAATCCGGCTGGGGCCGGGAGCTGCCCGACGACGAGGCCCTGGGCGTGGCGGCCACCTTCGGGCAGGAACGCAACATGCCGACCTGGATCGGCTGCGTGGCGCACGTGAAAGTCGATCGCGCCAGCGGCGCCATCACGGTGAAAAAGCTGTGGCAGACCATCGACTGCGGCACCGTGGTGCACCCGGACGGCGCCCTGGCCCAGGCCGAGGGGGCGTCGCTGTGGGGCGTGAGCCTGGCACTGCACGAGGGCACGGCGTTCGCTGACGGCCAGGTCGCGGACCGCAACCTCGACCGCTACACGCCGTTGCGCATGGCCGATGTGCCCGAACTGGACATCCGCTTCGTGGACAGCAAGGAGTTTCCGCAGGGCATGGGCGAACCGCCCCTGTCGCCGGTGGCGCCGGCCATCGCCAACGCGGTGTTCGCGGCCGTGGGCGTGCGCCTGCGCGACCTGCCGATGCGGGCCGATGACCTCAAAGCGGCATTGAACCCCGCATAAGGTGAGGGCCGAACCGGCACGACTGTCTCACGACGGTGGTGCAAGCCCGGCCCTCGGGGGGGTCGGTGGCCCGGGCGCCGGCCCGGGCGGGTCAGGTCGGCCCAGGGTTCAGAACTGGTAGCCCACCTCGATGCCGTAGGTGCGCGGCGGGTCGATGCTGACGAAGGGCGTGCCGAAGGACGCGGTCGAGATGTCGGAAACGCCCGAGGTCACTTCGTTGTCCAGCAGGTTCTTGCCCCACAGCCCGATGGTCCAGCGGTCGTCCACCCAGGCGATGCGCGCGTTCAGCATCCGGCGATCGTCGCCAAAACCCGGGATGTCTCGGCCGCCGACCAGGGTCGGGTCCAGTTCGTCGTTGTTCTCGTAAAAGAAGTACTCTCCGCGAATCGCCAGGGCGCCGCGTGACAACGGTACGGCCCAGTCCGCCCACAGGCTGTAGTCGGTGTCCGTGGTGGAGGAAGAGGTCTCCGTCACCAGTTCGCCGATGGCGTTGTAGAAAGGATCCCAGGTGGCTTCCTGGTCCCGCCAGGTGGTGACGAAGCCCATTTGGAACACATCGGTCACCAGCCAGTTCAGGGTCACTTCCACGCCCGTGAACTCCTGGTCGCCGTTGATCACGGTCGGGATGGCCTGCGGCTGGCCCGGCGGCTTGGTCTCCACCGAGCGCTGGCGGCCTTCGATCTCGAGCTTGAACACGCTCAGCTGCGTGCGCAGGCGCTGGCCGAAGAAATCGCCCTTCAGACCCCACTCGATGTTTTCCGACTCCTCCGGCCGCAGCGGGTTGTCGGAAGTGGTCACGTCCAGCGAGTCGTAGCCGCCGGACTTGTAACCGGTGGAGTACGACAGGTAGGTCAGGGCGTTGTCGTGAATCTGGTAGTTCACCACCGCGCGGCCGGTGACGTCGTCCCAGCTGTCGGACGCCACCAGGGTGCCGGTGCGCGCCTGCTCGTAACCGGGAATCGGCAGGAACACGATGTCGTCGGTACCGGGCCAGATGGCGTTCAGCGTATTGGGCGGGTTGCGCCAGGAGAAGGTTTTCTCGTCCTTGCTCCAGCGCAGGCCGAACAGCAGGCTCCAGCGGTCGTTCAGCTGCCAGTCCACGTCGCCGTAGAGGCCGTAGTTCTCGAAGTCGCCCTCGTTGTAGTAGATCTCCGACCAGGACTGCCCGGCGAAGCTCGGGCCCACCACCGGCGTGCCGGGCAGGAACAGGTCCAGCTGGTCGTAGAAGAAGTCGCCGGTGGCCATGATCATCTCGGGCGAGATCGGCTGCTGCGTCAGCGCGCTCATCAGGGCCGACATCTCGTAGGGATTCCAGATGTGGTCCAGGGGGAAACCGGTCTGCGCGGCGATGCCCGAGGTCACGGCGCGCATGGCCGAATCGGCATTGGTGTTGACCGGTATGACCTGGAAGGTGTTCTCCTTGCTGTACACCCCGCCGAACACGACGTTGACCTTGTCGCCGCTCCAGTTGAACTGCAGCTCGTTGTACTGGATGTCCGAGTCCTCGATGTTGTCGGTGTCGAGGTAGCGGTCGAACTCGGCCGTCCCGTCTTCGTCCTGGCGGTTGATCAGCTCGAATTCGCGGTAGCTCACGATCAGCTTCGACGAGAGCCGGTCGCTGATGTCCCAGTAGAGCTTGCCGGTCACCGCGGACATGTCGCGTGACTCTTCGGGCTCGATCACGTCGTTGCGCACGCGGCCGCAGAAGGGGTCATCCGGGCACTCGGACCACTGGCTCAGGCCCCAGGCGCCACGGGGAGCGTTGTCCACCGTGTCCTGCTCCCAGGCCAGCTGCAGGCGCAGGGCGTCGGACATCGTCCACAGGCCGGCCACCCGGGCGACGAGGTTTTCCTGCTCGCCCGGGTCGCGGCCGCCTTCGATGACGTTGTCGGCGAAGCCGCCGCGGTTGTTGCTCAGCACGTTGGTGCGCAGGAAGAAGTTGTCCGCCAGGGCGACGTTACCCATGGCCTCGATGCGGAACAGGTCGAAATTGCCGGCGCGCACCCGCACGAAACCCTCGGTTTCCGGGGCCGGGGCGTTGGGCACCATGTTGACCACGCCGGCGGCGGCGTTGCGGCCGTACAGCGTCCCCTGGGGGCCCTTCAGCACTTCCACGCGCGCCATGTCGGAAAAGGCCATGGAGGTGGCGCCGCGCGGCAGGTAGACCTCGTCGTAGAAGGTCGCCACGGAGGGGTCGCCACCGGTGGAGATATTGGAACTGGACACCCCGCGGATGGAGATGCTGGACTGGGTGGCGCTTTCGCCCACCTCGAAGCCGGGAATGAAATCCTGGATCTCGAACAGGTTCAGGGCGCCGGTCTTCTCGATTTCCGCGGCCGAGAAGACGTCGACGGTCACCGGGATTTCGAGGGCGTTCTGTTCACGGCGCTGCGCCGTGACCACGATCTCCTCCAGCCCGACGATCTCCGCGGTCGTGTCATCGGCGGCGTCCTGCGCCAGGGCCGGACCCGCCGCCAGCAGGGCGGAGGCGATGGCAAGACGGAGCGGGGTCCGACAGGCGGTCCCGAATGCACGTTGACTCATGAGCAAAATTCCCTCTCTGGCGGGTCGCGCCTTATGGTTGGTCGATCCTTCTCGCACGCGTGAATCCTACGGATTTCCGAAATCAGCGCTTCCGGATTCCTGAAATCCGTCATCGAATCCCGGGAATTTCCCGCGGGCGTCGTTTTTTTCGCTCTTATTTCGTCACCGACAGCATGTACTCGGCCACCGCCAGGCGCAGTTCTTCGGACAGGTGGCCCTGGGGCGGCATTTCCGGGTAGTCGGGACGGCGCTTCACCGGGTCGGCCAGGTAATCGGCCAGGCGTTGCGCCTCGCCCTGGTACAGGGCCTGGATGGTGACCGTGGCCGGACCCACCATGCGCACGTCGTAGCCGTGGCAGCCGGCGCAGATGCCGTTGTAGAGCAGACGCGCCTTGCTCTCACCGTCGGTGGAGCGCGGCGGCGCGCCCTCCGGCAGCAGGAAACTGGTGACATCACGGGTCGTGGTGACGTCGCACTCGGTCCAGTCGTCCACGCCCCGGTGCAGGATGCGATCGCGGTGCAGGATGCAGTTGTCGTCGTCCTCGGCGCCGCCGGCCGCGATCACGTCCGGACCATGGGTGGTGAACTTCGAGGCCAGCATCAGCGCCTTGATCTCGGTCACCGGTTCCTCGCCGTTGTCGTTGAAGAAGTTCTCCAGGATGGCGATGCCGTCCGGGTTGGGCTCCGATTCGGGGTCGGCCGAGACGTTCGCTGCGAACGACAGGTCCACCACGATGATCCCGGCGTTCTTGTTGCCGGTGATCAGGTTGTCCTCGATGCGCACGTCGTCGCCGGCCATGACCAGGATCCCGGTCCCGGCCGGAATGCCGGCCACAATGGAGCCGGGCGCGCCGAAGTTCGGGGTGTTGTTGTTCACCACGAAATTGCCGCGCACGATGACGTCGTAGGTGGTCTTGATGGGCAGGCCGGGGGTGATGAACACCAGGATGCCCCCGGTGTTGTCGTGCACGTAGTTGGCCTCCACCAGCGCGTGACGCGAGTTCTCGATCTCGATGCCCGCCACCGAGTCGAACACCTCGTTGCCGATCACGTCGATGTTGTCGCTCATGCCGACATAGATGGCCGCGTCCTCGATCCCGCTGATGGTGTTGTAGGCCACCAGGCCGTTCTGGCCGTACTGGGGAAAGATGCCGTAGACGCCGGTGTCCACGATCCAGTTGTAGCGGATGGAGAAATTGTTCCCCGCCTGGCCCATGATCGCGTTGCCCTTGTAATGCATGATCTTGAGCCACTCGACGGTGATGTCGTTGCCCGAATAGAGCACGGCGTCGTTGAGCGTGCGCCCGCCCTCCATGACCGGCCACTCGTTTTCCTGGACCACGCCGCGGAGGGTGATCCGGTCCTTGTCGATGTAGACGCTCTCCTCGTAGGTGCCCGGATAGACCTCGATGACGTCACCCGGCGCGGCGCGGTTGACCGCGTCCTGGATGGACTGGCCGTCCTTCACCTCCAGCGTGGCGGCGAAGGTGGTGGGCGCCAGCAACAGCAGGAACAGAACGGAACACGGGACGGGCATGCGCCCGATGCGGGTACGGATCATGGTGCGATCTCCTGGGTCGGCTCACCGTCCCGGTGCGCCAGAGGGAGCCCCGAGGGCACCCGCCGGGGCTCCCGGGGCAGGAAGGACTGGTCTTCGAGGGCGCCGAGAAAGTCGACCAGGCGGTCGAGTTCCTCGGCGCTGAGTTCGGGTTCCCAGATGTGCCAGTGCAGGCTCAGCTGTTCGCCCTCCGGCACGGCGTGGCCGCGGCCGCCGGTGTAGAACGCCACCGCCTCGCGCAGGGTTCCGAAGCGTCCGGAATGCATGTAGGGCGCCGTCAGGCTGACATTGCGCAGGCTGGGGACCTTGAAGCCGGCCCGGTGGCTGGGATCGCCGGTCACCGCTTCGCGGCCCGGGTCCAGCGGCAACCCCTGGGGCTCCGGGGTGCCGAGCACGGCCACCTGTTCATTGGTGAACAGCGGCGGCGTATGGCACTCGGCGCAACGCGCCACGAAGGAGCGGAACACGTTCAGACCCTCGATCTCTGCCGGGGTCAATGCCTCGTGCACGCCATGGGCGTAGTAGTCATACCGGGAGTTGAGGGACACCAGGCTGGACTCGAAGGCGGCGATGGCCCGGTAGACCTGGTCCAGTGTGACGCCCTCCCCCGCCGCCCCGGGAAAGGCCTGGCGAAACAGGGCCCGGTAGGTGGCGTTGCCGTTCAGGGCCGCCAGCAGCCCTTCCGGCGTGGCGCCCATTTCATTCTCGTCGTACAGCGGGCTCAGCATCTGGGCTTCCAGGCTGTCGGCCCGGGCATCCCAGAAGAAGCGCTTCTGCAGCCCGACGTTCCACAGGCTGGGCGCCGAGCGCGGCAGCGGCCGGCCGTCCGCGCCCGTGCTGCGGCCCTGGCCGTCGCCGAAGCCCTGCTCGGGACGATGGCAGCTGGCGCAGGACATGTCGCCGTCGCGCGACAGCAGCGGATCGAAGAACAGGTAGCGCCCCAGGTCGATTTCACGCGGGGTGAACCCGTCCCGAACCCGCGGCAGGCCGATCTTCAGCCCCCCCATGCCCTGGTCCTGCAGCGAAGGGTAGTCGCGGTACAGGCTGACCAGGCGGCACAGGCCCTCGGCGTCGGGCGCGAAACCGGCGGGGCAGACATCGCTGAGCGTGAATTCCCGGGCGACCGGGGTGGCTGCCGGCGCGCTGCGGCCCGTTCCCTCACCTGGCGCCCGCGTCACATCGGCCGCCGCGGGGGCCAGCGCTCCCGTGAACGCCAGCGCCGCCAGCATGCGGAACACGGTGCCCGGGGGGCGCATCGTCAGTCCGGAAGGCCCAGGGACTGCAGGTAGGCCGACACGTTGCGGATCGCCGCTTCGTCCTTCAGCACCTGGCCCATGCGCTGCATCTGCTGGCCCGGGAGGTCTTCCGGGTGCATGCCGCGTTGGCCGTCCCGGAACAGTTCGTATTGCCGCGCCAGGTACCAGTCGTCGATGCCGCGCAGCGAGGGCGCCCCCAGGTTCGGGTTGCCGACGCCCTCGGGACCGTGGCAGGCGCCACAGACCATGTTGTAGTAGTCGCGGCCGTTGCCGATGTCGGCCTCGATGGTGGCTTCGGGCGCCCGATCGGGAAATCCGGCCACCTGGGCGGTGATGGCCTCGATGGCCGCATCGTCCAGGGTGGCGGCCTGGGCCGCCATGATGGAGCCCCAGCTGTCGCCTTTCGCCGTACCGCGGCGGCCATCACGGAAGTTGCGCAGCTGGCGGGCCAGGTAGTCGCTGTCGAGATTGACCAGCGCCGGGGCATTCAGGGCCTCGTTGCCCTCCCCCGCCGCGCCGTGGCAGGCCGCGCAGGTCTTGTAGGCCCCGCTCGCAGCCGCGACCGCCGCCGCGTCCGTTTGCGGTGTGCGTTCGCAGCCCTGGAGCAGGACGACGCCGAGGGCCAGCAGGCTCAGCGTGGTGATTCGAGAATGTGCCTTGGCGCGCCGGCGCCGGGATGATGCGGTCATGAGGGTTCCTCGTCACCCTTCGGAGTCTTATGGGCAAGGGATTGTCCGTGAACCGGCATCGATGCGCTTCCGGATATTGAGAATCCGCAAGATTCCGGCCCGCCGCCGGCCGTTTCAGTGCGTTTCCGGGTCGCCGGCGTGCGCCTTGCGGTACGCCGTGGGCGTGACGCCGTGGGTGTCCTTGAAGGATTTGTTGAAGGAGGAAATGGAGCGGAACCCGACGTCCAGGGCGATGGTGAGCACCGGGGTTCGGACCTCCCCGGGGTCGGCGAGCCGCTCCGAGGCTTCGTCGATGCGAAAGCGGTTCAGGAAATCATTGAAGTTGCGGTAGCCCAGTCCGCCGTTGATGAGGCTGCGCAGGCGGTACTCGGGAATGTCCGCGGCCGCCGCCAGCTTGCCGATGGTCATGCCGTGTTCGCGGTGAATGCCCTCGGTGACGACCAGGCGGCGAATGTGGGCGAGCTGCTGCGCGGCGCCCGGGGGCGTTTCCGGGTCCTTCGATTCGGCATCCGGCGCCATGAGCGGTTCCGGGCGGTGAATCGGATCGAAAAATCCCGCCGGGTAGCGCAGCAGCAGGGCGTTGGTGCCGAGCAGGACCAGGGCCGTGGCGAGGTACTGGGTCTCCTGCAGCCAGGAGGCGTCCTCGAACAGCACTTCCCGGGACAGGATCAGAACGAAGATGAACACGCCCGCGCTGGCGCAGAACCAGAAACGAAGCCGCCGCCGCCCGGCGACCAGGTCCTCGCGCCAGTGCCTGAAGATCGCCCAGAGCGCCAGCGCAAGGAACACGAACTCCAGGAACTGCGGAAGGCCACGCAGCAACCAGTCCCCGGCCCCGCCCTGTGGCAGGCCCAGCCCTTCGAACAGCAAGGGCAGGATCACGGAGAGCGCCACCAGCGCCGGCTGCCAGGCCGGAAAGCTGTAGTGATCGTCGAACACACTGGCGCAGAACAGCCAGAACATCCCCGGAACCATCGTGGACAGGGCCACGGCCAGGACCCAGCCGACGGGATGCGAGTCGACCAGGGGTGCGACGAGGTAGCCCGCCACCCCGAGCAGCACCAGCGCGAACAGCCGGCGCGACAGGCCCTGGAACAGCCCGCCGAACAGCAACAGGGCGGACAGCAGCACCTGGAACAGGCCGGCGCCGATGGCCATCAGGCCCAATCCGCTCACCGGATCCTCCGGCGTCGTTGCCTGGAACTTCTTGTCGTTGGGACACGCATGGCGCGCCATTGTAATGAGTTCGGCCCGGGCGCATCACGCCCCTGGCCGGTCCGAAGGCAATTTCCCCAATTCTTCCCTATTTCAGAGCGGAATTGGATGTTAAGCTGCGACTACAGAAGTGAACGCAAGTCGAAGAATCAAGAGCGCTTTCAAGGATGATCCGCCCCGGTGACAATCCACTGAGCTTCAAGGCCCTGGTCGCCGGACTGGCGACGGCCCTGGCGCTGCTCGCCACCACCCAGCAGTCCGCCCTGGCCCAGGAACCGGACCTGTCCGGCGAACACTCCCGCTTCGAGGTCACCGGCTTCGACCCGCGCTTCCACGACGACCCCGATGCATGGCTCGGCGATTTCGGGCCCTTCCAGTTGCCCGGCGCCCAGGCCCAGGCCTTTTCCACGGGCGTGGTGGGGCTTGCCTGGCAACCGGATCCGCGGGAGATGGCCAAGGGCGTCCGGCTGTCCGGTGAGGCGGGAGAATGGACCCTCGACCTGCTCGGCGTGCAGGCCCGCAACACGGCCGACCTCACGCTGCGCGACAGCTTCGTCGCGCGCCTTCACCGGGCGCTCAACCAGAGCATCCGGCTCGGCTTCATTTTCACCGGCGGTGATCCGGAATCCGGCGCGGACGCGAGCACCGTGGGCACCGACATCGCCTTCAGCGGCCCCGGGGCCCTGGAAGGCCAGGCCTGGCTGCAACGCACCGAGCACCCGGACGTCGAAGGCGACGACGGCGATGCCTGGGGCGTCGGCATCGCCTGGCCCGGCGCCGTGCACCGCTTCGACGCCCGCTTCGAGCACTATGGCGAGGACTTCGACCCGGCGCTCGGCTGGGTGAGCCGGCCCGGGGTGGACGACACCCGCGCCAGCTACAGCTTTCACCACGACGACCAGCGCGCCGGCGACTGGCGCCTGGAGCACGCGGTCGCCGTCCGGGATACCCGGGCCCTGGCAAGCGACGAGGCCTCCGGCGCGGTCAACCTCACCCTGCTTCGGGCCGGCAACGACGCCACCGGGCAATGGGAAGCCTTCGCCAGCACGCACCGCGAAGTCCTGGTGGACGGCTTCCAACTGGTCGAGCGCCTGGCCATCGAACCCGGAACCTACGAATACCAACGCTACGGCATGGACTACCGCAGTCCCTCGGTGAACGGCTGGGCGGTCGGCCTGCGGCTGGCGGGAGGCGACTACCTGCAGGGCCGCCGGAGCGATTGGGGCGTCAGCGGCGAGTGGCGGCCGGCCGACTGGCTCCGGCTGGACGCGAAATACCAGGTCGAGGCGCACCGGCAACCCACGGGCGCGTTCAAGGCCCGCACCCTGTCCTTCCGTTCCGAGCTGAACCTGGTTTCGGGCTGGTCACTGGCGCCCAACGTGCAGCTCAACAACATCAACGAGCAACTCGGCCTCGGGGCGCGCCTGCGCTGGCGCCGGGGGCCTGGCAGCGACTTCTTCCTGCTGTGGAACCGCACCGTGTTGCGCAGCCTGGAAGACCGGCTGGTCGAGCCCCTGCAGGACTCCGTTCTTCGGGGCATCTACAAGCTGCGCTTCTGAGGCCGGGCATTCCGCGGGCACAAAAAAAAAGCGGCCGTTGGCCGCTTTTTCAGTTTCTGATCGGGTCCCCTGCTAACGCTTGAGCACCTGCAGGACTTCCTCGAGCTCACCCCGCACCTGGCGGATGATCTGCTGGCTGCGATCAAAATCGTCGCTGGCCTGTGCGCCCTCGAGGTTCTGGCGGGCGCCGCTGATCGTGAAGCCCTGTTCGTACAGCAGGCTCCTGATCTGGCGGATCATGATCACGTCACCGCGCTGGTAATAGCGGCGGTTTCCCCTTCTCTTGACCGGCTTGAGCTGATCGAACTCCTGTTCCCAGTAGCGCAGCACGTGCGGCTTCACGCCGCACAGCTCACTTACCTCACCGATGGTGAAGTAGCGCTTCGCCGGGATCGGCGGGAGTTCCCTGTCATTCCCCGGATCCAACATAAGCTTCAACCCTTGCACGTAGTTTCTGGCCGGGACGGAAGGTCACCACGCGACGGGCGGAGATCGGAATCTCTTCGCCGGTCTTGGGGTTGCGTCCCGGGCGCTGCTTCTTGTCACGCAGCTGGAAGTTGCCAAAGCCAGAGAGTTTCACGTTTTCGCCGGCTTCCAGGGCGTTCTTGATCGTCTCGAAATAGGCGTCCACGAATTCTTTTGCCTCGCGCTTGTTGAGACCGACTTCGTCGAACAAACGGTTGGCAATTTCGGCTTTAGTCAATGACATGGCGAACCTCTGAGCTGTGCATCCAGTCGTGTTTCCAGCCCCTTGACCACTCGGTCGATCACGGATTCCACGACTTCATCTGTAAGAGTGCTTGAAACGTCTTGCAAAATCAAGCCAATAGCTAGACTTTTGTACCCTTTTTCAACGCCTTGCCCTGAAAACTGGTCAAAAATGATGAGATCGGTGAGCAAAGTGCCTGCAAGTTCACGCACCAGCGCATCGATCTCGGAATAGGCCACCGCCTCCGGCACCAGGAACGCGAGGTCCCTGCGTACGGAAGGGAATGACGAAATTTGTTTCGTGCTTGGTATTTCGCGATTTGAAATGACCTTCAAATCCACCTCGAAACCCAGCACCCGCACTTTCAGGTCCAACGCCTTCTGGCAGGCGGGATGCAGGGCGCCGACCCAGCCGGCCAGTTGTCCATCGACCCAGACGTCCGCGGCCTGGCCGGGGTGCAGGAAGGGCCGGTCTGCGGGGGTGAAACGCACACTTCCCACAAGACCCCGCAGGGACAACAGGCGCTCGAGATCGCCCTTGAGGTCGAAGAAGTCGACCTTTCGGGTGGCCTCGCCCCACTGTTCCGGCAGCGCCGGACCGCAGGCGACCGCAGCCACCCGCTCCACTTCGTCCAGGCCTTCACCCTGCAGGAACACCTTGCCGGTCTCGAACAGGCGAACGCGTTCGGCCTGGTAGCGCAGGTTGCGCCCCAGGGCCTTGAGCAGCCCGGGCAGCAGGGCCGTGCGCATCACGTCCATGTCCGAGGAGATCGGGTTCGCCAGCGGCAGAGCGCCGCCTTCCAGGTGCAGCTTGAGCAGCAGGGCGCGGTCCACGAAGGCGTAGGTGATGGCTTCCTGGTAGTCCGCCGCGCACAGGGCGTCACGGACGGCGTCGCCCGGGACGCGGGTCTCGCTCAGATCCGGCAGCGTCAGTTCGCCGCTGGGCAGGGCTGCGGGCAGCTGGTCGTAGCCGTGAATGCGAGCCACTTCCTCGATCAGGTCTTCCTCGATGGCGATGTCGAATCGCGCACTGGGCGCCGTGGCGTTCCAGCCGCCTTCGACCGCCACCGGGTCCATGCCCAGGCCGGACAGGATGGTCTCGACGGTCGCCGCATCCAGGTCGCTGCCCAGGACGCGGTTCAGACGAGCCAGGCGCAGGTTCACCGGCGCTCGCTTCGGCAGGTGCTCCGGTGCTTCGGCCACCAGCAAGGGGCCGGCCTGGCCGCCGCAGATCTTCAGCAGCAATCCGGTGATCCGTTCCATGGCGGCCACCTGCCCTTCCGGATCCACGCCGCGCTCGAAGCGATGCGAGGCGTCGGTGTGCAGGCCCAGATCGCGGGCCTTGCCCATGATGGTGGCGGGCGCGAACCAGGCGGATTCGAGCAGCACGTCGGTGGTTTCATTGCCCACGCCGCTGTCCAGCCCACCCATGATGCCCGCGAGGGCCACGGGGCCGGCGTCATCGCAGATGGCGAGCAGGTGTTCGTCCAGGTCCACGACCTTGCCGTCGAGAAGGGTCAGTTGTTCGCCCTTGCGGCCGCGCCGCACGGTGATGCCGCCCTTCAGCGCGCCCAGGTCGAAGGCGTGCATGGGCTGGCCCAGTTCCATCAGGACGTAATTGGTCGCGTCGACGACCGCGCTGATGCTGCGGATGCCGCTGCGGCGCAGCGCCTCGCGCAGCCACAGGGGCGACGGCGCCGAGGGATCGATGCCGCGCAGGATCCGGCCCACGTAGCGCGGGCAGTCCGCGGAATCCGCCAAGGTGATGTCCAGGCGGTCGTCGAGGGCCGGCGACACCGGCTCGATCGCCCGCGGCGTCCATTGCGCATGGGTGATGGCGGCCACGTCTCGCGACAGGCCCTTGATGCCCAGGCAGTCGGCCCGGTTGGGCGTCAACTCGATGTCCACGACATGGTCGTCCAGGTCGAGGAAGGCGCGCAGGTCCTCGCCGACGGTCGCATCCGCCGGCAGCTCCATCAGGCCGCCATGGTCCTCGGACAGGCCCAACTCGCGGGCCGAGCAGCACATGCCGAAGGACTCGACGCCCCGCAGCTTGGCTTTCTTGATCCGGAACGGGCCTTTCTCGCCCCCATCCAGTTCGGCGCCGACCCGCGCGAATGGCATTTTCAGCCCGGCCCGTGCGTTCGGTGCGCCACAGACCACCTGCAGCAATTCCCCGCCGCCGTCGCTGACGCGGCAGAGCTGGAGCTTGTCGGCATCCGGGTGCGGCTCACAGGCGACGATCTCGCCCACGACCACGCCGGTGAAGGCGCCGGCCGCCGGCGTGACGGTATCGACCTCCAGGCCCGCAGCGGTGAGTTCCGCGGCCAGCGCGTCGGCATCCAGGTCCAGGTCGACCCAGCGTTTCAGCCAATTGACGGAGACTTTCACGCGCGGGCCCTCAGCGGAACTGGCGCAGGAAGCGCAGGTCGTTGTCGAAGAAGGGGCGCAGGTCCGTCACGCCGTAGCGCAGCATGGCCAGGCGCTCCACACCCATGCCGAAGGCATAGCCCACGTAACGCTCGGCATCGATGCCGCAGGCCTTCAGGACGTTGGGATGCACCATGCCGCAGCCCAGCACTTCCAGCCAGCCGGGCGCGCTGCCGTCCCCCTTGTCCCAGGCCACATCCATTTCGGCGGAGGGCTCGGTGAAGGGGAAGTACGAAGGACGAAAACGCGTGCCCATGTCCTTCTCGAAGAAGGCGTTCACGAAGGCCTGAAGCACACCCTTGAGGTCGGCCATGCTCACCTGTTCACCCACCAGCAGGCCTTCGACCTGGTGGAACATGGGTGAATGCGTCTGGTCGTAGTCGCTGCGGTAGACCTTGCCCGGGGCGATGATGCGAATCGGCGCCCCCTGGTCCAGCATGGCCCGCACCTGCACCGGCGAGGTGTGGGTGCGCAGCAGCCGGCCATCTGCGAAATAGAAGGTGTCGTGCATGGCCCGGGCGGGGTGATGCGCCGGGAAATTCAGGGCCTCGAAGTTGTGGTGGTCGTCCTCCACTTCGGGGCCGGTGGCGACGTCGAATCCGAGTCGCGCGAACAGGTCCGTGATGCGTTGCATGGCGCGGGTCACGGGGTGCAGGCCACCGCGGGAGGCGCCGCGACCCGGCAGGGTCACGTCCACGCGCTCCTCGGCGAGTTTCGACGCCAGGGCGGCGACCTCGAGTTCCGCCTTGCGCCCTTCCAGGACCTGCTGGATGTCCTGCTTGGCGCGGTTCACGGACTGGCCGAACACCTTGCGTTCCTCGGGATCCATGCCGCCCAGGGACTTGAGCAGGGCCGTGACGGCCCCCTTCTTGCCCAGGTAGGCGACCCGCAGCTCGTCGAGCGCGCGCAGGTCGTCGGCCGCGCCGATATCGGCCCGGGCCTGTTCGAGGATGTGTTCGACGGAATCCAAGGTGCTTTCACCCGCACACGAAAAGGGAGGGAGAAAGGGAGAGGCCCAGAAGATTCAGGTCCTCTCCCTTCCTTGACCGTGGGCGGTCACCCGCCCGTGGGATTGGTTCCCATCCCGCTGGGATGGGCCCCCGGGGAACCCGGGGGAATCCAGGGTCTTAGCCGAGGCTGGCCTTCGCCTTTTCCGCCAGCGCCGCAAAAGCGACGGCGTCGTGCACGGCGATGTCCGCCAGCACCTTGCGGTCGATGTCGATCTCGGCCTTGTTCAGGCCGTCCATCAGGCGGCTGTAGGACAGGCCGTTCAGACGGGCCGCGGCGTTGATGCGCGTAATCCACAGGCGACGGAACTCACGCTTCTTGGCGCGACGGTCGCGGTAGGAATACTGGCCGGCCTTGATGACGGCCTGCTTGGCGGAGCGGTAGGTCTTGCGGCGGGCGCCGTAGTAACCCTTGGCTTCCTTCAGGACTTTCTTGTGCCGTGCGCGTGCGACGACACCACGTTTTACTCGTGCCATGGTTCTCTCCTCGCGTCAGACGTAGGGCAGCATGCGTTTCACGGACTTCTTGTCGGCGTCACTGATCATGTCAGTGCCCCGCAGGCCGCGCTTACGCTTCTGATCCTTCTTGGTGAGGATATGGCTATGGAAGGCATGGCCACGTTTGAAGCCGCCGCTGGCGGTTTTCTTGAAACGTTTGGCCGCGCCCCGATTGGTTTTCATCTTGGGCATGGTCTTGCTCCCGGCCCTTCTGGGCCTCTCTATTAACACGTGATCCGAGCGGTGGGGTCACTGTCGTGCCGCCACGCTTTCCTTCCCTGCTCGGTACCGCTTCTTCAAATGTGGCGTCGCTTCCTGCAACACCTCGTACAAATCGTTCGCCAGTCGACTGGCGCTGGCCAATGCCGGGTTCCGCTACTGCCGTTTCGGGCTGATCAGCATCACCATCTGCCGGCCTTCCATCTTCGGGAACTGCTCGACAACCACCTCTTCGGCCATGTCGTCGCGGATGCGGGCCAGCATTTCCGCGCCCAGCTCCTGGTGGGCCATTTCACGACCGCGAAAACGCAGCGTCACCTTGACCTTGTCACCATCCTCGATGAAGCGGCGCACGTTGCGCATCTTCACCTGGTAGTCGGCCTCTTCGGTGCCCGGCCGGAATTTCACTTCCTTGACCTGGGTCACTTTCTGCTTCTTGCGGGCCGCCTGGGCTTTCTTGGCCTGTTCGAACCGGAACTTGCCGTAATCCATGATCCGGCACACGGGCGGATCCGAATTGGGTGCGATTTCCACCAGGTCCATCCCCGCCTCCTGGGCGAGCGCGATGGCGTCGTCGATGGACAAAATCCCGGCCTGTTCTCCCTCCTGGTCGATGACCCTCACTTTCGGCGTACGGATTTCCTCGTTACGCCGCGACTCCTTCTTAGAGGCGATGTTTGTAACTCCCTGCTCGTTGACCGTTCACCCTCGCCGCGCAATGTCCGCGGCAAGGCGTTCAGCGAAGGCGTCCACGGACAAACTGCCCAGGTCTTCTCCTTCGCGAGTGCGCACGGCGACAGCCCCCTCCTCGACCTCGCGGTCGCCCACGACAAGAAGGTAGGGAACCCTCGCCAAAGTGTGCTGGCGGATTTTATAGCCGATCTTCTCGTTTCTCAAGTCCAAATCGACCCGGAAACCCTTGTTTTCAAGGGTTTCGGCGACTTTCTCGCAGAAATCGGCCTGGCGGTCCGTGATGTTGAGCACAACGGCCTGCACGGGCGCCAGCCAGGCGGGCATCCTGCCGCCGTGGTTTTCGATCAGAATCCCGATGAAACGCTCCAGCGAACCCAGGATGGCGCGGTGCAGCATCACGGGCGTGTGCTTGGACGAATCCTCGGCGATGTAGTGCGCGCCGAGGCGCTCGGGCATGTTGAAATCGAGCTGCAGCGTGCCGCACTGCCACACGCGACCGATGGTGTCCTTTAGCGAGAAATCGATCTTCGGACCGTAGAACGCGCCGTCGCCGGGGTTGAGCGACCATTCCATACCACTCGCTTCCAGGGCCGCCTGCAGGGCGCCCTCGGCCTTGTCCCAGATTTCTTCCGCGCCGATGCGGTTTTCGGGCCGCGTGCTCAGCTTGACGATCACGTCCTCGAAGCCGAAATCCCTGTAGACGCTGAACAGCAGTTCGATGAAGGCCGCCGCCTCCTCCTGGATCTGGTCGGGCGTGCAGAAGATATGGGCGTCGTCCTGGGTGAAGCCGCGCACGCGCATCAGGCCGTGCAACGCGCCGGAGGCCTCGTTGCGGTGGCAGGACCCGAACTCCGCGTAGCGGATCGGCAGGTCGCGGTAGCTGTGCAGCCCCTGGTTGAACACCTGCACGTGGCAGGGACAGTTCATCGGCTTGACGGCGTAGGTGCGCGCCTCGCTCTCGGTGATGAACATGTGCTCCAGGTACTTGGCGGCATGCCCGGATTTTTCCCACAGCGAGAGGTCGACCATCTGCGGCGTGTTGATCTCGCCGTAACCGGCGGCCCGGAGGCGTCCGCGGATGTAGTTCTGCACCTCGGTGTAGACGGTCCAGCCCCGGGGGTGCCAGAACACCATGCCCGGCGCTTCTTCCTGGAAGTGGAACAGGTCGAGCTGCCGGCCCAGGCGGCGGTGGTCGCGCTTCTCCGCTTCCTCCAGCCGGTGGAGGTATTCCTCCAGCTGCTTCTTGTCGGGCCAGGCCGTGCCGTAGATGCGCTGCAGCATCTCGTTGTCGCTCTTGCCACGCCAGTAGGCGCCGGCCAGCTTGGTCAGCTTGAAGTGGCCCAGGTGGGAGGTGTTCGGCACGTGAGGGCCGCGGCACAGGTCGAGAAAGTCGCCCTGGCGGTAGATGGACAGCACCTCGTCACCGGGCAGGTCCTCGATGATCTCGGCCTTGTACGCCTCTCCTTCCTGGCGGAAGAACTGGATGGCCGGGCCGCGTTCCCAGACCTCGCGGTGCACCGGAATGGCGTCCTTGACCAGCCGGCGCATCTCCGCGGCGATGTGGTCGAGGTCTTCGGGCGTGAAGCCCGGCGCGTAGGCGAAGTCGTAATAGAAGCCGTCCTCGATCACCGGGCCGATGGTGACCTGGGCTTCCGGAAACAGGCGTTTGACGGCCTGGGCCAGCAGGTGGGCCGTGGAGTGGCGGATCATGTCCAGCCCTTCCTCGTCCCGGGAGGTGACGATGCGCAGCGCGGCGTCGTTCTCGATGTTGAAGGCCGCGTCCACCAGTTTGCCGTCGACCTCGCCGCCAAGGGTGGCCTTGGCCAGGCCCGGGCCGATGTCGGCCGCGACGTCCATGACGCTGACGGGTTGCTCGAATTTTCGCTGGCTGCCGTCCGGCAGGGTGATCACTGGCATGGTCTTGTCCGTTGCTGTGTGCGTTCGCGGTTTTCGTGGTTCCAGAAAGCAAGAAAGGCGCACACGGCGCCCTCCAGGGATTCGCCATGTGCGGCCCTGTCTAGGCGGTGGTAGTTCGCGTGTTACGTGCCATGAGGCGCATTGTACGCCCTTGGCGGGCCTGCGTCCAAAAAGGCCCGCCGCCTTTCGGGCGTCCGGCCGCGAAGCTCAGCGGCCCAGCAGCAATTCGCGAAACCGCTCGGCGCCGACGGTGCGGTGGATTTCCGAAGCCGTGATCATGGGAATGAGGATCAGCAGCATGAGCAGCACCGGCGCAAGGTGCACCCACAGGGGCTGCGCGGTCGCCTCTTCGAGGATGGTTTCGAAGGACTTGTCGTGCGCCCAGCCCACGATCAGTTCCTCCAACGCCTTGAACACGATCAGCACCGCCAGCAGCGCCAGGCTGCGCCAGGCAATCCGGTGCAGCAGGGGGTGGTGTTCGGCGCGGTGGCCGGCCTTCAGCGCGTCCCCGATCAGGATGAACTTGCCCAGCACCAGCGCCTGGATCACGGCGAAACCCAGCGGGGCCCAGTCGATGCCCTCGGTCTCCAGGGTCGCCGCCTTGAACAGGCTGAGCACGGCGAAGCACACCCACAGATAGGCGCTGATCAGGAAATACTTGCGCAGTTCTTCCGCCAGGCGCTCGCGGCGTGACGGGGAAGCGGATTCATTCATGGGGTTTTTCCGGGTTCGTTGAGAGGCTGGGTGCCGGCAGGGCGCCGCCCCCAGAACGCGTCGTGAATCGCCACCGCCGCGGTGCCGTAAACGGCGATGACCAGGAACAGGAACAGCCGATTGCCGAAGGCGATGCCATCGGACAGCGGCGAGTCGGTCACCGCCGGGCCCAGCAAAACGAGCATGGTCAGGTAGGCGTAGGACCAGGTGTCATGGTCCGGCGCCACCGCCGGACCGCGAAAGATGCGAACGCCGAAGGCCAGCCCGCCGAGCGCGATTACCAGGGTGTAGGTGAACAGGCCGGGCCAGACGCGCATCAAGGTCCATGCCGCGAAAGCGGCCGCCCCGCCCCACACGGTGGAAGTGAGCAACGACCGACCCATGTGGCGGCTCTGGTCCGTTGTGGCCTGCTGCCCCATGCTGGCCACCTTGATCATGACCGGGATGTAGGCAGCGCTCGCGCTGCTGAACAGGAACACCAGGGTCAGCGGCAACACCACCATGAGGGCGCGCAGGGCATTTCGCACAGCGACCTCGGGCGGGGGCGCCGGCGGCCTGGGGGGCGCTGCGCGCGCCGCCTCCACGGCCGGGTCGGGCAACAGGGCATGCGCCACCCAGACGAAAGCGACTCCGGCGAGTGCGTTGGCCGCGAAATACTGGATGAGGCGCACCAGCAATTCCGGCGAGATCGAGCCCACCGTCACCACCAGGGTCAGGCCGATGGTCATGAAGGCGCCCAGCGCCGCCGGACCGCCACGCGCCGTGAAATGGAAGGTGTGGAACAGCGCCAGCGCCATGAGCAGGATGCCCGCCCAGCGGGCATGGACCAGGAAGGGCAACAGCGCCAGGCTGGCCACCATCGGCAGCAGGAGCGCAAGGACCACCACGAGGCCCTGCTTCATGGTCGGCGCCGGCAGGGGCAAGGCGAGCAGCATCAGGGTGATCGCAGGGGCGACGAAGGCCAGGTCCAGGGCCAGCGCCTGGGTCGTCAGCAGGCAGGCGGAAACGCCGAAGGCCAGCCTCAGGATGCGGCGCGCCGCCAGTGGGTGGCGGGCGACGGGCGAGGCCTTCATGGGGAAACCGGCGGCCATGAGTCCTCAATAGGCGTAGGTCAGCCAGGAATTGAGCCGGATGAGCACCCGGGCCAGGGTGTTGATCACCGGCCGGTCACCGGTGAACACCACCACGGTCGCCTGTGACCCCACTTTCAGCGGGAAGGGACGGACCTCCCGCGGCACCTCGAAATCGACCAGCACCGGGTAGCGCTGCGCCTTGCGCAGCCAGTTGCTGTCGGTCTTGATGGTCGGCAGGCTGCCGAGCGGCGCCGAATCCACGGCCACGCCGAAGCCCACTTCCCGGACTGTGCCCTCGATCACGCGGCCCGGCAAAGCGTCGAACACGACCCGCGCCCGGTCACCGGCCTTGATGTGGCCGAGGTTGTTCTCGGTGTAGTCCGCCTGGATCCAGATGTTGTGGGTGGCGATGAAGGTCATCTGGGGCGCGCCGGCGGCCACGAAATTGCCCTTGTCCAGGCGCACGTCCGTGACGACGCCGTCCGTGGGCGCCACCACGGTGGCGCGCTGCAGGTTGAGCCGGGCCTGGTCCAGGCTGGCCTGGGCCTGCAGCAGCCGGGCGTTGTTTTCACCTGCCGCGCCCAGGTTCTGGATCGCCTGCTCTCGTTGCGCTTTCGCTGCTTCGAGTTGGCTCTTCGCGACGTCCAGGGAGGCTTCCGCCGCCTCGACGCGTCGTTCGGAGATGGCCCCGGCATCCTGCTCCCGGATGGCCCTGGTGCGGTCGTAGTCCTGCTGCGACTTGACCAGGTTGGCCTGCGCCGCCGCCACGCCGGCGTCGGCGGCGCTGACGCTGGCGGTTGCGCCCCCCACGGCCTGTTGCGCCGATTCGTAGGAGGCTTCCGCGGCCTGCACCGCCAGGCGGTAATTGTCCACGTCGATCTGGAACAGGGTCTGGCCGGCGGTCACCTCCTGGTTGTTGCCCACCGCGACCGAGGTGATCCGGCCCGAGACTTCCGAAGCGATGGGCACGACCAGTGCATGCAGTCGCGCCTGGGAGGTAAAGGGCGTGACCCGGTCCGCGCGCAGGTACCAGGCCACCAGCACCACCGCGACCACCAGCAGGATGAGCGTCGCACGGCGCACCGGGTCGCGCGCGGGGGTGCCCCCGGGCGGGTTTTCAGAGGCCTTTGCCGGGGCCGCCGGAGCGTCCGTCGATTCCGTCGATGCTTGCTCCCTGGCGTCACTTGGAGGGGTCGGTTCACTCATGAGTCGTCATCCTGTGTTTCCGGCGCGCCCGCCGCTGCGTCCAGATAGTCGCCCCAGTTCGTACGATCACGCATCTGCTCGAGGGTCTCCGGGGCGATGGCCGGTTGTTCGCCGGCCTCTTGCCAACCACCACCCAGGGCCTGGTACAGCGCCACGATGGCCCCAACGGTCGCGCCGCGGGCGGAGACCAGGCGCTGCTGCTGGTTGAACAGGGCCTGCTGGGCGTCCAGCACCCGCTGGTAGTCCGAATAGCCTTCGGTGTAACGCAGGGTGGCGAGCTCGTTGGAGCGGCGGGCCGAATCCACGGTGCGCACCAGGATGCCCGCCTGCTGGCGGAAGCCGCTGTAGGCGGCCAGGGCGTCCTCGGCCTCGCGCGCGGCGCCCAGTGCGGCGTCACGATAGGCGACCAGCGCCTGCTGCAGGCGCGCATCCTGGACACGCACGTTGTTGCGGATGCGGCCGTAGTTCAGGAAGGGCCAGACGAAGGACGGGCCGACCGACCAGGTCAGCGCGTCGCTGTCGAACAGGTCGCCGAAATCGCTGTCGCCCGGGCCGCCGGCGGCCAGGCCGATGGAGCCCGTTAGGCTGAAGCTCGGGTACAGGTCCGCCTCGGCCAGCCCGACCTGGGCGTTCAGCGCCAGGGCCGTCATCTCGGCCTGGCGCAGGTCCGGCCGGCGGCGCAGCATGTCCGCCGGATAACCCACGGCCAGGCGGTCCGGCAGGACGGGAATGCCCTGCCCCGCCGCCAGGCGCTCGGTCACGGAGCCGGGCAGCGCCCCGAGCAGCAGCGACAGGGCATTCCGCGCCTGGCGCAGATTCGACTCCAACTCTGGAATCGTCGCCTCGGTGGCCAACAGCAGGGTTTGTGCCTGCTGCATGTCCAATTCCGAATCCTGGCCGTTGCGGAACAACACTTCGGCAATGTCGAAACTGCGCTGCTGCAGCCGCAGGTTCTCCTGCGCGATACGCAGTTGCTCCTCGAGCGTACGCACCGAGGTGTAGGCGGCCACCACGGCCGAGGTGACCAGCACCTGGGCCTGCTGCTGGGCGGCCAGCGAGGCCAGGTAGGCGCCGTCGGCCGATTCGATGGCCCGGCGGTAGCGGCCCCAGAAATCGATTTCCCAGGCGGCGGTGGCGCCCAGGGTGTAGCTCCAGTAGTCGCCGATGGGACCGGCGCTGTCCGGCGGAGAAAGATAGGTCGCGTCACCCGCCGCGGCCTGCGTCTGTGGCCACTGGGCGCCGTGGGCAATGCCCAGCTGGGCGCGCGCCTCGAGCACGGCCAGGGCGGCGAGTTCCAGCGTGTTGTTGTGCGCCAGGGCGTCCTCGACCAGGGCGTCCAGCACCGGGTCTTCGAACAGCGACCACCACTGCGACAGTTCCACCGGCGTTGCATCGAGCCCATCGGTCAACGGCTGTGACCAGTCCTCGCTGACGGGGGGTTCCGGAGGAACGAAATCCGGGCCGACCGTCACGCAGCCGCCCAGAACGAGGCCGGTCATCAACACGTGCAACAGCCATGGCCGGGGCCGCGCGGCGCGGCCTGCGCGTTGCATACAGGGCCGCTGGACCGGCTTCATTTGCCGAGAGGCCCGTCCCGCTCGGAGTGCTTGAGGAACAGGTTGTTCATCACGGCGAGCAGGCTGCTCGCCGTCAGGCCGAACATCAGCACGCCGTTGGCTGCCTCGATGCCGCCCAGCAGACGCCAGCGCTCGCTCATCACGATGTCCCCGTAGCCCAGCGAGGTGAAATTGACGGAGGAGTGGTAGAACGCCGTGGCGTAATCCTGGAACTCACCGAGGAAGACGAACAGCAGCGCCCAGCTGGCGAACTGCAGCAGGTGCCCGACGAACAGCACGAGCAGAACGAAGCCGGTGATCCGGAACCGGGCCATGAAGCCGCTGTCCAGCCCCGCCCTCAGGCGCTTGATGTACATGCCCACCATCCACACCAGCGCCACCACCTGGATCGCCAGGTTCACCACCAGCATCAGGCTCCCGAGCAGCAGGGGCGCCAGCACGGCTCAGGCCTCGCCGGTGGATTCGGGCGCAGGCGCCTCGGCGGGTCCGCCCGCTTTCAGCCAGGCCATGAACAGCTTGTATCCCAGGGCCAGGATCACCGCCCCGACGAACAGGCCGATGATGCCCGAATGGAGCATGCCGCCGATGGCGCCCAGCAGGATGACCGGCATGGGCGCCGCCACGCCGCGCCCCAGCATCAACGGCTTGAGCACCATGTCCATGAAGGAAACGATGAGGCTCCAGACCGCGAAGACCGTGGCCACGGCGGTGCTGTCATTGGTCGAAAAGACGTAGAAGATGACGGGCCCGAGAACCAGCCAGGGCGGCAGCTGTGCAATCGCCAGCACCAGGATGAGCAGGGCCCAGACCCCCGCCGCCGGCACATCCACCACCACCATGCCGATGCCGCCCAACAGCGCCTGGATGAAGGCGATACCGAGCACGCCCACGGTCACGGAACGCACAGTGGCGGTGGACAGGTCCAGGAGTTCGTCGCCCTGCGCACCCGCCAGGCGGCTGCTCAGGCGCGACAGGAAGCCGCGACTGGACTCGGCGCCCGCCAGCATGAGCGCCGCGATCAGCATGGCCCCGAGAAACTGCAGCACCGTCAGGAAGAGGTTGGTGAGCTTGCCGAGCATCACGTCGGCCACCTGGCGGACCTGCTCATGGTGCTCCTCGAGCCAGCCTTCGAAATTGGCGGCCGCCGATGACCAGTTGTCGTAGAGCTTTTCCCCGACGACCGGCCAGTCCTTCACGTTTTCGTTGGCCCGGGGAATGTCCAGTTCGCCGGCCTGGAGGCCATGGCGAAGTCCTTTCGCGCTGTCGATCAGCGAATCGGCGAACAACCAGGCAGGCACCAGGATCACGGCCAGGCCGATGGCGGCGAACAGGGCGACCGCCAGCTTGCGCCGTCCGCCCAGCGCCGAAGTGAGCTTCAGGAAGGGCGTGTAGAGGGAGACCGCGATGATCGCCCCCCAGACGATGAAGCTGATGAAAGGCGCGACGATGACCAGGCACCAGGCCAGGATGCCGAACACCAGCAGCAGGTAAACGGCGACTTCGATCGATTCGCGCACGGGCGCACGGCGTTCTTCTGTGGTCATGAGCCTCTCCTCCCCGGTTCACCGGATTGTCGGAGTTGGCCCACCGAGGGTCAAGCCGGCGACCCGGGGATCTTCCGGCGAACGGACCATTTGCCGAGTTCGAGACGGGGGCATGCACCATGAGCCGGTGCTTTGCGGTAGGGTTGCACGCATCGGCTCAAGAACGAGAAAGGGACTCATGGCCCACATCGAGGGAAACACGCTCTCCATCGACATCGGCGGCTCGGGCATCAAGGCCATGGTGCTGGACCGCTCCGGCGAACCCGTGACGGAGCGCCAGCGCCTGGACACACCCCGCCCCGCCACGCCCGAAGCGGTGCTGGCCACGGTGGCGGAGCTCACGGGACATTTCGGCGACTACGAACGGGTCTCGGTCGGATTCCCCGGCGTGGTGCGCTTCGGTGTGGTGAGCACCGGCGTGAATTTCGACGGTGACTGGACCGCCGTGCCCCTGGCCGGCGCCATCAGCGAGATCACCGGCAAGCCCTGCCGGGCCGCCAACGATGCAGACGTGCAGGGCTACGGCGCCATCGCCGGCAGCGGCCTGGAAATGGTCATCACCCTGGGAACGGGCATGGGTTCGGCCATGTTCACCAACGGCCACCTGGCGCCCAACCTCGAACTCGGCCACCACCCCCTGGCCGAGGGCAGAACCTACGAGGAATGGATCGGCGAGGCCGCAAGGCTGCAACTCGGCGACGAGGTGTGGAAAGGCTGGGTGCGCCGCGCCATCGACACCATCCTCCCGATCTGGAATCCGGAGACGCTGTTCATCGGCGGCGGCAACGCGCGCCTGATCGACTTCGAATTGCCGTCCGGCGTCCGGGTCGTGGAGAACGTTGCGGGCATCCTGGGTGGTATCCGGCTGTGGGAGGACGAGGACCACTGAGTGTCCCGAACCCGGAAACGCAAAAGGCCCCGAACGGGGCCCTCGATCATCCGAAGACTGGTGGGCACGACTGGGATCGAACCAGTGACCCCTACCATGTCAAGGTAGTGCTCTACCGCTGAGCTACGCGCCCAGTCTTCGAAGGGCGCGCAATGTACCACGGGCGGGGCCGTGGCTCAATACGCCGGCCCGTATCGGCGCTGCCGGCTGGCCCGCCCCGGGGTTTGCGGCGATGAGCCCGGTGCACCCGGCACGATCGATTTCAACGCGCCATCGCGTTCTTCGTTCCCGAGCCGGCGCCCGGGGTTTATGATGCCCCGATAACGACAAGCAACCCCACGCGTCCCATGTCCGACACCTTCGTCCACCTCCACCTGCACACGGAATTTTCCCTGGTGGACAGCACGCTGCGCCTCAAGCCCATGATCGAGCGGGCGAAGGCCCTGGGCATGCCGGCGATCGCGGTGACGGACCAGTTCAACCTGTTCGCCCTGGTGAAGTTCTACCGCGCCGCCGTCGCGGCCGGTCTCAAGCCCATCGTGGGCGCGGACGTGCTGGTACAGAACCCGGACGACGCGGACCACCCCTCGCGCCTGGTGCTGCTGTGCCAGGACCGCACCGGCTACCTGAACCTGTGCAAGCTGCTCAGCCGCGGCTACCTGGAAGGCCAGCACCTGGGCGTGCCCTACCTGCGGCGTGAGTGGATCACGCCCTGCGCGGAGGGCCTGATCGCCCTGTCCGCCGGTCGCGAGGGCGACGTCGGCCAGGCGCTGCTGAACAACCATCCCAACCGCGCACGCACACTGCTGAAGGGCTGGCTGCGGGACTTTCCCGATCGCTTCTACCTGGAGGTGCAGCGCACCGGCCGCGAGAGCGAGCCGCTGTACGAGAACCTCGTCCTGCAACTGGCCGGCGACCTTGATTGCCCGGTGGTGGCCACCAACGACGTGCGCTTCCTCGAACCCGGCGACTTCAAGGCCCACGACGCGCGCGTGTGCATCCATGACGGCCGCCTGCTCTCGGACCGTCGGCGCGAGCAGCGCTACTCGGAGCAGCAGTACCTGAAGAGTCCCGCGGAAATGCGCGAGACCTTCGACGACCTGCCGGAGGCACTGGAAAACGCGGTCGAGCTGGCCCGGCGCTGCAACCTGGAACTGAACTTCGGCGAGTACTTCCTGCCGGCCTTTCCCACCCCCGCCGGCGAGGGCGTGGAGGACTACCTGGCGCGGGTTTCGCGCGAAGGGTTGGACGAACTGCTGGCCCAGCACGGCCCGTCAGAGGGGTTCAGCGAGACCGACTACAGCGACCGCCTGGACCGCGAACTGGGCGTGATCAACAACATGGGCTTTCCGGGCTACTTCCTGATCGTCGCGGACTTCATCCACTGGGCGAAGGAAAACGGCATTCCGGTCGGCCCGGGCCGCGGTTCCGGCGCCGGCTCCCTGGTGGCCTGGGCCCTGGGCATCACCGGTCTGGACCCACTGCGCTACGACCTGCTGTTCGAGCGCTTCCTCAATCCCGAACGCATCTCCATGCCGGACTTCGACATCGATTTTTGCATGGACCAGCGCGACCGGGTGATCGACTACGTGGCCCAGCGCTACGGCCGCGACCAGGTCAGCCAGATCATCACCTACGGCACCATGGCCGCCAAGGCCGTGGTGCGTGATGCCGGGCGGGTGCTGGGCCACGGCTACGGTTTCGTGGACTCCATCGCCAAGCTGGTGCCGCTGGAACTGGGCATGACCCTCGACAAGGCGCTGGAGCAGGAGCCGGAACTGGCGCGGCGCGTGGACGAGGAGGAAGACACGCGCGCGGTGATCGAGCTCGCGCGCCAGCTCGAAGGCCTGACCCGCAATGCCGGCAAGCACGCCGGCGGCGTGGTGATCGCGCCCTCGGCGCTGACCGACTTCACCCCGCTGTTCTGCGAAGCCAAGGGTGGCAGCACGGTCACCCAGTTTGACAAGGACGACGTGGAGTCCATCGGCCTGGTGAAGTTCGACTTCCTGGGCCTGCGCACACTGACCATCATCGACTGGGCACTGGAGACCATCAACGCGCTGCGCAAGGAGGCCGGCGAAGAACCGGTGGTGCTCGAAGAACTGCCCATGGATGACGTGCGCAGTTTCCGCCTGTTGCAGTCCTGCCAGACCACCGCGGTGTTCCAGCTCGAATCCCGCGGCATGAAGGACCTGATCCGCAAGCTGCGCCCGGACCACTTCGACGAGATCATCGCCCTGGTGGCCCTGTTCCGCCCCGGCCCGCTGGAGTCGGGCATGGTGGACACCTACATCGACTGCAAGCACGGCCGCAAACAGGTCAGTTACCCGCACCCGAAGATCCAGCACATCCTGGAGCCCACCAACGGGGTGATCCTGTACCAGGAACAGGTGATGCAGATCGCCCAGGAACTGGCCGGCTACTCGCTGGGCGATGCCGATATCCTGCGCCGCGCCATGGGCAAGAAGAAGCCCGAGGAGATGGCGCAGCAGCGCAAGATCTTCGTCGACGGTTCGGTGGCGCATGACATCCCGGAGGACAAGGCCAACTTCATCTTCGACCAGATGGAGACCTTCGCCGGTTACGGTTTCAACAAGTCGCACTCGGCTGCCTATGCCCTGATTTCCTACCAGACGGCCTGGCTGAAGGCGCACTACCCCGCCCCCTTCATGGCGGCGGTGCTGTCGGCGGACATGGACAACACCGACAAGGTGTCGGACATGATCGAGGAATGCCGGCGCATGAAGCTCGAACTGCTGACGCCGGACGTGAACCGGTCGATTCACCATTTCGCGGCTGTGTCCCCCACATCCATCCGCTACGGCCTGGGCGCCCTGAAAGGCCTGGGTCGCGGCGCCATCGAATCCATCGTGGCCGAGCGCGAGGCGCGAGGGAATTTCACGGACCTGGCCGATTTCTGCGTGCGCGTGGACCTGCAGAAGGTGAATCGCCGCGCGCTGGAAACCCTGGTTCGCTCCGGCGCCATGGACCCCCTGGAAGCCGACGGCAACCGGGCGCGCATGATGGGCGCCCTCGAACAGGTCCTTCGGGGCGCCGAGCAGGCGCAACGCGACCGCGAAGCGGGACAGAGCGACATGTTCGGCAGCGGCGGCATGGGTGGCGAAGCCGCCGGAACGGCGGCCCAGGTCGAAATGCCGGAACTGCCGCCCTGGCCGGAGCTCCAGCGCCTGCAGGCGGAAAAGGAAGCACTGGGCCTGTTCCTCACCGGCCACCCGGCCCGGGTGCACCGGCCCGACACGCGACGCTTCACCACCACGGCACTCGGCCGCCTGGGCAAGCTCGTCCCGCAGGGCGACGGCCAGCGGCGGGGCCGCGGCGTGGAAATGACCCTCGCCGGCCTGATCTGCAATCTGCGCCGCGCCAACCGGCGCCTGTTCGTGACCCTCGAGGACCACTCCGGGCGGGTGGAAGTGGCGCTGTTCGACGAGGCCTTCGGCCTGTACGCCGACCTGCTGCAGAAAGACGAGATGGTGGTCGTGGAAGGCAAGGTGGCCGCGGACGACTTCAGCGGCGGCTTCCGAATGACCGCCAGCAAGGTGATGTCCCTGGCCCAGGCCAAGGCCCGCTTCGCCCGGGGTGTGCGCATCGCCGTCCAGGGCCCCTGCCCCGAACTGGCCGATGAACTCGACGCGGCCTTCGCGCCCTACCGCAATGGCGTCGGGCGGGTGTTCCTGGCCTACCGCAACCGCCGCGCCCGCGCGCGCATTCAGTTCGGTGAGGACTGGACCGTGAACCCCTGCGAGGAACTCGTGGCGGCCCTGCAGGGCCTGCCCGGCGTCACCGAGGCCCGGCTGGTCTATTGAACCCCCGGAGTGACGGGGTCAGAGTAAAGGGTCAGAGTAAACACCCGGTCACAGGGTCATGGGTTCGGCGAGACCGTTGGTCCGGCGAGTATTTACTCTGACCCTTTACTCTGACCCCAAATATCGGCGGTGGAGGATGCCGATACGGCGGACGTATTCGCGCGTTTCGTCGTACGGCGGAATGCCGCCGTGTCGGTCGACTGCGCCGGGACCGGCGTTGTAGGCCGCGGACGCCAGTTCGACATTACCGTCGAACCGCGCCAGCAGCCCGGCGAGGTAGCGGGTGCCCCCCTCGATGTTGGCCACGGGGTCGTACGGATCGCTCACGCCCAGCTCGGCCTGGGTGGCCGGCATGAGCTGCATGAGCCCCTGCGCGCCCTTGGGGGATTTCGCCCTGGGCTGGTAGGCCGATTCGGCATGGATGATGGCCCGGATCAGGCTCTCATCGACTCGGTGGACCAGGGCCACCTCGCGGATGATGTCCGGGAACGCCGCGGTGTTCAGCGGCACGTTTTCCCAGTCCACCCGTGCGCTGCATTTCGGGTCGGAGGCGTAGCAGGGGAAATTGAAGGCCTTGACGTCGGCGGCGCTGGCCGGTCGGGTGCTGGAGTAGTGCGTGATGCCCTCGGCGTCCACCCACTTGTAGATCTGGGCCTGCGCCAGATTCGCAGACAGGCAGGCCTGGACGACCAGCACGCTGGTCAAGGCCTTGGTCAACGCCCTGGTCAGCACCCTGGCCGGCGCCCTGGTCGATTCGCTTCCCTGTCGGACCTGCTTCATGCCGCGTGGACCCTTCCCTGCCACACCCGTCAACCTGGGCTATTCTAATGCCGCTCGGCCGGAGAAACGAATCCCGCACCGGCCTCACCAAGGAGAACCATCATGGAATCACTGCTCGTCGCGCTCATCGTAGGCGGTATCGCCGGCTGGCTCGCCGGCCTGGTCATGAAGGGTGGTGGCCAGGGCGTGGTCCTGAACATCGTGATCGGCCTGATCGGCGGCGTCATCGGCGGATGGCTGTTCGGCATGCTGGGCGTCACCGCCGGCGGCGGCTGGATCGGCGCCATCATCACCGGCTTCGTCGGCGCGGTGGTGCTGCTGTTCCTGGTCGGATTGATCCGCAAGAAGTAGCGGCAACCCGGGGGCGGGCCTAGATGGCGCAGTGCCCGCCCCCGTTCTTCTCGAAATACCGCTGGTGGTACTCCTCGGCGCGCCAGAACGTGGCCAGGGGCTCGATGGTGGTGACCACCGGGTTCGGCCACTGCCCCGAGGCGTTCACGGCCTCGATGGCGGACTGGGCCGCCGCTTTTTCTTCCTCGCTGCCGACGAAGATCGCCGAGCGGTACTGGCTGCCGACATCCGGCCCCTGGCGGTTGCGCGTCGTCGGGTTGTGCATATCGAAGAAGGCCTCCAGCAGGGCCGCGTAGTCGGTCTGCGTGTCGTCGTAGCGCACTTCCACCGCCTCGGCGTGGCCGGTGTCGCCGCTGCAGACCCGGCGGTAACCGGGATCGTCGACGTGGCCGCCGATGTAGCCCGAAGTGGCCTCGAGCACACCGGGCAACTGGCGAAAACGGTCTTCCACGCCCCAGAAGCAACCGGCGGCGAAGATGGCGGTACGGGTGGCCATTGAACACACTCCTGTCGAATGATGGTGACGGGCGCTCCTTGCGATGCGCCGCTATTCCCGTATCTGGCGGCGACCGGGCCGGGGGTCAAGCCCGGGGAAGGGTTCGCAATTCCAGATGCCCTCGTGCCGTCATCGATGGCTGATGAGCTGCCCCGGCCGTAGGTTCAGTCGGGTGGCGCGGACGCCTGCGGATCGACCACGCGCAGCATTCCTTCCTGCGCGGTACTCGCCACCAGCCGGCCGGAACGATCGTAGATCAGGCCCCGCGCCAGGCCGCGGCTGCCCCCGGTGTTGGGACTGTCGCAGGCGTACAACAGCCAGTCATCCACGCGAACGTCGCGGTGGAACCACATGGCATGATCCAGGCTGGCCATCAGCAGGTTGGGCTCCTGGAAGGACAGCGCGTGCGGCAGCGTGACGGTCCCGATCAGGTGGAAATCGGAGACGTACGCCAACAGGGTGCGGTGCAGGGTCTGGTCATCGCCCACCTCGCCGCACAGTCGGAACCAGATTTCCTGCCGGGGCGGCAGGCGTTTTGGCTGTACGGGGTCCTGCACGGTGACCGGGCGGAACTCGAAGGGGCCGAAGCGGTTGTACCAGCGGCGCAGCTTGGGGGGCGCCGCGACGATGTCGATCACGTCACGGACCTCCTGCAGGTCCTCGGGCGGCGGGACCTCGGGCATGGGGAACTGGTGCTCGACGCCGTCCTGCGCCAGCTGGAAGGAAGCGGCAAGGGTGAAAATCTGCCGGCCGTGCTGGATGGCGACCACGCGTCGGGCCGTGAAACTTCGTCCATCACGGCTGCGGTCCACGCTGTAGACGATGGGCGCTTCCGGGTCACCGGCGCGTAGAAAGTAAGCGTGCAGGGAGTGGACGCTGCGGGCCGGGTCCTCCACCGTGTGCGTGGCGGCCAACAGGGCCTGGGCCAGCACCTGGCCGCCGAACACCCGGGGCGTGCCGATGTCGCGGCTGACGCCACGAAACAGGTTCACCTCCAGGGGTTCGAGCGTGATGAGGTCCAGCAATTCGCGCACGCTCTGCGGCACGTCCACGGCGCCCGGAGCGGCGGCCTCTTCCCCTTCGCCCGTCACACCGCCTCCTTTCGATACCATGCACCCATGGAGCCGAAGTGTATCGCAGACGCACAGGCCTGGCTGTCGGGGCACACCGCCCTGGATGACCCTGAGCGGGCAGCGCTCGCCCGGGTGGCTGCGGGCCTGCACGCCGGCCTGCCACAGCATTCGCCATGGCTGCTCGGACTCGGCGGCGCGCCGGGCACCGGCAAGTCCACGCTGGCGCACCTGCTGGCGGCGCTGGCGCCCGGTGCCCCGATCCTGGTCCTGTCCCTGGATGACTACTACCTCGCGAAGGCCGAACGTGCGGCGCTCGGCCGGGCAGTCCACCCGCTGCTGGCCCGGCGCGGCGTTCCAGGCACGCACGACAGCGACCGCCTGTTCCGGGACATCGATCGCCTGCTGTCGGGCGCCCGTGGAACCGTGGAACTGCCGCGCTTCGACAAGGGAAGCGATGACCGCCGCACCGAACCTGGAACCCTCCGCCTGTCTTCGGCGCCGGCCGGGGTGATCCTCGAGGGGTGGTTCGTGGGGACGCCGCCCGAGGCGCCCGATGCCCTGGTGGCGCCAGTGAACGCCCTGGAGCGCCATGAGGACCCGGATGGCGCGTGGCGCCGTTGGGTCAACGAACGGCTACGGGAATTCCACACCGCCTTCCGGGCGCGCGCCGCTGCCGGCTGGCACCTGTCCGCGCCCGGCTGGCACGCCGTGATCGACTGGCGCTGGCGCCAGGAGCAGGAATTGCCGCCCGCGCTGCGCGGCCTGCCGGACAAGAACGCCGTCGCGGGCTTCCTCGCCCCGTTCGAACGCCTGTGCCGCCACCAGTTCGCACACGCGAAGGAATGGACGGATCGCCACATCCACCTTGACGAGGCACACCGGCTTCACCTGGAATGCGCACCATGAATTTTCTGTGGCACGACTACGAGACCTTCGGCACCCGCCCGGCCTGGGACCGCCCCGTGCAGTTCGCGGCGCTGCGCACCAACGACGAACTGGAGCCCATCGGTGAACCGATCGACCTGTTCGCTCGCCCCGCGGACGACACCCTGCCCCACCCCATGGCCTGCCTGGTCACCGGCATCACCCCGCAACGCGCCGAGCGTGATGGCGTGCCGGAAGCCGAGTTCGCGGCGCGTATTCACGAGGCCTTTTCGGAACCGGGAACCTGCGGCGTGGGCTACAACAGCCTGAAATTCGACGACCACGTCACGCGGTACCTGTTCTACCGGAATTTCTTCGACCCCTATGAACGCGAGTGGGCCAGGGGCAACAGCCGCTGGGACCTGATCAATCTCGCGCGGGCCTGCTATGCGCTGCGTCCGGACGGCCTCCAGTGGCCGGAACGGGAACCCGGCGTGCCGAGTTTCAGGCTCGAGGACCTGACGGCGGCGAACGACATCGGTCACGTCGGCGCCCATGACGCCCTCTCCGACGTTCGCGCCACCGTGGACCTGGCGCGGCGACTGAAGGCGGCGCAGCCGCGCCTGTTCACCTGGTCGCTGGGACTGCGCCAGAAGGCCGCCGCCGAACGCCTGCTGGCCGCGGGCGAACCCCTGGTGCACACCTCGGGCCGGTTGCCCGCCGCGCGCGGCTGCACCACCCTGGTCCTGCCGTTGACCACCGTGCCGGACCGGCCGAAGGAATGGATCGTCTTCGATCTCATGGCCGACCCGGAACCGCTGCTGACCCTGGACGCGGACGCGATCCGGGACCGGGTGTTCACGGCCTCCGCCGACCTGCCCGAGGACGTCGAGCGCATCCCCCTGAAAACCGTGGGCACGAACAAGGTGCCCATGCTGGCGCCGGAAGCCACGCTGCGGGGCGTGGACCTGGATCGTATCGGCCTGGACCCGGAACGCTGCCGCGCCCATGCCCGGCAGCTGCAGGCACGGCTCGGCGACCTGCGGGCCCGGCTCATGGAGGTGTACCAGCCGCCGCCCCCCCTGGGCGGGACCGACCCGGACGGCCTGTTGTACGGGGGCGGATTCTTTTCCGATACCGACCGGCGCGGCATGACGAAGCTGCGTGCCACGCCACCGCCCGAACTGGCGGATTTCGACTGGCGTTTCGAAGACCCGCGCCTGCCCGAAATGCTGTTTCGCTACCGGGCGCGCAACTGGCCCGACACCCTCGATGCGTCGGAAGCTGAACGCTGGGAAGCCGACCGACTGCAGCGCCTGAAGTCACCGCGCGAGGACGGTCCACTGGATGCCGCGGGCTTCATGGCCGAGCTCGCTTCGGCACGCGAAGCACGGTCCGGTGAGCCCGCGGACCTCCGCCTTCTGGACCAGGTCGAGGCCTGGGGTCGGAATCTGCTGGGCCCCGGGTGATTCGCGCTGTCATCTTTGGGAGGAATGCGGTAAACCGAAGATGACGAAAATGTGAATTTCAGGCACTTGCGCCACTTTCCTGTATTGACTTCAAGCTGCCTATGCACAAGTGGCTGATTGTCCATATGACAGCCGAGTGACATCCGGGAAGCCTCGACACACTACGAAATCCACTCCTAAGTGACTGAAATTTCCCATCAAAAGGGAGTGGTCAAAATTTGAGCAATCCGGACGGCCCCGTGTCGAATCTGGCGCGCGTCGAGCTTGCCCACAACGTTATCCACAGTTTGTGTGGATAACGTGACAGTCCCGGTTCATGCCACGGCGAGCGCGAGCTGCGGATGGGCCAGCGACGCCCTCGTTCCCGCATTCGCGGACCGGTTCGACGCTCGGCCGCGGCGGCGGGCGAGCCGTTCGAGCTCCCGCTGGGCGCCCGGAGAGACGAACTCCACGTGGCTGCCGTCAGTGAACTGCAGCATCCAGATTTTCAGGGGACCGCCCTCCTCCACCGGGACGGCCATGACGTCAGCGATGGTCTTGCCAATCAATTCGTCGCGCTCTTTCATGTCGGGCTCCAGGTTGACCTTGAGCGTATTGAAACCCGGCGCATTCTCAAAACCCGAGAAGCCTGCACACCCGGATGCATGGAGAACAGATCGCGCCGACTTCCTACGCACCGGCGCGGCCCCTGTCCCTGCCCCGCGCCCCCTTCACTGGTCCAGACTGGCATCCGGACGGGCATCGATCCGTCCGTGACCCGGAGGCCCCAGCGGTCCCGGCAACACACCACCATCAAAGGGGAATGACATGAAACGATTCAATGGCACCCTGGCCGCCCTCCTGGCCGGCGCCCTGCTCGCCGCGACCGCACTGGCGGGCCAGCCGGTGGACATCAATTCGGCGTCCGCCGAGACCATCGCCGAGTCGCTCGACGGCGTCGGACTGAGCAAGGCCCAGGCCATCGTCGCCTATCGGGATGCGAACGGTCCTTTCCGCCACGCGGACGAACTGGTCAACGTGAAGGGGATCGGTCTGAGCACCGTGGACAAGAACCGCGACAACATCCGTCTCGAAGGCGGCAAGCAACTCGCCAGGGGCGAGTGAGCCGCGGTTCGACGCGCAGCACGACGACGGGGCTGCCCGAAAGGCGCCCCGTCGCTGCCCTGCGGCGTGACGGTCGCACTGCGGACCGGTTCAGATCGAGGGTGAGCGAATCAGCGGCCGAAGGCCTGGCGGCTTCCGAAGGCGTGCGCCAGAGTGCTCTGGTCGATGTATTCGAGTTCGCCGCCCAGGGGCACGCCATGGGCGATGCGCGATACCGCGATGCCCCGTGCGCTGGCCAGCTTGTTGAGATAGAACGCGGTGGCTTCGCCTTCCACCGTTGGATTGGTCGCGATGATCATTTCCCGCGGCGGCTCGCGATCCAGGCGGCGCTCGAGCTCATCCAGGCCCAGCTCCGCCGGTCCGATGCCATCGAGCGGCGAAAGCCGGCCGAGCAGCACGAAGTAGGTGCCGGAGAACGCCGTGGCCTGCTCGATGGCGAGCACATCCACGGGCGATTCCACCACGCAGAGCAGACCGCGATCCCGTTTCGGGTTGGCGCAGATGGCGCAGCGTTCGCACTCGGTCAGGTCCCGGCACTCGACACATCGGCCGATGGCCTCCATGGCCTCGCCCAGGAGCACGGAGAGCGTGCGGCCGCCTTCGCGGTCGCGTTCGAGCAGGTGCAGGGCCATGCGCTGGGCCGATTTCGGGCCCACGCCGGGGAGGCAGCGAAGCGCCTCGATGAGTCGTGCCAGGAGCGAGTCGCCGTCGCGCACGACGGGATCAGAAGGGGAGCTTGAAACCGGGGGGAAGATTGAGGCCCTTGGCCATGCCGCCCATGCGTTCCTCGGTTTCCGCCTGCACCCGGTTGACGGCGTCGTTGGCGGCGGCGGTGACCAGGTCTTCCAGCATTTCGACGTCATCGGCCAGGGAGGGGTCGATCTTGACGCTGAGCACGGCGTGCTTGCCGTTCATGCGCACTTCGACCATGCCCCCACCCGCCTGGCCCGTGACTTCGAGCCGGGCCAGCTCTTCCTGGGCCTTCTGCATTTCCTGCTGCATTTTCTGGGCCTGCTGGAGCAGACCGGCGATGTTGCCTTTCACGATTCGGGTCCTACTGGAGCGGTTGGATCGAGTCTTCCAGAATGCGGGCGCCGAAGCGCTCCTTCAAGGCACGGACCGTGGGGTCCTCCTCGATGGCCTTCTCCGCGTCGCTCATCCGGCGCAGTTCCGCCTGCTCTCCAGCGACGGCGGGCGAGGCCACGGCTTGCTTGACCGTCGCGATCGCGAGATTCACCGGTTGGCCGAGCTGGCTGGAGAGTTCGGTCTGCAGCTGCTTCAGATTGCGTTCGTCGCCCAGGTACTGCACGTCTTCCGGGATCAGGAAGCGCCAGTCGCTGCCGCTTCTCGTCTGCAGCTGGATGTTGCGGGCCAGTTCCCGCACGGCGCCGCTGAGACGCAGGCGGCCGAGCAGCGAAGACCAGTCAGGGGTGCCGGATTCGGGCAGTTCCACGGTCGCCGGCACGGCGCCGGATGCCGGCTCCGCCACACCCCGCTTTGCGGGTGCGGAGGCCCTTTCCGATCC
>JAUHYP010000080.1 GCA_030426265.1 Gammaproteobacteria bacterium | reverse complement strand
ACTGGGGCCATTGACCGTGAAGCCCAGGAGTTTCATGAAATTGCTGGGCTGGTAGCCGAAGATCAGGCCGCCGATGTTGAAGTTCGGGTGTGCGACCAGGGGTTCGTCGCTGAACTTCTGCGTTGACGGGTTGTAGGTCCAGGCCTGGATGTAGTCCGAGAACAGGTCGGTCAGGACGTAGTAGTTGCCGGTGGCTTCGTCGATGCCCTGGATGGCCACTGATTGGCGCTGGGACAACTGCGTGGTCAGCGGCGGCTGATAGACGAACTCACCCGTGTTCGGGTCCTTGATGTAGAAGCGCTGCTCGTACTCGCTGGTGGCCGTCTGCTCGAGCTGGCCGCGCACCAGCACTTCGCCGGTGCGGGGGTGGAAGAGTCCGGGCGTGGTGTCTCCCGCCCCCAGCAGCAACAGGTTCGAGGCCCCGGTGGTGAGGTCGTAGAGGTAGTAGTCGCCCTGCAGCGTGATCAGGCTGGTGCGGGAAATGATGACCTTGGTCGGGTCCAGCGGGAGCGAACTGACCAGGCTCGCGCTACCGGCGATCTCCAGGCACTTTTCCATGCGGTCGCTGACGCCGGAGGCCCGGGCGCTGCCGCCGGCAAACGCCTCTTTGAAATCCTCGTGCTTCGGGCCGGTGAGGTAGGTCTTGAACACGAAGGTATCCGTCTGCCCCAGCAGTTTGCCCTCGCCACATCCACCCAGGCTGCCGGACCACTCCTGGCGTCCCGCGACCAGGATCTTGCCGGCCTTGAGGGCATTGGCGCCGATGAATTTCATGCGGTCGCCGCTGGGCGTCACCACCGGGCCGGCATCGAAGTCGTCGAGGTCCCAGGTGGCCAGTGCCGTGTCCTGGTAGTCCGAACCGGGCGCGGCGACGATGGCCACCAGCTGCTTGCCGTCGGAACTCATGGACACGGACTGGATGCTCGGCACCCGCGCGAGGTGCTCGATGGGGATGGGCTTGGCGAACGCCATCCCGGCCACCAGGGCCAGGGGGAGGGCGGCGCAGGAATAGAGTCGTTTGTGGATCATGCGAATTCTCACAGTGTTTCGATGGACCGGCGCACAGGATAGCGGCAGCGCCGGGAGATTGCGTCAAATTATGAAGCCTGGGCCGTGCCGTTCCAACCGTGGGCCGATTCAGGGCGCACAAACAACAAGCGGCGCCGAAGCGCCGCTTGCTGTCGGGTCATGCTGACCCTTCGGTGGCCTTCCCGTATCAGAAGCGGAAGTTGACGCGACCGAAGATGCGGCGGCCCAGCAGGTCGTACTGGGTGGCCACGATCGGGACGTTGCCGCGCACGGACACGAAACCGCTGGAGACCGTATCAGGAGCGTCGTCCAGCAGGTTGTTGATGCCCAGCAGGAAGTCCCAGCTGTCCTGCTGATAGAACACGGAGAAGTTGTGGTAGAACGCCGCGTCCATCACGTTGTCACGCACTGCAGGAATCCCCTGGTAGGTCGTCTGCGCGGGGAAGTCGTCCTCGCGATCCGTCTCGGAGATGTACTGCATGAAGTAGGTGACGGACCAGTCGTCCTTGCGCGCCGTGGCGCGGAAGTTCGTGACGTTGTCCGGCGTTCCGATTTCACCCACCACGTCGACGTCGTCGAACTGGCTGATGACGGACGGATCGAACAGCTGGAAGACGTTCTCGAACTGCCAGGTGCTCTGCGCCTCCAGGTTCAGTGAACCCCAGTCGTACTGGCCGTTCCAGGTCAGGTTGAGGTCCACGCCTTCGACGCGCTGCGAGTTGATGTTCACGTAGCTGTCGTTGATGGTCTCGATCTGGTTGGGACGGGTCTGGTCGGTGTTGGGGATACGAACCAGCAGGTCGCAGAAGGCGTTCGGGAAGTTCTCCCCGCCGTAGCAGCCGGATGCGATGGACGCAGCGCCGAGCTGTGCGATCTGGTTGTTCACCTCGATTTCGAAGTAGTCGACCGCCAGGCTCAGGTCGGTGAACTCAGGCGTCCACACGAAACCGGCCGTCAGGGCGTCCGAGGTCTCGGCTTCGAGGTTGTCCACGCCACCACCGGTGATGATCAGCACCGAGGAGCCACCGCCCTGGTAGTCGCCGGGAACGCCGACGGCTGAACAGTTCTGGCGGATGAACTCGTTGTTGCTGTTCTGCCAGTCGATACACGGGTCGATCGCGTTCTGGCCGCCGAAGCTGGTCTGGTCACCCAGGAACTGCTCGAACAGGGCCGGAGCGCGGTAGGAGGTACCCACGGTGCCACGCAGGGCGAGGCTGGGAACGATCTGCCAGCGCATGCCCGTCTTCCAGACCGTGTCGCTGCCGCCCCGGTCGTAGTCGAAGGTGCGGACCGAACCGTTGACGGTCAGGCTTTCCACGCCGGGCAGGCCCGCCAGGATGGGCACTTCGACTTCGCCGAAGGCTTCCCACACGTCGTTGCTGCCCTGGGTTTCCGTCGCCGAGGTCAGGCCCCAGGACAGTCCCTGCTGGGACAGCTCGTCCGGCACGTCGTCGATGCTGAACTCGCGGTACTCGGCGCCCACGGCCACGCCGAGGGTACCGGCCGGCAGCTGGAACAGGTCGCCGGACACGATGGCCGTGATCTGGGTCTGGTCGTACACCGTGTTGCCCAGCGTGTCGTAGCCGATGATGCCCATCAGCTCCGCCATCTTGTCGCCGCTCAGGTAACCCGGGTCGTAGGGGTCGTAGGCCGGCGCATCCAGGGCGCCACGGCCGGCGTCGCCCGAGAGGCGGGTATCAATGGCGTTCTGCCAGTAATCGCCGTCGGAGTAGGAGTACGTGCCGTACACCTGCCAGGCCCAGTAGTTGTCGGTCGGGAACACGCCGCTGAGGCCGGTCGTGAAGTAGAAGTAGTCCACGTCCACTTCGGTGTCCAGCTCGTAGGGCATGACCGGCTGGCCCAGCGGCAGCGCCGGGTCGTAGTCCGGGTCGTTCGGGTAGCCGTACAGGCCGAAGGCGTCGAACACGGTCTTGCCGCCGATCAGCGGGAAGAACTGGCGCGAGCCGCTGGAGAAGGTGTTGCGCTGGTAGTACAGCAGGTCCGCGTCCCAGTCCACGCTGCCGAAGTTCTGGTCAAACGTCAGGTAGATGTTGATGCGTTCCTGCTCGTTGATCGCGTGGTCGTTCAGGGCGACCTCGAAGTTCAGCCAGTCCTCGAAGTAGGCCTGCCCCTCGGAACCCAGGTAGTTCTGGTTGCCGCGCGGACGGTAGCCGGGGATCGGGCCGATGGTCACGCCGTCCGGGGACGGGATCAGGCGGCCCAGGCCGGTGGCCTGGTCGAGAATGGTGTTGGCGTACAGGTTGGAGTCACAGCCGCCCAGCGGGGTGCCCGCGAGCGTGGACCGGTCTTCACGGTCGATGTTGTTGCCGGCCGCGTCGGTGAACAGCGGCTGGGAGCACAGCAGGAAGTCGCGATCACGGACCGCCAGGGCTTCCTGCTTGGTCCACTGGGCGGAAGCCGTGAACGAGCCGCTGTCCCAGTTGAAGCCGGTGATGGCGCCGAAACGGTACCACTCGCCGCCGGCGTCCAGCGGGATTTCGGTGGCCACGCTGATGGAGGACTCGTCCACAGAGCGGCGCGTGATGATGTTGGCAACGCCTGCCACGGCGTCGGAGCCGTAGATGGAGGAGCTGCCGTCCAGCACGATTTCGAAGCGATTGACCGCGATGTCCGGGATGGCGTTCAGGTCCAGGGACAGCACCTGGCCGCGCGTGCCGGAACCGCCGGGACGGCGCCCGTTCAGCAGGGTCAGGGTGCGTGAAGCGCCGATGCCACGCAGGTCGAGGGTCTCCACACCCGTACCGCCCTGGATCACGAAGCCCTGGAACTGGTTGTTCAGCTGGGTCGTGCCGGCGGCGACGGTGGACTTCTGCAGCACGTCGGCAGCGGTGAGCTGGCCGGCCTGGAACTGCGTCTCTGCGTCGATGACCTGCATGGGGGAGATGGAGGAGAAGTCTTCCCGCTGCAGCAGCGAGCCGGTGACCTGAACTCGGCCCAGGTCGGCAGAGTCTTCGCTCTCCTCGGTGGTGGCGTCGTCATCCGCGTCCGCGGTGGCGTCATCCTGGGCCCAGGCGGTCAGGACCTGGGTGCTGAGGGCGATGGCCAGGAGGTATCTGGTCATATTGCCCTTCTTGACTTTGAGTTCGTCTGACATGGTTGCTCCGATGTTGTGCGTGGGGCAAAGGGAAAGCCGCGCCGAGGCACGGTGAATACAAAGGGCCGGTGGTTAGCTGTGTCCCCCGGTTCTCCCAAAATCAATGACTTGTGAGCCATAGGCCAAAAGTCACCTTGATGCGTGCGGACACTATAGTGATTTCGTCAGGGGCTTGTAAACAGGAAATTAAAATGCCGTTAATCGTCCTTCGCGGTCGCGCGGGCGGACCGGTCCGCCCCGGATGCCGGTCCCGTTCAGTTTCACCTCGGGGCGATTCACACTAGAATCGCCGCTGGCGTCCGCCCGAGCGGGCGTCTCCCACCGGCTCGGAACCCTGGATGAATCGACCCACCTTTCTCTGTATCGGCGCCCAGAAGGCGGCCACATCGTGGCTGGACCACCGGCTGCGCCAGCATCCGGGCATCTGGATGCCACCCTTCAAGGAGGTGCACTACTTCGACCATGTGCACCTCCCCGAGGTGAGGGGGTGGACCGCGGACCACATCCCGAAGGCCATCGCGCGCTGCATCGGAACCCACCTGAAACACCGGCCGAAGAAGCCGGACCTGGACTATCTCCGCTGGCTCGCCGGCCTGGGACTCGGGGAGCTGTTCAACGACGACTGGTACCTGCGCCTCTTCGACCGTCCCGAGGCGGAAGGCAAGGCGATCGGCGAGATCACGCCTCTTTACTGCGCCCTGCCGCCGGAGGGCATCGCGCATGTCCGCGAGCTGCTCGGGCCCATCCGCCTGGTCTACATCATCAGGGATCCCCGGAAACGCGCGCTGTCGCAGTTGCGCATGACCCTGCAGCGTCGTTATCCGAAGCGGCTGCTCGGGCCCACGCGCAGCGAAGTGTTCGAAGCGCTGGAACACACACCGATCGCCCACCGGGGGGATTACGCCACCTACATCCCGCGCTGGGAGGCTGTTTTTGGCGAGGAGGCCCTTTTGTACCTGCCCTTCGGCCTGATTCAGCGGGATCCCGCGGAAGCCCTGGCGCGCGTGGAGCGCCACCTCGGTCTCGCCCCGCACACCGGCTGGAACAAGCTGGAGCAGCGGGTTCACGTCTCACGCAAGGTCCGCCTGCCCAGGTCGGTGCTCGATCCGCTGCGCGAGACACTGGACGAGCAGTACGCCTTCCTGGAGCGTCGGTTCGACCGCGATTTCCTGGCGCAGCTTTGAAGCGGCTCGCATCCATTCGGGGCGCCCTGGCGCGCGTCCTGCCCAGGACGCGATTCATCGTGCTGTGCTGGCCGCGATCCGGGTCCTACCTGCTCACCGACCTGCTGGATCAGCAGCCGGGCGTGATCACCCACGCCGAGATCTTCAAGCCGGACCGGGTCGAACTTCGCCCGCCCTACCTGCGCGCCCTGGGACTGGGCCCCGAAGACCTGGCGCAGCGGGACGCCGACCCATCAGGCTTCGTGGACGGACTCGTCCGGGCGACGCCTGCCGGGACAGTGGGCTTCAAGCTGTTCCCCGCGCACAACCCGGAGCTGATGGAACGCCTGCTGGCCGACGCACGCTGGCGTGTCGTGCTGCTGTTGCGCAACCCGATCCAGTCCTACGTGTCCCTGTTGAGCGCGCGCCAGACCGGCAAGTGGACGCAGCGTCGTGACCGTGCATCCCCTGGGGTCGAGCCGGTCGTGTTCGACCCGGAAGGGTTCCTGGAACACTTTCACAAGCAGCGGATACTGTACGAGCAGTGCCAGGACCGGGCGGCGTCCGATCCGGGGTTCAAACTGCTGAACATCGACTATTCGCAACTCGACGATCCCGATGCGCTGGACCGGCTCGCCCGGTTCCTGGGGCGCCGTCGCTGGAACCCGGCGGCCCAGCCGACCTACTTCAAGCAACTGCGCAAACCCTATCCGGAACTCGTCGCCAACTGGGTGGACGTCGAGACCTTCTGCGCCCCGCTGGGTGTGGACCACGAGCAGGACTTCGCCACCTTCACCCGCGCCTTCGCTGAGCATGATTTCGAAGCCCCCGATCCGACGCCGGCTTGAGGTAGGATTCCCCGACATGAACACCATGGCTCCAACCCTCGCCCCCCGACGCGCCCTGGCGTGCTGTGCGGGCCTGTTCGGCGGACTGCTGCTGGGCGGACCCGCTTTTGCGCAACAGGGTGATCCGGAAGCGACGGAAGTCTGGGCGCCCGAACCGGTTGTGGTCACGCCGGGGGAGGGAAGGGCGCCGCCTTCGGATGCCGTGGTGCTGTTCGATGGCTCCGGACTCTCCGCCTGGCGGCACCTCGATGGCCGCGATGCGGAATGGGACGTGCTGGACGGGGTGCTGACCGTCGTTCCCGGCACCGGCGACATCGCGACGCGGGCCGGTTTCGGCGACGTGCAACTGCACGTGGAATGGCGCAGCCCGGACGTGGTGGAAGGCGAAGGCCAGGGTCGGGGCAACAGCGGGGTGTTCCTGCAGGGACGCTACGAGGTGCAGGTGCTGGACTCCTACGACAACCGCACCTATTCCAACGGCCAGGCCGCCAGCCTGTACAAGCAGGCCATTCCCCTGGCCAACGCGAGCCGCGGCCCCGGCGCCTGGCAAAGCTATGACATCGTTTTTCGCGCCCCGCGATTTTCCGACGATGGGGCCGTGGCGTCCCCGGCGACGGTGACCGTCTTCCACAACGGCGTCCTGGTGCAGGACCATGTCACCCTGCGCGGCCCGACCGTGTACATCGGCGAGCCGGCCTACGCCCCTCACGGCGAACGCGAGCCCATCGTACTGCAGGACCACGACAACCCCGTCAGCTTTCGCAATATCTGGCTGCGCGAACTCGAACCCTGATTTTCGACGCCGCATTCAGGGCCAGTTCAGTCCCCTGTCCGCACACTGGTCGCGAACCTGCACAGGGTTCGCCACCGGAGATCCACCATGCGAAGCAAGGCCCTGAACACGATGCGGCTCGGCGCCCTCGC
>JAUHYP010000079.1 GCA_030426265.1 Gammaproteobacteria bacterium | reverse complement strand
ACCGACCGTGAAGACGGGGTCCAGGGCGCCGGCCGGGTCCTGGAACACCATGGCCACCCGGCGCCCACGCACCGCGTGCATGGCGGCGGCCGCGCCGGGGTCCAGGGACTCGCCGTCGAGGGACAGGGTGGTGCAATGGACCCGGAACGTGGCGGGGTCGGCCAGCCCCAGCAGCGACAGGGCGGTGAGGGTCTTGCCGCTGCCCGATTCGCCGGCCAGGCCGGTGATCCGGCCCGGGGCCAGGGCGAGGTCCACATCGCGCACCAGCGGCCGGAATCCGTCGGGCGTGCGCAGGTCCACGTTCAGCCCGCTCAATTCCAGCGCCGGGCGGCTCACCGGGACGCCTCGCGCAGGTCGAAGGCGTCCTGTAGCGCATCGGCCACGAGGTTCAGGCCCAGCAGGAGGAGGAACAGCATCCCCGAGGCGGCCAGGAAATTGCCGAAGTGGCCCGCCAGCACGTCCTGGGTGCTCTCCGCGAGCATCAGCCCCCAGCTCACGCCGTGCACCGCGCCGATGCCGAGGAAGCTCAGGATCACCTCGGTCTTGATGGCCGCGACGAAGGTCAGCGTGGCCTGCACCAGCAGGATGTGGGCGGTGTTCGGCAACAGGTGCCGGCCCAGGATCAGCGGCGCCGGAAGACCGATGGCACGCGCCGAGAGCACGAAGTCCCGCCCGCGCAGCCGGGCGACTTCCGCGCGCACCAGGCGCGCCGTGCTGGTCCAGAAGGACAGGACCATCGCCGCGATGATGGCGGCCTCGCCGCCGCCCAGCGCAAAGGCGAGGGCCGCCGCGAACAGGTAGACGGGGATGGAGTCCAGCACCCCCATCACCCACTGCAGGACCTCGTCGGGCAGGGAGTGCGGCCGCCAGCCGCCGAGCGCGCCCAGGGCTGCACCCAGGGCGACGGCCCCGAGGGTGACCAGGCCGCCCACCCGGAAGGCCGTGGCCATGCCCTCGAGCGCGCGGGCCAGGATGTCCTGGCCGAGCCGGTTGGTGCCGAACCAGTGCTCCAGGCTGGCGCCGGCCCACTGCGCGCCCCCGGCGTCAGAGGCCGGCATCAGCGTGACCAGTGCGGCGGCCAGTGCCAGGAGCGCAAGCAGCACCAGCCCACAGCGCCCGCCGCGCGAGCGCCAGAGTGTCCCGAGCGCCCCGCCGCTCACGGAGCGCCGTACCTCGGGTCGGCCAGGCGGCAGGCGGCGTCCGTCAGCAGCTGCACGGCCACGAACATCACGGCGGTCAGCGTGACGACGGCCAGCAGCACCGGCTGGTCACCGCTGGTGATGGCGTCGAAGGCGACCTTTCCCACGCCCGGGATGCCGAAATAGGTTTCCAGCAACAGGCTGCCGGAGACCAGGACCAGGGGGATGGAATACAGCAGGCGCGTGAGGACCGGAACCGCGCCGTTGCGCAGCACGTGGGTGAACATCACTTCCCGGCCGGACGCCCCGAACGCGCGGGCCGTGCGCACGGGATCCCGCGCCAGTTCCTCCACCATCACCGCCCGGTAAAAGCGGGTGTTGTAGCCCAGGGTGACGATGACCAGCGCCAGCGTCGGAACGGTGACGTACAGCAGGTAGCTGCCGATGCCGTCGACCCGCCAGCCGCGTGTGGGAAACAGGTCGAGGCCATAGGGCGTGCACAGCAGCACCTGCAGCGCGATGATGACGACCAGGAAGCTGAGGCTCAACCCGGCGACGGAGCCACCGAGCACCAGCCGGTCCCAGGCGCCTTGGCGGTACCAGGCGGCCAGCATGCCGAGCAGCAGGCCGAGGACATTGCCGAGCAGGAAGCCCGGCAGCACCAGCGCCAGCGTCACCGGCAGGGCGCGGCCGATCAGCCGGTCCACCGGCTCGCCGTTGCTGTCGGAGGCGCCCAGGTCGCCCCGGGCGAGTTCGCCCAGCCAGCGGGCGTAGCGTTCCAGGAATGGCCGGTCGTGGCCCAGCGAGCGCCGCAGTTCCTCGAGCTGCGCCTCGGTCGTGTTCTTGCCCGCCAGTTCAAAGGCGGTGTCGGGGCCGAACTGCACCATCAGCGTGAAGCTGAGCAGGGTCACGCCCAGCAGCAGCAGGGCGCCGTGGAACAGGCGCTGCAGCAGGTAGCGGGGCAGGCTCACAGGGCGGTGGGTGCGGCCAGGTCCACGAAGCGGAAGCCGTATCCGCCGATGAAGGAGCGGTCCGGCCGCATGATGACCTCGCGGCTCCAGAGCATCAACAGGTTCCGGTTCAGCCCGGTAATGGCGGCGCACTCCTCGATCACGCGCCGGTTCATGGCCCGGAACAGGCGGGTGCGCTCGGTGGAGGGCGGCAATGGCGCCGCTTCGCGGTACAGCGCGTCGAAGGTGGGGTCTCGGAAGTTGCCCACGTTGGAGCCGGGGCTGGCATTCGGTCCGAAGAACAGCTGCAGGGTGTTCTCCGCGTCCGGGTAATCCATGGTCCAGCCGGTCGTGACCAGGGAGAGTTCGCCGCGACTGTAGGCCCGGTGATAGTCGCCGAAGGTCGCGTACACCCGGGGCAGCAGTTTCTCCGGCGGGTAGCCGATGTCGGCCATGAAACCGCGGAACTGCTCGAACATCTGGCGTTCGCTGACGCTGGCGGGGTAGCCCCAGGTCAGTTCGGGCAGGTTCTCGGCGGTCCAGCCATGCTCGGCGAGCAGTCTGCGGGCGCCTTCGGGGTCATGCACCACCGGGGACCGGTCCATGCCGGGATCGAATTCCGGCACCACCGGCGGAATCACCCCGGGGAACACCTGGCCGACGCCGCCGTAGAACTGGCGGTTGCGCGTCTCCCAGTCGAAACCCTTGGCCATGGCGCAGCGAAGGGCGCGGTTGCGCGCTGCCTGCCCCGGATCCTCCGGGTCGCCGATGGCGGGGTCGTCCATGTTGAAGGCGGTATAGACGAATCCGGACTCGGGCTCGGCATCCGCGTGAAAGCGTTCGGCCAGTTCCGGCGTCAGCCGGAGGGGATCGCGATCTTCGAGAATGCGTTCGAACTGGGCGACGGGCGCCTTGATGAAGTGCGTTTCGCCGGCATAGAAGCTGTTCCAGCGGGCCGCGTCCTCGGTGATGAATTCCACCTCGATGCGGTCCACGAAGGGCGGTGTCCGTCCCTCGATCGCTTCCAGGCCCCAGTCGCCGTCCCTCGCGGCGGCGTAGCCTTCGGCCGCCAGCGAAACCGGCTCCTCGCGGAAGCCGGGATTGCGCGCCATCACGGCGCGTGCGCGGTCGATGCTGACCAGGCGGAAGGGGCCGGAACCCACCGAGCGGGTGCCGAGCTCGATGCCGTAGGCCTCGACCGCTTCGCGCGGTACCACCGCCGCGTAGCCCTGCGCCAGGGTGTGGATGAGCTGTGGGTAGGGCTGGACGAGCCGGATCTGCAGGGTGTGGTCATCGAGCGCGCGCAGGCCTTCCGGTGGCGCGTCGTAATCCGCACCGGCCGTCTTCCAGGCATCCAGCCCGACAATGCGGTCCTGCCAGAGCCAGGCGCCCTGGGCGCGGGAATCGGGGTCGAAGTGGCGCAACAGCGAGTACACGACGTCACCGGCGGTCACCTCCCGCCCTGTGCCGTCAGGAAAGGCCGGGTCGTCGACGAAGCGCACTCCGCGCTTGAGCGCGATGGTGAACGTCAGTCCGTCATCGGAAACTTCGGGCAGCCCGGCCGCGAGGTTCGGCGCGAGCTCGTAGGGCCGTGCCAGGTAGCGGTAGCGGAAGAGCGTGTCATAGAGATTGACGACGAGGAAATTGGCGTAGATCGAGGACGCCTGCGCGGGGTCCAGGGAGCCCGGGGCACCGTCCATGGCGTGGACGTAGGTCTTGCTTTCGGGGGTGTCCGCTTCGCCCGGTTCGCGGGAGCAGGCGGTGAGGAGGGTCAGGATCAGCACGGCCAACGCGAGGGTCAGTGTGCTGTCTGGCTTCATTCGTCCAGTTCCTCCAGGTAGGCGTCGTAATCCGGCGCCGGTGGATTGCCATCATAAATCAGGTAATCGCGTCGCTGCAGCCAGGCATCGCGAACGAAGGCGTAGGGGTCGTAGGCTTCGCGCATCGCCTGGTCCTGTGGCAGTAGGGAGGCGCGGATCTGGATGAGGTCCACCGCGGCGGGCCAGTAGATGCCCTCTTCCCTGGCAACGACCGCCACCGGGTTGAAGTAGCCGAAGAAACTGAAGCCCAGCGTGTCGCGCACCGTGCGCGGGCCGAGGAACGGCAACTCGAAATAGCGGCTCTCTTCCCAGCCCCAGGTGGCGAAGGTCTGCCCGAGGTCCTCGTCGTACTCGGGAATGCCGCTGCGGCTGGCGACGTCGAAAAAGCCGCCGAGTCCGAAGATGGTATTGGCCAGGAAGCGTCCCGTGCTGTCGGCGAACGCGCCGAACTTGCCCTGCAGGAGCAGATTGATGCCCGTCACCGGATAGTTGAGGTTCCGGAAGAAGTTGCCGATACCGCGCTGGACCGGGTCCGGGGTGATGGCGTCGTAGCCCCGGGCGACCGGTCGCAGCAGGGCGCGGTCGAACCCCATGTTGAAGGCGTGGACCTTCCGGTTGTAACCCTCCCAAGGGTCGCGCTCGGGATCGGTGTGACGGTTCTGTGTTCCGGCGCAGCCGGCCAGCAGCAGCACCGCGGCGGCCAGGGCGAGAAGCCGGCCTGTCGCGCACATTGGAATGAACGGTGAGCGTCGCATGGATCGTGGCCCTTACCCCTGGTCCCCGCCGGCGCCGAGTTGCAGCTCGCCGCTGCGCAGGCGGGCGGTGACGGCCTCGATGCCGTCCGCCTGCACCTGGGGCATGACCTGGTTGCGGTAGGTGGTCACGTAGGAGATGCCTTCCACGATCACGTCGAAGGCCTTCCAGCCTTCCGGCGTGCGCCGGAACATGTAATCCACCGGAACGTGGGCGCCGTTCGGCGTGCGGATGCGGGTGCGCACGCGGGTCGCCCGCTCGTTCAACTCGCCCCGCAGCGGCAGGACCTCGAGCTGCTCCGGATTGCGGTACTCGACCATGCCGCTGGCGTAGCGCTCGATCAGCACCTCGCTCATCGTGTCGGCGAAGGCGCCGATCTGGGCGTCGGTGGCCTCGCGGCCGGCGCGGCCCAGGATCAGGCGGGCGGAGTACTCCACGTCCATCACCGGCAGCAGGTCGTTGCGCACCAGGTCGTGGAGCAGGGCGGGGTCGGCCCGGTAGGCTTCACCGTTGTCATTCAGCTTCTGCAGCAGGTCGCCCGCGACCTGGCGAACCACTGCCTCGGGATCGTTCTGTTCCTGGGCCTGCACCGGGGTCAGCGCCGCCAGGGGCAGGGTGAACGCCAGCAGGGTGGCGCAGGCCCGGCGCGTGATCGATGAAATCATTCTTCCTCTCCTTCACCGTCTCCAGCGTTGAACAGGTACTTGGACACCAGCTGCTCCAGTACCACGGCCGACTGCGTGACGAACAGTTCGTCGCCCTCGCCCAGGTATTCGAAGGATCCGCCGGGCTCGAGCCCGACGTAGCGATCCCCCAGCACGCCGCTGGTGAGGATGGAGGCGCTGGTGTCGAGGGGAATTTCGTTGAAGCGGCTGTCCACGCGCAGGTCCACGATGGCTTCGAAGCTCACCGGGTCCAGGCGGATCGCCTCCACCACGCCGACGGCCACGCCGCCGATCTTCACCGGCGCGCGCGGCTTGAGGTCCGCGACGTTGGTGAAGCGGGCGCTGATGCGGTAGTTCTCGTCGCCCAGGCGGTTGCCGAAATCGGTGGCCTGGGTGGACAGCCACAGCAGGGCGCCCAGCCCGAGCAGCAGGAACACGCCGGAAGCGGCCTCGACCTTGTAGTTGGCTCTCATGATGCGTCGAATCGTCTCAGCTCAGGAATGAAGTCATTATGAAGTCGAACACCAGCACGAGCACGGAACTGACCACCACCGTGTTGGTGGTCGCCGTGCCCACGCCGGCGCCGGTGGGGCGGGCGCTGAAGCCATACCAGACGGCGACCAGGCTCACCAGGCCGCCGAACACCAGGCTTTTCCAGACCCCGCCCAGGAAATCCTCGCCGAAATAGACCCCGGTCTGGAGCTTGGTCCAGAACACGCCCGCGTCCAGCCCCACGACGCCGATCGCGAACACCACCGCTCCCAGGATGGCCAGTGCGTTGAACATGGCCGTGAGCAGAGGGACGGAGATCACGCCGGCGAGAAACCGCGGCAGCGCCACCTCACGGACCGGGTCGATGGCCATCAGTTCCATGGCGTCGATCTGGCTGGTGGCCTTCATCAGGCCGATTTCGGCGGCGATGGACGTGCCGGCGCGGCCCGCGAACAGCAGGGCGGTCAGCACGGGACCGAGCTCGCGGAACAGGCTCTTGCCCACCAGCAGGCTGACCTGGTCGGCGGCGCCGAACTGTTGCAGGGCGTTGATCGACTGCAGGGCCAGCACCATGCCCACGAAGAAGCCGCAGATCATGATGATGACCAGCGAGCGGGCGCCCACCAGGAAGGTCTGCTGCAGCACGGCGGTGAACAGGTCCCGGCCCGGGCGCAGGGCGCCGAGCATCTGCAGCAGGAACAGGCCGCATCGGCCGGCCTCGAGGACCGGTGCCGGGACGAAGGTCTTCATGCCCGCGCTGCGCCCCGTGCGCGGTCGTAATGAAAGGGAATGGGGCCGTCCAGCCGGCCGTTCATGAACTGGTCCACGGCGGGGTTGTCGCTGTGGCGCAACGCCTCGGGCGCGCCTTCGCCGGCGATGCGGCCGTCGGCGATGATGAAGCAGTGGTCGGCGAGCTTGACCATCTGCTCGACGTCGTGGGTGACGACAATGCTGGTCAGGCCCAGGCGGTCGTTGGTTTCGCGTATCAGGCTGTTGATGGTGCCCAGGGCGATCGGGTCCAGGCCGGCCATCGGCTCGTCGAACATGACGATGGCGGGATCCAGCACCACGGCCCGGGCCAGGGCCACGCGCCGCGCCATGCCCCCGGACAGCTGGTCCGGCATCAGGTCCTCGGTGCCGCCGAGGCCCACCGCCTCCAGGCGTTCGCGCACACGCGTGGTGATCTCTGGCTCCGTCAGCTCGAGATGCGCCCGCAGGGGGGTGGCGACATTCTCGAACACGGTCAGGTCGGTGAACAATGCGCCGTTCTGCAGCAGGAAGCCCATATTGCGCCGCAAGGCGTACAGGCCCCCGTGATCCAGGGTGGCGAGGTCCTGGCCATCGATCACGATGCGGCCGGCGTCGGGCTTCAGTTGCCCGGCGATCAGCTTGAGGATGGTGGTCTTGCCGACCCCGCTGGGGCCCATGATGGCCGTCACCGAGCCGCGCCGGATGTCCATGTCCACATCATCGAGGATCACCCGTTCGCCACGGCGGAACGTGAGGCCACGAATCTCGATGAGGCTGTCGGGGGTGGTCAT
>JAUHYP010000025.1 GCA_030426265.1 Gammaproteobacteria bacterium | reverse complement strand
GGCCAGGATGCTGGCGATCTTCTCGGGGGAATAGCGTTTTGGCTTGGCCATGTCGTGTTCTCCTTTCCAGTAAAGTCTAGAGGGAAAACTCGCATGGGGTGTGTCAGGCTGGAGGGGGAAAGGTCACGTTGCATCATCTCCAGCGTTGACCAACCCCCAAGTTCTTGCAGCTCCTGAAGGCTTGTGCCCGCCTGGACGTGCCTGGAATACGCGGCCGGGTTTGTTGAATATTCTTTTTCCTTTCAACAGCGCCCATTCGATCTCTTCCGATAATCAGATTCGCCTATCACCATGGGTGCCCGATAGTCTCACAGTTGGTTTCGCGTTCAAGATAGTTAGGATTAGGCGTGATTAGACACATCGTCTAGAACCAAACTGCCAAGCATTTAACGCTGCGAGGGGGCTATCAGTGATCTCCAAAATCGAGATGGCAAACGTTGCAAGCTATGCACAGCCAACGACGCTAGAGACTGACAAAAAAATAAACCTGATCTACGGACTAAACGGCGCTGGGAAGTCGGTACTAACTAAATTCCTAAGTGGGCTCAATCCAAGTGATTTTGCAGATTGCACGATCTCAAAGGAACCTGCTGTACCGGTTTTGGTTTACAACCAAGACTTCATTCATGAAAACTTTTATGTAGCAGACAACCTAAAGGGAATCTTCAGTCTCTCGAAACAGAATAAGGAAGCGGAACAACGTATTTCAGAAGCAGAGAACGCAATCCGCGAGAAAGAATCTGAGATTGAAGCAAAAAAAGAGGCTAGGTCTGCAGAAGTACAGTCCTTCGGGAAACAGAAGACAACCGCTGTTGAGAAGATATGGGAAATCAAGTCTCAGTATTCAGGCGGCGATCGTGTTTTGGAGTACTGCCTGCAGGGACTCAAGGGAGAGAAGGACAAACTCTTCTCATATCTTTGCGGACTTCCATTACCCGCGACAAAACCTTTAAGGAATGTTGATCAAATTCGCGCGGAGGTTAGCTCCCTCAAAGTTAACGCTTCGAAACCTGAGCCCGAGCTCGAAAAATTTGAATTTAACGGTAGAGAAATTGAGGAGAAAACGCTCCTCAGTAAGTCTATTGTCGGAAACGAATCTAGCAACGTCGCTGATCTAATTACGACTCTGAAGAATGCGGATTGGGTCGAGGCAGGACTGAAATTTCTACCCAAAGCAATAGAGGGCTCAAACGCTGCATGTCCCTTTTGCCAGGCTGAGACAATCACTCAAGCACTGGTTCAGGACTTGGAAGATTACTTCGATGAATCCTATAAGTCCGCCATTACGACCCTGAATCAGTGCTTGGACGCGTACACCCTCGCGGTCAACGAATTACCAATGCCAAGTAGTTATTCAAACACACCTCTTTCCGAATCATTTCAATCAGCCATCTCCGAAAAGCACTCCATTTTGAAGACCATCTTGGACGGAAACTTAAGGCTCATCCAAGAAAAGATTGAAAATCCAAGCACTGCGATCAGTTTGTCCAGCACGTCTGAAGCGGTTGAGGAATTCAATGAAGTTATCGAGAAAGTTAATGAAAGAATCCGAGCCCACAACAAGAAGATTCAAGACATGGATTCAAGCCTGAATGAACTTAAGGACGAATTCTGGAGCTTGATGCGTTGGCACTACGACCAAACCATCAGTCGGTTCAGCCAAGACAACTCCATTCACACAAGAAAAATTGAAACTATCGACGCGGAAATCGAACTCTTAGAAGAGGAAAAGTCGACCATTAACGATGAATTGGTCTTGGCCCAGAAGGAAACAGTGAATGTCGACGAAGCGGTCTCAGCCATCAACTCTGGATTAGAAGACCTGGGTATTAATGATTTCGAGATTCAGAAACATTCAGACAACTTGTATCGAATTGTGCGCGTTGGTGAGTCAGAGGATGCTTTCCAAACACTGAGCGAAGGCGAAAAGATGGTCATTAGCTTTTTGTACTTTTGCGAACTCTGCAAAGGAAAAGCCACGGAGAATGACACGGTAACAAAACGGATCGCGGTAATTGATGACCCAATTTCGAGCCTATCGCATATTTTTATTTTTAACGTTGGTCGTCTAATCAGGGCACTTTTTTTTAACTCGAAACAGATCGAGCAGGTCTTTGTACTCACGCATAGCTTGTATTTTTTCTATGAGCTAACTGATCCCGATCATGAAAGAAGGAAGAAGAGTCAGTTGCTGTTCAGGATCACAAAGACCGACGAAGGCAGTTCGATCAATATGATGAAGTACGAGGAGATTCAAAATGACTACCAGTCATACTGGTCAGTTGTTAATGACGACACTCAACACCCGGCGTTGATCGCGAATTGCATGAGAAACATTGTTGAGTATTTTTTCAATTTTGTTCGTCGGAAAGATTTGAACAATGTTTTTCAAATGGAAGAACTACAAGAAAACAGACTCCAAGCTTTCTCCAGATACATCAATCGTGAATCCCATTCGCTCGGCCAGAACATTATCGACCTCAAGGAGTTCGACTATGCGACCTTCAAAGACGGGTTACGCTTGGTATTCGAGAAAGCAGGCTATCCTGAACATTACTCTGAGATGTCAAAGATTTAGGCGTTTAGGGCAACCTGCAGACTGGGTGGCTGGCGCAAATTTTTTCCATAGGACAATGAGCTAATCAATGAATAGAGCTGAAAAAGATCTACTTGTGGTTTCAGGTGGAGAGAATTGGACCGCTGAAGAACTCTCAGAACTAATCACAAACTTGTATATAGTTTTCAATCGAGCATCTGTCATAAATAAGAAAGAATTTCGCTCCCCAGGTGGCTTCATTAGTCAACTGGCTGGATCCAAGAGTCGTGTAGACCCTCAGGAAAAGCTAGTAGTCGAATCGATGACTATCGCTAGCCCCATGAACCTCAACTTGAAAGGATCAGGGGAGTTATTGGAACAATTAAGAGAATTGATTAAGGACCTGATGGGTCGGAACAAAATTGAACTCGAAGAGCAGCGCGAGCAATTGATCCACACTCGCATCCAAAACGAAACTACTGAGAAGGTTGCTAGGGTTGAGCTATTGTCGAAGGCTGTAGACGAGCTAGCTAGGATGGGTGCAAGTCAGGAGGAGAGGAAGAAAGTTATCGACGCAATCCTGCATCCAGCCGAAGAGGCCGCCAGAGTCGTTCAAGAGAAGGAACTGACTTTTTCGAAAGAAGACTAAAGACCAGGATGGTTCGGATGATCTTGAAACAAGGGAATCAAGGGGCGAACTCGAATCTCCGAACTTCGGGATAAGCCCTAGTTATGGTTTTCCGCTTCTACTCTGATAACTGTTCAGCTTCCCATTCCTTGTAGGTCTTCCTAGTTCCTTCTAACTTCCAAGTTATAGGGCCAGCGGTACTTCGACCGTTGACAACTGCGCCGGCAGCGCTCGTGCTTGAAAACGCATAGTTCTGTGTGAATCTTCGGTTGGATCCGTTTGGCTGCAATATTCCGCGGTCCACCAACTCTCCGTGTAGTTTCCAATACGAAGTTTTGTCAGTTGTATCTCCAATCCATTCTTTCCGAGCGTCCGAGCCTGCCTGAACAATAAATTCGCCTTCCTGCAAGATTGCAGTAGCGTAAATTCCTTCCCTCTTCAAAAACATCTCGAACTTCGGCGGTTGACCACTTTTGCTATCTTGAGCATCTGGAGCTGCCGAAGGTCTCGTGTCTTGAAGGAAGCAATCAACTCTGATTGCGGGCAGCACCATGAAGACGTGCTCCAGGAACGCTTCCATGTTGGCCTGAGCTGCTTCAGTTAATGACGGACGCAGAGGCGTGTTTCCGTTGTCGAGCTTGACCTTGCCGATTGACGCGGCAGTTTCAACAAGCCTGGATTCAAGATATTTGACGTGAGCCTTATTGAGATTATTTGAGCTCGTCGTGATGAGGATGGCTTGGGACCACCAATCCTTGCCGGCGTCATGACTACGGATACGAGCTTTCATATCTTCTCCTTCACCAACGTAGATTGTGGATCCACTTCCTTGCGCCTCTCCGATCAATATGTAGACGCCTGTAAAACTGGCTTCCTTTCGATTTAGGGCAGCTTTCAACTGAATCCTAGGGCTGGTGAGGACATGACCCGTCCAACCAAACACTTCAGCCGTAAGCATTCCGTCGGGCTTTCCATCGATAAAGAAGAGTTCTAATGATCTGCCTTTGCTGTTCATAAAACAGTTCTCAGTTTTCTATTTGACTCCTCGCGTCAGAATAGCGCAGGCGTAGAAGCAGAATGGAATCCCCAGAGTAAGTTAAAGTCTTGATCGTGCTTGCGAATCGCTCGGCTAAATCAAAGTGAATTACGAAGAAGCCAAAAACGAAGTCCTGAGAAAGATAGGCAGGAACATCCTGCTATTCCAGCAACTTGAGGCGACGCTGAAGCACCTGGTCACGAACAAGGAATTATCAGGCAGTCTCTCGACTATTCGTTCCAGTCACAAAAAACGCTCGAAAAAGGTTGGCAGATTGACATTGGGAAACGTTGCAGGTGCCTTTTTTGAGAACCCCGCTCAACAACAAGATTCTGAACATGAAGCTACCGAGCACGAAGCCCATTTCAAAATTACTTTTGAGCATGAGTTCGATCACCCAAGCTGGCAACATCGTAAACAGACACTGGCCGACCTGATTGCGGAAAGAAATGAGTTGGTTCATCACTTTCTGAACCGGGTAAAGCCTGGTTCACGTGAGAGCATGCGGGAAGCAGCGGACTATTTGGATGGTCAATTTGAGCGGACCAATGCGGAATTTAAGTTTTTCCGCGAACTGATCGATCAGATAAAGACCGCCGTGGAATCAGGCTTGCCCGAAGCGATTGAACAGGCTTTCCGAGAAGTGAATAGGAGCAGACCCGGTAACTGAAGATTTCTCTGATGTGTCCAAGATGTGCCAGCGAGATAAAAAAACAGTGCGATTCTCTGGCATTATCCGACACGCTTGGGTTGGGCAAACACCGCAAGCGACTGTTTCTATTGATCCGCCAAATCCACGCTTACTCTTGAAAATCCGCGTGTCGGTGGTTCGATTCCGCCCCTGGGCACCATTCTATCCGCGAGGCGCTTCTTTCGCGCTTCGCGCGAAAACCGCACCTCGCTCACCGCTTTCCCGAATGAACACCATCACGACTGCGTCCTGCGCTAATGCATCATCGCGTCTGAACGCCGCCACCGGGTCTGCGAGTTCAGCAACGGTTCATCCATTGTTCGGCAAAGTGCTGCCACCTGAGTGCAGCAGTCGAATTCGGAAATGGATCGCACGTCGCCGAGAGCCCGCCAATCAACGACCCGGGTCGTCATTTTCAACGTCGATACGGTCGCACTGACCGCCCTGGCGGCACTCAGTGCGATTCGCCACCTGCCCTTCGAGACGGTGATCGTCGATTGCAGCGCCAACCGCCATGAGACCGGGCTGTGCATGAAGCTGTGCCGCGAGCTGGGCATCCGCTTCGAGCGCATGCCATCGAAGGCCGGCGGCAACGCGCTGGACCGCCTGTACGCGACCACCCGCTCGCATGTCCTGGTTCACCTGGATTCCGACGCGGAAATCCTGGACGGACGGCACTTTCTGGATGCCTACGAGGCGTTCGTTGACGAAGAAGACTGTTACGGGTTGGGCTGGCTGCAGAACGGATCGGCGGCGGCGACTTACCGCCGCTCCTTCGCCTGGCACAGCGAGCGCCCCTGGATGCCGTTCTGCGCTTTCAAGACGTCACACATCAAGCAGGCGCTGGAGGACGAGGTGAGTTTCGAGGCCAGCCTGGAACGACGCGCCTTCCGGTTCTGGCCCAGAACCTTCAAAAAGACCCTGTTTCCGGGACAGTCGCTGCCACGTCTCACGAACCCGGCCCTGTCTCGCGAAGGGACGCGCAAACAGCGGTTCGACCTTCCTTATGCCTACAACGACACCGGCGCCCTGATCCACCGGAGAATGGCCGCCCTGGGCTACTCCCTGAAGACCCTGGACTGGGAACGGCAGGCGGCTTCCGTCACGCACTTCCAGGATGTCACCCGGAACAGGCTGAGCCTGCGGATGCCCGGGTCGGCCCATCATTTGAAGGCAGCCGCCGACGCCGTCAAACAGATCAGCTCGAAATACCGGAAAGAACTTCCCGCGCCCATGTTCCGGAGAATCGTCGCGGCCGCGGGCCTGCAATCGATCTGACAGGCTCCCAAGGTCGCCGGGCCGGCCAGCGACGTGCCGACCGAACCCCGGTGAGTCCCTCGGCTAGAATGCCTCCATGCCTACCCTGACCCAGGTCCTGCTCCAGACCGGCAACGACGGTCGCGCCGCTTTCGTGGAGCAGGCCATTTCACTGGACCAGGGCCATGCGCAATTACGCCTGTCGAACATCCAGACGGTCCAGGGAATGCAATGGCGTGAGAGCCCCGTCGGTTATCGCAGCGCCGTGCACTGCACGACCGAACCGCAGTGGGTGTTCATCCTGTCGGGACAGATGGAAATCGGCCTGCCGGACGGAACCTCGCGCGTGTTCTCGGCGGGCGAACACTTCCATTCCAACGACGTCCTGCCCGAAGGGGCCGAATTCGACCCCTCGATTCATGGCCACTGGAGCCGCCAGGTGGGTGACCGGCCGCTGGTGACCCTGTTCGTCAAGACGCATTCCTGAGCCCTTTCGGGAAGGGCCTTACGCATGGGAGCCTCGCGTCGTTTTGGGTACACTCCCAACTCGACATTCCCCCTCAGGACATCCCCTTGGAATCACGCCAGCCATGGGTCGAACTCGACCCCGCGGACCGCAAGGCGCTGCTCATACACCTGATCGGGTTCCGTTTCGGTGACGACCCGGAAGCGAAGCTGCCCGAGATCAGGGAAGAGCGGCGGAAATACGCGGACATCATGGCGAAGACCGGCGGCGTCCAGCCTGGCGACACCCTGCTGGACCTGGGTTCCGGGTGCGGCTTCGGCACGGGCCGGCTGGCCGAACTGGGCGCGCGGGTCGAGGCCTGCGACATCAGCCCGGCCTTCCTGGATTTCGCCCGGTACGAGTGCCGCGAGCACGACAACATCCGCTTTCACCAGATCGCGCCGCGCGACCTTTCGCCCATTGCCAACCACAGCATCGACAAGGTCGTCTCCATGTCGGTGTTCATCCACCTGAACCTCTACGACATGGACAGCTATTTCCGCGAATTCCGGCGTGTCCTCAAGCCGGGCGGGCGGGCCATTCTCGATTTCGCCGACGCGGACCGCTTGTTTCGCTGGCCCAGGCTGGCCAACGACGATCAGTTTCGCGAGAGCGCGGAAAACTACCGCAAGGATCCGGGTTCACTGGGGGCGATGGTGCAATTCAACAGCGCGCGGGGCATCCGCAACGTGGCCAAGGACGCCGGCCTGCGCTTCGTGAAACGCCGGGGCCACAAGCTGGTGTTTCGCACTCCGGCCTAGGCGCCGGGCACGCCGGCGACGACGCCGGCCCCACCTGGAACCGGCGTCTTCAATTTCCGCCGCCGTCCGCGGCGGTCTCTCGTTCAGGGTTTCCGGAACTTCAGCGTCATCCGGTTCGACTCGCCGATGGCCTGCATGGCCGCACGGGCTTCAGAACCCTCCTGGGTGCCCATCAGCGTCGGCGGCAGTCGCCACACGACGTCCTCGGGACCCGGCTGGTCGTTCGGGTTCTCGTTGATGGCACTCTCGGCCACGAACTCGAATCCGGCCGCTTCGAACGCCTCGATCACGAAGGCTTTCTTGAGGTAGCCGTGGCTCCCGTCCGCGAAGTCGTCGCTGGTGTCCGGTCGCGCCTCGTGCTGGACGACGCCGACGATCCCGCCGGACTTGAGCGCGGCGTGCACGTCCGAAAGCGCCGCCGTCAGGTAGCCGCCCTGCCCCTCGAAGCGGGCCAGGTTGTGCAGCGCACGCACCAGCAGCACCGTGTCGACGCTGCCCTCCATGGCTTCGGGCAGGCTGCCGAACTGGAAGGCGCTCACCGGGGCGCCGCCTTCGACCCAGGCGTTGGCCTCGGCGGTCCAGTCGGCCACCCAGGTCGCCTTGCCGGCAATGAAATCATCGGAAAAGAAGCCGAACAGCGGCCACATGGATTCGGCATAGTCCGCGCCGACCAGGCCGCCCTCCGGACCGAGGTAGTCGACCAGGATCTTCGTGTACCAGCCACCGCCCGGCAGGGCTTCGAGCACCGTCATACCCGGCTCGACGCCGAAGAAGTCGAGGGTTTCAGCGGGGTGGCGGTCGGCATAGCGGGCCTGCACTTCGGCCGGCTGGGCATCCAGCACGGCGCCGAGGCGCTCCCCGGCCTCCGAGGCGGCAACGGGCGGTGCGGAAAAGGCGAGTGAAACCAGGGCGGTACAGGCGAGTGAGCGAAGCATCATGTCGGCGACTCCGGTCTTGAGGGGGGCACCATGCTCCCCGAGGCGGCGACGAAGGTCAATCTTCAGGCCGCGGCCCGCCAGGGCGGATAGCCGGGAACGTCGCTGTCGGGCAACAGGTCGCGGTAGAGATAAGTGTCGCCGAGCAGGGTGATGTCGCGTAGCGCCTCGCCCGCCAGGGGCAGGGAAAGGTCTCCCGGATGCAGCGCCAGGCGCAGCCAGCCCTGGCGGCGCGCCAGCCACCGGTTGCCGGCATTGCTGGCACGAAGCACCGAGGCCCGCCAGGCGTTCACGGCTTCGTAGCCGATGGCCGGGATGCGGAGCAACCGTCCGGTGCCCAGATCGTGGACCCCCTGCAGGCCCTCCACCAGCCGGAAACCCGCTGCCGCGTAGGCCTCCAGGGGCGCATCGCCCAAGGCCCAGGCCGGCGGGACGTACAAAGCCGGCGCCCGCAGGCCATTGGCCCCGAACCACTCGCGGTTGCGCAGCAGCAGTGACTCGATTCCGGACCGGTCCAGGGCCATGTGCTCGGCCGCGTTGCGGGACACCAGGGCGGCATAGACGCGATGGCGGACACCGCGCACGCGCTCGACCCGGTGCGCCCAGCCGTGTCCCGCCAGCTCGTGCCCGTCGGCTTCCCAGGCGCGCAGGCGATCCAGCCCCTCCCGGGTCCAGTCCAGGCCGGGAACCACCAGCAGAGTCGCACGGCCCACGCCGTGCGCCGCGAGCAGGCGCAGTTGCTCGTGCACCGCGTCCAGCGTGTGCGGCATGACGTCGTGCACGGACACCAGCGTCCGGATCATGGCCGGATCAGGCTTCCTGGCGGGCGACGGCAGTCGCGGCGGCCATGTCGGGCGTGAGCAGTTCCAGCCACTGGTCGAGCGTGTCGCGGCACATGGCCGCGGCCGCCTGCCGACCCATCTCGGCCTTGCGCCGGCGGATGCCGGGGTCCACGGCGCGCACCCGGGCGATGGCATCGCTCACCGCCTCGCCGTCGCCGATGGTGAAGAGGGCGCGCCCCAGGTCCCGCCAGTCGCGGATGCCACTGCCCGGCGACACCAGGGTGGACACGCCCCGCGCCATGGCTTCCAGCGCCACGGTGCCGAAGGCTTCCACCTGTGAAGGCAGCACCAGCAGGTCCGAGTCATCCAGCAGGCCCCGCACGTCGCCGCGTGAAATCCAACCGAGGTAGTCGAGGTTGGGCAGACGCGCCGCCGCCGCTTCCACGGCGCGGCGCATGGGGCCTTCGCCGGCGATCCGGAAGGACAGCTCCGGCAGGCGTTCGGCCGCCTCGATCAGCGTTCCGACACGCTTCTCGGCGGCGAGCCGGCCCAGGAACAGGACCCGGCGGAGGCCTCCGTCCCGCGCCGCGATCGGCGCATCGATGAAGTCCCGCGGCAACAGGGTCCCGACGCGCTGCGCCGCCGAAGCGCCACCGGCCCGGGCCAGTTCACACATCTCCTCGGACACGCCGGCCACCGAATCGGCACGCCGCAGCAGGTGCCGGTTGGCGGTGCGCAGGTAGGCCTGGTTGACCGGGCGCATCAGGCCCCGCCAGTACAACTTCGTGAGGTTCTCGTAATGGGTGTGCATCACGTACACCAGTCGCGCGCCGAGCTGCGCCGCGTAGCGAGCCCCCAGCAGGCCGTGCACGCCGGGCGTGGCCACCACCACCGTGTGGGGTTCGAGCGCCAGCAGACGCCGCTTCAGTTCGAAGGGCGAAGGCATGCCCAGTCGCTGGGTCGAATCCCCCGGCAGGGGTACCGAAATCCACTGGGGCAATGGCTGGTCACCGAAACCCGGACACAGCAGTTCCACCTGGCCGATGGCCGCCGCCAGGTGGGCCGAGAGGTCCCGGTGATAGGTGCCTACGCCGTTGCGCTCGGGCGCGGCATCGGAAACGATGGCGACCCGCAACGCTCCGGTGGAGACGGTCGCCGGACCGCTCACAGTCCGGCCACCCGCGCGAGCTGGTCCCTGGGTGCGTTGCAGACCACCACCCGGTCCCCCGTGAAATCGAAACGTCCGGAAAGATCATCGAAGGCGCTGCGCAGCACGTGGGCATCCACGGCCAGCTCCGCCGGCCGGTGGCGGTGGTCCGAGCGCCAGTCACGGAATGCCTGGGCCCGGAACACGACCCGCTCGCGAAACGCGGTATCCGCCTCCAGGCCCAGTGCGCGGTAGATCTCGCCCACCGCGGCCGGCAGCCGGCCCAGGGCGGGCACCGGCAGGAAAACGGCGCGGTGTGACCCGGGGCGCCCAAGCGCCGCGAAAAGGTTGCGGTAGTAGAAGCCGTACAGGCCCGCCATGCGATTGGCGAAGCGGCGCTGGTCGTAGTCGCCGTGAAATCCGCGCAGTGACGGATCCAGGCAGGACAACTGGGACGACAGCGCCTCCCGGGGCTCGCGCAGGCAGCACACCACCCGGGCATCCGGAAAGGCCTGCAGCAGCGCCTGCGCCAGTGGTGCGAACACGGCGTTCTTCGCCAGGTAGCGTTTGCCCGGATGCGCGTACAGGTGCCGCTGGATGGCCCGCCGGTAGCTGGCCATCAGCCGCGACTTTTCCTCCGGTTCCAGGGCCTCGTCGAAGCGGCCCCAGCGCCACAGCCAGGGCGTGTCCGGAAACGGCACCACCAGCAGGAAGCACCACAACAGGGGTGCGAAGGCGAAGTAGTCCTCCTCCGGGGCGTCCAGGCGCACGGGGTGGACCGCTTCGAGGCCGCCCGCCAGGCGTCGCGTGACGGCGTCCACGAGGCGTCCCAGCGGGCGGCCGACGCGGGCATCGGCCCGGCCCACGGTGCGCCACAGCTTGCGCCAGCTCACCGACAGGCCGAAGAAGCACTCCCAGGTCAGGAAGGTCGTGAATTGCCGGTCCTCGGCCAGCACCGAGTGAACCGCCGTCGTCGCGCTGCGGGGCGGTCCCAGCACGAACACCGGCGACTCCACCTTCACCCTGCGGTAGCCGCGGAACAGCAGCTCGTCCAGCGCGAAGCCGATGGCGTGGTAGACCAGGAAGAAGGGCAGCACCAGCAGCACGCCGAAGGTGGCCAGGTAGTGCCGGGGCGTCGGGCGCGCAATACCGCGCGCGCCGGGCCAGGCCGCGTGACGGATCAGTGACAGGTAGCGTTGAAGCAGGTTCATGCAGAGCAGGCGCCTGGCGCGCAAAACGCGATTCCTTGGTGTTATCGGCCTTTCGAGACTAGCAGCGGGATGTGATGGATTGATGGCAGTCGGGAGGCCACCCGAGGCGAATCTTCAGAACCGCCCTGCGGCGATCAGAGTGCCGCCGCCTCGCGGGCCAGGGCGGACAGCGCGTCGAGGTCACGGTTGGCCAGCAGGTCTTTCGGCGTCAGCCAGGATCCGCCGACGCAGGCCACCTGAGGCGCGGCCAGGTAGGCCTTCGCGGACTCGGCGGTAATGCCGCCGGTGGGAAAGAACCGGGCTTCCGGCAGGGGGCCGGAGAGCGCCTGGATCATCTTCAGGCCACCGGCCAGTTCAGCCGGGAAGAACTTGACCAGTGTGTAGCCCCATTCGCGCAGGGCGATGACTTCCGAGGCCGTCACGGCGCCGGGCACGAAGGGCATGCGGTGGTCCATGGCGGCCACGGCCAGGCTGTTGCTGTGGCCGGGACTGACGGCGAAGCGCCCACCCGCGTCGCGCACCTGGGTGAACTGGCCGCGGTCACGGATGCTACCGGCGCCCACGATCATGTCCGGCACTTTCGTGGCGATCCGCTTGATGCAGTCCAGCGCCGCCTCGGTGCGCAGCGTGATCTCTATGGCGCCGAGGCCGGCCTCCAGGAAGGCTTCGGCCAGGGGCACTGCGAAATCGGGGTCGTCCATCACGACCACGGGCACGACACGCGCGCCTGAAAGCAGTTCGGTCGCGTCCATCAGCGAACCTCCTCGAAAATACTGGCGCCTTCCTCGGCGCCGGAAGCCTGGCGGCGGAAGGCCGCGAACAGGTCCCTGCCCATGCCTCGGTGGCTGGAGGACAGGTCGGGATGGCTGATTTCGCGATCTTCGAGCCGGCCCTCGGCCGGCTGCACCTCGAGCACACCCGATGTGGCGTCGACGGTGACCATGTCGCCGTCCCGGATGCGTCCCACCAGGCCGCCGTCGAGCGCCTCGGGCGTCGTGTGGATGGCGGCGAGCACCTTGCCGGAGGCCCCGGACATGCGTCCGTCGGTCACCAGCGCCACGCGGTGGCCCTTGTTCTGCAGGATGCCCAGGTAGGGCGTGAGCTTGTGCAGTTCGGGCATGCCGTTTGCCCTGGGTCCCTGGTGGGTGATCACGGCGACGAGGTCGCCGTCGAGCTCGCCCGCCTGGAACGCGGCCTTGAGGCCTTCCTGCGAGCTGAACACGCGCGCCGGGGCGGTGATGCGGTGGAACTCCGGCGCCACCGCCGAGACCTTCACCACGGCGCGGCCGATGTTGCCGGAGACCAGTTTCAGGCCGCCCTCGCGATCGAAGGCGCGCGCCACGGGGCGCAGGACCTTCTCGTCCAGGCTCTCCGCCGGAGGCTCGCGCCAGGCCACGCCGCCCTCTTCCAGGAAGGGCTCGGCCAGGAAGTTCGACATCCCGCGGCCGCGGAAGGTCAGCACGCCCTCGTGCAGCAGGCCGGCGTCCAGCAGTTCGCGCATCACGAAGCCCAGGCCGCCGGCGGCGTGGAAATGGTTCACGTCCGCGGTGCCGTTGGGATAGACGTGCGCCAGCAGCGGCACCACCGAGGACAGCTCGGCGAAATCGCTCCAGGTCACCCGGATACCGGCGGCCTGGGCGATGGCCACCAGGTGCAGGGTGTGATTGGTCGAACCGCCCGTGGCCAGCAGGCCGGCGATGCCGTTGACCACGGCCCGCTCGTCGACGATCTCGCCGATGGGCCGGTAGGCCTCGGGTCCGGCCAGGTGCGTGGTGGCCAGCACCGCGCGCACGGCTTCCTCGGTGAGGGCGTCGCGCAGGGCCGTGCCGGGGTTCACGAAGGAGCCGCCGGGCAGCTGCAGGCCCAGGAACTCCATCATCATCTGGTTGCTGTTCGCGGTGCCGTAGAAGGTGCAGGTGCCGGCGGAGTGGTAGCTGGCGCATTCGGCGGCCAGCAGCTCCTCGCGGCCGATCTCGCCAGCGGTGAAGGCCTCGCGGATGCGCACCTTCTCCTTGTTCGGCAGGCCCGAGGGCATGGGCCCGGCGGGCACGAACAGGATCGGCAGGTGGCCGAAGCTCAGCGCGCCGATCAACAGTCCCGGGACGATCTTGTCGCAGACGCCCAGGCAGAGCGCCGCGTCGAACATGTCGTGGCTCAGGGCCACGGCCGTGGACAGGGCGATCACGTCGCGGCTGAACAGGCTGAGGTCCATGCCGTCCTGGCCCTGGGTGACCCCGTCGCACATGGCCGGCGTGCCGCCGGCGAACTGCGCCACGGCCCCCGCGGCCCGCGCCGCGGCCTTGATGCGCGCTGGATAGTCCTCGAAAGGCTGGTGGGCGCTCAGCATGTCGTTGTAGGCCGAGATGATGCCGATGTTGGCGACCACGTCGCCCTGCAGGGCCTTCTTGTCCTCGGCGCCGCAGGCGGCCACGCCATGGGCCAGGTTGCTGCAGCCCAGGCCGCCACGCGTCGGCCGGTCGCCGGCGGCGGCGCGGATGCGCGCCAGGTAGGCGCCGCGGCTCGCGCGGCTGCGTTCGATGATGCGTTCGGTGACGGCTTGGAAAACAGGGTTCATGACGACTCCCGCCCGGTTCGCGCCCTCAGGGCGCCCAGGCGATGGTGACGGGGGTACGGTCCTGGGCCAGCAGGGCCTGCACCGGGTAGGCGCCGCGGCCTTCGGCGGCGTCCTCGAGTACGGAGCGCTTGGCCTCGCCGAAGGCCAGCAGGATCAGCCTGCGGGTACGAACCAGGGTGGACAGGGTCAGCGAGATGCGGGGATGGGGGCTGGCGGCCGTGGCCACCGGCAGGCAATGGGCCGGGTTGGCGAGGTCGAGGCCCGCGGACAGGCCGCTGAAATCCGGAAACAGCGACGCGAAATGGCCGTCCGCGCCCATGCCCAGCAACACGGCGGCGAAGGGCCGCGTGCGCGCCTCGAGGCGGCGGTCCAGGGCCTCGCACAGGCCGTCGACGCCCTCGCCCTCGCGCCAGACGCCGACCATCTCCGCGGCCGCCGCCGGCCCGGACAGCAGCGTGCGGCGCACCATGGCCTCGTTGCTGTCCTCGTGGCTGGGCGGCACGCAGCGCTCGTCGCTGAGATAGACACTGACGCCGGACCAGTCCAGCTCCGCGCGCGACAGGGCCGCGAAGCAGTCCACCGGCGTCGAGCCGCCGCTGACCACCAGCCCCGCGCCCGGCCCTTGTTCCAGGTCGGTGACGAGCGCCGCACGGATGGCTTCCGCCGCGGCCTCCGAGGCCGTCATGCGGTCGCCGAATTCGTGGAAGTTCTCGATCATGGGCTGGTCCCCGCCGCCTGAATCAGTCTTCCGGCAGCCAGCTGCGGCCGTCGCGGTCCAACAGCATGGAGGCGCCGGTCGGGCCCCAGGTGCCGGCAACGTAGTTCTCGGTCTTCTGGCCGGACTCTTCCCAGCCGGCAATGATCCCGTCCACCCATTTCCAGGCGGCCTCGACCTCGTCGCGGCGCATGAACAGGGCCGTGTTGCCGCGCAGGACTTCCACCAGCAGGCGCTCGTAAGCGTCGTGGTAGCGGATGCCGAAGGCCTCCTCGAAGCTCAGGTCCAGCGCGACCTGGCGCAGGTTGAATCCACCGGGCCCGGGTTCCTTGGCCATGAAGCTCAGCTCCACGCCCTCGTCCGGCTGCAGACGGATGGACAGGCGGTTGGGCTCCAGGGCGCGCGTCTTGTCGGAGAAGATCGAGTGCGGCACGTCCTGGAACTGGACGATGATTTCAGAGTGCTTGGTCTTCAGTCGCTTGCCCGTGCGCAGGTAGATGGGCACGCCGGACCAGCGCCAGTTGTCGATCTCCAGTTTCATGGCGACGAAGGTCTCGGCGCCGTCGTCGGTCACCCCCTTCTTCTGCTGCTGGGACGCCAATTCGTCCATGTAGCCGGGCACGGCCTGGCCGTCGATGGCGCCGGCCGAGTAGCGGCCACGGACCGTGTTGGCGCGGACCTCGTCGAAACCGATGGGCTTGAGGGCGCGCAACACCTTGAGCTTCTCGTCGCGGATGGCGTCGTGGTCCAGGCTGCTGGGCGGCTCCATGGCCATGAGACAGACCAGCTGCATCATGTGGTTCTGCACCATGTCACGCAGGGCGCCGGTGGTGTTGTAGAAAGCGACGCGGTCGCCGACGCCGAGGCGCTCGGCCACGGTGATCTGCACATGGTCGACCACGCCACGGCCCCACAGCGGCTCGAACAGCGTGTTGCCGAAGCGCAGTGCGAGCAGGTTCTGCACCGTTTCCTTGCCGAGGTAGTGGTCGATGCGAAAGATCTGGTTCTCGCGGAAACAACGACCGACCTGGTCGTTGATGGCCGCCGCCGAGGCCGAGTCGTGGCCGACCGGCTTTTCCAGCACGATGCGCGAACGCTCGGTGATCAGGCCGTTCGCGCTGAAGCCGTCGGCGATGGGGCCGAACAGGCTCGGCGCGGTGGCCAGGTAGATGGCGCGCGTGCGGTCTTCATGGCCTTCCAGGCGCTGGCGCAAGCCGGCCCAGCCGTCCGGATTCAGGGCATCGGCGACAACGTAGGAAACCAGCCCGCGAAACCGTTCCCAGTGCTCGGCATCGAACTCGCCCTCACCGAGGTTGGCCTGCAGGGCCTGGCCGACGATGTCCAGGTAGGCGGCATCGTCCATATCCTGCCGGCCCACGGCGATGATGCGGCTGCCCTCCGGGAACTGCCCGTCCCGGTGCCGATGGTAGAGCGCCGGCAGCAGCTTGCGCATGGCCAGGTCCCCGGTGCCACCGAAGATGACGAGGTCGAAGACGTCGACGGGAATGAGTTTTGCCATAGGGTTCTTGTTCCAGGATTTTTGGAAATTTTACTACAGAAACGGCTTTTTTCACCGTTACCATGCCATACTGCCGTGTCAGAATGATGTAGTATTACTACAAAATGCTCAAGCGCATCGACGAACTCCGAGATTCCCTCAGCCCCGCGGAGCGGCGGGTGGCCGAGTGGGTGCTGGCGCACCCGCGCGAAGCGCTCGCTTCCACGCTGGCGGAGCTGGCGCGCAAGATCGGCACCAGCGAACCGACGATTGTGCGTTTCTGCCGCCGCACGGGCGCCAGCGGCTACTCCGACATGAAGCTGCGCCTGGCCGAGGCCCTGAGCCGGCCCGCCAGCTATCTGCACCGGGACGTGGCGCCCGGCGACAGCGTCGGCGACGCCGTCATGAAGGTCATGGATCGTTCGGTGCACGCCATTCTCACCATGCGCGACCTGGCGCCCAACCTCCCCTTCGAGGATGCCGTGGCCGCCATGCGCGGGGCGCGGCAGTGGGTGTTCTGCGGCCTGGGCGCCTCGGGTGACGTGGCGCGCGACGCCTGCCAGAAATTCTTTCGCCTGGGGGTGCCCAGTTCAGCACAGACCGATACCCCGTCCATCCTGCAGACGGCGGCGGTCAGCGGTCGGGAAGATGTCCTCCTGATGATTTCCCACAGCGGGCGCTGGCAGGACGTCGCCCGCGCTCAGCGCCAGGCGCGGGAGAACGGCGCCTACGTGATCGCCTTCACGCAGCCGGGTTCGCCCATGGCCGGGGAAGCCTCCCTGTGCTTCGAGTGCGAGGTGGGAGAGGACGCCAGCATCTACACGCCCATGAGTTCGCGCCTGGCGCAGCTGGCCCTGATGGACGCGCTGCAGGTCGCCCTGGCCCTGGCCCTGGGCGAGTCCGCCAACCGCAACCTCCAGCGCAGCAAACAGGCCCTCGGCGCCGCCTGATTCAGCCTCGGCGGAACCGGGGTTCCGACCTCACCCAGGCCTGAACCGGGCGACGCTGCAGCGAGCCCGTCCTGGTGCGCCTCAGTGGGGGCAGCCGTACAGGTCGTGCTGCATGCGGGCCCAGGCGGCGGCGTCGGGGCGGATGGTGTCGCCGCCCTCGAGCTCCCAGAAGAAGGGCTGGCGTTCCACGCTTTCGGGCCAGACCTGGTTCATGGTGGCGGCCTCGTAGAGTTCGCCGTCGATCATGGTGGCGTGCACGAACTCGCTGCGGGCCAGGTCCTCCAGCGGGTTGCCGTCCACCAGCACCAGGTCGGCGAGCTTGCCCGGCTCGATGGAGCCGATGTCGGCATCCATGCCCAGGCTGGCCGCCCCGTTGATGGTGGCGGCGCGCAGGGCCTCCCAGGGCGTGAACCCACCCTGCTCCAGCATCCAGAGTTCCCAGTGGATGGCCAGGCCCTCGCGCTGGCCGTGCGCGCCGGTGTTCACCTTCACGCCCAGGTCGTTCAGCTGCTTGGCCGACCGGGCGACGTGAATGTGGTTGTAGTGGCCGACCGGCGCCGTGGTCCGGCGCATCGCCCGGGGCTCGACGCGGGAACGGGGCACGTAGCGCAGCAGGCGCTCGTTGTTCCACACCTCGGTCCGGTCGTACCAGTAGTTCTCCCCGGAAATGCCACCGAAGGCAACGCCCAGGGTCGGGGTGTAGGCGGTTTCGGTCTGTGACCAGAGTTGCAGCACGTCCTCGTAGATGTCCTTGATGGTCATCGAGTGCTCGATGGTGGTGTGACCGTCGACGATCTCGTTCATGTTGTGCTGGAACTTCATTCCCCCTTCGGGCACCACCATCACACCGAGTTCCTCGCCGGCATGGACCAGCATCTGACGCGCGTCGCGCCGCGGCAGCTGGTAGCTCTTCACCGCGGTGGCGCCCACGTCCTGCATGCGTTGCACGTGAAAGCGCGCCTCTTCCAGGTCGTCGACGTCGACGTGGGCGGCATTGCTGCGCGCGCCGTACAGGATGGTGCCGGTGGAGAAGATGCGCGGTGCGACGATGCGGCCGGCCTTCTGCAGTTCGCTGGCGGCGAAGATGTCCGTCGTGCTGTTGCTCGGATCGAAAAGGGTGGTCACGCCGAAGGCCAGGTTGGAATACTGCATCCAGTTCTGCTGCGGCACGATGCCCTCCCGGGCCTGGCCGCCGTGGGCGTGGGCGTCCACCAGGCCGGGCAGCAGGGTCTTGCCGGTGGCATCGACCACGTGGGCGCCGCCGGGAATCTCGACCTCGCCCGCCGGGCCGACGGCCACGATGCGGTTGCCCTGGACCACCACGGTGCCGTTTTCGATCACTTCCTGCGCGCCGTTCCAGGCGTCCCGCATGGTCACGACGCGGGCGCCGGTAAAGGCCATGGTCCGGTCGTGAGCGGCATGCGGCGCCTCGAAGCCGATGTCGGTGCCGGAGTCGGCCGGGTCCAGCGGCTCGGCGTCCGACAGGAAATCAAAGGCCTGGTCCAGTCGGCGGTCGTAGAGTACGGAGCCGCGGCTCCAGGTCACGGTCGCGGCATCCCGCCACGCCAGGAAGTCCCCGGCCCGCGCGGAAAGCTGCCGGACCGGCAGCGCATCGTCCTTCGCGGACAGGTCCACGCGCTTGCCCGTGGCCGCCAGGGGCGTGACGTAGACCTTGTGCTTCTCGACGAAGGCCACCCAGGCGTCATCGGGTGAGACGGCGATGTCCACGGCGCCCTTGGCCCGGGCGTGGGTGCGCTCGTCCTGGCCATCCAGCGCGATGCTCCGCAGCTCCAGGCCATCGCCGCCCCCGGCGGTGAACCAGAGGCGCCCGCCGTCGGCGCTGAATCGGGGGCGCTCCCCCTCATCGTGCACGCGCAGGGGCTCGCCGCCATCTGCGGGGGCGAGATACAAACCCGTCTCCAGCGACCAGAGCGGCGACAGCAGGTAGCCGCCACCGATGCGCCGGAAGGCCACGCGATCACCGTCGGGCGAGAAGGCCGGTTCGACATAGTTACCGGGCGCGCTCGTGACGGCGCGGCTGCGACCGTTGCGCAGCGACGCCACGCGGATGCTGCCCTGGTCGGTGTCGGACCAGGTGGCGTAGGCCACTTCCCGCCCGTCCGGTGAAAAGCTCGGCCAGGTCTCGAACACGCCCTCGCTGTCGGTCAGGCGGCGGGGTTCGCCGTCCGGCAAGGCGCGCTTCCACAGCACGCCCAGGGCCTCGAAGACCACGGCCTGTCCGTCCGGCGACACCACCGGCCAGCGCGGCATGCGCACCCGGAAGCGCTCGGGGGCCACCTCCACGGGCACCCGCAGGGTCTTGCGCACCTGCAGGTCGGCCTGCACCCGGAACGGAATCGCCGTGACCTCGCGGCTCGCGATGTCGATGCGGTGCAACCCGCCGCCGGACCAGAACACGATCTGCTTCGAGTCGGGCGTCCAATCGAACGCCGGCGCATTGCCCTCGGTGCCCGAGGTTTCCTGCAGGTCGCGCTCGAAGTCGGTGTAGATGGCCACTTCGCGGCCGGATTCGAGGTCTTTCAGGTACAGGGCCGATCGCAGGTCGACCAGGCGCTTGACGAAAGCCAGCCAGCGCCCGTCGGGCGATGGCGCGGGCCGGACGGCGCCGCCGGGCCCGGAAACGAAGGTGTCGATCTCGCCATTCTCGCGGTCGTAGCGCCGCACCGCGAAGATCTCGCCCGTCGCGTCCTTGCTGTACTGCCAGACGCGGCCCGGGGTCGTGTCCTGGGCGAAATAGACGTAGCGGCCATCGGGAGAGAAGGCCGGGTCCGCCTGGTTCTTCTGGTCCTCGTCACCGTGGGGCCGTTCCGTCAGCTGCAGGCCGGCGCCCTGCCCTGCGGCGAGGAACATCCAGATCTCGCCCCCGGCGATGCTGCGGCTGCCCATAAAGGACTTCTTGGCCGCCAGGTAGCGGCCGTCCGGGCTCCATGCGGGGTTGTGGACGATATGGGTCTTTTCCTGGCTGACCTGGCGCGGGTTGGCGCCGTCGGCATCCATTACCCAGAGGTTGTCGGCGCCGTCGCGGTCGGAAATGAAGGCGATCTCCGAACCATCGGGGCTGAAGCGCGGCTGGAAGCTCCACGCGATGTCATTGGTGAGCGCGGTGGCGTCCCCACCCGACATCGGCACGGTGTAGATGTCCCCCAGCAGGTCGAACACCACGGTGTTTCCGTCGGCGGAGACCGAGACGTTGGACCAGGTGGACTGCTCGGTGTCGATGGACACCGACCGCCACTCACCGAGGGGGCTGTCGACCTCCCAGGCCGACGGCTCGTCGTCCTGTGCAAGGACCGGCGCGCTCGCAAGGATGCCCAGGGTGAACAGGGCGGACAGCGGGAAACGGGCGTAGGAAACGATTCGTGACGGCGACAACGGCGTGCTCCTGGGCAAGGGCTTCTTTTCGGGGCGTGCCAGTGTAGCGAAAGGCGGAGGCAAGCGCCGGGGGCGTCCGGATGAACCGGTGACACTCCGCCCTGCCCCGGCCTTTTGCGCCAGGAACCGACGAAAAAAGCCCCGAACCGAAGCCCGGGGCTTGAAACACGATGCCGGTCTTGGGGGACGAACCGGCACCGGGGTGGCCCGTACAGGGAGGGAGACGGGCCAGGCTGTTGCAGCCTCGAATACTCAGACCGGCGAACCGCCCAGGAAGTTTCAAAAAATTTCAGAATCCCTCAACCGAGGGCCAGCCAGTTGCGCGGCACCAGGAACCAGTCGGTGAGTTCGGCTTCCGGCGTGCCCGGTTCGGGACGCCAGTCGTAGCGGAACGCCACCTTCGGCGGCAGGGACATGAGGATGGACTCGGTGCGCCCGCCCGATTGCAGACCGAACAGCGTGCCCCGGTCGTAGACCAGGTTGAACTCCACGTAGCGGCCACGCCGGTACAGTTGGAAATCGCGTTGGGCTTCGGTCCAGGGCGTGTCCTTGCGGCGCTCCACGATGGGCAGGTAGGCGTCGAGATAACCGTCGCCCACGCCTTTCCAGAAACCGAAGCAACGCTCGAAGCCCCATTCGTTGAGGTCGTCGAAGAACAGGCCGCCCACACCACGGCATTCCTCGCGGTGGCGGTTGTAGAAGTACTCGTCGCACCACTGCTTGTAGTGGTCGTGGACGTCTTCCCCGTAAGGCCAGCACACGTCCTTCGCCACCTGGTGCCAGTGCACGACGTCCTCGACCACCGGGTAGTAGGGCGTCAGGTCGAAACCGCCGCCAAACCACCACACCGGCTCCTCGCCATCCTTCGATGCCTCGAAATAGCGCACGTTGGCGTGGGAGGTCGGTACGTGCGGATTTTCCGGGTGAATCACCAGCGAGACGCCCAGCGCCTGGAAAGGCCGGCCCGCGAGTTCGGGGCGGGCGCGCGAGGCCGCGGGCGGCAGTTCGTTGCCGAACACGTGCGAGAAATTCACGCCACCCTGCTCGAACACCCGGCCGTTCTCGATCACCCGGGTGCGGCCGCCACCGCCGGCCGCGCGCTCCCATTCGTCCTCGCGGAACCGGGCTTCACCGTCGGCGTTTTCGAGGGCGGCGCAGATCCGGTCCTGCAGCGAGAGCAGCCAGGCCTTCACGTGTTCGATGGACTCGCTCATCCGCCGCGCCTCCAGTCGCCGCTGGCCAGGTCGCGGATGTCGCTCGGGGCTTCGCGCCCGCCCAGCGGGCCGGCAACGATGCCGGCGATCCAGCCGCCGAAGTAGTCCTCGACCATTCCGGCGGAGCGGGCGGGCGGCGCCGCGTGCGGATTGGCGCTGGTGGAGATGATCGGCCCGCCGAAGGCCTCGCAGAGTTCGCGTGAAACGGCATGCGCCGTGACCCGGATGGCCACCGTCGGGTGTTCACCGGCGACCCAGTCCGGCGTGCGCTCCCCGCGGGGAAACAGCCAGGTGACGGGGCCGGGCCAGGTGGCAAGTGCAGGCGCCGGGTCGGCCTCGCCCACCCAGCCTTCGAACTGACCGAATTCACTTCCGATCAGGATCAGCCCCAGGCGGGCTTCGCGTTGCTTGAGGGTGAGGATGCGCCTGACGGCCTGCTCGTTGGCCGGGTCGCAGCCGAGGCCGAAAACCGCCTCGGTGGGATAGGCCACCACCTCTCCATCGTGCATGCGCCGGGCCGCATCGGACGGGGTCAGCAGCGAGTGGCGCATGGTTCAGCCGTCGGTGGCGCCCGCCACTTCGCGACCGGGATCGGCATCCGTGGCGGTCTTGCGGGAAGTCTTCTTCCCGGCAGCTTTCTTGCTGGCCTTCTTCTTGGAGGCCTTCTTCTTCGCGGTCTTCTTGCGCGCGCCGGTCTTCTTCGTGGTCTTCTTCGCGACTTTTTTCGCGGCCTTCTTCCTGCCGCGTTTCTTCGGCTCGGGCGCAGCGGCCAGCAGCTCCTGGCATTCCTCGAGGGTGTAGGAACCGGGTTCGCGGTCCTTGGGGATGCGCGCGTTCTTGTGGCCGTCGGTGATGAACGGCCCCCAGCGGCCCTTGAGGATCTGCACCTCGGTGCCGTCGAACTGCACCAGGATCTTGTCCAGGTCCGCCTGTTTTTTGGCGGCGATCAGTTCGAGCGCCCGCTCCAGGGTGACGTCGTGCGGGTCGTCTTCCTTGAGCGAGACGAACTTGCTGCCGTAGCGGATGTAGGGCCCGAATCGCCCGATCCCGGCGGCCACGTCCTCGCCTTCTTCCGTCTCGCCCAGGTCGCGCGGCAGCTTGAACAGCTCCAGCGCTTCTTCCAGGCCGATGGTCTCGAGGCTCTGGCCGGGGCGCAGTCCCGCGAACTGTGGTTTTTCCTCGTCGTCACGGGTGCCGATCATGACGTGCGGCCCGTAGCGGCCCAGGCGCACCGACACCGGCCGGCCGGACTTGGGATCGTCCCCGAGCACGCGCGCCTGGCGGGCCTCGTCCCGGTCCACGGTCTCGGCCTTCTCGTCCACCAGCGATTTGAAGGGCGTCCAGAATTCTTCCAGCAAGGGCACCCATTCGCGCTCGCCGCGGGACACCTCGTCCAGTTCGTCCTCGAAACGGGCGGTGAACTCGTAGTCGACGTAGTTGTTGAAGTGGTTCTCCAGGAAGCGTTCCACCACCCGGCCCGTGTCCGTGGGGATCAGGCGGCGGGCGTCCAGGTCCACGTAGTGCCGGTTCTTGAGCGTCTGGATGATGCTCGCGTAGGTGGACGGCCGGCCAATGCCGAAATCCTCCAGCGCCTTGACCAGGGTCGCCTCCGAGTAGCGCGGCGGCGGCTGGGTGAAATGCTGGTCGGCGCGCACGTCGATCAGCTGCACCACGTCGCCTTCGTTCATCGCCGGCAGGCGCTCTTCCTTGTCCTCGTCCACGCTGCCTTCGGCCTTGCCTTCCTGGTAGGCGGCGAGAAAGCCGGGGAAGGTGATCACCGAGCCGTTGGCCCGGAAGGAGGCGCCCGGTCCGCAGTCGAACTCCACGGCCACCAGGTCCAGCTGCGCGGGGACCATCTGGCAGGCCATGGTGCGGCGCCAGATCAGCTCGTACAGCCGCGCCTGGTCGTCGCCGAGGTAGCGGCGGGCGCGCTCGGGCGTCAGGGCCGCGGAGGTCGGGCGGATCGCCTCGTGGGCCTCCTGGGCGTTCTTGGACTTGGTCTTGTAGAAATTGGGGGTGTCCGGCAGGTGGTCCGCGCCGAACTGCCGCTGGATCTGGCCACGCAGGTCGCCCAGGGCGTCGTTCGACAGGGTTACCGAGTCGGTACGCATGTAGGTGATCAGGCCCTGGGTCTCGCCGTCGATCTCCACGCCCTCGTACAGGCCCTGTGCGGCGCGCATGGTGCGCTGGGCGGAAAAGCCCAGCTTGCGCGAGGCGTCCATCTGCAGGGTGGAGGTGATGAAGGGCGGTGCGGGATTGCGCTTGCGCTGGCTCTTCTTGACCCGGTCGACGGTCAGCTTGCCGCCGGCGTGCTCCAGCAGCTGGCGACGCACCTCGGCGGCGCGGTCACCGTTGCCGATGTCGAACTTGTCGAAGCTCGAACCGTCCAGGGAGGCCAGACGCCCGACGAAGGGCGTGCCCTCCTTCTGCAGGTCGGCCTCGATGGACCAGTACTCCTGCGGTTCGAACCGTTCGCGCTCCCGTTCGCGCTCCACCACCAGGCGCAGGGCCGGGCTCTGGACACGTCCGGCGCTGAGGCCGGTCTTGATCTTGCGCCAGAGCAGCGGCGAGAGGTTGTAACCGACCAGGTAGTCCAGGGCGCGACGCGCCTGCTGCGCGTTGACCAGGTCCATGGACAATTCACGCGGATTGGCCACGGCCTGCTCGATGGCCTTCTTGGTGATCTCCGAAAATTCGACCCGGAAGTAGTTCCTGTCGTCGATCAGGCCATTTTCACGGAGCACCTCGTACACGTGCCAGGAAATGGCCTCGCCCTCGCGATCGAGGTCCGTCGCGAGATAGACGTTTTCGGCCTGTCGCGCGGCCTTGACGATGCGGTCGACGTGCTTCTTGCTGTCGTCCGACAGCTCGTAGTGCATTGCGAACCCGTTCGCCGTATCGACCGCGTCCTCCTTGCCGGTGAGGTCCCGGATGTGGCCATAGGAGGCCAGCACGAGGAAATCCTCGCCGAGGTAGCGGTTGATGGTGGTCGCCTTTGCGGGCGACTCGACGATGAGCAGGTTCTTCGGCATTCGGTATCAGGCCTTCATCCCGCGGGCGGCAGTACGGAGCGCGCAGGACGTTCAGGCCGCTTCCGGGGGGAGTTCAACAGGGCACAGGTGAAGGGTGAGCGAAATCAGGCCGGTCGGGCCGGCCTGGGACGAGCGCCCCCCCTGCGTTTTTTTTATTAGTGCCTGTATTCCTGTTCGCTGTCAAACATGAAGTCTTCCATCCAGGCGTAGTTCGCTTCCTGGCCCGGCTGGTTGAACAGCACCATCAGCACCACCCACTTGAGGTCTTCCTGCGTGATGTCCTCGGACTCGAGGGCCATCAGCCGGTCCAGCACCAGCTCGCGGCGCTGGGCATCGAGGATGCCGATGTTTTCCAGGTACATGATGAAGTCCAGGCACTCCAGGTCCAGCCGATCGGTTTCGCAATCGACATAGACCCGGATCGGCCGGTCGGCCTGAATCTGGATCTCGGGCTGGTGACGCTGCTCCGCGAGGCCGTCCAGCCAGCGGAAGGCCTTGTCGATCTCGGCATTGGTGAAGCCGGCTTCGTGCAGGTTTTCTTCCATCACGGCGCGGTCGGGTTCCTGCTCCGGCTCGTCATAGAAGTATTTCTCGAACAGAAACATCAGTACGTCGAGTACGTTTTCTTTCATTTTGTCCTCTGGTCTTCAGGCTTCCCGCTGTCTTGCCGGGGCGCCTGTCCTCTCAGCTCCAGAGACCTGAGCATCCAATAAAGTCAAGCGGGGGTCAATGGAAAGCGGAAAATTTTTTCTGATTTCCGCGGAATCACCGGGAAATCGCACTAAATGGGTGCATTCCGGCCCGGTTCAAGGGCTGAGGCGACCGCCGGGTGCCGCGCCACCCGGCCTCCTTCGAAGGTTTCGACCAGTCCGCGCAGCTCCAGCATCAGCAACATGGACGACACCGACCGGGCCGGAAGTCCGGCGCGTTCGGCCAGGCGGTCCTGGGTGACGGGGTCGTAGCCGATCGCCTCCCACAGCCGGGCGTACTCCTCGTCCTCGAGAAGTTCGGCTTCGGCAGGCTGCTCGGCGTTGGCGGCTTCGTCGTCGTCCTCGGCAAGGCGGCGCCCCAGGGCCATGGCGAGCTCGGCCGCCATCGGCGCCAGTTCGGTGACGATGTCCGCGGTGGACTCGGTCAGCCGGGCGCCCTCGCGGATCAGGCGGTGACAGCCGCGCGCCATGGGATTGTGGAGCGAACCGGGCAGCGCGAAGACCTCGCGCCCCTGCTCCGCAGCGAGCCGCGCGGTGATCAGCGAACCGCTGTTGAGCGCCGCCTCCACGACCAGGACGCCCAGTGACAGGCCGGCGATGATTCGGTTGCGCGAAGGAAAATGCTGCTTGCGCGCCGGTGACCCGGGCGGCAGTTCGGAGACCAGGGCGCCCTGACGCGCGATGGCGTCCGCGGTCTCACGGTGCGCGGCCGGGTAGACGAGGTCCGGCCCGGTTCCCAGCACCGCGACCGTCCGCGCGCCCGCATCCAGCGCCGCGCGGTGCGCGGTGACGTCGATGCCCGCGGCCAGGCCGCTGGTGATGGTCCAGCCCTCGCGCGCCAGGGTACCGGCGAAATCACGCGCGTGGTCGCGCCCGCCGGCGGTCGGGTTGCGGCTGCCGACGACCGCCACCTGCGGCTGCCAGAGCGCGGTGGAATCGCCCCATACCCACAGCACCGCGGGCGGTGAAGACGTGTTCAGCAGCAGTGCGGGATAGTCCGGGTCCGTCACGCCGACCAGGTGCCGGTCCGGCCCGTCGAGCCAGGCCCGGTCACGGTCACGATCGGCCGGGGCGGGGTTCTTCAGCGCCTCCACCTGGCGCTCGTCCATGCCCATCGCGCGCAGTTCGGCGCGGGGCGCCGCGCACAGCGCCTCGGGGCCGCCCACCGCCGGCAGCAGTTCGAGCAGGCGGCGTCCACCCAGGCCGGGTGTCCGGGCGATGGTCATCCAGGCGGTGCGCAATCGGCTTCTCCATAACGCGAACGGGGTGCCAAGGGCACCCCGTTCGATCGAACCTGGTGGTGTGCCTCAGAGCGTCTCGTCGGGGTGCTTGAGGATGTCGTGCTCCATCACCGGCCGGTCACCTTCCATGACCAGGGCGTAGGACACCTCTTCGAACACGCGGAACACCATGATGTGCGCATCGAACTCGTCCGGCAATACGACCTTGTCCCCTTTCCAGGTACCAGCATCGGCCAGGCTGCCTGCAGGATATTTGACACGGTCGCGGATTTCGTCGCCGGGGCGGAAGGCGGAGAACACGTGCCCGGGCTGCACGCCCTGGCTGGAACCGCCGGAGATCGACACCATCTTCAGGTGGCCGACGAAACGGTTGTCGCCCTGCACGCCCAGCACCTTCATGCCCTCCGGTACGGAATCCATGGCGCGCGGCTGGTACTGGTCCACGTAGCCGATGTCGTCCAGGGGCAGCACGAAGTCGCCTTCGCGCACGGAGTCCTGGGCACTGCCGATGGTGACGATGGACGGGTCGCCTTTCTTGGCGAGCATGCCCTCGGCCACCTGGTAGAGCTCGAATCCGACGATGTCGCCGTAGTTCTGCGGCTTGAGGTTGGCGGCGCGCTCCCACCAGGTCGGGTGCCACTCTTCCCTGGTCGACGCATGCAGGCCGTAGCCCGGCTCGATGGCGCGGCGGATTTCACCGTCCTTGCGGTAGTAGATGTTGCCCAGGCGCATGACGGCGTAGTACTGGCCGACCTCCCCTTCGAGGTTGCGCACATAGGTGTTGTCGTACACCGCGGCATTGATCGTCCGCTCCTCGTTCGCCACCACGTAGGGCAGCGCGTCGAGGGCTTCCTGCGAGTCGATCATGCGGAAGTTGCGGATCAGGCCGGCGACCCACTCGTGCGGAATGGGCGGGATCGGTTCACGCGTGGTCACGCGGGTGTCGGGGGACAGGCGCACCGTGGGCCGTCCCCGGTCGACCATCAGCCGCGGCTGACCGTCGATGTAGACCAGCGAGATGCGGTCGCCCGGATAGATCAGGTGCGGGTTTTCGATCTGCTGGTTGGCGTGCCAGATGGCGGGCCACTGCCAGGGATGGTCGAGGAACCGACCCGAAATATCCCAAAGCGTGTCACCAGGCACTACAATGTATTCGTCCGGATGGTCTTCCCTTATGGACACTTCCTGCGCCAGTGCGGCGCCGCCCAGGAATGTCGCAAGGATGAGGCAAATGAGTATCCTTTTCACTGTCCTTCCCCGTTTTTCTGGCGTCCAGCCATTATGGACCAAAGCCCGTTGTTGGTATGGCGAACATGGTTCGCGCCCAGCTATCATAATTAATGTGGTTAGAAAGTTCACCTAAATAGTTTTTTCGGAACGGTTTTATGGCATTACGTGAAATCCTCGAGTTTCCCGACCCGCGGTTGCGCACCGAGGCGCGTCCCGTGGAGGACTTCGACGCTTCCCTCGCCGAACTGGTGGAGGACATGTTCGAAACCATGTACGAGGAAAGCGGCATCGGCCTGGCCGCCACCCAGGTGAACGTGCACCTGCGCGTCCTGGTGATGGACACCAGCGAAGAGCGCAACCGGCCGCGCGCCTTCATCAATCCGGAGATCGTCGAATCCGACGGCACCCAGGTCTACGAGGAAGGCTGCCTGTCCGTTCCCGGCATCTACGCCAAGGTCGAGCGCGCGGAAAAGGTCCGTGTGCGCGCCCATCATCCGGACGGCAGCACCTTCGAGGTCGATCTCGATGGCCTGGAAGCCGTCTGTGTCCAGCACGAAATGGACCACCTGGCCGGAAAGCTGTTCGTCGATTACCTCTCCCCCCTGAAACGGCAGATGGTGCGCAAGCGCCTGGAGAAGGCCCGTCGCCAGGGGGCAGTGGACGCCCGCACGCCCACCGCCATCTGATGGAGGACGCCAACGCGCCATCGCGGGCGCCGCGCATCGTGTTTGCCGGCACCCCGGAGTTTGCCGTGCCCGCCCTGCAGCGCCTGCTCGAAACGGGCGCCGAGGTGGTCGCCGTCTACACCCAGCCCGATCGCCCCGCCGGCCGCGGCCGCGTCCTGGCGGCCAGTCCGGTCAAGCGGGTGGCGGAATCGGCCGGCATCCCCGTGTTCCAGCCCGCCGGCCTGCGCGACGATGCCGAGCGTGCCGCGCTGGCGAGTCTCGAACCCGACCTCATGGTCGTGGCGGCCTACGGCCTGATCCTGCCCCAGGCCATCCTCGATACGCCCCGGATGGGCTGCTGGAACATCCATGCTTCCCTGTTGCCGCGCTGGCGCGGGGCCGCCCCCATCCAGCGCGCCGTGGAAGCCGGGGACCGGACCACCGGTGTGTGCATCATGCAGATGGAAGCCGGCCTGGACACCGGGCCGGTGTTCCTGCAACGCGAGACGGTGATCGAGCCCTCGGACACGGGCGGCTCGGTGCATGACCGCCTGGCCGTGCTCGGCGCCGACGCCCTGCTCGAATGCCTGGGACGCGCCGCGCGGGGAGAACTCGCGGCGCCGCAGCCACAGGACACCTCCCAGGCGCTCTACGCGCCCAAGCTCAGCAAGGCCGAAGCCGAACTGGATTTCGGCCGCTCCGCCCTGGCCCTGGAGCGCAAGGTGCGGGCCTTCGATCCCTGGCCGGTGGCCTGGTGCGTGCTGCACGGCCGCCGACTGCGCATCTGGCGCGCCGCCGCGGACCCTCGTGGCCACGAGGGCCATCCGGGGGAAATCCTCGGCGCCAGCGGCGCCGGCATCGAGGTCGCCTGCGGCCAGGGACGACTGCGGCTGCTGGAAGTGCAACCCGAAGGCGGCCGGCGGATGCCGGTGGCGGATTTCCTCAACGCCCAGGCGTTCGAGGTGTCGTGAACGCGCGGCGCCCATCGTGATCCCGGCCCCGTGAGCCGCCCGCGCGACGCCCGGGGCGCCGCCCTCCAGGCCCTTGGCGAGGTCCTCGACGGCCAGAAAGGCCTGGGCGAGGTCACGGCCTTCGACCGACTGGCCGATGATCGCGAGCGCGCCTTCGCCCGCCGCCTGGCCTACGGCGTGCTGCGCTGGAAAGGCGCCCTGGACTGGTTGGCCGACGAACTGCTCGCGCGCCCCCTGAAAGCCCGGGAAACCGCCGTCCGTCACCTCCTGTTGCTCGGCCTCTACCAGTTGTGGAAGGAAGACACCGCCGACCATGCGGCGGTGCACGCCACCGCCGAGGCCGCCCGCGCCCTGCGCAAACCCTGGGCGGTCGGCCTGGTGAACGCCGTGCTGCGGCGCTTCCAGCGCGAGGGCGAGGCCCTGCTGGTGCGCCTGTCCGAACGCCCGGAACGCCTCGCCCACCCCCCCTGGCTTCTGGGCCTCCTGCGCGAGGACTGGCCGGCGGACTGGGAGGCCATTGCCATGGCCAACAACGAGGCGGCGCCCCTGTGGCTGCGCCACAATGCGCGTTTCGGCCCCCTGCAGGACGCGATCGGCATCCTGCAGGCTGCCGGCTTCGAGACCCGCACCCACCCGATCGCCTCCGAGGCCATCGCCGTGTCGCCGGCCGTCGGCGTGGACGGGCTGCCCGGATTCGGCGAAGGACGGTTCAGCGTCCAGGACCCGGCCGCACAGCTGGCCGCGGAACTGTTGGGCGCCCGGCCCGGAGACCGCGTGCTCGACGCCTGCGCGGCCCCGGGGGGCAAGACCTGCCACATCCTCGAGCGCACGCCGGAGGCGCGCGTCACCGCGCTGGATCTCTCTCCGGACCGCCTGGCGCGGGTGCGCGAGAACCTCGACCGACTCGGGCTCGAGGCCGAACTGCTTGCGGCCGACGCCACCCGCACCGGGGACTGGTGGGACGGCAGGCCTTTCCAGCGCATCCTGCTGGACGCCCCCTGCACCGCCACCGGCGTCATCCGCCGTCACCCGGAGATCAAGTGGCTGCGCACACCCGGGCAGGTGGAACAGGCCGTTTCGCTGCAGGCGCGGCTGCTGGAGCGGCTCTGGCCCCTCCTGGAGGTGGGCGGTATCCTTGTTTACGCCACCTGTTCGGTGCTGAGGCGCGAGAACGAGCGACAGATCCATGCATTCCTGGAGCGACATCCGGACGCCGTGGACACGGGAACGGCGGACTTCGGCCGGCCCGGCCCACCGGGACGACAGCTGCTACCGGGCGAGCACTGGTCGGACGGCTTCTATTACGCGGTGGTGCGCAAGGACGCTGCTTAGCCTGGCGCTGTTCACCGCCGCGGGCTGTGGTCCGCAGGACGAGCAGGCGCGCTTCGAAGTCCAACGCGCGGACATCGTCTCCAGGGGCAGCGCCCTGGAAGTGCGCGTCACCCAGAAACTGCGATTGAGCCGGGCGGCGGCGCGTGCGGTGCGCAATGGCGTCGCGCTGGTGCTGAGGCTTGACGTCGAGGTCCGGGACGGCCGCAGCCTGACCCTGGTCGCCGAGGAGGAACGCGCCTTCGAAATCCGTTACCTGCCCATGAGTGAGCACTTCCAGCTGGTCGACCTGGCCTCGGGCGAGGTGAGCACCTATCCCCGCATGCGGCACGTGATGGCGGAACTGGGCAATCTGCGCCTGGCCCTGGACGCGTCGCCCATGGCGCCCGGACAGTACGAGCTGCGCACGCGCATGCGCCTGGACCGGGCCAGCCTGCCCGCGCCCATGCAGCTGCCCTCATTCCTGTCGCGCGCCTGGCGCCACGACTCGGACTGGACCCAATGGCCCTTCAGAATCAACGCCTGAAACGCGCCCTGTTCCGGATCTTTCCGATCCTGGCGGCGCTGATCGTGCTGCTGGTCTCGCTGGTGCTGGTCAGCGACGTGCAGCGCGAGGGCGCCGGCGCCAACCGCACCTATCTCTGGGTGCTGGTGCTCACGCTGCTGGCCCTGGCCGTGCTGGCGCTGTCCATCGTCTCCCGGGTGGCGTCCCTGGTGCGCAAGGTGCGGCGCGAGGAGCCCGGGGCCCGGCTGGCGGCGCGCTGGGTGCGCAACTTCCTGGTGTTTTCCCTGCCCCCGGCGCTGATCGTCTACTTTTTTTCCGCCTACTTCCTCACGAGCACCATCGACAACTGGTTCGACGTGGAGGTCGAGTCGGCCCTGCAGGACTCCCTGCAGCTCGGCCAGGCCTTCCTGGACCAGCGCACGCTGTATGCACGCAACCAGTCCCTGGAAATGGCCGATGGCCTGCCGCTGGAATCGGGAGAGGAGGACGTCCGTGATTACCTGCTGGGCCTGGTGAGCGCCTCCGGCCCGGTGGAGCTGGCCCTGCTGAACGGTTCCGGCAGCGCCCTGGCCACCGCCAGCTACGACCCGCTGGCGGGCCTGCCCGACCGGCCCGGGGACTACGCGCTGCTCCAGGGGCTGGAGCGGGGCGAGTATGCCGCCGCGGAGCCCGGGCAGGACGGGTCGCTGCTGGTGCGGGTGCTCCAGCGCCTGCCGGCGCCGGCGCCCGGCGAGATTCGCCTGCTGCAGGCCATCTACCCCCTCCCGGACAGCATCACCGCGCTGACCTCGAGCATCGAGGCCGAGTACTTCCGTTACCGCAACGTCGCCTTTCTGCGCGATTCGCTGAAGCAGAGTTTCCTGCTGATCCTGACCCTGGTGCTGCTGCTGACCGTACTGCTGGCGATTCTCGCCGCCCTGAGCGCCGCCCGGCGCATGGTCACGCCGTTGTCGGACCTGGCCCGGGCCACCCAGGCCGTGGCCACGGGCGACCTGGACCAGGTCGTGGCCACGCGGGGCCGGGACGAGATCGGCTTCCTGTCCACCTCCTTCAACGACATGTCGCGCGCCCTGGTGGCGGCCAGCGAAGCGGCCGAAGAAGGCCGGGCCCGGCTCCAGGCCCAGGGGGAATACCTGGAGACCGTGCTCGGCAGCCTGTCGGCCGGTGTGCTGACCCTGGACCCCGCGGGCACCCTGGTGCGCGTGAACGCCGCCGCCGAGTCCATCCTGGGCCTGCCGCGGGACCTGGCCCGGGGGCACTCCCTGGACGAACTGGCCGGCACCTACGTCCAGCTCGCGCCGCTGGCGGAAACCCTTGCGCGCCATGCGCGGCGCGGGCGCAGGGACTGGCAGGAGGAGATTCGCCTGGAGCGCGAGGGACGACCCCTGGCCCTGTTGGCGCGCGGCTCCACGCTGCCCGCCTCCGAGTACCTCGAAGGCGGCCTGGTGGTGGTCTTCGACGACGTCACCGTGCTCGACCAGGCCCAGCGGGATGCCGCCTGGGCCGAGGTGGCCCGGCGCCTGGCGCACGAGGTCAAGAACCCGCTCACCCCGATCCGGCTCGCCGCCGAGCGCCTGCGCATGAAACTCATGGACCGACTGGCGGCGCGCGACGCGGACATGCTGGAGCGCTCCACCAGCACCATCGTCGCCCAGGTTGAAGCGCTGCGGCGCCTGGTGGACGCCTTCGGAGACTATGCCCGCGAGCCGGATCTGCAACGCGAGCCTCTCGCCCTGGACGACCTGGTCCGCGAAGTGACGCACCTCTACCACCCCGCCGACCCCGGCGTGCACATCGAACTGGACCTGTGCGAAGGCCCCTCGGGCCTGATGGCCGACGCGGGCCAGGTTCGCCAGTTGCTGCACAACCTGATTCGCAACGCCAAGGAGGCCAGCCCCGCCGGCGTGCCGGCCGAAGTGCGCATCGCCACCCGGGTTCACAGCGAAGAGGGTGCGGACTGGCTGGAACTCGACATCGCCGATCGCGGCCCCGGCTTCCCGCCCGAGGTCCTGGCCAAGCCCTTCGAGCCCTACGTCACCCACAAGCCGGGAGGCAGTGGCCTGGGGCTGGCCATCTGCCGCAAGATCGTCACGGACCACGACGGCGCCATCGAAATCTCCAACCCCGGGGACGGTGGCGCCCTGGCCCGCGTTCGCCTGCCCCTGAGTCCCGCCGTCCGGGCCGGCGAAGCCCTGCCCCGCACCCGCAAAGCCTGAGCCTTTCACCGGCCCGCCACACCGCGTCCGAAGGACTGGGCGGCCCCGCGGGATTGGGCTATGCTTCTGTTGTTTTCATGCCACACGCCCCATCCGGGCCGACCTCCGAGGAACCCCGAGTCCATGCCCCAGGCCAATATTCTCGTCGTCGACGACGAGCAGGACATCCGCAACCTGGTGTGTGAAATCCTCGAGGACGAGGGCTACTCGGTGACCACCGCCGAAAACGGCGAGGCCGCACGCGCCGCGTTTTCCCGTCAGGTCCCGGACCTGGTCCTGCTGGACATCTGGATGCCGGACATCGACGGCATTTCCCTGCTCAAGGAATGGTCCGAGAGCGGACGCCTGGGCTGCCCGGTGGTCATGATCTCCGGCCACGGCACGCTGGAGACGGCCGTCGAGGCCACCCGCCTCGGCGCCCACGATTTCGTGCAGAAACCTCTGTCCCTGGCCAAGCTGCTGGCCACGGTCAAGGGCGCCCTGGCGGCCGGTGGCAGCGCTTCCACCGCGGCCCCGCCGGTTTCGGTGTCCGCCGCCGCGCCACTGGGCGGCAGCCCGCCCATGCAACTGCTGCGCCGCAACGCCGCGCAGGCCGCGTCGGCCTCCGCCCCGGTGCTGGTCACCGGCGAACCCGGCTGCGGCAAGGAGTCGCTGGCGGCCTGGATGCACCAGCAATCCGGGCGCACCGGTCCCTTCCTGGTGCTCGACCGGGTCTGCCTGTCGGCGGAGGAAGCCCGCGCCTACCTGGTGGGTGAATCCGACCGCCCCGGCGCCTTCGCGCGCGCCGCGGGCGGCACCGCTTTCATCCCCGAACTGCAGGACATGGAGCCCGGCGCCCAGGCCCTGCTGGCGGCGATCCTGGAGAGCGGCGCCTACACGCCCCTGGGCGCGGACCATTCGCACGCCCTGGAGAGCCGGCTGGTCGCCGGCCTGACCGGCGACCCCGAGTCCGCCGTGGAGGAAGGATTTCTCGACCCGGCCTTGCTGCTGCAGGTCGGCGTGCTGCCCCTGCATTTTCCGGCGCTCAGGGAGCGGCCGCAGGACGTCCCCGAGTTGGTGAGCCATCACGCCGACCGCATTTCCAACAGCGAGGGCCTGGCCTACCGGCATTTTTCCGTGTCGGCCCTGAACCGCCTGCGCAACCACGACTGGCCCGGCAACGAACGGGAACTGGTCAACCTGGTCAAGCGCCTGCTGGTGCTCGGCGGCGACGGCGAGGTCACGTCCCTGGAAGTGGAGGACGCGCTGCGCCACCCGGGCGCCGACGCCCCGCCGGGCGCCTCGCCCATCCCCGGCTCCTTCGACCTGCCCCTGCGCGAGGCGCGCGAGGCCTTCGAACGCGACTACCTGATCTACCAGTTGCGCAAGGCCGGCGGCAGCGTGGGCAAACTTTCCGAGGCCGTGGGCATGGAACGCACGCACCTTTACCGTAAACTCCGCTCCCTGGGCATCGACCCCAAACAGGTCGCCGGCCCGGCATCGAAGTGAGACTGGGGTACATGGCGGCGAGCCGGACGACAAGGGGCGGCAAGGCATGAAGATCGTGGTGCTGGGCGCAGGCCAGGTGGGCTCCACCGTGGCCCACAGCCTGTCCAGCGAAGACAACGACATCACGGTGGTGGATACCGACGCCGCACACCTCAAATCCCTGCAGGACACCCTGGACATCCGCAGCGTGCACGGACACGCCTCGCATCCCAAGGTGCTGATCCGCGCCGGCATCGAGGACGCCGACCTGGTGATCGCGGTGACCAACTCCGACGAGGTCAACATGGTCGCCTGCCAGGTGGCCTACACCCTGTTCAACACGCCCACGCGCGTGGCGCGGGTGCGCTCCTCGTCCTATACCGACCACCCGGAACTCTGGTCGCGCGAGCACACGCCCATCGATGTGCTGATCAGCCCCGAACAGCTCATCACCCAGCACATCAGCCGGCTGATCGAGAACCCCGGCGCCCTGCAGGTGCTGGATTTCGCCGAGGGCCGGGTGCAACTGGTGGCCACCCAGGCCGAACCCGGGGGCCTGCTGGTCGGGCACCAGCTCAAGCACCTGCGCGAACACCTGCCCTCGGGTGGCGACGCACGCGTGGCGGCCATCTACCGCGAAGGCAAACTGGTGCAACCGGACGGCGACACGGTGATCCAGGACCACGACACCGTGTTCTTCCTCGCCGCGCGCAAGTACATCCAGAACATGATGAAGGAGCTGCGGCCGCTGGATGGGCCGATCCGGCGCATCATCCTGGCCGGCGGCGGCCACATCGGCGGCAGCCTGGCGCGGCGCCTGGAGCGCGACCACCACGTGAAGGTGATCGAACGCGACCCGGCCCGGGCCGAGGCCATTGCCGAGGAACTGGAAAAGGCCATCGTCCTGGTGGGCGACTGCGCCGACGAGAACCTCCTGCGCGAGGAGGCCATCGACGCCACCGACGTCTACTGCGTGCTGACCAACGACGACGAGGCCAACATCCTCTCCAGCATGCTGGCCAAGCGCCTGGGCGCCGGCAAGGTCATCGCCATCATCAACCGCGCCTCCTACGTGGACCTGGTCGAGACCAGCGTGATCGACATCGCCGTCTCGCCCGAACAGATCACCATCAGCGACGTGCTCACACACATCCGCCGCGGCAACATCGTTCGCGTGCACTCCCTGCGCCGCGGCGCCGCCGAGGCCATCGAGGCCATCGCGCTGGGCGACAAGCATTCCTCGAAAGTGGTGGGCCGCGCGGTGGAGGAACTGCGGCTGCCCGAGGGCACGACCATCGGCGCGGTGGTGCGCGGCGAGGAGGTGATCATCGCCCACCACGACACGCTCATCCAGGAACACGACCACGTGATCCTGTTCGTGCCGGACAAGCGGCAGATCCCGGCCATCGAGGCCCTGTTCCAGGTGTCCGCGACCTTCGTCTGATGCGACACCTTCCCGGGAAACGGCCGCCGGCCCCACCATGAAATTCGGCGCCATCCAACGCGTGGTCGGCGCCCTGGTCGGCCTGTCCAGCCTGATGATGCTGCCGCCGGCCGCCGTCGGCGCGATGTACGGCGACGGCACCACGGACCTGTTCCTGATCAGCGCGGCCGTCCTGGCCCTGACGGGCGGGGCCATCTACCTGCCGGTGCACGGCGCCACGCGCGACCTGCGACTGCGCGACGGCTTCCTGGTGGTGGTGGCCTGCTGGCTGACGCTGGCCGCGGTGGGCGCGTTGCCCTTCCTCCTGATGGAGGACCCGGACCTGAACTACGCCGACGCCCTGTTCGAGTCCATGTCAGGCCTGACCACCACGGGCGCGACCATCATCACGCGCATCAACGACCTGCCGCGGGGCATCCTGTTCTACCGCCAGCAGCTGCAGTGGCTGGGCGGCATGGGCATCATCGTGCTGGCCGTGGCGATCCTGCCCATGCTGCGCATCGGCGGCATGCAGCTGTACCGCGCCGAGTTTCCGGGTCCGCTCAAGGACGCCAAGCTCACGCCGCGAATCACCGAGACGGCCAAGGCCCTCTGGCTGCTGTACCTGGGCATCACCGCCCTGTGCGCGCTGTGCTACTGGCTCGGCGGCATGAGCATGTTCGACGCAGTGGGCCACGCCTTCTCCACGGTCGCCATCGGCGGATTCTCCACCCACGACCAGAGCCTGGCCTATTTCAACAACCCGACGCTGGAGATGGTGGCCATCATTTTCATGTTCATCGCCGGGATCAATTTCGCGCTGCACTTCGCGGCCTGGCGCAACGCCAGCGCCCAACACTATTTCCAGGACTACGAGCTCAAGGCCTACACGATGCTGATCGTGGTCTTCTCGGTGCTGGCCACGGTCACGCTGCTGTTCGGCGGGGTCTACGACGACGTCTTCGCCGCCGCGCGCTACGGCGTCTTCCAGGTGGTGTCGGCGCTGACCACCACCGGCTTCACCAGCACGGACTTCTACCTCTGGCCGGGATTCCTGCCCCTGCTGCTGGTCTGCCTGGCCTTCATCGGCGGTTGCGCGGGCAGCACGGCCGGCGGCGTGAAGGTGATCCGCGTGGTGCTGCTGTACCGCCACGCGGTGCGCGAGATCCAGCGGCTGGTGCACCCCCACGCCGTACTGCCGCTGAAGTTCGGCGGCCGCACCACGGCGCCCTCGGTGCTGGACGCGGTGATGGGCTTCTTCTTCCTGTTCGCCGTGAGCACGGTGTTCCTGACCATCTGCCTGCGCGCCACCGGCGTGGACCAGCTCACGGCCTTCTCGGCGGTGACGGCCTGCATCACGAACCTCGGCCCGGGCCTGGGCCAGGTGGGACAGTCCTACGCCATCCTCAACGATCCGGCCAAGGTCCTGCTCAGCATCGCGATGCTGGCCGGGCGCCTGGAGATCTACACCCTGCTGGTGCTGCTGACGCCGACGTTCTGGCGGGACTAGCGCCTGTCGGCAGGACGTTCTCTGGCAGGGCGGATCTTGAAATCTGCCGTTCGATCCTGTGGCGGATCCGAAGGGTCGCCCTGCATCCTGCTCCCGTCCTGCGGCCGGTCAGTACCGTTTCCCCTGCCCATCCGGAAGCGCCCGGAATCGCTTGTAGGCCCACAGGTACTGTTCCGGCGCCAGGGCGATGACCGATTCCACACCACGATTGAGCGCCGCCAGTGCGGTGTCCATGTCCTCCGAGTAGAGCGCCTCTTCCGCGGGCAGCACGTGGATGCGGAACCGCCCGTTCGGCCGGCGCACGCAACCGGCGAATACGGCACGGGCGCCGGTGCGCTGCAACAGGCGCGGCACCAGCACTCCGGTCAGTGCGGGCTCCCCGAAAAAGGGCGCAAATCGTCCTTCGCCGCCCGTGGGCTCCTGGTCGGGCAGTACGGCCACCGCACCCCCCTCCCGCAGACGATCCATCAGCACCTTGAGCCCTCGCCTGCCGGCCGGGACGAGGTGGTTGCCAAAGCGCTGCCGCCGTTCGATCAGGACCTCGTCGACGGCCGCGTCGCTCCCTTCCTTGTACAGCGCGGCGGCAAGATCCTTCGACACCGACAGGCCGAGCATTTCCCAGGCGCCGAAGTGCGGTGCGAGAAACAGCAGGCCCCTGCCGTGCGCCTTTCCGGCCTCGAAATGCGCCCAGCCGACCCGTTCCTCGAACAGGCCCTCGAAACGCCGGCGGCCGGCATACCAGCTGACCCCGACCTCCAGGGCATTGCAGGCGTAGTGGAACATGGCCTGGCGGGCGCGATCCTCGCGTTCCGCTTCCGGTAGCTGTGGATAGCACAGCGAAAGATTGACGAGGGACACCCGCCGAAGTCGCGAGGAGAGCCGCCAGATCAGCGCCGCGAGCGGGCGCGACAGCGCGCGGGACACGCGCACCGGCAGCAGGCTGGTGAGGCGCGCGACGGCGCGAAACACGAAGGCCTTCATGGCGCCGACCGGGGCCATGGCTGACCCCGTTTCCGGCAGGCTGCTACACTCTGCCGCCGTCGCGACACGGGATTTGGAAAGGGCATTGATCGCATTGCTGCAAAGGGTATCGGAAGCCAGCGTCACAGTGAACGAGAATGGCGCCGAACGCGTGACCGGCGCCATCGGCCCGGGCCTGCTCGTCCTGCTGGGCGTGGAGCGCGGTGACGGCCCCGCGGAGGCGGACCGGATGCTGGAACGCCTGCTCGCCTACCGCGTGTTTCCCGATGACGAAGGCCGCATGAACCGGGACCTGCGCCAGTCCGGCGGCGGCCTGCTGCTCGTGCCCCAGTTCACCCTGGCGGCGGACACCGACCGGGGCAACCGCCCGAGCTTCACTTCCGCCGCGGCGCCGGAAGACGGCCGGGCACTGTTCGACCACCTCGCGGATCGCGCGCGTTCCCTCCTGGGCGAGTGCCCGACGGGTGAATTCGGCGCGCACATGCAGGTTCGCCTGGTGAACGACGGCCCGGTCACGTTCCGCCTGCGCGTGGCCCCGGCGGACTGAGGCCGGCATGCACCTGCCTTTCCTGGAATGGCTGGGACTCGCGGGTGTCGCGGTGTTCGCCGTGTCCGGCGTGCTGGCGGCGTCTCGCCGCGGGCTGGACTGGATGGGCGCCCTGGTCCTGGCCGGGCTGACCGCCATCGGCGGCGGTACGCTGCGCGATCTGCTGCTGGACCGGCCCGTGTTCTGGCTCGAGGACACCGCCCACCTGTGGGTGATTCTGGGGACGACCATCGTCACCATCGTCTACACGCGCCGCTTCGACCCGCCGCACGGCCTGCTCCGCATCGCCGACGCCCTCGGCCTTGCGCTGTTCGGCATCCTCGGTGCGCAGGTCGCCGAGGAACTCGGCGCCTCGCCGATGATCGTACTGACCATGGGCGTGCTGACCGGCGTGGCCGGCGGCGCGGTGCGTGACGCGATGATCGGCGAAATCCCGCTGATCTTCCGCTCGACGGAAGACATCTACTCAACGGCCTGCGTGGCCGGAATTCTGCTCTACATGGGGCTGCAGGCTCTTGGCGTGGCGCAGGATCCGTCCATGCTGGCAGGGATCACCTGCATCGCGCTCTTGCGCATCACCGCCATCATCAAGAGAATTCGCCTGCCGGCGTTGAGGGACCGAAGTGGTCCACCGCCGGGGCAATGACAGGAAACCGATATGACACGACACACCCTTCTCACACCCCTCCTCGCTCTCACCCTGTTGCTCGCGGCCGCGGCTGGCGACCTGCGCGCCCAGGACAACGAAACCACGACCCGTGAAATGGTCGAAGAGCAGCTGCTGGACCTGAAGACGCGCCTGAACCTCACGGACTACCAGTGGACGCAGGTGGAAATGATCCTCAAGAGCAGCATCCGCGAGCGCGTGGCCATCGCACGGCGCTACGGCCTGGATGGCGGCGGGGAAGCCTTCGCCAACCTCGAGCGCAAGCAGAAGCGCGCCATGAAGAAGGAACTGAAGGCCTGCCGTGAGAACACCCAGGACCGCATGAAGCGCTTCCTCGACAAGGAGCAGTACAAGGAATTCAAGGCCGTCCAGGAAGAGATCCACGACGAGATCCTTGCCCGGGTCGAAGAAGCCTGAATCCCGGAAGGGCGGCTCAGTCGTCGATGTCTTTCAGCTTTCGGGTCAGCGTGTTGCGGCCCACGCCCAGGAGCTTGGCCGCCTCGATGCGCTTGCCGCCCGTGTGGTCCAGGGCGACTTCGAACAGCACCTGCTCCATTTCCGCCCGCACCGCCGGCATCAGGTCGGGGGTGCCCGCCTGCAGCGCCTGGCGCGCCCAGCCCCGCAGCTGGCCCCGCCAGTCCTCGCGCCGGGCTCGGCCCGTGGTCGGCTCGGCCGTGTCCTCCGGCAGGTCTTCCGGGAACACCTGGTCCCCGGGCGCCATGACACAGAGCTGGCGGCACACGTTCTGCAGCTGGCGGACGTTGCCCGGCCAGGGTCGCGCCTGCAGGGCGGCCAGCGTTTCGGGCCGGAGATGCTTCACTTCCAGGCCCATGTCCCGGGCCGCCTGCTTGAGGAAGTAGCGGGCCAGGGCGGGGATGTCCTCGACCCGGTCGCGCAGCGGCGGCAGGTCGATATTGATCACGTTGAGGCGGTGGTAGAGGTCCTCGCGGAAGCGGCCCTCGGCGATGTGCCGTTCCAGGTCCTGGTGCGTCGCCGCGATGACGCGAACGTCCGCCTTGAGCAGGTCCCGGCCGCCGACCCGGTAGTAGTCCCCTTCGGCCAGCACCCGCAGCAGGCGGGTCTGCAGCGGCAGGGGCATGTCGCCGATCTCGTCCAGGAACAGGGTGCCGCCGGACGCTTCCTCGAAGCGCCCGGCGCGAGAGGCGTGGGCGCCGGTAAAGGAACCGCGCTCGTGGCCGAACAGCTCGGACTCGAGCAGCTCGCTCGGGATGGCCGCCGTGTTGATGGCGACGAACGGTCCGCGCGCACGCGGGCTGTGATCATGCAGGGCGCGCGCCACCACTTCCTTGCCCGAGCCGGTCTCGCCGGTGATCAGCACGCTGATGTCCGAGCGCGACAGGCGGCCGATGGTGCGATAGATCTCCTGCATGGCCGGCGAATCGCCGATCACCTGGTGCTTGTCCGGCACCCGGTCGACGACGGCCGGCGCCGGCCGGTCCGCCACCGCACTGGCCACGACCGACAGCACCTGGTCGAGATCGAAGGGCTTGGGCAGGTAGTCGAACACCCCCTGCTGGAAGGCGTTCACGGCCGCATCCAGGTCCGAGAAGCCCGTCATGGCGATGACCGGGATGTCACGCTGCTCGTCGCGCAGGGTGTCCAGCACGGTGAGACCGTCCGCATCCGGCAGGCGGATGTCGGTCAGGATGACGTCGGGCGTGTCCCGGGACAGGGCGTCATTGAGTTCGGCCACCGTCGCGTAGGTGGCCACCTCGTAACCGGCGCGGGACAGGGCGCGCTCGAGGACGAAGCGGATCGAATCGTCGTCGTCCGTGACCCAGGCGCGGGCGTGCTGGCTCATGACGGGTTCCCTCCATGGTCGGTGCCGCCGTTTTCATTTCCCGGGAAGGGCAGGTGCAGGCTGAACCGGCTGCCCTGGTCGAGCGGGTCGTAGGTGACCAGGCCGCCATGGTCGGCGGCAATCTGCTGCACCAGGGCCAGGCCCAGGCCGGTGCCGTTGCGCCGCCCGGTCACCATGGGCAGGAACAGCAACGGCCGCAACTGCAGGGGCACGCCATCGCCATCGTCCTCGATGTCCACGCGCACCACCGTGCCGCGGCCCTCTTCCAGCAGGGCCGAGCCGTGTTCCACCCGGGTGCGCACGCAGACCTTGCGGGCGCCCGCCTGGTGGCAATTCCGAAGCAGGTTGATGAACAGCTGGCGGATCGCCGCCTGGTCGCCGCTCAGCGGCGGAATGCTGGGGTCGTAATCGCGCGTCACGCGAATGGTCTTGTCCTCGGACTCGAGCAACTCCAGGCCTTCCTGCAGGCATCGGTGCACGTCGAACAGTTCGCGGTGCGCCGAGGGCTGCCAGAAGCGCTTGATCAGTTCGTCGATGCGGTCGACCTCGCGCATGATCATGCGCGCCAGCGTGCCGAGTTCCTGGTCGCCCAGTTCCTCGGCCATCATCTGCGCCGCGCCGCGGATGCCGCCCAGGGGATTGCGGATCTCGTGCCCCAGGTTGCGCCGCAACAGATTCATCAGGCCGGTCTGCACCTCGAACTGTTGCAGCTGTTGCTGCTGCTGGTTCCATTCCAGGCTGTGGCATTCCAGCAGCAGCCGGTCGGCGTCGATGTACTGGATGGTGCAGTTGTAATTGCCGCCCGGCAGCAGGCAGTCGTGCAGCCGCCGCGGTCGCTGGTCGCTGAGGGTGTCGGCGATCGCGTGCCCGAGTGCTTCGGGCACGCCTTCGATGTGGCCGAGTTCGCGACCGATCAGTCGGTCGCGACTGGCGGAAAGGCATTCCTCCGCCGCATTGTTGACCCAGCGGAGGTGTTGGCCGGCATCCAGTTCGAGGACTGCGGTATCGAGTTCCTCGAACAGCGTCATGGAGGGCCGGCCACGATCATCCCCTATCTGCCGCCCTGGGACTGCTGCATGATGTGGAAGGGCACGGGGCCCGCAGTGGCGATGACATTGTCGTTGGCGTCCACGAGGTCCGCGCGCGCCTGGTGGGTGCCACGGTCCAGCGGCGCAGTGGTGTAGGTGGCCGCGGTCATGCGTTCCGTCACGGCCTGCCCATCCACGAAGAAAATCACGCCCAGGCCCGAAGCGAGGCGTTCGTCCGTATCCCAGGCAATGGTCGCCGTGTTGCCGGTGCCCCAGAAATTCTGGTCCGGCGCCGGGCTGACCAGCTTGAAGTCGCCGTAGCGCTGGCGCAGCGCCGCTGCTGAATCGGCATTCGAATCGTCGTCCTGCGCGCGTGGCGCCGGACGGGCGTAGCTCGGCGCCTCGACGACGCTGAGCTCGCGCAGGGAAATCGGTTTGGCGTCCGGGCTCGGCGGCCGGTCGGTGTAGACCGTGTGGCCGTCCGCGTCCACCGTCTTGTAGATGTCGGTGGCCAGTGCCGGCATCGCGCTGGCCAGGGCCAGGCCGAAGGCCAGTAAACAGCTGCCATGCATCGAGACTTTCATCATCCCAACTCCTTGCTGTGACGGCGCGCCAGCCCGCACTCCGACAGGGGGCTTCGAGCGACAGGCGGGCCGGGGACAAAGCCCCGGCCCCGCCGTCATGCGCCGATCTCAGCAAGAATAATACATGTCGAATTCGATGGGATGCGCCGACATCCGGAAGCGCGTCACCTCGTCCATCTTGAGGGCGATGTACCCATCGATCATGTCGTCGGAGAACACGCCACCGGCCGTCAGGAAGCTGCGGTCGGAGTCCAGCGCCTCGAGGGCCTGGTCCAGGCCATGGCACACGGTCGGGATGTCCTTGAGCTCCTCGGGCGGCAGCTCGTAGAGATCCTTGTCCATGGCAGGACCCGGATCGATCTTGTTCTGGATGCCGTCCAGGCCGGCCATCATCATGGCCGCGAAGGTCAGGTAGCCGCTGCCGACGGGGTCGCCGAAGCGCACTTCGATGCGGCGAGCCTTCGGGCTGGCCACCCAGGGAATGCGGATCGATGCGGAACGGTTGCGGGCAGAGTAGGCCAGCAGCACCGGCGCCTCGAAGCCCGGCACCAGTCGCTTGTAGCTGTTGGTGGAGGCGTTCGAGAAGGCGTTGATGGCGCGCGCATGCTTGAAGATGCCGCCGATGTACCACAGCGCCAGCTGGGACAGGCCACCGTACTCCTCGCCGGAGAACAGGTTCTTGCCGTCCTTGGACAGGGACTGGTGGACGTGCATGCCGGAACCATTGTCACCGACCAGGGGCTTGGGCATGAAGGTGGCCGTCTGGCCGTTCAGGGCCGCCACGTTGTGCACGGCGTACTTGAGCAGCAGCAGTTCGTCGGCCTTGCGGGTCAGCGTGTTGAACACGGTGCCGATTTCGCACTGGCCGGCCGTGCCCACCTCGTGGTGGTGCACCTCGACCGGGACGCCCAGCGCCTCCAGCGCGGTGCACATGTCGGCGCGCACGTTGTGCAGGGAGTCGACCGGCGGGACGGGGAAGTAACCGCCCTTGATGCGGGTGCGGTGGCCGAGGTTGCCGCCCTCGTATTCCGTGCCCGTGTTCCAGCCGGCTTCCTCGGAATCGATGTGGTAATAGGCGCCGCTGATGGAGTTGCCGAAACGGATGTCGTCGAACACGAAGAACTCCGGTTCCGGGCCGAAGTACGCTGTGTCGGCGATGCCGGTGGACTGCAGGTAGGCTTCAGCGCGCTTGGCCAGGGAGCGCGGGCAGCGCCCGTAGCCTTCCATGGTGTCCGGCTCGAGCACGTCGCAGCGCACCAGCATGGTCTTGGATTCCGCGAAGGGGTCCATGACGCAGGTCTTGATGTCCGGCATGAGCACCATGTCCGACTCGTTGATGCCTTTCCAACCGGCAATGGACGAGCCGTCGAACATCTTGCCTTCTTCGAAGAAGTCGTCGTCCGCCAGGTTCGCGGGAATGGTGACGTGCTGCTCCTTGCCCTTGGTGTCACAGAAGCGAAGGTCGACCCATTCGACGTCTTCGTCCTTCATGGTCTTGATGATGTCTTTCGCGCTCATGCTTTTTTGTCCTCCGGGGTAGTGAGTGGTGACCCAAAATGGTTCGGTTTTTAGATGCAGGAATGATGCCAAGCAGGCCCGAAACGGCCTGTCGGCTTACATTCCATGTTAGGGGACGAAGGCGACAATTGAGTGAACGTTCGCCGAAATTCAGGCAGAGCGTTCACGCAGCAACCCAAAGCGCCCCGAAATGCGGCATGCAGACGCACCATAGTGGCACATCTCGTGACATAACGCACCGTATTGGTGCCTAAAGGGACAATCCCAGCAGGACCAGCCCCAATGCGAGGCGGTACAGGATGAAGGGCAGCAGGCCCACGCGCGCGAGCAGGGCCAGAAAGAGCGCGATGCAGGCCCAGCCGGCGATGGCGGCGAGCCCGACCGCCAGGAGAAACCCGCCCCAGGCCGTGGACCCGGGCTGCATGGAGAGTTCCCAGAAGCCGCGCACGCCGGCGGCGGCGATCA
>JAUHYP010000078.1 GCA_030426265.1 Gammaproteobacteria bacterium | reverse complement strand
AAGCCCTCGAACTCCTGTACCGTCTGAAAGCGCTTGGCGACGACGCCTAGGCGTCCCGCTCCGTCTTGAACCGAACGATCTGCCGCCGCTGGCGTTTGTCAGGACGGCGGCCCGGGTCGCCCATGGCGGCGCGCTCGGCCTTGCGGCGGGCGGCGAGCGCCTCGCGCATCGTGCGGCTTTCCTCGGTTTCGGCGTAGAGCTTCTGCGCATCGCTGGCCGGACCGCGCCGCTCCGACAGCTCGCGCACGTGAACCACCCAGTGCTCCTCCCCCTTCTGGATGTGCAACACGTCGCCCACTTCCAGGGCCTTGGCCGGCTTGGCGCGGGCGTCGTTCAGGCGCACCTTGCCGCCGAGAACGGCCGCGCGCGCCAGGGAGCGGGTCTTGAAGAAGCGGGTGGCCCAGAGCCACTTGTCGATGCGAACGGTCATTCCAGGCCAAGGATAGACGGATGGGACGCCCGAAAGCGAAACACCGCGACCAGCGCGGTGTTTCGATGGCAATCATCCCCGGCGGCCGCGACCGACCGAGGCCCTGGCCGGCGTCAGCTCAGCAGCAGCTTGTTCACGCGGGCCACGAAGGCTGCCGGGTCTTCGAGCTGCCCACCTTCGGCCAGCACGGCCTGGTCGTGAATCAACCGGGTCCAGTCCTCGAAGTCGCCCTCCTCGGCCACGTCCAGGCGCTGGAGCAAGGGGTGGTCGAGGTTCACTTCCAGCGTGGGTTTGCTGTCCGGCAGGCTCTGGCCCGCCTGCTCCAGCATGCGCTTGAGGTGCAGGGCCATGTCGTGCTCGCCCAGCACCAGGCAGGCCGCCGAATCGGTGAGGCGGCGGCTGGCGCGGACGCCTTCCACGGCGTCGCCCAGCACTTCCTTCATCCGTGACAGCACTTCCGGCATCTCGCCGGCGTCATCGTCCTCGCTCGCCTCGTCCTTGCCCAGGTTCACGTCGCCCTTGGCCACGGACTTGAGCGCCTTGCCCTCGAACTCGGGGAAGTAGCCCATCATCCACTCGTCGATGCGCTCGTGCATGAGCAGCACCTCGACGCCCTCCTTGCGGAACAGCTCCAGGTGGGGACTGTTCTTCGCGGCGTTCAGGCTGTCGGCGGTGATGTACCAGATCGTGTCCTGGCCTTCGGCCATGCGCGCGATATAGTCCTCCAGCGAGACGACATTGCCGGCGGCCACGTCCTTCGTCGAGGTGAAGCGCAGCAGCTTCGCGATCTTCTCGCGGTTGCCCATGTCCTCGACGATGCCCTCCTTCAGCACCGTGCCGAACTGTTTCCAGAAGGTGGCGTACTGCTCCGGTTCGTTTCCGGCCAGGCGGGTGATGAGGTCCAGGCTGCGCTTGACCACGGCGGCGCGGATCTTGCGCACGCCTTCGTTTTCCTGCAGCAGTTCGCGGGAGACGTTCAGCGGCAGGTCGCTGGAATCCACCACCCCGCGCATGAAGCGCAGGTAATGCGGCAGCAGCTGTTCGGCGGCGTCCATGATGAACACGCGTTTGACGTACAGCTTCAGGCCGTGACGCTCGTCGCGCTGCAGCATGAAATCCAGCGGCGCCTTGGCGGGCAGGTACAGCAGTGAGGTGTAGTTCTGCGCGCCTTCGACGGCATTGTGCGCCCAGGCCAGCGGCGCCTCGGCGTCGTGCGTCAGGTGCTCGTAGAAACCGGTGTACTCCTCGTCGGAGATCTCGCTCTTCGGGCGGGTCCACAGCGCCGAGGCCTGGTTGACCGTGTTCCACTCGACCGTGTCGGCTTCGTCATCACCGTCCGCGGGTTCGGTTTCCTTGAGGCGGATGGGAAAGCCGATGTGGTCCGAATAGCGCCCGACCAGGGAACGCAGGGTCCAGGACTGCAGGAACTCGTCCTCGTCCTCCTTGAGGTGCAGGATGATCTCGGTGCCGCGGCGCGGCAGTTCGATGTCGGAGACCGTGAAGGTGCCGTCGCCGGTGGACATCCAGCGCACGCCTTCTTCCGCTGCCGCACCGGCGCGGCGGCTGAGCAGGGTCACACTGTCGGCCACGATGAAGGCGGAGTAAAAACCCACGCCGAACTGTCCGATCAGGTTTTCGTCGATTCGCGAATCGCCGCCGGCGCCGTTCTCGCCCCCCGCCTTCTTGCCCGACTGCTTGCCGGCCTTCTTGCCCGCCTTGGCCGCCGCTGCCTCACGGGCCTGCTCCAGGAAGCGGCGCGTGCCGGAGCGCGCGATGGTGCCGATGTTCTCCACCACCTCCTCGCGGCTCATGCCGATGCCGTTGTCGCGGATGATGAGCAGGCGCTTTTCGGGATCGGCCTCGATCTCGATGCGCAGTTCGGGGTCATCGGCCAGCAGGCTGCCGTCCTGCAGGGCCTCGAAGCGCAGCTTGTCGCAGGCGTCGGAGGCGTTGGAAACCAGTTCCCTCAGGAAGATTTCCTTGTTGGAGTACAGCGAGTGCGTGACGAGGTTCAGGACTTCCTGGACTTCGGCCTGGAAGGAGCGTTGTTCGGTGGTCTGGGTCATGGGCCTCAACCGGGTGTTCGTTGACTGCCCGGTGAGATAAGGGGGATGCGTGCGGGATTCAAGATTTCATGGTGCGGAAACGAGAAAACGCCGCCCACTGGGGGCGGCGCTTTCCGGGTTCTGGAGCAGTCCCGGTCCCGGTCCGGACACAGAAACGGACGTTTCCGTGGCCGGTGCTGCGCGATCCGGCATCGCCGGACACGGTGCTTCCGCGTCGCGGAAAGCCCGGTTCAGGGGCTGAGCCGTGACGACCGGCCGCTCGCTCTCGCTGCGCGGCCGGGCATCGCCGGGATCAGCTGGCGCCCAGCTTTTCCTTGATGCGCGCGCTCTTGCCTTCGCGGCCGCGGAGGTAGTGCAGCTTGGCGCGACGCACGTCGCCCTTGCGCTTGACCTCGACGGAGTCGATCAGCGGGCTATTGGTCTGGAACACGCGCTCCACACCCGTGCCGTGCGACATCTTGCGCACGGTGAAGGCCGAGTTCAGGCCGCGGTTGCGGATGGCGATGACCACGCCTTCGAAGGCCTGCACCCGCTCGCGGTTGCCTTCCTTCACCTTCACGTTCACGACCACCGTGTCGCCCGGGGCAAACCGGGGCAGGTCCTCGCGGATCTGTTCCTTGTTGATTTCGTCGATGATGTTCATTGTCCTGTCCTTCCTGCCGGGCCTCACGGCCAGGGTAAACCGATGATGTGATCCAAATTTCCGTTGCCGCCCCGTTCCCGGGTCCGGCCTATTCTTCTTCGTCCTGCGCCGCGATGTACTGCTCGAGCAGTTCGCGGGATTCCTTGTCCAGCACCCGCCCTTCGAGCAGGTCCGGCCGCCGTTCCCAGGTCCGTCCCAGGGCCTGCTGCAGGCGCCAGCGGCGAATCGCGCCATGGTCGCCGGAGAGCAGCACCGGCGGCACCGCGCAGCCCTCGTGGTCCTCGGGCCGCGTGTAATGCGGATGGTCCAGCAGGCCCTCCGCGAAGGAATCCTGCGCGGCCGAGTCCGCGTGGCCGAGCACTCCCGGCACCAGTCGCAGCACCGCGTCAATAAGCACCCCGGCGGCCAGTTCGCCACCCGAGAGCACGTAGTCGCCGACGGACCATTCCTCGTCGACTTCGGCCTCGATCAGCCGCTCGTCGATGCCCTCGTAGCGCCCACACAGCAGGATGAAGCCGTCGCGCCCGGCCAGTTCCCGCGCCGCCGCCTGGTCCAGCCGTCGCCCCTGGGGGCTGAGCAGGCTGACCGGGGCGCCCGGGTTGGCCGCCCTGGCCGCGCGAATCGCGCTGCCGAGGGGCTCCACGCCCATCACCATGCCGGGGCCGCCGCCGTAGGGCCGGTCGTCCACCGTGTTGTGCCGGTCGCGGGCAAATTCCCGCGGATTCCAGGTCTCCAGCCGGGCCAGTCCGGTCTCGAAGGCCCTGCCCGTCACCCCCATTCCGGCCAGGGTGCGGAACGATTCCGGGAACAGGGTGATGACGTCGAAGCGCTTCTCAGTCATCGGGGTGCCAGTCCACGTGGATTTCCCCGCTCTCGAGGTCCACTGCCTGCACCACCTGGTCCTTGACGAAGGGAACCAGCCGTTCCCTTTCGCCATCCAGCACCATCACGTCGTTGGCGCCGGTTTCAATCAGCTGTTTCACGGTGCCCAGGCGGACACCCTCGGTGTTGACCACCGCGAGGCCGACCAGGTCCGTCCAGTACCAGTGCTCCGAGCCGGTGTCCGGCAGGGCATCGCGGGGTACGCGAATGGCCTGTCCCACCAGGGCCCGGGCCTTCTCCGGCGTATCCACGCCGGGGAGGCTCACGATCAGGGTCTTGCCGTGCGGCTGCCCCTTCTCGAGCGTCACTTCCCGCGCCGGGTCGCCGAGCAACCAGGGGCGGTAATCCAGGATGGCCTCGCGGGGGTCGGTGTGGCTGTGCACCTTCACCCAGCCCTTGAGGCCGTGGACGCCGGAGACGAATCCCAGCGTGACCTCGGGACCGTCAGCGCTCATGGCGTCCGGGGTTCCCGGATCAGGAAGCGGCCGGAGCCTCGGTCTGCGCGCCGCGGGCTTCGCCCACCAGGTGACGCACGCGCTCGGTGAGCTGGGCGCCGACGCCGGTCCAGTATTCCACCCGGTCCAGTTCCACACGCAGGCGTTCTTCCTGGCCGCGGGCGACGGGGTTGAAGAAGCCGATGCGCTCGATCCTGCGACCGTCGCGCTTGTTGCGGCTGTCCGTCACCACGATGTGGTAGAACGGCTTTTTCTTGGCGCCGGAGCGCGACAAACGAATCTTGACCATGTTCCTCGAACCTTCTCTCAAGTGTCCCGTCGCGGCGGCGGCGGGCATACGATGCATCTTTTCGGCCCGGTCCACCGAACCCGGCCTCGTTGCGCAGCATCAGGCGCGCACGGCCAAGCCCTGAACCGGACTCAGGAAACCGCGTATCCTACCAAAATCGCCGGCAAAAAGGAAACCATTTCACGCTTTTGCCGCAGGAATCTCCCTGGCCCCTCCGCGACGCTTTCCCACGGCATTCAGTCACTTGCCGCCCAGCGGCCCTGGCGCTTGTTCCGGGGGCGGGCAGTGGCTACATTGGTCCCATCGACCGTGTCGGCACAGCCCTTGAGCGAGCGCATCATCATCGAGACACCGAGACTGCACCTGCGCGAGTTCCGCGAGGATGACGCCGCGGCGCTCTACGAGCTCAATTCGGACCCGGAAGTCATGCGCTATACCGGGGACCAGGCCTTCACGGACCCTTCCGACGCCCGTGAATTCCTGCGCCGCTACGACGAGTACGCGCGCAGCGGCTTCGGCCGCTGGGCCGTCACCGATCGCAAGACCGGCGCCTTCATGGGCTTCTGCGGCCTGCGGCGCGATCGTGAAACCGGTGACGTGGACCTCGCCTTTCGCCTGTTCCGCCGGCACTGGGCCAGCGGCTATGCGACGGAGGCCTCCCGGGCCTGCCTGCAAGCCGGCTTCGAGCGCTTCGGTCTCGAGGAAATCCTCGGCCGGGCCATGCGCGAGAACCTCCCCTCCATCACCGTGCTCCAGAAGCTGGGCATGAAGTACCGCGACATGGTCGAGGACGGCGGTGAGTTCTGGCTGGTCTACGGCGTGACGAAGGACCGGTTCGAGGCGCTGGAATCGGTGTAGGGCGGAACTTCCGCTCCGCCCTATCGACGGAACCGCCCGGGCGGTGGACCACCGGGCCCGCCCTGCATCCGGCCGAGCTGGCGCATCATCTTCGCCATTCCGCCCTTGCCGAACTTCTTCATCATCTTCTGCATCTGCGCGAACTGCTTCAGCAGCTTGTTCACGTCCTGGATGGACGTGCCCGAACCGTTCGCGATGCGCCGTTTTCGCGAGCCCTTGATCACGTCCGGGAAAACGCGCTCCTGGGGGGTCATCGAGTTGATGATGGCGACCATGCGGGCGGTCTGGCGGTCGTCGACGCGGTTCTTCACGTGCTCCGGCAGCTGGCCCATGCCCGGCAGCTTGTCCGCGAGACTGGTGAGTCCGCCCATGGCGTCCATCTGTTGCATCTGCGAACGGAAGTCTTCCAGGGTAAAGCCCTTGCCGCGGCGCAGCTTGTCGACCAGCTTGCCGGCCTGCTCCTGGTCGACCTTGCGCTGGACCTCTTCGACCAGGGACAGCACATCGCCCATGCCGAGGATTCGCGAGGCGATGCGTTCCGGGTGGAAAGGCTGGAGTGCGTCGACCTTCTCGCCGGCGCCGATGAACTTGATGGGCTTGCCGGTGACCTGGCGGACCGACAGCGCGGCGCCGCCTCGGGCGTCCCCGTCCGTCTTGGTCAGCACCACGCCGGTCAGCGCCAGGGCCTCGTCGAAGGCGCGCGCCGTCACGGCGGCGTCCTGGCCGGTCATGGCGTCGACCACGAACAGGATTTCCTTCGGGTTCACGGCCTGGGCGATGGCGCGCGCCTCGGCCATCATGGCCTCGTCAATGGCCAGGCGGCCGGCCGTATCGACCAGCAGCACGTCCATGAACTGGCGTTTGGCCTCGGCCAGCGCCGTGGTGGCGATGTCCACCGGGGACTGGTCGGGCCGGGAAGGCTGGAAGGTCGCATCCACCTGTCCCGCCAGGGTCTCGAGCTGCTTGATGGCCGCGGGACGGTAGACGTCGCAGCTCACCACCATCACCTTCTTGCCCTGCTCCTGTCCCAGCAGTCTGGCCAGCTTGCCGGTGGTGGTCGTCTTGCCCGAGCCCTGGAGGCCGGCCAGCATCACCACCACCGGGGGCGCGGCGGCCAGGTCCAGGGACTGGTTCTCCTCGCCCATGACCCGCACGAGTTCGTCGTGCACGATCTTCACCAGGGCCTGGCCCGGCGTCAGGCTCTTGAGGACTTCCTGGCCCAGGGCGCGCTCGCGCACCTGGCCGATGAAGTCCTTGACCACCGGCAGGGCGACATCGGCCTCCAGCAGGGCCACGCGCACCTCGCGCAGGGCGTCGCTGATGGCGTCCTCGGTCAGCCGGCCCTTGCCGCGCAGGCGTGACAGGGTGCCCGAAAGGCGCTCAGTGAGATTGGCGAACATCGAAAACTCCTGGATCGAATTCCGGGCAGGTGTCCCGGCGGGTCACATCGGATTTCCCGTCCCTCGCCGGGGCTGGCCCGGGGAGGACGGTCGGGTATTATAACGGCCCATCACCGGCCAGATGACCTGCCGTCCATGCATGATGTGCTTCTGCTGAGCGCCGCCGGCTGCTATCTGCTGGCCGCCTTCCTGCTGTACCGGGGGCTGCTGGCCGATCCCGACCGGCGCAACCCGGCGGCGATCGCGCTGAGCCTGGCCGGCATGGTCCTGCACGCCGTGGCGCAGGCGCAGCACTGGTTCGCATCCGGTCCGCTGGAAATCAGTTTCCTCGTCGTGATGTCGCTCTGCGCCCTGGTCATCGTGGTGCTGCTGTTGATCGCGGCCCTGACCCCGAGCCGGCTGTTTTCGGCGGGTCTCATCGCCCTGCCGATGACCGCGTTCCTGCTGGTGGCCGAGTGGGGCATTAACGCGCCCGGCAACATCCTGGAAGACCTCTCTCCCGCCATCGCCACGCACGTGGTGAGCTCGGTGATGGCCTTCGGCTTCCTGGGGCTCGCCGGCGTGTATGCCGTGTTCGTGGCGGTGATCGACCACTTCCTGCG
>JAUHYP010000024.1 GCA_030426265.1 Gammaproteobacteria bacterium | reverse complement strand
AGGCCGAACTGCGTACCGGCCTGCTGGGGCAGTTCAACGCACTCAACCTGCTGGCGACGGCCGGCGCCCTGACCGTGCTGGGCCTGGACTGGCACGAAACGGTACGCGAGCTGGAAGTGATCCGGCCGGTGCCCGGACGCATGATGCGCCTCGGCGGCGCCCCCGGTCAGCCGGTGGTGGTCATCGACTATGCCCACACGCCCGATGCCCTGGCCCAGTCCCTGGCCGCCGTGCGCGACCACCTCTCGGGGCGCCTGACCTGCGTGTTCGGCTGCGGGGGCAACCGCGACCGCGGCAAGCGCGCGCAGATGGGCCAGGTGGCCGAGTCCCTGGCCGATGCCTTGGTGGTGACCAGCGACAACCCGCGCTTCGAGTCGGTCAACTCCATCATCAACGACGTGCTGCGCGGCATCACGGACTCGAAGAAGGTTGCCGTGGAGCCCGACCGCGCCGTCGCCATCCGCTCAGCCATCCGCGCCGCAGGCCCGGGCGACATCGTGCTGGTGGCCGGCAAGGGCCACGAGGACTGGCAGGAGATCGCCGGCCAGAAGATTCCTTTCAGCGACGAGGCCACGGTGCAGTCCGTGCTGGAGGCGGCCGCGTGATCCGCATGGAACTCGAGGACGCCGCCGCCGTGCTGGGTGTGCCGCTGGACAGCCGCCTGAGCTTCACCGGCGTGACCACCGACAGCCGCGACCTGGCGCCGGGCATGCTGTTCGCCGCGCTGCCGGGCGAGCGTGTCGATGGCCATGATTACGTGGCCCGCGCCGAGGAGGCCGGGGCCGTGGCGGTGTTGGTGCAACGCCCCGTGAACTCGCGCGTGCCGCAACTGCGCGTGGGCAGCGTGCTCACCGCGCTGGGCGAACTGGCCTCGGCCTGGCGCGACCGCCACGCGGTGCGCGTCGTGGCCCTGACCGGCAGCAACGGCAAGACCACCACCAAGGAACTCCTCGCCAGCATCCTGCGCCGCTCCGGCCGGGTGCTGGCCACGTCCGGGAACTACAACAACGAGCTCGGCCTGCCCCTGACCCTGTTCGGGCTCGGGCCGGAGCACGATTTCGCCGTGCTGGAGATGGGCGCCAGCAAAGCCGGGGATATCCGCTACCTGGCTGGCCTGGCAAGACCCGAAGCGGGCGTCATCACCAACGTCGGACCTGCACACCTGAAAGGTTTCGGTGATGAAGAAGGCGTGGCCCGCGCCAAGGGCGAGCTCTATGCCGCCCTGCCTGCCGAGGGTTTTGCCGTTTTCAACCTGGAAGAACCCTGGCTGGACCTCTGGCGGGACCTGTCCACCGCCGGGCAGTCGCTGGGCTTCGGTTTCGGGGAGGACGCCGACGTGCGCGCCGTGAAGGCCGATGGCGGCTGGACCGTCGTCACGCCGAAGGGCGAGTTCGACCTGGCGCTGAACCTGCCCGGCCGCCACAACGTGCTCAACGCGCTGGCCGCCACGGCCATGGCGCTGGCGCTGGATGTGGGCCTGGAACAGATCCGCGCCGGCCTGGCCGCGACCCGTCCCGTCCCTGGCCGCCTGAACCGCATCGAGGCGCCGAACGGCTGGACGGTGATCGACGACACCTACAACGCCAACCCGGCCTCGCTGTACGCCGCCCTGCAGGTGCTGACCGCCGAGCCGGGCGAGGCCTGGCTGGCCCTGGGCGACATGCGTGAACTGGGCGAACGCAGCGACAAGCTGCACGCCGAGACCGGCGAGGCCGCCCGCATGCTGGGCGTGCGCCGCCTGTACGCCACCGGCCCCCACAGCCGTTCGACCGTGGAGGCCTTCGGCAAGGGCGCGCGCCACTTCGCCACGCGCCGGGAGCTGACCGAGGCGCTCCTGGCGGACCTGGAAACGCGCACCACGAAGGTGACCTGCCTCGTGAAGGGATCCCGTTCCATGGGCATGGAGCGGGTGGTGGCGGCCCTGACGGGCCCCGTGGACCTGGAGGAGGCCGGCTGATGCTCGTCGTATTCTTCGATTGGCTGGCGGGGATCAACCCCGACTTCAACGTGTTCAGCTACCTGACCCTGCGCGCCATCCTCGGCGCGCTGACGGCGCTGGCGATCTCGCTGGTGCTCGGCCCCTCCTTCATCCGCCGGCTGGTGCGCGGCCAGGTGGGACAGCCGATCCGAGCGCTCGGGCCGGAGTCGCACTTCTCGAAGGCCGGCACGCCGACCATGGGCGGAGCGCTGATCCTCTTCGCCCTGGTGATGTCCACCCTGCTGTGGTCGGACCTCTCCAACCGCTATGTCTGGGTGGTGCTGCTGGTGACCCTGGCCTTCGGCGTCATCGGCTGGATCGACGACTACCGCAAGCTGGTGCTGAAGGACTCGGCCGGCCTGGCGGCGCGCTGGAAATACCTGCTGCAGAGCCTGGTGGGCCTGACCGCGGCCTTCTACCTGTACCACACGGCCACCGTGCCGGCGGAAACGGCCCTGATCGTGCCCTTCTTCAAGGACTTCGTGCTGCCGCTGGGCGCGGGCTACATCGTGCTGACCTATTTCTACATCGTCGGGTTTTCCAACGCGGTGAACCTCACCGACGGCCTGGACGGCCTGGCCATCATGCCGGCGGTGTTCGTGGCCGTCGCGCTGGGGGTGATGGCCTACGCCACGGGCAACACGGTGATCGCCGACTACCTGGGCATTCCCTTCGTGAACGGCACGGGCGAGCTGGTGATCTTCTGCGCCGCCCTGGCCGGCGCGGGGCTTGGCTTCCTGTGGTTCAACACCTACCCGGCCATGGTGTTCATGGGTGACATCGGCGCCCTGGCCGTCGGCGCGGCCCTCGGGCTGATCGCTGTGCTGGTGCGCCAGGAACTGGTGTTCGTTCTGATGGCCGGGCTGTTCGTGATGGAGACGGTGTCGGTGATCCTGCAGGTGGCCTCGTTCAAGCTCACCGGCAAGCGCATCTTCCGCATGGCGCCCATCCATCACCATTTCGAGCTCAAGGGTTGGCCGGAACCGCGCGTGATCGTGCGCTTCTGGATCATCTCCGTGGTGCTCGTGCTCATGGGTCTCGCGACCCTGAAGATTCGTTGAGGGGAACGAAGATGCAACACGCCATTCCGAGACAACAGGCCCAGCGCCACGGGCGGGGGAGCCGGGAGTTTCCCGTCGACTACTGGCTGCTGGTGCCGGTGCTGCTGCTGGTCGCCCTGGGCGTGGTCATGGTGGGCTCGGCGTCCATCGCGGTGGCCGAGAGCCACGGCATGGCCTCGGCCCACTACCTGGTGCGCCACCTGATGTACCTGTCGCTGGGCATCTTCCTGGCGGTGGGCGCCCGCGCGATCCCGCTGAAGCTGCTGGAGCAGTACAGCCAGCCCATGTATCCGCTGGCCATCCTCGCCCTGGTTCTGGTGTTCGTGCCTGGCCTGGGGCACACCGTCAACGGCAGCGCCCGCTGGATCAGCCTGGGCATCCTGAACTTCCAGGTGGTGGAGGCGGTCAAGGTGATGTTCATCATCTACATGGCCGGCTACCTGGTGCGCAAGGCCGACCGCATCCGCAAGGTGTTCCTGGACACGCTCAAGCCCCTGGCGCTGGCCGGGGTCCTGACCGCCCTGTTGCTGCTGCAGCCCGACATGGGCAGCGCCGCGGTGATCACCACCGTCACGGGCGGCATGGTGTGGCTGGCCGGGGCCGCCTGGCGCCACATCGCCCTGCTGGGCATGCTGGGCCTGCCGGTGTTCGGCTTCGCGGCCATGGAGCCCTACCGCCTGCGGCGCATCGTGAGTTTCCTCGACCCCTGGCAGGACCCCTTCGACAGCGGCTTCCAGCTGACCCAGGCCCTGATCGCCGTGGGACGCGGCGAGGTGTTCGGGGTCGGCCTGGGCGCGAGCATCCAGAAGCTGTTCTACCTGCCCGAAGCGCACACGGACTTCATTTTCGCGGTGCTGGCCGAGGAATTCGGCCTGATGGGCGTGTTCTTCGTGCTGGCCCTGTTCATGCTGCTGGTCTCGCGCATCATGGCCATCGGCGCGCGGGCGCACCGCGAGGAGCGGCCCTTCGCCGGCAACCTGGCCTTCGGTATCGGCCTGTGGCTGGGGCTGCAGGCCCTGGTGAGCATCGGTGTGAACCTGGGCGTGCTGCCGACCAAGGGGCTGACCCTGCCGCTGATTTCCTCGGGCGGGAGCAGCGTGCTCATGACCTTCCTGGCGCTGGGCATCGTGTTCCGCATCCGCTACGAGCTGGATCGCAACGCGGCCATGACCATCAAGTCACGGGTCGGGCCGAGGAAGATGAAGCTGTGAACCATCGAACCATGACCGACATCATCGACGGGGGCGACACCGGGCAGTGAACGGAGGCGTGATCATCATGGCGGGCGGTACGGGAGGGCACATCTTCCCGGGCCTGGCTGTGGCCGAGGACCTGCGCCGGCGTGGCGTCGACGTGTCCTGGCTGGGCGCCGAGGGCGGCATGGAGACGCGCAAGGTGCCGGGGCAGGGCATCGCGCTGGACACCGTGCGCATCGCCGGCCTGCGGGGCAAGGGCGTGGCCGGCTGGCTGGCCCTGCCGTTTCGCCTGGGCCGCGCCGTGCGTGACGCCGGGCGGGTGATGAAAGCGCGCCGACCCGCCTGCGCCGTCAGCTTCGGCGGTTACGTGGCCGGCCCCGGCGGGCTGGCGGCGAAACTGCGTGGCATTCCCCTGGTGGTGCACGAACAGAATCGCATTCCCGGCATGACCAACAAGGCCCTGTCCCGCATGGCGCGGCGCGTCCTGCAGGCCTTCGACGGCGCGCTGGCCGGCGCCGAGACAGTGGGCAACCCGGTCCGCGCCGAGGTGGCTGCCCTGCCGGCGCCGGACGACCGCTGGGCCGTCCGCGAGGGACCGGCCCGCCTGCTGGTGACCGGCGGCAGCCAGGGCGCCCGCGCCCTGAACGAACTCGTCCCCGCGGCGCTGGCCTTGCTGGCGTCCCGGCCGGGCCCGGGCGCCTCCGCCCCGGCCGGCGATGCCATGTCGTTGGGTTCCATACCGGCGGTCGAAGTCCGCCACCAGGCCGGTGAGCGGTCCGTCGAGGACACGCTGGCGCGCTACGCCGAACATGGCGTGGCGGCCGAGGTCACGCCTTTCATCGAGGACATGGCCGGGGCCTATGCCTGGGCCGACCTGGTGGTGTGCCGTTCCGGCGCCCTGACGGTCTCGGAACTGGCCGCGGCCGGCCTGGGCGCCGTGCTGGTGCCCTTTCCGCACGCGGTGGACGATCACCAGACGGCCAACGCCCGCGTGCTGGCCGACGCCGGCGCCGCGCACATCGCCCAGGAAAAGGACCTGGACGCGGCCGCGCTGGCCGCGCTGCTGGCGCCCCTGCTCGCCGATCGCGGCGAGACCCTGCGCATGGCCCGTGCCGCCCGCGACGTGGCCGTGCCCGACGCCGCCGCCACCGTGGCCGAGGCCTGCATGCAATGGGTGACCCCATGAGTGGGCCGGACTCCGTGCGTCCCGAATCCCCGGACACGACCGGCAATGCCGGCGGCACGAACCTCAGTGGTTCGGGCGCCCACCTGCGGCCCATGCGCCGCGTGCGCCGCGTGCACATGGTCGGCGTGGGCGGCGCCGGCATGAGCGGTATCGCCGAAGTGCTGGTCAACCAGGGCTTCCAGGTCAGTGGTTCGGACATGAACACCTCCGCCACCACCCGGCGCCTGGCCCAGATGGGCGTGACCGTGCACCAGGGCCACGACGCGGCCCACATCGCCGGCGCGGACGTGGTGGTGGCTTCCACGGCCATTCCCGAGAGCAACCCGGAAGTGGCCGCCGCCCGCGAAGCGCGCCTGCCGGTACTGCCGCGCGCGCAGATGCTGGCCGAACTGATGCGCTTTCGCCGGGGCATCGCCGTGGCGGGCACCCACGGCAAGACCACCACCACCAGCCTGGTGGCCAGTCTGCTGGCCGAGGCCGGGCAGGACCCGACCTTCGTGATCGGCGGCGTGGTCAACGCCTGGGGCAGCCATGCGCGCCTGGGCACGGGCGAGTACCTGGTGGCCGAGGCCGACGAGAGCGACGGCTCCTTCCTGTTGCTGCAACCGGTGGTGGCGCTGGTCACCAACATCGATCGGGACCACCTCGAGAGCTACGAAGGCAGCTTCAAGAAGCTGCGCAAGGCCTTCCTCGAATTTCTGCAGCACCTGCCCTTCTACGGGGCGGCGGTGCTGTGCATCGACGATCCGGTCACGCGCAAGCTGGCCGCGAAGGTCACCCGAGCGGTGGTCACCTACGGCCTGTCGGAGGACGCCGACGTGCGCGCCACCGACGTGCGCCAGGAGGGCCGCATGATGTCCTTCACGGTGCACCTGCCCGGCGGCGAGGCGCCCTTTGCGGCGCAACTGAACCTGCCCGGCATGCACAACGTGCGCAACGCCCTGGGTGCGCTGGCCATCGGCTGGGAGCTGGGCCTGGACGTGCGCGCCGCGGCCGGCTGCCTGGCTCAATTCCAGGGCGTGGGTCGCCGCTTCGCCGAGGTCGGCGACATCGAACTCGGCGGCCGGCAGGTGCACGCGGTGGAGGACTACGGCCACCACCCCACGGAACTGGAAGCGACGCTGAAGGCCGCCCGCGAGGGCTGGCCGGAACGCCGCCAGGTGGTGGTGTTCCAGCCGCATCGCTACACGCGCACCCGCGACCTGTTCGACGAGTTCAGCCGCGTGCTGTCGGAGGCCGACGTGCTGGTGCTCAGCGATGTCTACTCCGCCGGCGAGAAGCCCATCGAGGGCGTCGACAGCCAGGCCCTGTGCCACTCGATCCGCACGCGCGGCAAGGTGGACCCGGTGCTGGTGCCCGCGGTCGAGGACCTGCCGGCGGCGCTGGCCAACCTGGTGCGTGACGACGACATGCTCTTGTTGCTCGGCGCCGGCAGCATGGACAAGGTGGCCACCGCCCTGCGCGAAGGCCGGGAGGCGTCCGCATGAGCGCCCTGCCGGACCGCCATGTCACCGACCCGGCCGATTTCGGTCGCGTCGGGCTGCTGCTCGGCGGCGACAGCGCCGAGCGCGAGGTGTCGCTGAAGGGCGGGGCGGACATTGCCAGATCGCTGGAGCGCAGCGGCATCGCCTTCGAGGTGTTCGACGGCGCCCCGGCGCTGTTCGAGGGCATCCGCGGCGGGCGCGTCGCGCGCGTGTTCAACCTGATGCACGGACCCGGCGGGGAAGACGGCGCCATCCAGGGCGCGCTCCAGTTGATGGACATCCCCATCACCGGTTCCGGCGTGCTCGGCTCGTCGCTGAGCATGGACAAGGTGCGCTCCAAGTGGGTCTGGGAGCGCCTGGGCATTCCTACCGCCCCCTTCCGGGTCATCGGCCCGGAGGTGGGTGACGACGATCTCGCCGCCCGCGTGGAGGGCCTGGTCCCGCCGCTGTTCGTCAAACCGACGGGACTGGGCTCCTCCATCGGCATCACGAAGCTCTCGGACCTCGCGGAGTTGCCGACCGCCGTGGCCCTGGCGCGCGAGCACGGTGACGAGGTGATCGTCGAACAGGGCGTCAGCGGCCAGGAACACTTCATGGGGGTCATCGGCCGCACGGCCTTGCCGCTGATCCGCATCGAGACCCCCAACGCCTTTTACGACTACGAGGCCAAGTACCTCTCGGACCAGACCCGGTATCACTGCCCCTGCGGCCTGCCGGAGGACCTGGAGCGCCGCCTGGGCGAGCAGGCGCTGGCGGCCTTCGACGCGCTGCAGTGCAGCGGCTGGGGTCGGGTGGATTTCATCGTCGATGCCGACGGTCAGCCCTGGTTCCTGGAAGTGAACACGGCCCCGGGCATGACCGACCACTCCCTGGTGCCCCAGGCCGCCGCGGTGATCGGCGTGGACTTCGACGAACTGGTCTGGCGCGTGCTGGAGACCAGCCTGTGAGCGCGCCGAGGAACACCGCGCCCCAGCAGGCCGAGCGCCTGGAACGCTACGGCATCAGCATCGGCCGCAGCATCGCGGGTGTGCTGTTCCTGGCGGCCATCGGCGGCGTGGCGTGGATCTACATGGGCATGGTCAAGCTGGACCGCTGGCCGATCCAGTGGATGGAACTGGACGGCGCCTTCGAGCGCGTGAGCGCCGAACAGGTGCGCAAGACGGTGGGCCCCATGGCCGAAGGCAGCTTCTTCACGCTGGATCCGGTGGCCATCGCGGACGCCACGCGCGAACTGCCCTGGGTGAACCAGGTGGTGGTGGAAAAGCGCTGGCCGGACACGGTGCACCTGTACCTGACCGAGTACGTGCCGGTGGCCCACTGGAACGAGGGCCAGCTGATCGCCACCAACGGCGACACCTTCACCGTTCCCGGGGCCGACGGCATCCAGGGCCTGCCCTGGCTGGAAGGCCCGCCGGACGCCGTGGAAGCGGTGATCGAGACCTGGCTGCAGTTCAACGACATCCTGATTCCGGCCGGACAGGAAATCACCCGCATCCGCCTGGACCGGCGTGGCGCCTGGACCCTGCAGCTGGCAGGCGGCACCAAGGTGGAGATCGGGCGCGAGGACGCGGTCGCGCGGCTGGAGCGGATGGTGCAGGGCTGGACGCCGTTGCGCCGACTCAAGGGCGTCAACCCGCTGGGCGTGGATCTGCGCTATGCCAACGGCTTCGCCGTGCTCTGGCCGGAGCCGCCGCCGGGTGGCGTGCCGGTCGACGGGCCGGGGTCCGGATCGAGTCCGGCGCCGGCGCCGGGTGATCCCGTCATCGAGGAAGTCGACGGTGGCGTGACCGTCGCGGTCTCGCCGGTGGAGGAACGGCCGCAGGATCGACCAGTGGCAGGGCAGCGCGCGGGCGAAGCCCTGGCGCAACAATCCGGGCGATAAAGGGCAGACAGACAACAGGGATATGGCGAAAAAACCAGAAAAATCATTGGTGGTGGGGCTGGACATCGGCACCTCCAAGATCGTGGCAATTGTCGGGGAGATCCAACCCGACGGCACGGTGGAGGTCATCGGCCTGGGCTCGCACACCTCGCGCGGCCTGCGTCGCGGCGTGGTGGTGGACATGGCGAGCACCGAACAGGCCATCCAACGCGCGGTGGAAGAGGCCGAGCTGATGGCCGGCTGCGAGATCCACTCGGTGTTCGCCGGCATCTCCGGCAACCACATTCGCTCGCAGAACTCCGACGGCACGGTGGCGATCAAGGACAAGGAGGTCAGCGAGCAGGACGTCGACCGGGTGCTGGAAGCGGCCCGGGCAGTACCCCTGGCCGCCGACCAGAAGATCCTGCACGTGTTGCCGCAGGAGTACGTGCTGGACAAGCAGGACGGCATCCGCCAGCCCGTGGGCATGGCCGGGGTGCGCCTGGAAGCCCACGTGCACGTGGTGACCGCGGCCCTGGCGGCCACGCAGAACGTCGGCAAGTGCGTGACGCGCTGCGGCCTGAGCGTGGACGAGCTGATCATCACCTCGCTGGCCTCGAGCTTCTCGGCGCTGAGCGAGGACGAGAAGGAGCTGGGCGTGTGCCTGATGGACATCGGCGCCGGCACGACGGACATCGCGGTGTTCACCGGCGGGGCCATCCGCCACACCGCCTGCATCCCGATCGCCGGCGACCAGGTGACCAACGACATCGCGGTGGCGCTGCGCACCCCCACGCAGCATGCCGAGGACATCAAGATCAAGTACGGCTGCGCGCTGGAGCAACTGGCGGGCAGCGACGAGACCATCCAGGTGCCCAGCGTGGGCGACCGCTCCAGCCGCCGCCTGGCGCGCCAGACCCTGGCGCAGGTGGTCGAGGCGCGTTACCGGGAGCTGTTCTCCCTGGTGAACGCGGAGCTGCGCCGCAGCGGCTACGAGAACATGGTGGCTTCGGGGCTGGTGCTGACCGGCGGCGCGGCCAAGATGGAAGGGGCGGTGGACCTGGCCGAAGAGGTCTTCCACATGCCCGTGCGCCTGGCGACGCCGCAGTACGTCACCGGGCTGAGCGACGTGGTCTCCAACCCGGTGCACGCCACCGGCGTGGGACTCCTGATTTACGGAAGCCAGGCGGACGGGGGGCTGCGCGCCTCCGGTTCGTCGGGCGAATCGTCCCTGATGGACCGGGTGAAGTCCTGGTTCAGGGGCGAATTTTGAGCGCGACTGAGCGCACCACTTATCGGCGGATCGGCAACGGGTGGCGGCAAGACCGCCCGGGCCAGGAAACCATCAACGGCGAGCGAGCGAGAGGAGCAACAGGCAATGTTTGAACTGGTGGAAAATTACACACCGAGCGCCAGGATCAAGGTGATCGGCGTGGGTGGCGGCGGCGGCAACGCCGTCAGCCAGATGATCGACGCGAACATCGAAGGCGTCGAATTCATCGCGGCCAACACGGACGCGCAGGCGCTGCGGTCCTTCAAGGGCAAGACGGCCCTGCAGATCGGGTCCAGCGTGACCAAGGGCCTGGGCGCGGGCGCCAACCCCGAGGTCGGCCGGCAGGCCGCCCTGGAAGACCGCGACCACATCATCGAGCTGCTGCACGGCGCCGACATGGTGTTCATCACCGCCGGCATGGGCGGCGGTACCGGCACGGGCGCGGCCCCGGTCATCGCCCAGGCGGCCAAGGAACTCGGCATCCTGACGGTGGCGGTGGTGACAAAGCCCTTCGGCTTCGAGCAGAAGCGGCGCATGCAGATCGCCGAGCAGGGCATCGAGGAGCTGTCGCGACAGGTGGATTCGCTGATCACCATCCCGAACTCCAAGCTGCCCCAGGTGCTGGGCGAGGACGCCCTGCTGCTGAACGCCTTCAAGGCGGCCAACGACGTGCTGCACGGCGCGGTGCAGGGCATCGCCGAGCTGATCACCCGCCAGGGCATGATCAACGTCGACTTCGCCGACGTGCGCACGGTGATGTCCGAGATGGGCACGGCCGTGATGGGCGCCGGCAAGGCCTGCGGCGACGACCGGGCCATCATGGCCGTCAACCAGGCCATCGGCAGCCCGCTGCTGGAGGACATCGACCTGAACGGCGCCCGCGGCGTGCTGGTGAACATCACCGCCGGCATGAACCTGACCATGCGCGAATTCGAGGAAGTGGGTTCCCAGATCGCGGACCTGGCCAGCGACGACGCCACGGTGGTGGTCGGCACGGTGATCGACCCGGACATCGGCGACGAACTGCGCGTGACGGTGGTGGCCACGGGCCTGGGAGAGCCGGTCCAGCGCCGGAAGGAAAAGCCGCTGAAGGTCGTGCGCAACGGCACCACCGGCCAGCCGGACCACGCCAGCCACGACGATGAGCGCGAAGAGCACCGCTACACGCCGCCCTCGCGTCCCACGCCGCAGCCGCCGGACGACATGTTCAGCCGCCGTATGGATGACATCGATTATCTTGAGATCCCGGCGTTCCTGCGCAGGCAGGCGGACTGATCCGGCAGGCAGCGTCGGCCGTGAGCAACCGCACAGGGTGCCCTTGAAATATGACGGTTCGGCTACACCTTGAGGGGTCGTGAGGCGTTAAAGTGTTGTTAAATTACAACAGTTTGTGGCATAAACCACCAAAATCGCCTGCAAGACAGTCGCTTGCTGTGCTACCATGCGCCGCAATCCCGCAAACGGGGTGTAAAAAATGATAAGACAACGGACCCTCAAAAACGTCATCCGGGCCACGGGTGTCGGTATCCACACCGGAGAGAAAGTGCTCATGACCCTGCGGCCTGCCGCAGTGGACACGGGCATCGTCTTCCGCCGGGTGGACCTCGATCCCGTGGTGGACATTCCCGGTACGGCGGTGAACGTCGGCGACACGAGCATGAACACCACGCTCGTGAACGGCGACGTGCGCGTGTGCACGGTCGAACACCTGCTCTCCGCCCTGGCGGGGCTGGGCATCGACAACTGCTACGTGGACCTGAGTTCGAACGAGGTGCCCATCATGGATGGCAGTGCCGGTCCGTTCGTCTTCCTGGTGCAATCCGCGGGGATCGAGGAGCAATCGCTCGCCAAGCGTTTCATCCGCATCCTCGAACCCGTGGAAATCCGCCGCGGCGACAAGTGGGCCCGTTTCGAGCCCTACGACGGCTTCAAGGTGTCGTTCAAGATCGACTTCGACCATCCGGTGTTCGAGCCGCACACCTCGTTCGCCAGCATCGACTTTTCCACCACCTCCTACCTGAAGGAGATTTCGCGCGCCCGGACCTTCGGTTTCGTGCGTGACCTGGAGATGCTGCGCGAACGCAAGCTGGTGCTGGGCGGCAGCCTGGACAACGCCGTGGTGCTGGACGACTACCGCGTGCTCAACGAGGACGGCCTCCGCTACGAGGACGAGTTCGTCAAGCACAAGATGCTCGACGCCATCGGCGACCTGTACCTGCTGGGCCACAGCCTGATCGGCGCGTATTCGGGCTACAAGTCCGGGCACGAGCTGAACAACCTGCTGTGCCGCGAGCTGCTCGAGCGCGAAGGCGCCTGGGAAGAAGTCAGCTTCAAGGACGCCGCCACGGCGCCCATCAGCTACACGCAGCCGGCACAGGCGCTCTGACGCCATACTGACTACCACCGGCGGGCGCTTGTCCGCCGGATTCTTGCTTTTCGGGGCTTCGTTGACGCCCCGCACCTCCACCCCCTTGCACCCGGCTCGGCCTGTTGGCCTTCGTAGGGCCGCCCCATGCCCTGACCCCCTTGCACCTGGCTCGAACCGCTGGCCTGCGGGGCTTTGTTGACGCCCCGCACCTCCACCCCCTTGCACCCGGCTCGAACTGCTGGCCTTCGGCTACCCTCGCACCCCTGTGCTTGGTGGGGCCGGCCGACAGGCCATCCTGGCCTGATGCGGCCTGGATTGGCCATCCATGGCCAATCTACCCCAGTCGCACAGGGGCACTCGGCAACAGTCCTGATTGAGCCGGGTACAAGGGGGTGGAGGCACGGGGCTGCATCGGGGAGGTGTGAAGAAAACTGGTGTCGTAACGCTATCTGGAATCACTGGCAATACGGTACTATAGAATAGTACCATTCAGAGATGAAGCGAAAGCATCTGCGAACGTTGGAGCAGATTTACCATCGGCCAGCCAGTGGCAACATTCCATGGTCTGATATCGAGTCCTTGTTCAAGTCGCTGGGTGCGGACGTGTCGGAGCGAGCGGGTTCACGTGTTGCCGTGGTCCTTTTTGGGGAGGTCAGGGTATTCCACAGGCCGCATCCATCGCCCGATACGGACAAAGGAGCTGTTGCCAGTATTCGAAAGTGGTTGGAGCACTACGAGGTGAAGCCATGAACATCATGGAAGTCGATGGCTACAAGGCCAGGATTCAGTACGATCCGGAGCTGGACCAGTTTCGGGGCGAGATTCTTGGGTTGAATGGAAGTGCTGATTTTTACGGGAATTCGCCCGCGGCACTGCGCCGGGAATTCAAGCGCTCGTTGAAGGTGTTTCTGGAGGTGTGCGAGGAGAAGGGCATTTCGCCGACCCGGCAGTTTTCCGGAAAATTCAATCTCCGGATTCCGCCGAACCTGCATGGCGAAATCGCCACGCGAGCCGCTGCTGAAGACAAGAGCATCAACCAGTGGGTTTCAGAGGTCCTGGAAGAATCGATCGGGCATTGAGTCTTACCTGCCCGGCAGAATTTTCCTCCTGAGCCGCCGCTTACTCTGCCCGCGCAGGAATGTCGGGCGTCACCATCACTTCGAGTTGGCTGAAGTCGTCCCGGAATTCCCGACGCAGTGTTTCCAGCAGCCGTGGCGCCTCCATCTTGATGCGTTGGGCGATGGGCGCCACGGGGGTGGCGAGGATGAGTTTGCCGTCGCGCACGTTGGCGACGCGTACATGGGGGGCGTGGCGCGGGTCGAGGGCGGCCGCCAGGGCGCGGTCGATGCGGTCCAGGCGCCGCGCGCGGGCCAGCAGGCCGCCGAGTCCGCGCTCACCCGTGGCGGCAATCTCGCCGACCGAGCGGGCCTTGCGTGAGCGGGGGCGGTCGATTTCGTCGGCGTCCATGGTCAGGTGAGGATTTCCAGGCCCTTGCTGTCCACGAGATTCAGGAGCTTCAGGCTGGCGCCCCGGGGTGTCTTCTGGCCCTGTTCCCATTTCTGGACCGAAGAGACGCTGGTGTTCAGGTAGGCCGCAAAAACGGCCTGGCTGGCGCCATGACGCAGGCGCAACTTCTTGATCTGGGCGGGGGAGAATTCCTTGACCTGCGGCAGGCAGAGGGCGTCGAACTCCCGCATGGTCGTTGCGTCCATCACGCCGATTTCATGAAGGCTCTTGACCGTTTCATGAACGGTCTCGAGTATCGATTTACGAGTCATTGCCAATCACCTTCAATTCTCCTTTTGCGATCGAAAACTCCAGATGCTCGGTAGACAGGCCGAGCAGTTTGTTGGCGAACAACCGAAGCGTCCGGAGTTCTGGCAAGCTCAAGTTCACCCGCTCATTCTTGGAAAAGCCAAATACAAAAATGGCCAGCGTTCCGTCGTGATAAGCCAGAAGCATGCGGCCGCCAGAGCGTTTTCCACGTCCAGGCATTTGTACCCGCTTCTTGTAGAGTCCGTCGCCCAGTGAGACGCCGACCAATCCGGACTCCATTTCCCTGACTGCTTTTAACAGCGATGCATCGGAAACCATTGCTTTCCGAGCCCAGCGGTCGAAGAGGCGAGTCTTGAGAATTCTCAATAATGAACCGGTTAGAAGTATAGCACTTAGTGCCATAGTTGTGATCAGGTCGATTCATTGAATCACCGATCACTCTCCGGATATTCCCAGTTTCGTTGCGTTACCTTGTGGGAAATCTGAGTAAAGTCAGGAAGACAACTTTGATGAAACCAGCCGATTCAAACTGATGCCCGATTCTGCCGCTGCAAGCGCCAGGGCACGGTGCACTTCCGGAGGAATCCGGACCATGAACTTGCCACTGTAATCACGTGTGGAAAGGGGGGCAGGTATCGGTTCCTGGCTTTTTTGCAGGTCCGCTACCGTTTCCCTCACCTGTTTGATGATTCCGGCCAAGGCTCGCTCAGGCGTTTCCTCTAGCCAACTCAGACTTGGGAACTCCGCGCAGAGGCCGACGTATTCCTGGTCCTCCTGGGACCAGGTTACGCGGTAAGTGAATCGATCAATGTCAGGTAAATATTCCACGCAAAGATGATATCATTATTGGTATCAATTTGCCCTTAGGCCCAATGCAGGTTCCGGGGTGGTACCCCCCTCCTGTTCGGCCAATCAGGGCGTTCGCCGAGTGATCCGTAGCGACTGGGGTCGATTGGCCAAGGATGGCCAATCGAGGCCGCACAGGCCAGGATGGCCTGTCGGCCGGCCCCACCAAGCGGAGGATCGCGAGGGTAGCCGAAGGCCGAACGACCGGCCGAACAGGAGGGGGGTACCACCCCGGAACCGTCAACGAAGCCCCTACCGGTTTCAAAGGCATCCCAGCAAGCCAGGAAGAACCCGATAAAATGGTTGCATCCCTTCCAACCCGCCCCCACATCGTCGACGTGCGCCCAAAGGGGCCGCGTCGCCCCCACAACAACGATTCGAGAACATGCTGAACGCCCTGATTACCAAGATTTTCGGCAGCCGCAACGACCGCGTGGTGAAACAGCTGGCCCGCAAGGTCGAGCAGATCAACGCGCTGGAGCCGGCCATGCAGGCCCTGTCCGACGAGGAGCTGGCCGCGAAGACCCCCGAGCTGCGCGACAAGGTCGCCAACGGCGCCAGCCTGGACGACATCCTGCCCGAGGCGTTCGCCGCCGTGCGCGAGGCCAGCGTGCGCACCCTGGGGCTGCGCCACTATGACGTGCAGATGATCGGCGGCATGGTGCTGCACGAGGGCAAGATCGCCGAGATGAAGACCGGCGAGGGCAAGACCCTGATGGCCACCCTGGCCGTCTACCTGAACACCCTGGGCGGCGGCAGCGTGCACGTGGTCACCGTCAACGACTACCTCGCCCGCCGCGACGCGGAGTGGATGAAGCCCATCTACGAGGCCCTGGGTATCACCGTGGGCGTGGCCGTGCCCGGCATGACGCCGGCCGCAAAGCGCGTGTCGTACTCCTCCGACGTGGTGTACGCCACCAACAACGAGCTGGGCTTCGACTACCTGCGCGACAACATGGCGTTCTCCATGGACCAGCGCGCGCAGCGCGACCGCAGCTTCGCGATCGTGGACGAGGTGGACTCCATCCTCATCGACGAGGCGCGCACACCGCTGATCATCTCCGGCCCTACCGACGACGCGCCGCAGCTGTACGTGCGCCTCGACAAGCTGGTGCCGCACCTGGAGCGCGCCGAGACCCCGGCTGACCCGGAAGAGACGCCCGACGGCGATTTCACCGTGGACGAGAAGCAGAAGCAGATCTACCTGACTGAAGAGGGCATGAGCAAGGTCGAGGACCTGATGGTCAAGGAAGGGCTGCTCAAGGCCGAGGACAGCCTGTACGACGCCAACAACCTCAGCCTGGTGCACCACCTGAACGCCAGCCTGCGCGCGCATCACCTGTTCAACCGCGACGTGGACTACATCGTCAAGGACAACGAGGTGGTGATCGTGGACGAGTTCACCGGCCGCACCCTGGCCGGGCGCCGCTGGTCCGACGGCCTGCACCAGGCCGTGGAGGCCAAGGAAGGCGTGCCGATCCAGAAAGAGAACCAGACCCTGGCCTCGATCACCTTCCAGAACTATTTCCGCCTGTACGACAAGCTGGCGGGCATGACGGGTACGGCCGACACCGAGGCTTACGAGTTCCAGACCATCTACGGCCTGGAAGTGGTGGTGATCCCCACCCACAAGCCGATGGTGCGCGACGACCGCGACGACCTGGTGTTCCTGAAGTCGGAGGCCAAGTACGAAGCCATCATCGAGGACATCCAGGACTGCATCGAGCGCGGCCAGCCCGTGCTGGTGGGCACGACCTCGATCGAGACCTCCGAGCTGATCTCGAAGCTGCTCAAGCAGCGCAAGATCAAGCACGAGGTGCTCAACGCCAAGCAGCACGAGCGCGAGGCGCACATCGTGGCCCAGGCCGGACGGCCGGGCGCGGTGACCATCGCCACCAACATGGCCGGCCGCGGCACGGACATCGTGCTGGGCGGCAGCCTGGAGGAAGAGCTGCGCGAACTCGGCGAGGAAGCCACCGACGCGCGCAAGGCCGAGCTGCGCGAGGAATGGAAAAAGCGCCACGACCAGGTGCTGGAGGCCGGTGGCCTGCACATCATCGGCACCGAGCGCCACGAGAGCCGCCGTATCGACAACCAGCTGCGCGGGCGATCCGGGCGCCAGGGCGACGCGGGCTCATCGCGCTTCTACCTGTCCCTCGAGGACAACCTGATGCGCATCTTCGCCTCCGACCGCATGAGTGGCATGATGCGCCGCTTTGGCATGAAGGAAGACGAGGCCATCGAGGCCGGCATGCTCAACCGCGCCATCGAGAACGCCCAGCGCAAGGTGGAAGGGCACAACTTCGACATCCGCAAACACCTGCTGGAATACGACGACGTGGCCAACGACCAGCGCCGCGTGGTGTACCAGCAGCGCCAGGACCTGATGGAGCTGGACGACATCCGCGACACCATCCTGGACTTCCGCGACGCCACCTTCGAGAACGTGGTGAACCGCTTCGTGCCCCCGGGCAGCATCGACGAGCAGTGGGACCTGGCCGGCCTGGAGCAGGCTCTGGAAGGCGAGTTCGGCGTGGACGTGCCCCTGGCACGCATGGCCGAGAAGGGCGAGCTGCCCAACGAGGAGACCATCCGAGATGCGGTGAACACCGCGGTGACCGCCCACTTCGACGCCAAGGAATCGCAGACCGGCCCCGAGGTCATGCGCCACTTCGAGAAGGCCCTGATGCTGAACGTGCTGGACCAGCAGTGGAAGGACCACCTGGCGCGCATGGACTACCTGCGCCAGGGCATCCACCTGCGCGGCTACGCCCAGAAGCAGCCGATGCAGGAGTACAAGCGCGAGGCCTTCGAGATGTTCTCCGGCCTGCTCGACAGCGTCGAGCACGAGGTCACCCGCATCCTGGCCCGCGTGCAGGTGCGCGCCGAGGAGGACGTGGAATCCGTCGAGGCGCAGCGCCGCCGCGAAGCGCCCGTCCAGTATCGCCACGACGAGGCCAGCGGCATGCCGGCCCCACCCCCGCAGCCCCAGCAGCAACCGCTACCGCAGGCCGCGCAGACCATGGCCGGAACGCCGCCGATGCCGGGACCCGGGCCTGGGCCACAGCCTGGCCCCACCGCGCCGGGCCAGCCCGGGGATACGCCGTTCGTGCGGGATGAGAAGAAGGTGGGCCGGAACGACCCCTGCCCGTGCGGGTCAGGGCGGAAATACAAGCAGTGTCATGGGAAGTTGAGTTAGTGTGTCAACTGATCTCAGCTACCGCTTCCGGACTTCGATCCCGTACCCAAAGCCAGCAGCCCGTAGGCGCAAGGAATCGAGCGCCGATCGCTGCGTAAATGTTGTGAACCGGCGAGTTCATCACGCTGAAAGCAGCCCATCCAAGCCGATGGCCACGAGACGCAAAGGCCTCATAGGCTTTCAGGAACAGCAACAATCCCGAAATCTCTGACTCGCGGCCAAGCATGGCTAAGGTGAGGTGCAATCCCGTGCCTTGCACCGCTTCACCAAGGTACCAGCCCTCGACACGCCCATTGCTGACAACCCGAAGACAAGTGGAAGGGCACGCTTCGATCTGTTCGTTGCTCCACTGCGCATAGCGAAGATTGACTCGTTCTTCAGTCGCACCGGGTAGCTTGAAATATCGCTCGAACCTGAACGACTGGATATCATCCGCAGAGACCCGGAAGTCGGACTGGTCCGCGAATTCCACTTCCAATGAGTCCAGGTTGCCGGGGCGCATTGCGCTAGGCAACTTCAGCCGATAGTTGATCTGGGTGTCTACCTGGAAGAACCCCGCCTGGTTGATGGCTCGGAGATCGAGACCAGGACTTTCAGCCGGCGCTTTGAATTCCACCCAGGAATATGGTTCCAGCTCCGCCGTTTGCGAGGCCCTGGAGCACTGGAAAAAATCTAGTGAATCAACAATTCCCGCAGGTTCTCCCCACCAACGTGTATTGAAGTCGTGCTTTCGCACAAGCGAGGTCACGACCTACCGTCTCCAGTTACATCAGCCACCACGTAGCAGGGCTCGTTCAACGCCTTCTGATGAATGCGAGCCAGGTATTCGCCAATGATCCCAAGTGAGAAAAGTTGCACACCGGAAAAAATGGCGATGATGGAGGCGATAAAAGTGAAGCCTGGAACTGAACGTCCATGAAGCAGGAAAACCGACAGGGAATAGAGCAGTACACACACACCAAACAGGAAGAAGACGAAGCCGACCATGCTCGCAATTCTCAGCGGAATGGTGCTGAAGCTGGTGACCATATTGACCGTGTGATTCCACAGTTTGCGAAAACTGTAGCCGGAGGTACCGCGTTGTCTCTCCTTGTGATCAACAATGGCGTGCGAGAAGTCGTTGGTTCCCCAGGTAAGCAGTACGTCAATGGAAACGAACTTTGCATCGAAGTCACGAAACGCTTCCCGCAATTGGGTTCGAAACGCACGGAACGCACTAGTATTGCTGGCATGCTTGAAACCCAATCCATAGCGCAATGCCAGTTTTGCGACCCTGGACGACAGGTCACGAAAAGCGCCGTGCCGCCCTTCATTGGGAACACCGTATGTGACGGCGTGCCCATCATCGACTCCTGCTAGTAACTTGGGGATTTCCTCCGGCGGGTTTTGCAAGTCATCATCCATGGTGACGATGATGTCGCCGTTTGCGCTACGGATGCCAGCAAGAAGTGCATTGTGCTGGCCGAAATTCCGGATAAGGTTGAGACCAGTAACTTGCGGATACCGTTCCGCCAGCGATTGAATGACAGCCCAGGAGTCATCCGGGCTGCAGTCGTTGACGAGGATGATTTCGAGCGGCCGCGGCAACGCCTCGAACACGCAAATGACCCGTTCCACGAGTTCGGCGATGGTCGGTGCACCCCGGTAAACCGGAACGATAACCGACACTTTCAGCTCCAGATCACTCATGAACCCAACTCCATGACTTCAAAGCACCTAGCCCAAAAGGGTTCGCCGTCCCATGTTCCGGAGAAGTGATGCATTCGTGCGATGGGGACGAATCGCGCCACGCTGCTGGTCGCGAGCAATTCCATCCATCTTGAGTCTGGTGGGTTGGCCAGAGCATAACCGATGGTCTGTATGTTAGCAGGCAGCGCCCGAAAGGCATCTTCCAGTGATCGTGCCTCGAGTTTCAGCGCCATGATTCCGTCGAAGTCTTCGAGATTGCCATCACCAGTAGCGAGCAAAGCACCATTACCGGGGGTTCGTTCGGTGCGCCAACCCAGGGCGCGCGCCCATTGGTCAGACATCAGGGTGTCTGACGCGATGTTCATAGCCGGTTTCGGGTTGAAAACACTGCTGGACAGGCCCACGAGTCGTTCGAATACTGCCTTACGCTCCGACTCGGACGCGCCGATCAACACTGCGCGTTTTGGTGATGTGCAGCCCGCCTGGCCGTACACCGCGAATATTCTGAGAAGCGTTTTCAGGGTTTCGTCGTCTGCCGACCGAGTATCCAGCCAGGCTTCGCTTTGGCGGTCGGAGAACGAAATGCCGATGCTGTCGACAGGATGGGGGAGGGAATGAATGGCCAACGCAGCCTGGTCACTGCCGAACACGATTCTAACCCGCGCGACACTCGTCATTTCGCGTTCCCTGGCGTCTCCCCGTGAGAAGGACTCTGCTGACACGTTCTGCTCCAGGTAACTCCTGAGCACACCAGGCCCGAGGGTGTTCCGGGCGAAATCGAGGAATGCAGCGGCGAGATCGTCATTTCGGGAGCCGAGTTTGAGCAGTAGCCGCTGTCCAGTGAGACTCAGCAGCACTAACGTGAGGGGGCCAAGCAGCGATACATTGCTGGGTAGCCAGACCGCAATTGGCCCTCTGGCGCGGTAGATCCTCAAAGGTACCCCTATGGGGTGGTGCGTTGGCGCCCCAAAAGACTCTCGAATCGTCTTGTCGAGATTGTGGGCGTCCAAGAATTTGGCAAGATAGGCCCATTCATCACGACTGAATCCCCGCGCGACCGTCCGGAGCATTGCACGTTGTACTAGGGACCACTGTTCTATCAGGGAATCCATGCAAATGGGGGTGTGGACTGCAACGAGGCCCGAGGACGAATCAAAACATGCAAGGGACTCAGACATTGGCGCAGCCCCGAAGCTCGGCTTGGGGAACTCTTCCTTCCAGTACGAATCTTGCACCCGAGCGACCGCAAGGGCATGTGCCCGGTTCGATTCTCCCGAGGTCTTCAGTAAGTACGTTCTGGTAGGGAGCTCCTCGCGGCAGGGTGTTCATGAGTTGAAGCAGGCCTGTTTCACCCACCAGTGGATTCAGAGTCCAAGCGTCACGCACGAGTACGTTAGCCCACCGGGGAACGTGCCGGAATCCGGCTTCACAAAGGGGATAGATGACGCCCACCTGCTCTACGAGGCCGTAGTAGTCAGTCACAGTGGATCCAGGACCGCAGTGGCTAAGAAGTTGAGTGTTGAAGGCCTCGGGCCCAATGGTGCGGGCTTTTAACTTTTTCCAACCGCCGCTGTGGACGAAGCGTATTCGCCGGGATGAAAGTCGCTCCAGCGTTGCCTCCGGGATATCGCAGTCACCTAGGGCAAGCCACAACATCCAGGTGAAGCCATACACCAGTAGTTCTTCATGCGAATCGAGCAATCGGTCCAGGACAGTCCAGTCCAGCGAGGAAGGATTCTCGGCCTCTGCGAGCAGGAAATGGATGTCCGAGGCCAGGGGACGCAAGGAAAGTGCAGCCGCGATGCGCGCTGAAACTGTTCCCCGGGCAATCAGTGAGCGTGAGCTGTCCAGGACCAGGAGAGGGCGTGCTGTCTCGTCGAGAAAATCACTTAGGATGGCGGCAGAACTGGCGGCCTGAAGCTCGGAGCTGGCCCGGTCCAGCGCGATGCGGCTGGCTACACTACCGCTGGTCGCCGAGGAGTTCAACACCCGTTCATGGTGAATGCCAGCACTTGTGGTCCTAAAGTCCATTTGTTTGAACACGCCGACATGCAACCAGGGCAGTTCTTCCAGCCTGTTCGCGCCCTCAAAGCCGGACCAAATTGCGGCATAGGGCGCACAATTGCCGATATGCGCGCGGGACAGCTCGTTCATTTCGGCCAGGAAGGTCGCTTCGTTTCGCGGCCCGTACGGCCAGTCCTTTTGCAATAGCTGGCTCACAGAAAGGCCCGATTCATGAACCAAGCGAGAGAATCAGGTCGAACCAGTGTTGAGTTGGTACGGGTGCAGGGATCTCGCAGTACCTCTTTCCAGGCGCCTTCCATGTGCGCCATGGCGGTTTCATAATTGCCACTGTCATGCAGGGATTCGATACAGTCCAACATCGCGCTGCCATCAAGCCCATACTGTGATGTCAGCGATGTCCACCGATCTCCGCGGGCCTGGTTGTAGCGCATCACTGGCCAAACGAATGTCGCACATAGTCGAGCGTGACCCCAGCCTTCTCTGGGGTAGCTGGCACGCATAACGGGTTCCAGAGTGTGCGCGATGCCGTGAACCAGCCCGACGCTGGAGCGTGCCTGCCCGGCGCAGGCGGCCGCGCTGGGTTCGAACCATCTTGAGTCATTGGATACTGGAAGCGATTTCATTGTGACCAGCACCGAAGCGAGGTCCTCGCGCAGTGAGTGACCCGCCAAAGGCGAAAGAAATCCTTCCAGCGCATGCGACCAGGCATCTCCGCAGGCATACAAGGCCTGTTCGGGTGACAGGCTTGAAGCCAGTTCAGGCCAAACACATCTCACGTCAGGCAAGTACTGGTTCCCTATATGAATTTCCTTGGCACCATTGTGATCCAGTACGATCACTGGCGAAGCCTCTGCTCCACTACCCCAGATTGAGGGGACTGCCACAAGGAAAGTCCGTGGTGCCCGGTGAGCCCGCCAGGCTTTTGCCTCGTCAATCAAAGTTCCGCCTCCAATCACGACCAAAGTATCCAGTCGCTCATCGAGATGACCGACGGAAGTCGCGTGATTGAAAGGCCAGTCTGTCACCCGGCTCCGCACGGATGGTGTGGTCAACAGGGTGCAGTTCCCCAGATTCCGATTGAGGATTTCCCCAAAATCCCAAATTTCAGGGCTATTCAGCAAATGAAATGCTCTTGGTCTCCAGCAGCGCCATGATGTCTGGTACTCCCTTGATGGTCATGGCCTCTTCCGGCGTGAAGTGATAACCGAAGGTTTCATCTACCCCGACTGCTATGGCGACGACGGCTAAAGAGTCCCACATTTGGACATCGTCCCGCATCAGGTCGAAACGAAATTCGGACGGATCCAGTAATAGAATGTCCTGCAGCAAGTCCTGCAACTTCTCGCGGTTGGTCACCTAGATTCTCTGCCTCCAATGAAGTTTCTTGTTGTTGCTTGAAATTAACTCTTGGCTATCTATTTTGCCGCTAGCTAATGTAGGTATTGAGGACAAGCTTTCAATCCGTAATGGCCAATGTGCCCGACTGAAATGATCTCGCAGCGCCCTGAGTATTGAGCGCAACTGTTCTGGGCTTGGCTCCGGGGAAACAACCAGGGCGTAGCTTATCGAACTGTCGGTATCGTATAGTGAATATTGACTTAATTGCCCTGTCCACACATTTTCTAGGTGGCTCAGAACTGCCTGGACTGAGACTTTCACGCCATGCCGTTTAAATACCTGATTGGTCCTTCCGCTTATCGACCAGCTTCCATCCGAATTCTGTACGGCATAGTCCCCTGACGGGATCCACTCGTTGTCGCTGATACGTTGAGCGCCATTGTCACTTAGAGTCGCCACAGCACTGTACTTGCTTCTGAATAACAGGGCTCCATCCAACCCCAACCTTAGCCGTACGCCTGGTATAGGTTGTCCCACATTTTCTGAATCTTCGGAGTCGTCTGAGAGGCGACAGGTAAGTCGAGGCATTGCCTCGGTGCAACCGTAGTTATTGAAAACTGTAGCGTTCGGAAACACCTCAGCAATGTATGGCAATTCTTTTTGTGGAAAGCGTTCTCCAGCGAAATGTACGCGAATTACACCTGGAAATTTCCTGTTGCCAAAAAACCTCTTTATCAAAGGTACCTGACTGGCCACTAGGCATAACATCGCGCTTTTTGTGTTCAAAAGCTGTTTGGCTAGTATCTCTGGATATTTGAATCCATTAGTGGGAACGTAACGTCGACCAAACTCCGTGGCCCATAGCCATTGGTTTACCAACGCGAAGGAATAACTGAGTGGCAAGATGCCCAGAGTTTCAGTTACCGGATCACTTCGTTGTACAACATGCAATGTCTGAACAAGGGCTCGCGCGCGATTACGATCACCAAAATACAACCTAGGTTCACCGGTGCTCCCGGAAGTGGCCACGGCAAATGCTGTACCAGAAACTGCTTCTTGATTGCGATTGATCGATCTGAGTAATTCAACCGTTGCGTCACCAAGGGAGTGTGGTGCCACAATGAATGGCTGGTTACTAGTCCAGCATTGGTTGAGCCTACTGTGCAGTGATAGGTCATCGTCTTCATCGAATCGCAGAAAACTGATCATGTTCTCAAAGCACTCTCAAGGCGCAATGCGGGTGGTGGAGGCACACTCTTGAGGCCCATGGAACTAAATCGTGACAACTAGTCTCGAGCCGTTGGTGTCAGTCATTGTTCCGGCCTTTAATGTCGAGCAGTACATCGGCCAATGTATTTCATCCTTACTTTCACAGAGTTATAGCAAGATCGAGGTGATCGTGATCGATGATGGATCAACTGATGGCACTTTAGATGTTGTGCTGGACTTAAGAAGAATTGATCCAAGGATTCGCTGCGTTAGTCAGAATAATACTGGACAAGCAATCGCCAGAAATAGAGCCATGGACATGGCCAGCGGAGAGATCACTATGTTTCTCGACGCCGACGATTGGTTTCATGAAGATGCCGTTTCTTCGGTTGTATGCATATTTAAAACCGCAGCAGTCGATCACGTGATCTTTGCGTGTGCGAAGTACTACACACTTTCAGACTCCTGGAGTAGTGGAAGTGATGATTTCTATTGGAATTCGTTGGGGTCTGATTCGGTCCAGCCTGAAAGAGTGATGTCTGTCCCTGAATATCTGGTGCTCTATCCACTTCCACAAATGAAGGCGTTCTCAACCTCGTTTCTAACACGCAACAAACTAAGGTTCCAAGAAGGTGTGAAGTATGAAGACAATTCATTTCACCTAAATGTATTTCTATCCAATCCAAGAACTCTATTTCTCAAGAAAAGACTGCAAGCTTGGCGTTTGGAGCGCGAGGGCCAAACCACATCCAGAGCATATTCGCACGATTGTCTTGAGGTGCTCGATGCCATGTTTGCCAATATTAAAAAGGTGAACACAGAGGCACGCACATTCATGCTAATCGCCATGGCCCGACTTGCAACATCAGTGGCGATGGTCATTGCGTCGAAAGACAGACGTTTCGAGTTTTTGTCAGAGGCACTCCTGAGATTTGATGCCCACATTGACCAAAGTGTGATTAAAACCCTAGTTTCTCTGTGTGATGAAAAAAGAATACATCCTGGTGATCTCGTTTTGGCGCTGTCATTTCTTGGGGATCCGCGCATACCACAACTCCTGGTCGCGTCGGGAGTGAAACGGCATGCTGGTATTAGCTTGGCTATTGCGGGTGCGTCAGCTCATACTCGAAGTCTATCGTTCGGTTTTGGAGTTCGGCGTTGGTGGAGGATGATGAACAACTATGCGAATGGTCGCGGTGAGGCGAAGGTCATCGGTCTGAGTTAGATGCCGTGCCGAATTGGTCGCGAGACGCATCATCAGTTCAAGTCAATTGATGGAGAGTTCGGGAAAGGACCAAATCAATTCTGCGGTGTCTTAGACTCGATAAGTCAACCAATTTTTGCGGCTTCTGCGTTGACCTAGGCCACATGTAGCGCCAAGGCCAATAGTTGTTACTAATCTCGTAGGCCGAATATCCTCTTTCAAGAAACGGTTCAAGAACGGTTTGAGGAGTGGTGCCTCCCTTCTCCCACCACTCTGGTGAGAACTCAACAATTATTTCAGCACCTTCCGGCAACGATTCGATGTCTTTGGCGATCCCTTGGAGCACAGACAGTTCAGCACCTTCAACGTCGATTTTGATCAGTTTTGCATTAGTGAAAACATCCATTCCAACTAAGTTGCCAACCTTATCTGCTGAGACAGAAGCCTCCTCAAGCAACCCTCTAGATTTTACCGTCGTAGTGAGTCCAAGGTTCTCATCTGGCCCTCTGTGAACAACCAACTCACCAATTCTATCCGCGGCAGCAGCATTGATTGCCCTGATGTTTGAAGGGTCCCCGTTCATCCGTATTGTTTTCAATAGTCCCACAAATATGTTCGGCGATGCCTCTATTGCCAACACCTGTCCGGAGCTTCCGACTAACGCGGATGCAAGCATGGTGTAGTAACCAATGTTTGCGCCAACATCTATGAATGTATCGCCCGAGTTCACGCGGGTACGGACAAACGCAGTAATATCTGGCTCCCAGATGCCGAATGTGTATATGTACCTTTGGATCGCATCTTCTAACTGGCAATTAAACCTGTTTCCGCTTAGGTCCTCTCCGACGACCTTGAATGATCGACCAAATTGGTAAGCGAGCCTTACTTGGGCAACCAAAGCGGCATAAATGGGGATCATGCAGCATGTAACAACAAGCCGAAGGGCGATTGGGACGTTTGTCCCATTGATCTGAACTCGCCTTATGGCCTTCATCAGTAGTCTTGTCATTGGCTGAAACTTTGACCGGTCTCGATGAATCAACTTGATTTCGAATATTGAGTTAGGTCACTTCTTGTGCTTGTTCAGGAATGATTACCCGATGGTCGAAATCAAGCAATTCCGCTATTCGTGAAAACTGCCCTAGTGAGTTATTAAACCAGATGCAAAACGCTCCATGGCTCAGAATAACCTTTGGTGTTTTTCTCCTGGCGGCACTGTTTTGGTTAGTGGAGCCGGCTCCAATTCTCGACGCGATAGGACAGGCGGATCCAGCATGGATCGTAGCTGGCTTTTTAGTGTTTTCACTCCACGGTCTGATTGAGGCATGGCGCCTTAAAGCTGCGTTTGGTACTTATCAGTTAACGTTTCTGGAAGCTTACAGGCTGTTCTGGGTTGGCATCTTTTTCGGTAACTTTCTTCCTGGGTCGCTAGGCACAGATGTGTATCAAGTTCATTATCTGAACAGTAAGGTCCCTGGATTGGTGGCGCCAGTCACATTATCGGTAGCGGTGCGAATCTGGGGTGTACTGGCAAATCTCGTTCTCGCGGCATTTGGCTTTGTGCGTGTTGACGCCCAGTGGTTGAAGACGTTGGCTCTGGCTGCCAACCAAGGCAGGTATTTATTACTAATTCTGGGCGCAATTCTTCTGATTGCCAGTGTGGTTTTTACAATTGGTTTGAAGTCGAAAGTTCATAAAAGAATCTCGTCCTTAAACCAAAAGCTGAAGAGTCTTTATCGACAAATTCTGGCGAGTTTGTCGTTGATATCAATGCCAACTCAAGTTCAGATTTTCTTCTTGAGTGTTTTGGTCGTTCTGGTACGAATCGTCAGCTTTTCAATAATATTGCACGGGCTTGGTGTTTCCTTGGGATGGCCTGAATTGACATTAGTGGTCACGCTAACGACATTGACGAGTTTGATTCCCCTAACATTTTCAGGGTTGGGCGTAACCGAAGTGTCAGTCACGCTACTATTGGCGGCATTCTCTGTACCCCTCAGCACGTGCGCTGCGGCTTCTGTGATTAGCCGAGTATTCATTTGGGGGCTTTCCGTTATAGGTGGTGCTGTCTTTATGGGTAGCAAGTATCGACAACCGGTCGATGGAAAATGAGCCGGTGTTTGGACAAAACTAAAACAGGATGTTGAAGCTTCGCATACCTACGTATTGAGAATTATGGATTCGCCGCTTCTATGACAGCATGTATTACCCGATCCAAAAAATCCTCTAGACCCAACCATAATGGAAGTCTAACAAGTCGATCACTAATAGATTCCGTAATAGGTAATGAGACCAAATCAGAATTCAACGAACGGCCCATTGGCGAATTGTGAAGTGGGATGTAGTGGAATACGGCTTGGATTTCGGCTTCTTTCAATGAACTAATGAATCTGGACCGATTCTCGAGATCGGGAAACAACAGATAATACATGTGTGCGGAGTGAGAGCAGTGCTCTGGAACAATGGGCCTTCTGACAAGCCCTGCTTGTTCCAGCGAGGCAAATGCCTCGTGATAGCGGTGCCAAATGGCCAGCCTGCGGTCAGTGATGGCTCGCGCCTCCTCCAATTGAGCCCATAGAAACGCTGCGACCATTTCGCTGGGGAGATAGGAAGAACCAATGTCCACCCAGGTGTACTTGTCGACTTGCCCCCGGAAGAATTCGCTGCGGTTGGTGCCTTTCTCGCGTATGACTTCCGCACGCTTCACCAGGTCGGGGCGATTTGTGAGCAAGGCACCGCCTTCCCCTGAGATAACATTCTTGGTTTCATGAAAACTGAGTGTTCCAAGGTCACCGATGCTGCCCAGAGGCACGCTCTTGTATGAACACAGGATTCCTTGTGCCGCATCCTCGATTACCATGAGATTGTGACGGCGGGCGATGTCCATGATTAGGTCCATTTCACATGCAACACCGGCATAGTGAACGGCGACAATGGCCTTCGTTCGTTCTGTGATAGCCGCTTCGATTTGTTGCTCGTCGATGTTTAGTGTGTCAGGGCGGATGTCGACAAAAATAGGCTTTGCACCTCGTATTACAAAGGCATTTGCCGTGGAAACGAAGGTGAACGAGGGCATGATCACTTCATCGCCTTCTCCGATTTCTCCAAGTATTGCACCCATCTCAAGCGCTGCGGTACACGAGTGGGTCAGCAGCGCTTTCGAGCATCCTGTGGCTTGTTCGAGCCACTTATGACACTCAGCAGTGAAAATGCCGTCACCTGCCAATTGCCCTCGTTCGTGGGCGCGGGCTATGTGAGCTAGCTCGCGACCAGTCATAAAGGGCTTGTTGAATGGAATACTATCCATGACCAAATCCTAATGGTTCGGTCGGGTGCAAAGTGATCGGATATTGAAGACCATGTCTTGATCGGGCATGAACTCTGAATCTTGTTGGAGGTTTGAGCGCCTACTGATCGCGACAGACCCCAGCTCAATTGATTTTTGAACATGTTCGATCATGTGATGCTGCAGACGCTCTTCTTCTGGAAGAATTGTGCGCCATGAGTACGCTAGGGCTTTTTCCAGCGCATTGCGCACTTCTTGTTCTTCACCCATTAGCATATTCACAAACACGACGGCCAGGTCATCGGTGGGAATGCGATGTTCGATGAGGCCAAGGGCGAACAATGCCAACGTGGGCTCCTTCAATTGATGAGCCTGATACGCAATGAACCGGTAACCGGCATCGTCGAGCCTGGCGTTCCGAGCCATGTAGTCGAGGAACGCGGCCTTGTTCTCGACCAACAGGAAGCCTGAAATCAGTTTGAGCGTGGAATGCATCGGTTCTGCCTGCCGGGACTCTTCCTGATAGGGACTCAATTCGCGTTCGAGCGCCGCCTGGTCGACTTGGTGCCAGCATTGTGGATGGGCCCAGAGCTTCCCGAACTCTGCCAGTGATCCACTTGACTGCGTGAACAGGCTGTATCTCACCCCCAGGTAGTCCAATTCAAATCCGGCAATGTCCATCAGTGATGCGTTGTCGGTGCTGGCCATCAAAACGCTGTGACGAATGTCGAACTTTTCTGCTTGTTCGAGAAAAAGTTCTGGGTCTCGTTTGACAAATGAGTGAAGTTTAAAATGCTCTACCGGGTAGAGTATTCCGGTCCTTCCGTCGATATAGACCTTGCTTTCCGGCGATAGCCGGTAGATCAGGAATCCCCCCATTTCGTATTCGTTGAATATGTTCCCCTTCTTGCCGGTGTCGATGTAGTGCGTCACCAGGGCCTCTGGAAACTTCACCCAGGACCCACGGTTCTCTTTGAGGAACGCCAAGGCATAGATGAATGCCAGGTACATGCTGAAACAGGCGGTGCATAGGCTCAGCGCCAAGGTCGCCCCCTGCCACGCAGTCATTGGACTGGAAGCCAGGCGCGGCCGCAGCGTATCCGAGAGTACCGCAGAAAATATCACCAAGCAGACCAATGCGGCGGGCGGCACCATGCGCATCATGGTGGATGCGGAGTACAGGAACACAGCGAGGATTACGAGGTAGCCGATTCTCTTTTGAACGAGTGCCCCGATGGCGGCCGCCAACGCCAAGACCACAAGCAAATAGCCGGCGGCCATGTTGAGATCAGCCCCCGGGGTCTTGTACTCCAGGATCAGGGTTTTCCAGTCTTCTGGGAACAGCAGGGTGGCGATCAGCGGGTGAGAAAAGGCGGGATTGATGAAACCAACAGCGACGGTCGCCAGTCCCCAACCGAGCCAGGACAGCCAGTCGCCGGGCGTGGCGCGCTCCTTGATGAGGCGAATCGCTATGTCGAGAAACAGGCCAAAGAAGATCACGTAGCCCAGAATGGATGAGTGATAGAGGGTCCAGAATTGGAGAAAGAGCACGACGGGGGCCATCGCGCTGAAGCTGAGCTGGAGACGAGTGCGGTGGTACAGAACAAATGCAATGACCACCAGACTGTAGCTGAAGAGTTCCGGTCGCACCTGGGCGCGAAACTGCAGGATGACCACGAGTACGGGTAATGCGAGGAGGTAAACGGCAACGGGAGCTCGCAGTTGCTTCAACCACAGGATCAAGAATCCGAACACAAGGGCGGTCGCCACAAACTTGCACACGACCATGCCGCCGCGTTCACCGAACAGGGCGACGAATCCATACAGGACGCCCTGGAACATGAATGGAGGATTCGAAATCCGTTCACCGGGATAGGTGAAACTGTAGTGGTCCAACCAGGGCGACATGCCATTGGCGATCCAGTCCATGCCCATTCGCAAATGCCAATACCCGTCGTAGTCCACGGGGTTTCGCAGGGCAGTGACGGCCAGAATCGCGATGCACACAATGACGGTGGCCGAGATCCAGAAAGCTCGTTTCGATTCGAAATAGTCCTGAAGGGTGGAGGCGTGGTTCATGGTCTTGTTGTATTCCGCGTTTTGGCTGCTCTGGGTCGTCACGAGCCCGACGGGCTCCACTGAGTGGCGAGTTTCAAGTAGATTTCATGTTGGCTGGCGATCTTTTTATCCAGATCGGATAACGTGCCGTCGTTCTTGATGACGTCGTTTGCGATGGCGCGCCTTTGACTGGTCGTCGCCTGGGCTGCAATCATTCGTTCCGCTGCCTCGATCGAGATTCCGTCACGCGCCATCAACCGTTCACGGCGGAGTGCCCTGGGTGCGCTCACCAGCAGTACTCGATCCGCGTACTCCGGAACGCCTGTTTCTGCAAGCAGTGGAATGACGACGATGCAGTATCGGGTCGAGGGTGTTCCCAGTTCCAGAATCCGAGCCTTTGTCAGGCGTCTAATTTCGGGGTGCAGGATGGCCTCCAGGGCTTTCCTTTCCGACTCGTCCTTGAACACGCGGTCCCGGAGCTTTCTCCGATTCAGCGTGCCATCCGCGTTGAGCACGTCATCGCCAAATCGCTCAACAACTTTAGCCAGCCCCTGGGTTCCTGGGTGAACTGCTTTGCGTGCTAGCAAGTCAGTATCAACAACGGGAACCCCCAGCGCGGCGAATCGATCTGAGACGTAAGTCTTGCCGGAAGCGATTCCCCCGGTGAGGACCACGACCATGCACGAAGCCGGTTGTTGAATCGCCTCATTGCCTTCGGAGGCGTTCATCCCGAGGCAAGTCCGCTGAGTACCAGGTACTTTTGTAACAGGTCATCACCGAACAGCAACGCGACCCAACCGGCCATGGCCAGGAATGGACCAAAGGGGATGGGCTGCCCGCGCTCGGACTTTCGGGATGCAAGTAGTGCAATGCCAACGATTGCCCCGGTCAACGCGGAAAGCACGACGATCAGTGGCAACAACTGCCACCCTACCCAGGCGCCCAGCGCAGCCAGCAGCTTGAAGTCCCCGTGCCCCATTCCTTCCTTGCCGGTCAGCAATCGAAAAGCGTGATACACGACCCACAGGCAGACATAGCCCAGGATTGCGCCAAGAAGCGCATCGCGCGGGCCTATCAACACGTCCGCCAGGCTGAGTGCCAAACCCATCCAGAGCAACAGATAGGTCAGTGAATCTGGCAGCAATTGATGATCGAAATCGATACCCGAGAGGCTGATCAAGATTGCAACAAATGCCAGGCTGGCGACAAATTGCAGGCTTGGTCCGAACACCCAGGCTGAAACGAGAAACAGAAAGGCCGTTACAAGCTCAATCAGTGGGTATCGCCATGAGATTCGCATGCTGCACTGCGAACACCGCCCCCGAAGGAACAGCCAGCTGACAACGGGGATGTTTTCCCATGCCCGAATCAGGTGCCCACATCCCGGGCAGGTCGAGGGCGGATACAGCAATCCCGCTGGAGGTTCTTCGTCAGCAGAATCGAGATTCAGCAATTCCCTGCATTGGCATTGCCAGTCGTATTCAAGCCTGCGGGGAACCCGAGCGATGACGACATTGAGAAACGAACCAATCAACAGGCCAAAAAGAAACGCCCCTGATGGAAACAGGGGCGTTTCGGTGAGCACTTCAAAAAACAAACGTCTGTACTCCCTCCTGGTTCAGGGGGTGGTCAGATGACGGCCGCGATCTTGAAGATCGGCAGGTACATGGCCACGACCATTGTCCCGACCAGGAGACCGATGATCACGATGATCAGTGGCTCCAGAAGGCTGCTCAAGGCATCGACCGCGTTGTTAACCTCTTCTTCGTACGCTTCGGCGACCTTGATGAGCATGTCATCGAGAGAGCCGGCTTCTTCACCGATGGCCGCCATCTGGATGACCATGTTGGGGAAGACGTTGGTCTGTTGCATGGCCAGCTGGAGTTGGTGGCCAACCGCCACATCTTCTCGAATCCGGGCGGTGGCATCGTTGTAAACGGCGTTGCCTGTCGCTCCGGCTACGATTCCCAATGCCTCCACAAGGGGCACACCCGCGGCGAAAGTGATCGCCAGCGTGCGACAAAAACGCGCAATGGCGGCCTTTTCAAGGATCGGTCCGACGAGGGGCAGCTTCAGGCTTACTCTGTCGATCCAATGGGCGAACGCCGGCGACCGGTTTTTCGCCATTATGGTCGCTGTTATGCCGGCCGCCAGGGCGATGATGACGATCAGCCCATTTTCGGTCAGGAAGTCGCTGGCGTTCAGGACCATACGCGTAAATGCGGGAAGGTCCGTTCCAAAGTTGGCAAAGACAGTCTCAAACTGCGGAATGACGTACAACAGGAGCACTGCAGTAACAACGATCGCAACTGCGACAACCGCTGCCGGGTAGTAGAGCGCCTTCTTGATCTTGCCCTTGATGGACTCGATGCGCTCCCGGTAGGTCGCGATCTCATCGAGGATCGTGTCCAGCACACCGGCCCCTTCACCCGCCTTGACCAGGTTTGTGTACAGCTCATCGAACTGGACCGGGTGCTTGCAGAGGGCTTCGTACAGGCTGCTGCCCGATTCGATGTCGGCGCGAATCTTGTCGACCATGGCCCTCATGCGAGGGTTCTTCGCCCCGCCGGCGATGATCTGGAAAGAGGTCACCAGGGGAACGCCGGACTTCAGCATCGTCGCCAGCTGGCGGCTGAAGACCGCGATGTCCTTGGGGGAGACGCGCCGTCCGGCCCCGCCAAACAGTGGCTTGGGCTGTTTGCGCACCCGGATCGGGTTGATCCCCTGGCGGCGCAGTTCGGCCCGAACGAGGTTCGGGGTCGTCGCGACCTGCTGACCCTTGAGGCGAACGCCGCGCTTGTCGCGGCCTTCCCAAATGTAAATCTGTTGTTCTGCTTGAATCGTAGCCATGACCTAGTCCTTGGTAACACGGTTGATTTCGATGAGATCGGTGACGCCCGCGGCCACCTTCCTGAGCGCTGATTGACGGAGGTCCGCAACCCCCTCCTCGCGCGCCTGCTTGGCAATCTGAATGGCATTGCCTTCTTCGAGAATGATGCGTGCGATGCTTTCCGTCACGGGCATGACCTGGAACACACCGGCCCGGCCCCGATAGCCTTCGTTGCACTCGGGGCAGCCTTTGGGCTTGAACAGTGTGAGCCCTTCGTACTGGTCTTCCGAGAAGCCGGCACGTTGCAGCGCTTCTTCCGGCAGGTCGTCCTTGACCTTGCAGATGTGCAGTGTCCGGATCAGGCGCTGCGCGATCACCAGGTTCAACGCCGAGGTGATGTTGTAACTCGGCACGCCCATGTTCACCAGGCGGGTGATCGTCTGCGGGGCATCGTTGGTGTGCAGCGTCGAGAGCACGAGGTGACCGGTCTGGGCCGCCTTGACCGCGATCTCGGCCGTCTCCAGGTCGCGAATCTCCCCCACCATGATCACGTCCGGGTCCTGGCGAAGGAAGGAGCGCAGCGCACGCGCGAAGGTCATGCCCTGCTTCTCGTTCTGCTGGACCTGGTTGATCCCGGGCACCCGGATTTCCACCGGGTCCTCGACGGTCGAGATGTTGCGGCCGTCGTCGTTCAGAATGTTCAGCGCCGAATACAGCGTCACTGTTTTACCGCTACCCGTCGGGCCGGTCACCAGGATCATTCCGTACGGTTTCTTGATGGCCTCGTAATACTCTTTCTGCTGCTCTTCCTCGAAGCCGAGCTTGTCGATCCCAAGCTTGGTCGTGGAGGAGTCCAGGATACGCAGCACCACCTTTTCGCCGAAGAGGGTGGGGCAGGTGCTGACGCGGAAGTCGATGCTCTTGTTGCGCGAAATATTGAGCTTGATGCGGCCGTCCTGGGGAACGCGCTTCTCGGCGATGTCGAGGCCGGCCATGACCTTGAGGCGCGCCGTCAGGCGACGCGACATCTGGACTGGAGGGCTGGCAACGGGGGCCAAAACGCCGTCCAGACGGTACCGGATCCTGTACTTCATTTCGTAAGGTTCGAAATGAATATCCGATGCATTTTTCCGGATCGCGTCCAGGAGGACCTTGTTGATGAAACGCACGACCGGCGTCTCGTCAATCGCGGACTCGAGGTCGTTTTCATCTGTCTCCGCATCGACGGAAAATCCTATGTCCTCCAGGCCTTCCTCGGCCCCGAAGTCGTCGAACTCTTCCGTGGCGGCTGACAGCGCGCGGTCGATCGTGGATTCGAGCTGGTGGCCCGGGACGATGATGGGTTCGACATGGAACCCTGAACTGAACGAAATCTCGTCGATCACCGAGTGGTCGGTGGGATCGGCCATCGCAATGAAAAGCGAGTTGCCGCGAAGATACAGCGGCAGCACCTTGTGCTTGTTCAGGAGGCCTTCGTTGACCAGGGAGACCGGGGCATGCTGGAGGTCCAGTGCGGAAGCGTCGAGCAGCGGTACGCCGTACTCAACCGAGGCAGCGGCGGCGAGGGTGCTGGGATCGAGGCTGTGCTCCTTGGCAAGCCAAGCGAGCACCGTGACCCCCTTCTTGCTGGCCTGGTCGCAGGCCTCGAGCGCGGCGCGCTCTTCCAACAGCCCTTCGGCCACCAGCCGCCGGGCGAATCCCCGAAGCTGGTTGGAGACCTTCAGTTCGCTGTTCATGATCGGCCGCTCCTTGCCCCACGTGGTCGATTATAAAGGGAATTCAGGGGCCTATTGCAACCTCGTGCGGACAAATTGAAATCTGCTCCCCCAACCTTTACAAACGCAATTCAAGGTCAAAACCCTTCAGGAGATTCGATAAAAAAAACCCCGCAGATGCGGGGCTTTTTTCTTAACCCAGAGGGCTAAAGAGCGCTGCAACAATTAGCTACGGCAGGTAGACGGAACGTGCGCCGTCTTGGTCAGCGTGCTCGTGCAGTCCCAGGTCAGCTGACCGGAGTTGGCAAGCTGAGTCGGGGTCAGGACAATGTTGCCCTCGCCGCCGCCGGCCGCTGCTGCGCCCGTGTTGACGGTGGTGGCAGTCACAACACCGCTACCGCCGACAGAAATGGCTGAGCAGAATTCCGTTGCCGTGAAGTCGTAACCGGCCTGGGAGCTCGTGCTCGGCATGGCGCCTTCGGACTGGAACGTCTCAGCAACAGCCAGCTTGGCCGGAGCCGTGTTGGCCACACATTCACCCACCTTCGTGCGGACCGCGTAGTCCTGGTAGGCCGGAATGGCGAGAGCGACCAGAATGGCGATGATCGCGATCACGATCATCAGTTCGATCAGGGTGAAACCCTGCTGTACCCGTTTCATGTTACGCATGCGTATACCCTCCATTGGTATTGCTGTTAATGGGAGCCTGCGTATCTGAACGAGGCTACCCGGATTACCCCTCGAAATCGCGGGATGCGTTACTTACATGCAAGAGGAATGCCATCCTGGCAAATCCATTGTTATCAGACAGTTAGCATTTCCTGCATGGGACGGATTGGGAAGGGGGCCTCGATTTTTCGTCACAAACTGACATTTTTTGTCAGCCTGCCCGGTCCCTCGGTGCACGCTTCTTATGCCGGCCGGGGGCCACTATAAGGCCTGAACCGCGCACGGGGGAAGCCCCGGCGGGTCAATCGATCTCGTACTTCTTCAGCTTGTACCGCAGCGAGCGGAAACTGATTCCCAGCAGTTCGGCCGCGCGGGTCTTGTTCCAGCGCGCCTTTTCCAGCGCGTCTTCCAGCATCTTGCGCTCGATGTCTTCCATGTAGGTGTCCAGCGACTGGTCGCCGTCCTCCTCGCTGCCGCCATTGAATCCGCCGGGCGCGCCCATTCCGCCGCCGCCGATTCTTCGGCCGCTGCCGCCGCCTCCCGCCACCGCCCCCTGCTCCAGCATCAGGTCCTCCGGGCCGATCACTTCCCCTTCGGCCATGGTCACGGCGCGCTGCAGAATGTTGATGAGTTCCCGGACGTTGCCGGTAAAGGGGTGCGCCTCCAGCGCCGCCATGGCCTCCTTCGAGATCTTTGGCGCGGGCGTATCCCATTGCTCGGTGATCTCGGCCAGGAAGTGCCCGGCCAGGCGGGGGATGTCGCCGCCGCGTTCGCCCAGGCTGGGCATGGCCAGCTCGATCACGTTCAGGCGGAAATACAGGTCGCTCCGGAACTTGCCTTCCTCCACCAGCGGCTTGAGCGCCTGGTGGGTGGCGCTGAGGATGCGCACGTCCACGGGCACTTCCTCGCGGGCGCCGATGGGGCGCACGGCCTTTTCCTGGATGGCGCGCAGCAGTTTCACCTGCATGTGCAGGGGCAGGTCGGCCACCTCGTCCAGCATCAGCGTACCGCCGTCGGCCGCCTGGAACAGGCCTTCCTTGTTGGCGTCGGCGCCGGTGAAGCTGCCCTTGCGGTGCCCGAAGAACTCGCTCTCCATCAACTCGGTGGGGATGGCGCCGCAGTTGACGGGTACGAAGGGTTTGTCGGTGCGCGGGCCCAGTTCGTGGATCAGCTTGGCGGCCAGTTCCTTGCCCGAACCCGACGGCCCGGAGATCAGCACCGGCGCCTGGCTGCGGGCCAGCTTGCGGATCATGCCGCGCACCCGCTCCATCGCAGGGGAGGTGCCGATCATGCGCCCGAGGGCGGCGGTCTCGCCAATCTCGATCTCGCCGGTCTCGTCGTCTTCCGGCACTTCGCCGGCGCGCAGCTTCAGGGCCGTGTTGACCAGCTTGCGCAGCATGTCCAGGTCGACGGGTTTGCTGACGAAGTCGAAGGCGCCCATCTTCAACGCGTGTACCGCGTCTTCCACCCGTCCGTGGGCGGTGATCACCGCAACCGGCAGGTCGGGATGCTGGTCGGCGATGTCCTGCACCAGGTCCAGGCCGTTGCCGTCGGGCAGGCGCATGTCGGTCAGGCAGAAGCTGAAGTTCTGCGCCGCCAGCGCCCGGCGGGCCCGCCCCAGGTCCTCGGCGGCGGTGACGTCCAGGCCCATGCGGCTGAGTGTCAGGATCAGCAGTTCACGGATGTCCGGCTCGTCGTCGACGATCAACACCCGTTGCGATTCGGTCATGCCTTGCCCCTCATGTCGCCCCTCTTATCGTTGTCCGCGGTAGCTTTCCAGCTCCACCACCGGCGCCACGCTGCCGCTGGCCAGCGCCATGCGCAGGCGGAACCGCGTGCCCTGTCCCGGTTTCGAGTCCACGGTGAGTTCGGCCTGGTTCGCCTCGCACAGCTGCCGTGCGATGTACAGGCCCAGGCCCGAGCCTTCCCTGCGCGTGGTGTAGAACGGCTCGAACACCTGCCCCAGGTGGTCCTCGGGGATGCCCGTGCCATTGTCCTCCACGCCCAGCACACAGTAGCCGGTGCCGGGTTCCACCTCCAGCCTCAGCGCCAGTTCCGGCTCGGTGTTGTCCTTGCCCAGGTGCTGCAGCGCATTCTCCATCAGCTTCCACACCACCTGGTGCAGCTGGCTGCGGTCGAACAGCACGGTGGCGTCCCGGTCCGCCCTGTCCATGACCAGGCGAAAACGCGGCTCGGCGTGTGCGGCCAGGAACTCTTCGAGCAGGTCATTCAGCCACTCGCCCAGGCGCAGCAGTTCCACCTGCGATTTCTCCCGCCGGGACATCTGCAGGATGTTCTCGATGATGCCGTTCATGCGGCGCGACTGCTTTCGGATAATGTCCACCAGGCGCTGCTGCTCCTCGCCCAGGCCTTCCTCCTCGTCCAGCAACTGGGCGGCGTGGCTGACGGCGGCCAGCGGGTTGCGGATCTCGTGGGCAATGCTGGTGGACAGCTTGGCCAGCGAAACGGCGCTCATCTCCAGCGCGCGTTGCGACACCACGTCGTTGTCCTCCAGGAAGATGACGGTGGAGATGTCCTTGCCACCGGGAATGGCCACGAACTTGGGCACCACCTGCGCCTGGCTGGCGTTCAGGGCCAGGGTGAGCGGCTCCTTGCGCGGGTCGCGGTTCCAGTTGTCCAGGGCGCTGCGCAGTTCGGGCGAGACCTCGCTGAGCGTCCGCTGCCCCTGCGGCGGGCGGCCCAGCAGGTACCAGGCCGACTCGTTCATCATCTTGATCTGGCCTTCCGGGCTCACGGCCAGCACGCCGCTGCGCAGGCGGCGGATGATCAGTTCGTTCACCTGTTCCAGGCGAGAAACCGCCTGCGCCTGGCGCTCGGCGATCACGCGGAAGTCGCGCGCCCATTGCGCCAGCAGGTGGGTCAGGACGGTGATGACCAGGATGGTCAGGCCGAACACGCCGGCCCCGACCAACTGGTCGGTCATGGTCGCGCCGGAAGCGCCGGTCAGCACCGGCCGGGCCACCAGCGCCAGCGCCGCCAGGGAGGCCACGAACAGGGCCAGGCGCAGGGGCAGGATGATGCCCGCCGCCGCCCCCACGAACACCAGCAGCACCGCCAGGCCTTCGAAGGTGTACAGCAGCAGCGAGATCAGCAGCACGTCCAGCACCAGCGACTGCAGCGCCAGGTGGTAGAAGGATTCCCCTTTCTTGCGCGCGGCGTTGATGAAGTACAGCGAGAAGAAGATGTAGCAGATGATGACCGCGCCGCCGAGGCTGGCGTTCTCGACACCGGTCTCCAGCGCGAGGATGCCCGCCACGTAGGCGCCCGCCAGCGCGACGCTGACGAACAGACGGAACCAGTTGAGATAGTTGACGACGCGGCGCGTGAGGACCGGGGACAGCGGATATCCCGAGATGTCGGTCACCCTGTGCATTCGAGGCCTTTTTGCGTCCTCTCAGTCGTTGTTGGAGTGGCGCCCTGAATTCGCCGCTTCTAGTTCTCGGAATTCATTCGGCGGGTGTGCAGAACCGTCGTGCAGTCCAGGTGCCGACGGTAATTTGCGCCGAGTATAACGTTTGAATCAAGTCTCGCCTCAGTTGCCAGTCTCACGAAGCCTGCCCTCGACATATTTGTGCAGGATACTGGCGATGAGCGTCTGGTATGGAATGCCTTCTGCCAGGGCGCGCTTCTGAAGGCCTCGAAGGTCCTTGGAAGAAAGCCTGATGTTGATTCTCGCGTCCTTGCGCGCCATGGCGCTGGCATATTCGGTATGTCGCTTCTGGATGCTTGACGCATTCCTGGCGCGCTTCAGCTTGTCTGACTCGAACGATTCCAGAATTTCCTGTTCTTCCTGGTCAAGTTTACTCATCGTTGCCTCGATACAGCTTTGTCGCCTTCCTGCTTGGGATGATGGTCTTCAAGAAAACCTCCTCGTCCGTCTCCACGAAGGGGACGAGATAAACATAGTCTTCCACCTTGATGGCGTGAATTTTCTGGCCCGGATACTTCTCCTGATTCGGGTGATCGAACGTATCGATGATGTCCCCGGCGAGCATGTGAAAAACGATGTCTTCGAACGAAACGCCCCGCTCTGATTTCAAGACCTCATTTTTCTCATTACTCCACGCGATCGTTTTCACGGACAAAAGTGTGCCACATCGTGTGCCTTTTGTCTCCAAGCAGGCAGCCGAAGGCCGAAAGCCCAGCCGAACAGGAGGGGGGGCACCAACCCGAAACCGGCCAACGAAGCCCGGAACACCACGCAGGCACAAAAGCCAAGAAAAACGGCGTGGCGCTTTGCGTTGCGGGCCGAAACCGGGGACAATACCCGCCCCTTTTCGCCGCCCTCCGCGGCGTCTGTCAACTGAACAAGGTCGCACCAGGGAGACCCGATGAATTTCCATGAGTACCAGGCGAAGGAACTCTTCGCCAGCTACGGCATTCCCGTGCCCGCGGGCATCAATGCCACCACCCCGGACGAAGCCGTCGCGGCCGCCGAGAAACTCGGTGGCGAGATGTGGGTCGTCAAGGCCCAGGTCCATGCCGGAGGCCGCGGCAAGGCCGGCGGCGTCAAGCTCGTGCGCAGCCTGGACGAGGTCCGCAGCGAATCCGAGCGCATGCTGTCCATGTCCATCACCACCTACCAGACCGGCGGCCGTGCCCTGCCGGTGGACAGCGTGCTGATCGCCGAGGCCACCGACATCGCCTCCGAGATCTACCTCTCGGCCCTGGTCGACCGCGGCAACCGCTGCGTGACCTTCATGGGTTCCGCCGAAGGTGGCGTGGACATCGAGGAAGTCGCGGCCAATTCACCCGAGAAGATCATCACCGTGAAGGTGAACAACACTGCCGGCTACCGCGCCTACGACGCTGCCAAGATGGGCTTCGGCATGGGCCTGTCGCCCAAGCACGTGCGCCAGCTGGGCAAGATCATGGCCAGCCTGTACAAGCTCTTCGTGGAAAAGGACCTGGACCTGGTCGAGGTCAACCCGCTGATCATCGACGGCAATGACGACCTGGTCGCGCTGGACGCCAAGATCAACGCCGACGGCAGCGCGCTGTTCCGCCACCCGGACCTGGCCGCCATGCGCGACACCGCGCAGGAAGACCCCACCGAAGTGGCCGCCAGCGAGCACGACCTGAACTATGTCACCCTGGACGGCAACATCGCCTGCATGGTGAACGGCGCGGGCCTGGCCATGGCCACCATGGACGTGATCAAGCTCAACGGCGGCGAGCCGGCCAACTTCCTCGACGTGGGCGGCACTGCCGACGCCGAGCGCGTGGCGGCGGCCTTCCGGCTGATCCTGTCCGGCGACAACGTCGAGGCCATCCTGGTCAACATCTTCGGCGGCATCGTGCGTTGCAACCTGATCGCAGAAGGCATCCTCCAGGCCGTGCAGACCGTGGGCGTGGAAGTGCCCGTGGTGGTGCGCCTGCAGGGCACCAACGCCGAACAGGGCCGGCAGATGCTGGCCGATTCCGACCTGGCGGTGATTCCCGCCGATGATTTGAACGACGCGGCCCGCAAGGCGGTTGCTGCTGCCAAAGGAGCTGCGGCATGAGCATCCTGGTCAACAAGCACACCAAGGTCATCTGCCAGGGCCTTACCGGCCAGCAGGGCACCTTCCACACCGAGCAGGCCATCGAGTACGGCACCAACATGGTCGGCGGCGTCACCCCGGGCAAGGGCGGCCAGAAGCACCTGGACCTGCCGGTGTTCGACACCGTCGTCGAGGCCGTGGCCGAGACCGGCGCCAATGCCTCCGTGATCTACGTGCCGCCGCCCTTCGCCGGCGACGCCATCATGGAAGCGGCCGATGCCGGCATCGAGCTGATCGTGGCCATCACCGAAGGCATCCCGGTGCACGACATGATGCGCGCCCGCGCCATGATCGACGGCATCCCGGGCTGCCGCCTGGTGGGCCCGAACTGCCCCGGTGTGATCACGCCCGGCGAGTGCAAGATCGGCATCATGCCCGGCTTCATTCACCAGCCCGGCAAGGTCGGCGTGGTGTCACGTTCCGGCACGCTGACCTACGAGGCGGTCTACCAGACCACCCAGGCGGGCCTGGGCCAGACTACCTGCGTGGGCATCGGCGGTGACCCGATCAACGGCACCAACTTCATCGACGTGCTGCGCCTGTTCCAGGACGATCCGGCCACCGAAGGCATCATCATGGTGGGCGAGATCGGCGGTTCGGCCGAGGAAGAAGCGGCCGAGTTCATCGCCGACTACGTCACCAAGCCGGTGGTGGCCTACATCGCGGGCGTCACCGCGCCCCCGGGCAAGCGCATGGGCCACGCCGGCGCCATCATCGCCGGTGGCAAGGGTACGGCCGAAGCCAAGTTCGCGGCCCTGAAGGAAGCCGGAGTCACCACGGTGAACTCCCCGGCCGATCTCGGCAGCGCGCTCAGCGAGCGGCTTTCCTGAAGCTGTTCGTGGTGTGATTGAAGGACCAGTGGGCCGAACGGCCCGCTGGTCTGGAGTCAGTTCTGCAAGGTGGGCGGGTCGTTCGACCCGCCCCTCGACATTCCCGGAAATCTTTTCTACGCAGCGCGGGTTTCTTGCGGAGTGCGCCGGATGTGCACGTCGATGTGCAGGTCATCGTAGGGGACGTGGATGTTGCCGCGTTCGTTGACCAGCAGGCCGAAATGTTCGAGATGCTTGATGTCATCATGCACGGCACGCACGTTCCGGCCGAGCCTGCTGGCGAGTCCTCGCACGGTCAGGCCTTTGTCGACTTGGATCAGCGATTCAATCATGCGCAGTCGATTGCCTGTGAGTGCCCTGGCGAAATCGTCGTAGCTGTCAAATGACAGGGTGCTGCCGGAATATTCGCGGGTCTCGACGGCCTGTTTGAACCGCTCGACCATCTCCTCCAGGGTGCCAAGCTTGATGGTCAGTGTTTTCATCGGAACTTCTCCGTGTCTTCAAGAAAGTCCTTGATCAACGTATCGAGGTCCCGAAACTCGTAGACGAGTTCCCGCCCTTCGAAGTGCTTGTGGTACGACTTGCCATGGTGAATGTCGTATAGCACAAGCGTCCGGCCTTGCCGACCGAACCAGAATCGAAAAGAAATGCCATGCGGATAATGGTCGGATTCCGGCACGTCCCAGGCGATCATTTCGTAACGATGATCACCTACCGACCATTTCTCTTCGACGATCAGTCTGGACTTTGAGTCCTTCATGATGGGGTGGGGTACATTTGTTGTCAATTTGACAATCAATCTTGTTCCGTAGAAATCCAAGATTTCAGCCTGCTTCCGTAGGCGATTTGCTAAATTGCGCCCATGATCCGAATCGCCCTCGCACAGCACGACTTCCTGGTCGGTGACGTCCCCGGCAACCTGCGCAAAGCGCGGGACTGCATCGAGACAGCTCGGGCTGCCGGCGCGCGGCTGGTGCTGTTTCCCGAACTGGCGCTAACGGGCTATCCGCCCGAGGACCTGTTGCTGCGCCCTGGCTTCATGCGCCAGGTGCATACCGCCGTGGACGAGTTGGCGCGGGAAGTGCAGGGCATCGACGTGGTCATCGGCCACCCGTGGATGGCGGGAGGTGTGGGCGGTGAACGTGACGTGCCGCTCGCGGACAGCCCGGACGAACCCGCCCGGCAGGGCGCTCGCCACAACTCGGTGAGCTGGCTACGGGACGGCGCCGTCATGGGCCGCTACTTCAAGCACCTGCTGCCCAATTACGCGGTGTTCGACGAAGCGCGCTATTTCACGCCCGGTGAGGACGCGCTGGTCGTCGAAGTCGACGGTTTTTCCTTCGGCGTCCTGATCTGCGAGGACGCCTGGCAGCCGGGCCCGGCCGCAAAGGCCCGCGCCGCCGGCGCCCGGGCGCTGCTCATCCCCAACGCCTCACCCTACCGCGACGACAAGCAGGAAGACCGCGACGCCGTTTTCGCCCGCCGCTCGCATGACACGGGATTGCCGATGGCCTACTGCAACCTGACCGGCGGGCAGGACGAGCTGGTTTTCGATGGCCGCTCTGTGCTGGTCGGTGCCGACGGCAGCCGCCAGGCGCAGGGGCCGTTGTGCCGGGAGGCGCTGCTGCTGGCGGATTTCAATCCGGAGACGGGGGAGTTTTCCGCGGGAACGTGTGTTTTCTCACTGAAAGGCGGCGAAATTTCCGCGGAAACGCGAAAGGAGTCCACGAAGAATGGTGGCGTTTCCGCAGAAACGCGAAAGGAGCCCACGAAAGCAGGTGGAGTTTCCGCGGAAACGTCCCAGCGGTCCCCGGGCTCAGCTGACGTTCCCGCGAAATCGTGGCCCCCGCCACCGGCGGTCAAGGAAGAAGAAATTTACGAGGTCCTGCTCACCGGCCTGCGCGACTACATCCACAAGAACGGCTTCAGCGAGGTGGTCTTCGGGCTGTCGGGCGGCATCGATTCGGCGCTGACACTGGCGCTGGCGGTCGACGCCCTGGGCGCGGACAAGGTCCACTGCGTGATGATGCCGTCGCGTTTCACCTCCAGGCAGAGCCTGGACCTGGCCCGCGAACAGGCGGAGATGCTGGGCGTGGACTACCGCACCATTTCCATCGAGCGCGCCTTCGCGGCCCTGCTGACTGACCTGGCGCCCTCCTTCGCCGGGGTCGACGAGGACGTCACCGAGGAAAACCTCCAGGCCCGCATCCGCGGCGACATCATCATGGCGCTGTCGAACAAGTTCGGCTGGCTGCCCCTGGCCACCAGCAACAAGAGCGAGCTGGCGGTGGGCTACAGCACCATCTACGGGGACATGTGCGGGGGCTTCTCGCCGCTGAAGGACTGCCTGAAAACGCGGGTCTACGCGCTGTGCGCGTGGCGGAATGCGCCGGGCGCCTGGCGTGAGGGCGCGACCGCGCCCCCCGGAGATGCCGGCGCGCGGCCCGCTGCCGGCGCCCGCGTTGTGCCCGCCATCCCCCAGGCCGTGATCGACCGCGCCCCCTCGGCCGAGCTGCGCCCGGACCAGCTGGACCAGGACTCCCTGCCGCCCTACGAGGTGCTGGACGAAGTACTGCACCGCTTCGTGGACCTGGACTGGTCCATCGCCCGCATCGTGGCGGACGGCTTTGATGAAGCCATGGTGCGGCGCGTGGCGGGACTGGTGCTGATCAACGAATACAAACGCCGCCAGGGCGCCCCCGGCACGCGCATCACCTCACGCGGCTTCGGCCGCGACCGGCGTTATCCCATCACTTCGGGGTGGCGCGAGCGCGCCTGAAGGAAGGCCCGGCCAGCAGCCTGGCGCGAAATCAGTCTCCCCAGGGCCAGAGCTTGCCCCAGAATCCTTTTTCGTAATCGCCGGTGAGGTAGGGGTGCCCGGGGTAGTTGTGCTCGAGCACGCGCAGGGCGTCGTCGGCCAGTTCGGGCAGGTCGAGTTCGGAGTACGCCTCGTGCAGCACCACCAGCGCGTTGCCCGCCTCGGGCGTGCCCGGGTAGGTCTCGATCAGGTAGCGCGCGCGGTTGGCGGCGGCCACGTAGGCCTTGCGCCGCATGTAGTAGTTGGCGACGTCGATTTCGTAGTAGGACAGGTTGTTGCGCAGGTAGACCATGCGCTGGCGCGCGTCCGGGCAGTAACGGCTGTCCGGAAAGCGCCGGCACAGTTCGTCGAAGTCCTGGAAGGCGTCCAGCGCGGCGCTCTGGTCACGGTCGCGCACGCGGCTGGGCATCAGCCGTTCGAGAAAGCCCACGCGCTGCTCGTAGTTGGTCAGGCCGCGAATGTAGTAGGCGTAGTCCAGGTTCGGGTGCGTGGGGTACATGCGGATGAATCGGTCCGCCGTGGCCAGGGCCTGTTCCGGGATGCCGGCCTTGTAGAAGGCGTAGCCCATTTCCAGCTGCGCCTGTTCGGCGTAGCGGCCGAAGGGGTAGCGCGTCTGCAGGTTCTTGTAGTCGTACACGGCGCCCTGGTAGTTCCCCTTGTCCAGCTTGGCCTTGGCATCCGCATAGATCTCTTCCGCCGTGCGCGTGTCCAGGTTGTCATCGGAATTGCACCCGGCCAGGCCCAGGAACAGGGCGAGCAGCAGGGCAATGGGCAACAGGGCGCGCAGGCGCTGGGCGGGGAATGAGGTCATGGCGGATCCGGTCTTGCTTTAGGGTCTGGCGAAGCTGGGTTCAGCGAACGTACGCGACGGCCGAAAACAACCGTCTGGCGCGGCATGATAGCCCATGCCGGCTGACCGGGCTACTTGCGAAGTCGGTGATGAGCGCCCCAATCGGTACAATTCGCGCTCGACCCGGAATTGAGCGCTCGACGGCCCGTCATGCCCCAACGCATCGAACATCGGCTCCAGGTTCCGCGAGACCATGCCGGCGACCGGCTGGACCAGGCGGCGGGGGAGCTATTGCCCGATTATTCGCGCGCGCGCCTGCAGAAATGGATCCGTGACGGGGCCCTGACGTTGGATGGACGTCCCGCCAAGCCCAGCCAGCGGCTGGCCGGCGGCGAGACCCTGCTGCTGGACGCCGAACTCGAGGCCGAGGGCGAAGTCGAGGCCGAAGACCTGCCGCTCAACATCCTGTTCGAGGACGAAGACCTGCTGGTGTTGAACAAGCCGGCCGAGTTCGTCGTGCACCCGGCGGCGGGCCACCACAGCGGTACGCTGCAGAACGCGCTGCTGCACCACCGTCCGTCCCTCGAGCACCTGCCGCGCGCCGGCATCGTTCACCGCCTGGACAAGGACACCACGGGGGTGATGGTGGTCGCCGGCAGCCTCCGCGCGCACACCGCCCTGGTCGCGCAGCTGCAGGACCGCAGCATGAGCCGGGTGTATGAATGCGTGGCGGAGGGGGGCATCCAACGGCCCGGCACGGTGGACGCGCCCATCGGCCGTCACCCCAGCCACCGCATTCGCATGGCCGTGGTGCCCGGTGGCAAGCCGGCGGTCAGCCACTACCGGCCGCTGGAGGCCTTCGCGCACTTCACCCACCTCGAGGTCGCGCTGGAGTCGGGCCGTACGCACCAGATTCGCGTGCACCTGCAGCACCTGGGCCATCCCCTGGCGGCCGACCCCCTGTACGGGCGGGCCCCGCATCGCGTCCAGGGCATCACGCCGGGTGTGGTCGAAGCCCTGGAGCGCCTGGGCCGCCAGGCCCTGCATGCCCGCATGTTGCGGCTTCGCCATCCAGCGGACGGGGAGGAGCGCCGCTTCGAGGCCCCGATCCCGGAGGACCTCCTGGCCTTGCTGGCGGTACTGCGCGAGGAAGACGCCGTGGTCAGGGAGGGCGCGCCATGAGCGACACGTCGCTCGAACCGATCGTCCCCGACTGGCCGGCGCCCTCCAATGTGCGCGCCCTGGCCACCACCCGCGCCGGCGGCGTGAGCCGGGAAGGCTGGGCCAGCCTGAACCTGGCCAGGGGCGGCGGCGACGATCCGGAGCATGTCGCTGAGAACCGGCGGCGGTTCCGGGGCCTGTTGCCGGGCGAGCCCGGGTGGATGTGGCAGGTGCACGGAGACCAGGTCGCGCGACGGGAGGCCCTGGAGACCGAAGGCGCGCCCGTGAAGGCGGATGCCGTGTGGTGCCGGACGCCGGGCCTGCCCTGTACCGTGATGACGGCGGATTGCCTGCCGGTGCTGTTCTGTGATCGCGCCGGCACCCAGGTGGCCGCGGCGCATGCCGGCTGGCGGGGCCTGGCCGGAGGCGTTATCGAGGCGACCATCGAAGCAATGCCTGCACCGCCCGCCGGCCTCATGGCCTGGATCGGCCCGGGCATCGGTGTGAACGCCTATGAAGTGGGACCCGATTTCGAGTCGGAGTTCCGCCGGCGCTTGCCCTGGCTGGAGACGGGCTTCGTCACCATCGGTGGCAATGTCCACGCGGACCTCGAAGCCATCGCCCGGGCGATCCTGGCGCGTGCCGGCGTGGAATCGGTGCATGGTGGCGGCTTCTGCACGCATACCGACGCCGACCGGTTTTTCTCCTACCGCCGCAACCCGATCAGCGGACGCATGGCGACGACCGTCTGGCTCAGCCGGTAACACCGGCGTCCGGCGGACCGCTGCACCCGGCGCGCCACCCCGATCCCGCCCTCACGAACGGCGGCGTCCTGCGCTACGCTTAGCGCATGTTCGAGGTGCCGCGGATCGTCCTGGTTGCGTTGGAGTGGATGGCGACGTTGTTCGTCATCGGGGTC
>JAUHYP010000077.1 GCA_030426265.1 Gammaproteobacteria bacterium | reverse complement strand
TTCGCCGCCTGCAGGGGTTGTCTCAATCCGAGTACGAGTGGAACGATCGCGGCCGCCTGGTCTCGATCGAGGCCGGAACGGGTCGTCTCGATTTCGACTACGACACGGCGGGCAACCGGATTCGCAAATCGGATGCCAGTGGTTCCGTGAGCTACGTGCTCGATACGGCAGGCATTTCGGATCTTGTGCAGGTGATCGAAACGCGCGAACCGGACGATACCGTTCGCTCGAGGTTCGCGATGGGAACCGACCTTCTCCACGAGAACCGGGACGGCGAAACGCAGTTCTTCCATGCCGCTGCCCTGGGGAGCACTGTGCTCACCACGGAAGAGGACGGGGCGACTGGCGTACCCCATCGATACTCGAGCTACGGTGTGCCCGAGACCAGCCAGACCGACAGCCTGTCTTACGGGTTCACCGGCCAGGCCTGGGACGAAGAATCCGGTCTCCAGTACCTGCGCGCCCGATACTACGATCCCGAAGCCGGTGTCTTCCTTTCGGAGGATCCCTTGCTGGGCGCCCTGGCAGATCCCATCAGCCGGCACCGCTACCTCTATGCCTCGTCCAATCCGGTGAACTTCCTGGACCCGACGGGTGAGTATTCGATTGCCGAACTGTCTTTGGGTCAGGCCATCAGCAACACGATGAAGGCTTCGACGGCGCTGGAGTTGTTCTGCCTGGCCGCGGGCGCGGCGAAGAACACGGCGACCCTCCAGTCGCTCGCCAACCTCGGGGCCAACATCGGGCACTACGCGCTGACAGGAAAGCTGGGCAAGGGCGCCAAGGTCACGCTCGCCGATATCAATGACCCGACGAGCCGTGTGGGCATCAACAAGCTCAAGGTCGAACTCGACGCCAAGGGCTCGCTGTCCGTGGAGGCCAAGGGCGGCAGTAGCCCGACGGTCCGGTTCAAGGTCAACCTGAAATCAGGGAAAGTGACCGGCCAGACGCCGTCGGAGCTCGACGTACCGCTGATCAAGTACAACAGCTGTGGCCTGGGGCTCGAAACCAAGCTCAAGCTGATCGGCAAGACGGACAAGGGTGTCGGCAAGGTGACCGACATGAGTCTGGACGAAGGGCTGCAATCCCTACGTCGCGGCCCCCTGGGGTTCCGCATTACGGGCCAGGTGACCTTTGTTTCGGCCAAGAGCAAGGAGTGGGTGTTCATGGAACTCCCGCCGGATGGCATCGATGGCGTCCTGGGCGACATCGAGAAGGGCAAGGCGGTATTCCTGCAGTCCCGGTACCGAACGTTCGATTAGTCCTGGCCCGGCGGGTTTCCCGGTAGGTTTCCGGGGAGCCCGGCCGGGGGGCGTCGTGCATTGCATCGCGGTGGTGAAATCCCGAACGGGCTCAGGAGGGGGACTTCTGCGCGACGGCTCCGGAATCATGAACATCGGCTTTATAGGTCTCCAGGAGCAACTGATCGTCGGCCCGCCAGAGTTGGTTTGCCCGCAGCTTGTTTTCTTCGAGGGTGGTGATGGCGCCGAGAAGGTCACCCTCGCGTGCCTGGAACTGGGCCTTGAGCCGGTAGAAATGGTAGCTGTATCCGGCTTCGGCCTCGAGTGTCTGTAGGAGGTCCCGGTACGCGAGTTCAGGGTGGTCCAGCAGTATTTCGAGAATCTCGTAGCCCGTGAAGGCAGCCAGGTGTTTGCGGCCCTGGGCCAGAAAGTCGGCTCGGACATCCTGCAACAGTTCGATGCCGCCACCGACGTCGCCAGCGCGCAGGGCGACGTGACCTTCCGCGCGCCGCAGGTCATTGCCGACAGCGCCCCTCGAGTCAGGAAAGCGTTCATCGAACGCCCGAATCTTCTCCTGCGTCACCGCGGGTGGTTCGTAGCGGGAAGAGACCATGATGGCCAGGGCCTCGGTGTTGGGAATCTGTGAATGTTCGGGGTTCTGGCGGTGCAATTCGCCGAGCGCCAGTTGAATGTAGGACTCCGCCTGTTCGAACTCGCCGCGGACATAGTGTTGGTGCATTTTCAGGAATTCGCTCAGCACGGTGTATATCGGGTTGTTGCCATCCACAGACAGCTGGCGTAGCCGGGCGACCTGATCGTCGGCAGCGTCAAAATCCCCCATGATGTTGAAGCTCAGCCCGGCGTTCTGGAGAAAAAAGGCTTTTTCGTAGATGACAGAACTTCGGTCGAGGTAGGGCTGCGCCAGGCGGGCATACTGCACGCCGCGTTCCATGTCGTTGACCGTGTAGGTGTGGTTGAGCAGCAAGGAGTACGCCTTCATCATCCCGTCGTCGTTCTGCACCGACTCGAACAGACGCATGCCCGCCTCGACCTCCTGCAGGGATTCATCGAGTTTTCGTGCACGGTGGAGCGTGTTCGCGAGATCGAGGTGGACCTGGCCAACGTAGTTGGGCAGGGCGTAGTGTGCTTCGGCCAGTTGCAGTCGCATCCGTCCCAGGCGCTCGGCGGCCTCGAAATCTCCCGCGGTTCGTGCCTGGAACTCCAGTGACTGGTACCCCGCCAGTTTCTCGAAGGGGTCCGGGCTGCTCTCCAACAACTCAGCGGCCCGTGCAAAGTGCGCCTGTGCACCCGCGTCGTCTCCCAGGCGTGTGGCGGCGAGTCCGAGTGTGAGTTCCACATCCGCTTCCAGAGCCGCCTGGCGCTGCAGGTCCACCCGTTCGAGAAGTGAGCGCCCCAGCGACACCGCACCGTCGAGGTCACCGGCGTTCATTCGATTGCGGGCAAGCCGGACCCACGCGACCAGAAATCCGGGTTCCTTGCTGATGGCAGCCTGGAGAAACTCACCGGCCTTGACATGATCACCACTGGTATCCAGTTCGTGCAACGCCTGGAGGTAGCTCTGAACGGCGTAGGGGTCCAGTGTTTCCAGCTTTTCGCTGTCGTATCCCACCATCCGTTCATGCTCCGTGACCTGTCGGAGCACCCATTGATCGAGTTGCGAGAACAATTCGCCGAGGTGGGGCGCAGTAAAGGTCTCCGTGGCGACGATGCCGTGCCGATTGCGCAGCGTGATCTCGGATTCATAGCCGGTCTCGTGCTCACCGAACCGGACCAGGCAGGCATAGTGCAGTTCGCCTCGAGTGGTCAGTTCGATGGCGGCCAGTTCGGTGGACCGCCGATCGAGCGATGCCGGGTCGGGGTCGATGCCGGCCAGCCGCTCGTGGCGAGAAAGCAACTCCGCGAGATATTCGGTTCCACCCTGGTTCAGCCAATCTCCCTGGACGGAAGTGGACAGGACCGCCACGCTGACGGGGGAAGACGCCTCAGCCGACGCGATGGGTGGCGCATCGCCCGGGGACCACGGGCGCCAGGCGAATGCCAGCAACGCCAGGCATGCTGCTGCTGATACGACCGCGACGGCCACCCGTGACCAGGACGCACGAGGCCGGGAACGGGATGCCCCTCTTTCAGGCGATGCCTCGACGCCGACCGGGGCCGTGAACCGATAGCCGATACCGCGCACGGTTTCGATCCATGGTGGAACACGGTCCTGGTCTCCGATGATCTTTCGCACGCGGGTCAATTGGCGAGCGAGCGCCACGTCCGTGACCACCTGGCCGGGCCAGGCGCTGGCGATCAGGTCTTCCTTGTGGAGTACCTGGCCTGCCTCGCTGACCAGGGCAAGCAGCAATTGGTAGGGCTTGGTGGAGAGGGGAACCGGCTTGCCATTGCGGCTGAGCGCTCGGCAATGGGTCGACAGGCGGTACTCGCCAAACACATATTGCTGTGCCGTGGGTGCGTTACTCACGCGAGAAGGGTCCCTTGTAAGGTGCTGATATTGAAGCGCTGTCACGCATTGTCACGCAAATTCAGGCAAATGTCATGCAAGCTTTACCGGGCGCATGCACCGTGGCTTGGCCCCCATCCGGCGCCCGGTTGGGAGCGACAACTGGGAGAACTGTCATGGCGCTTGCTCGGGAATCCACCCCGCGCCCGGGGTGCTCGCTGACTTCACGGATACCACCCATCACACAGGCCCGCCAACCGGGCCCATTGGGTCGACGCCTCGCCCGCTGGCTTCTCTGCCTGCTGCTCCTCGTGGTGCATGCCCAGGCCTGGGCACAGATCGAACTGAATGGAGGGACCGCCACGGCCGGGCCGGGGGAGCAGGTTTTCATCCCAGTTGACCTCGTGACCGACGGTTCGGTCGTGGCACTTCAGTTCGACCTGGCCTTCGACGCCACGGTGCTCGGGATTTCCGGGGAAAGCGGCGGCACCGCCCTGGCCGACCACTCGCTGGACACCCAACTCGTCGCCCCCGGCCTGTACCGGGTCGTGGTCACGACAACGACGGTGGAGCCGCTGCTCGCGGGCCGCCTGATCACGCTCGATGTCGACATCGCACCGGGTTCAGCGCCAGGCGACTACCCGATGGGCATCGCCGCGGTGGTCCTCGCCGACGCCAATGGTGGCGCCATCGTTACGGGGTCAACGAGCGACGCCCTGGTGCGTGTCGCTCGGCCGCCGGCAGCGCCTCCGCCGGGTGCGGCCTCACCGCCGACGCCGGTGCCGGTCCTGGGCCTCTGGGGCACCCTGTTCCTCGCCGCTGCCCTGGCCGCCCTGGCCTGGTTGTTCCTGCGGCGCGGCATGACCGGTGTGCTGCAGTCCCTGGCCGTGGCGACCGTGCTGCTCGGCTCTGTCGTGCGCGCGGCGCTGATCCCCGGGGATGCCAACGGCGACGGGCAGGTCGATGCCGCGGACATTCCCGTGATCGTGGCTCAGATCCTGGAGCGTGAAACTGCGCCCGGAGACCCCGATTGCAACCAGGACACCCTGGTCAACGTGCTCGACACGATCTGCACGCCGGACGTCCCACCCGTGAACCAGCCGCCCGTCCTGCAGGCGATCAGCGATGTCTCGGTGCTGGTCGACACGCCCTTCGCACTGACGGCCACCGCCACCGACCCGGATCTTCCCAACGACAGCCTGGCCTGGGCGCTGGATATGGCGCCCGCGGGTATGGTCATTGGCGACCTGGACGGGGCGATCGGCTGGACGCCCCAAGCGGCCCAACTGGGCGCCCACCCGGTCGTGGTGCGCGTCACCGACGGCCAGGGCGCTTTCGACACGGAGGGCTTCACGATCACCGTGACCACCCTGCAGGAGAACGCACCGCCGACCCTGCAGGCCATCCCGGACCAGGAGGTTCATGACGGCGAGATCGTCGCCCTTCAGGCCCTGGCCGACGATCCCGACCTGCCCCATGACGAACTGCGTTGGGAGCTGAGAGGCGGGCCCCAGGGCGTGTCTCTGTCGCGCAGTGACGGCAGCTTCCTGTGGGTGCCCACCGCCGCCCAGCTCGGCGCCAACGCGTTCACCCTGCGCGTGACGGACGCACAGGGCGCCTTCGACGAGAAGAGCTTCACGGTCAACGTGCGCTCGCTGGGCGGGCCGCCCAGCCTGGCTGACGTTGCCGATCAGTCGCTTGTCGTGGACGAGTCGTTGTCCCTGGCCCTGCAGGCCACCGACCCGGACCTGCCGGACGACACCCTGGCGTTTTCGCTGCTCACGGCGCCGGCCGACATGGGTATCGATTCGGCCACGGGCGCCTTGGAGTGGACGCCGTCCCAGGAACAGGTCGGCCTGCACGACGTCACCGCCCAGGTCATGGACCGGGAGGGCCTGCGGGATATCACCTCGTTCATCGTCACGGTTCGACCGGTCAATGGCGCGCCGCTGGCCGTGGATGACAGCTACCCGGTCCGCATCACCGAGACGCTGGTCGAGCCAGCGCCCGGCGTGCTGGGCAATGACAGCGATCCCGATGGCGATGGACTGACCGCGGAGTGGGTAAGCGGACCGGAGAAGGGGAGCCTGGTCTTCGCGGCCGATGGCTCCTTCGAGTACACGCCAACGCCACCGGACCCGGAAGTGCAGCTCGAACTGCAGTGCGAAGCCGCGCGCAACGTTCGAACGGAACAGACCAACGGCACCGTCGCCGTGGCGGACGTGGATGGCGATGGCACCATCGAGCTGGTCGGGGTGAACTACATCCGTTCCGCCCTGCGTCCGGAGTTCTGGGTGCTCAATGCCGAGGACTGCAGCAACCAGCTCGACAGGGTCCAGAATCTGGATGTCACGGGCAGTTTCGACATCAGCGGCCACCTGGGGCTGCTGGACATCGATGGGGACGGCCTGATGGAAATCATCGGTGTCCAGGGCCGGTTCCCGCTCGCCCGTGAAGGGCGATTCGACGGCCACCACCTGCTGGCGGTGCGCTTGGATGGTTCGCCGGCCTGGGGCGAGGATGGGGTCAGTGAGACGGTTCCCGAGTTGCCGGATTCAGAAGCCGGGATCGCCTCAGGAACCTACTTCGCCCGTGGCCCCACGTTCGCGGACCTTGACGGTGACGGCGTGGTGGAGATCGTCATGCGCTGGCACCGCCTGATGCCACCGGGCAACTTCTACTCCCAGGACGGCATCACGGTGTACGACAGCCGCGACGGTTCCATCGTCTGGACCTACGTCGGCCAGCCGTCCCACGGCGACAAGGACAACAAGCCTCCGGTCGTTGCCGACCTGGATCTCGACGGCACCCTCGAGATCATCGTGCACGACCAGGTCGTGGATCACCTGGGGTCGCTGGAGTACGAATTCGAGGTGGCGGACACGCCCTTCGGCGCGCCGGAAGTGACCTATTCACTCCAGGTAGCCATCGCCAACTTCGACGATGATGCCTACCCGGAAGTCGTGGCCTACGACGCCTATAACCGCTACCTGTTCGAACACGACGGTTCACTGGTATGGCAGATCCCGATGGCCAACGGCGCCCGCAGCCAGATCACCGTGGCGGACCTGGATGGCGATGGCGAGATGGAGTATGCCTTCGTGTTCGGCAACGGCAACGCGGTGGGCTACCTGCAGGCCTACGACACGGATGGTTCCGTACTGTGGAGCCATGGCGGGCTGCCCGACCTGGACATCCCGGCGATCTTCTGGAATGAAGGAATCAACCTGACCGGCTGGGACGCCAACCGCGACGGCGCAGTGGACCTGGTCCTGCTGATGGACCGGGGCAATCCCGGCATCAACGCGAACACCGGCGTCCTGGTGGTCGACGGTCGCGACGGCGCCATCCTGGAATCCCTGCCGTTCAACCAGTACTTCTCGGGACAGTCCTACGTCGGTGTCGCCGACGTGGATGGCGACGGCCACGGCGAACTGATCGCCTCGTTCACCAGCGGTGGTCCCGGTTCGACGGCCGTCTGGCGGGGCGCCGAGTCTCACCCCACACCGCCCGCACCGCCGATCCGCAATCAGTGGATCTACCAGTACACGCACGTGGCGGCGGACGGCAGCATTCCGGCGCGTCCACGGCCACACTGGCTCACACCCGGCCTCAACGGATTCAACTTCGTGCCGGTGCGCCTGGACGGCGCACCCCCCGAGACCGATGCGTTCACCTATCGCGCCCGCGACGGCGCGCTGGCGTCCAACGAAGCTACCGTCACGCTGGAACTCCTTCCGCCGGGCGACTACGCCCCGGAGTTCGCTTCCTCACCCCGCCAGTTCGGCACGCGGGGCTTCGCCTACGAGTACCTGCCGCTGGTGGTGGACCGCGACTTCGGCGACACCTTCGCCTTCGTGCTCACTGCGGGGCCGCCGGGTATGACCATCGACCCCGTGTTGGGCCGGGTGCGCTGGGAGGATCCGGACCTGGGGGTCTACGGTGTCGGCATCGCAGTCACCGACAGCACCGGCAAGTCCGCCTTCCAGCAGTACGAGCTGGAAATCGTCGAACCCGTGACGGTCCCCGACCTCTTCGGCTTGACGGGCTCGGCGGCAGACACCGCCCTGGACGATGCCCTGTTGCAGGCCGGACGCGTGAGTTCGAAGCATCATGCCAGCGCGCCCGTGGGTACGGTCTTCATGCAGTCCCCGATCGCCGGCAGCCTGGCCGAGGCGGACAGCAGGGTGGCCTACACCCTGTCGCTGGGGCCGGGCCCCGAAGACACCGATGGTGACGGCGATGGCTACACGCCGAACGAGGGGGATTGCGACGACACCAACGGGGCGATCCACCCTGACGCCGCCGATGCGGACGGCAATGGGGTGGATGAGGATTGTGATGGC
>JAUHYP010000023.1 GCA_030426265.1 Gammaproteobacteria bacterium | reverse complement strand
CGGGGCCCCAACTTTCGGCCATCGCTTTCGCTCCGGGCAGCCGATATGATGGGTCGGCGAATGATTGCGCTGTCACCACCGGCAGCGGGGGGCCATGGAATCTTCCAAACTCGATCAGCTCAGGATCGAACGCGAACCCGAACGTGAATCCAGCGCCCGCTGGTGGGTGCCGCTGGTCGTCGTCCTGGTCGTGGTCGGGCTCGCTGCCGCCTGGTGGTTGAATCGCCCCGAGCCCGCCGTTGAGGTCCGCACCGTCGCGGCGCAGCCGGTCAGCGGCGCGGCCGCCGGCACGGTGCTCAATGCCTCCGGCTACGTCACCGCGCGGCGCTACGCCACCGTGTCCTCCAAGCTCACCGCCCAGGTGCGTGAAGTGCTGATCGAAGAGGGGATGGCGGTCGAGGAAGGCCAGGTGCTGGCCACCCTGGACGACGCCAATGTGCGCCGCAGCCTGGAACTGGCCGAGGCCCAGCGCGCCTCCGCCGCCACCGCCGCCAAGGAAACCGAGGCCCTGCTGCGCGAAGCGCGCGCCAACCTCGAACGCACCCGAAACCTGGTCGAACGCGACCTCGCCAGTCAGCAGGAACTCGATCGCAACCGCGCCGCCGCCGAGTCCCTGGCTGCGCGGCTGGAGCGGGTCGTGGCCGATGTGGACGTCGCGCGACGGCAGGTCGCCATCTACCAGCAGCAACTCGACGACACCGTGATCCGCGCGCCCTTCGCCGGCGTGGTGGTGGGCAAGAACGCCCAGCCCGGCGAGATGATCTCGCCGGTGTCCGCCGGCGGGGGCTTCACCCGCACCGGCATCGGCACCATCGTGGACATGGACTCGCTGGAGATCGAGATCGACGTGAACGAGGCCTACATCAACCGCGTCGCGGCCGGACAGCGGGTCACCGCGCGCCTCGACGCCTATCCCGACTGGGATGTTCCCGGCCACGTCATCGCCATCATCCCGACCGCAGACCGTCAGCGCGCCACGGTGGAAGTGCGTGTCGGCTTCGACCAGCTCGACCCGCGCATCCTGCCGGACATGGGTGTGAAGGTGGCCTTCCAGGACGAGGAGATCGACGTTGCCGGAACCGCGACCGGTGTCCTGATACCGGCCCGCGCCCTGCGAGAAGACGCGGGCCGCACCATTGCCTGGGTGGTGAGCCAGGGTCGGGCCGAGCGCCGCGCCGTGTCCACCGGCCGGCGCCAGGACGACGACATCCTGGTCACCGCCGGCCTGTCCGGCGGCGAACGCGTCATCGTCAATGCCCCCTCGGCCCTGCAGGACGGCGCCCCCGTGAAGGAGACCAATTCGTGAGTGAGACCGCCATGGCAAGCACCCAGACGACCGAACCCCGGCCCGGTAACGAACTGCTCGTGGACGTGCGCGGGGTGGACAAGGTGTTCACCCGCGGCTCCGAGACGGTTCACGTCCTCGGCGGCCTGGATCTGCAGATTCCGAAAGGCGAATTTCTCGCGCTGATGGGTCCGTCGGGCTCCGGCAAATCCACGCTGCTGAACCTGGTGGGTGGCCTGGACCGGCCCACCGAGGGCTCTGTCACCGTGGGCGGCCAGCGAATCGACAAGCTGTCCGACCGCAAGCTGGCCGGCTGGCGCGCGCGCCACGTGGGCCTGGTGTTCCAGTTCTACAATCTGATGCCGGTGCTGTCGGCGCGCAAGAACGTGGAGCTGCCCCTGCTGCTGACGAAACTGTCCGGGAAGGAGCGGCGCAAGCGCGCCGAGCTCGCCCTCGAGATCGTCGGCCTGTCCCATCGACTGAACCACTATCCGCGACAGCTCTCCGGCGGTGAACAGCAGCGCACGGGTATCGCCCGCGCCATCGTCACCGACCCCACGCTGCTGCTCTGCGACGAGCCCACCGGCGACCTGGACCGCAAGTCCGGGGACGAGATCCTGGACCTGCTGCAGGCCCTGAACACCGAGCAGGGCAAGACCATCATCATGGTGACCCACGACCAGCGCGCCGCGGACCGCGCCACGCGCACCCTGCACCTGGACAAGGGCCGCCTGTCCTCCGAGCCGCAGGCCTGAGGCGGAGGGCGCGATCATGAAATACCTCTCCCTGATCCTCGGCAACCTGCGGCGGCACAAGCTGCGCACGGCGCTGACCCTGCTGTCCATCATCGTGGCCTTCCTGCTGTTCGGCTACCTGGCGGCCATCCGCTCGGCCTTCCTGGCGGGCATCGACGTGGCCGGCGAAGACCGGTTGATCACGCGCAACAAGGTGTCGCTGATCAACCTGATGCCCATGGCGCACCAGGCCGAGATCAACCGCGTGGAGGGCGTGGATTTCGCCACCCACAACACCTGGTTCGGTGGGATCTACCAGGAGCCGAGCAATTTCTTCGCCCAGATCGTCGTGGTGCCGGAGCAGTACCTGGAGCTCTACCCGGAACTGGAACTCTCGGACGAGGACCGGCAACGCTGGCTGGAAACCCGCACCGGCGTGATGATCGGCAAGGTGCTGGCGGAGCGTTTCGACTGGAAGATCGGCGACAAGATTCCGATCATGAACCCGCTGTGGGCGCTCAAGGGCGGAGACCGGAACTGGACCTTCGACGTCGCCGCCATCTACGACGCCCGTGAACAGGGCATCGACACCAGCCAGATGTTCATCCGCTTCGATTACTTCGACGAGGCGCGCCAATGGGGCCAGGGCCAGGTCGGCTGGTACGTCGTGCGTGTCGACGAGCCGGACCGCGCCGGGGAGATCGCCGCGGCCATCGACGCCGTTTTCGCCAACTCACCCGACGAGACCAAGACCGAGCCCGAGGGCGCCTGGTACCAGGGCTTTGCCAACCAGGTGGGCAACATCGGTTTCATCATCACCGCCATCGTTTCGGCGGTGTTCTTCACGATCCTGCTGGTCGCCGGCAACACCATGGCCTACTCGGTCCGCGAGCGCATCGGCGAGCTGGCCGTGCTCAAGGCGGTGGGCTTCACCGACGGCGCCGTGCTCGGTCTGGTGCTGGGCGAGGCCCTGGTGATCACCGCCATCGGCGGCCTCATCGGCCTCGGCCTGGCCTGGTTGCTGGTCGCCGCCGGGGACCCGACCAACGGCGCCATGCCGGTGTTCTTCATTTCCGTGCGGGACCTGTTGCTGGGCGGAGTGCTGATCCTGGCCCTGGCCTTCATCGCGGGCATCTTTCCCGCGCGCACGGCCCAGCGTCTGCAGGTCGCAGACGCCCTGCGGCGCTGACAGGGGAGGCGACGACATCATGTTTCGCATCATCAACCAGGTCTTCCAGGTCACGCGCTTCAGCCTGGCCTCGCTGCCCCAGCGGAAGGGGTCTTCCCTGTCCGCCATGGTCGGCATCGCCGGCGTGGTGGTGGTCATGGTGGGTGTGCTGTCCATCGCCCAGGGCATCATGGCCACCATGAAAAGCTCGGCCGGCGAGGCCAACGTCATCGTCATGCGCAGCGGGGCCGACACCGAGATGACCAGCGGCCTGGGCGGCGACGAAGCGCGGCTGGTCACCGAGGCCCCGGGCATCGCGCGCCAGGACGGCCAGCCGGTGGCTTCGCGCGAGCTGTTCGTGATCATCAACCTGCCGATGCGCTCCACCGGCACCGACGCCAACGTCCCTGTGCGGGGTGTGGAGCCGCAGGCGGCCCTGGTGCGCGAGGGCTTCCGCCTGGTGGACGGTCGCATGTTCACCGCGGGCCTGAACGAGGTGATCGTGGGCGTGGGCGCGCGCCAGGAGTTCAGCGGCGCGGAGACCGGATCCACCCTGGCCGTCGGCTCCGAGCAATGGCCCGTGGTCGGCGTGTTCGAGGCCGGTGGCGGTCTGTCGGAGTCGGAAGTGTGGGTGGACGCGCCTGTGCTGCAGGATGCATTCCGGCGCGGCAACTCCTTCCAGTCCGTGCATGCCACGCTGGAGCGTCCGGAGGCTTTCCAGGACTTCAAGGACGCGCTCACCAGCGACCCGCGCATGAACGTGAAGGTGCAGACCGAGGCCGAGTACTACGAAGGCCAGTCGCGCCTGATCTACCAGCTGGTCACCGGCCTGGGCACGCTGATCGCCCTGATCATGGGCCTGGGCGCCATCTTCGGAGCGCTCAACACCATGTACACGGCGGTGGCGTCGCGCACCCGCGAGATCGCCACCCTGCGGGCCCTGGGCTTCCGCTCAGGCCCGGTGATCGCCTCGGTGCTGTCCGAATCCCTGCTGCTGGCGCTGCTCGGCGGCATCATCGGCGCGGCCCTGGCCTGGCTGGCCTTCGACGGCTTCCGCGCGGCCACGTTGAACTTCTCCAGCTTCAGTTCCATGACCTTCGCCTTCGAGGTCAACACACCCCTGCTGGTCCAGGGCATCGTCTTCGCGCTGTTCATCGGCTTCTTCGGCGGCCTGTTTCCCGCCATCCGCGCGGCCCGCACGCCGGTCGCGCACGCCCTGCGGGAGCTGTAGACAGAGATTTCGGGTGCGTGGCGCGCCCGTGACCGTGCCCCCGATCGAGCAACGGGGGCGCCAACCCGGGTATCCTTGCAGCGAATTCCGAATACGGAGTCGCAGCTCAGTGACCATTCCCAGCAGCGTCAAGCACGCCAAAGCCAAGGCATGGGTCGACAAGATGGCAGCCCTGCTCGAACCGGACCAGATTCACTGGTGCGATGGTTCCCGCGAAGAGTACGACGCCATGTGCCAGACCCTGGTCGAGGCGGGTACCTTCATACCACTCGATCCCGAAAAGCGGCCCAACTCGTTCCTGGCGCGCTCGGACCCCAGCGATGTGGCGCGTGTCGAGGACCGCACCTTCATCTGCAGCCAGAACAAGAGCGATGCGGGCCCGACCAACAACTGGATGGATCCAGTGCGGATGAAGGGCATCCTGCGGGACGTCGCGAGGGGCGCCATGAAGGGGCGCACCCTGTACGTCATTCCCTTCAGCATGGGCCCGCTGGGTTCGGACATCGCCCAGATCGGCATCGAGCTCACCGATTCGCCTTACGTCGTGGTCAACATGAAGATCATGACCCGCATGGGCGAGGCCGTGTGGGACGTGCTGGGCGAGGACGGGCGTTTCGTTCCCTGCGTGCACACGGTCGGAGCGCCCCTCGAACCGGGCCAGGAAGACGTGCCCTGGCCCTGCAACCCGGAAACCAAGTACATCGTCCATTTTCCCGAGGAGCGTTCGATCTGGTCCTACGGCTCCGGATACGGCGGGAATGCGCTGCTCGGCAAGAAATGCCTCGCCCTGCGCATCGCCTCCACCATGGCCAGGGACGAGGGCTGGCTGGCCGAGCACATGCTGATCATGGGCGTGCAGGAACCGGACGGGGAAAAGAGCTACGTGGCGGCGGCCTTTCCGAGCGCCTGCGGCAAGACCAACTTCGCCATGATCGTGCCGCCCAGGGCGTACCGGGAGAAGGGCTGGAAGGTGACCACCGTGGGGGACGACATCGCCTGGATCAAGCCGGGCGAGGACGGCAGGCTCTACGCCATCAACCCGGAGGCCGGGTATTTCGGCGTGGCCCCGGGAACGTCCAGGGCCTCGAACCCGAGCGCCATGGACACGATCAGGGAAAACTGCATCTTCACGAACGTCGCGCTGACCGACGACGGCGATGTGTGGTGGGAGGGAATGGACGGCGACCCGCCGGCCCACGCCATCGACTGGCGGGGCAACGACTGGACCCCCGCTTCAGACACCCCCGCCGCCCATCCCAACGCCCGTTTCACGGCGCCGGCTGCGCAGAACCCGGTTGCCGACGAGGCCTGGGAGGATCCGAATGGCGTGCCCATCCGGGCCTTCATTTTCGGGGGGCGCCGATCCGACACGATCCCGCTGGTCTTCCAGGCGTTCAACTGGGTGTACGGGGTCTACGCGGCCGCCACCATGGGCTCGGAGACCACCGCCGCGGCCTTCGGCAAGCAGGGCGTGGTGCGCCGGGACCCCTTCGCCATGCTGCCCTTCGCGGGCTACCACATGGGTTCCTATTTCAATCACTGGTTGAGCCTGGGCAGGAAGATTCCGAATCCGCCGCGTATTTTCGGGGTCAACTGGTTCCGACGGGACAAGGACGGCAAATTCGTCTGGCCGGGTTTCAGCGAGAACATGCGCATCCTGGAGTGGATCCTCAAACGCTCCAAGGGGGGCCGCGGCAGCGGCGTCGAGAGCCCCATCGGCTGGATGCCGACCTACCGGGATATCGACTGGGAAGGGCTGGAGCACTTCACCCGGGAGGATTTCCATGCGGCCATGGCGATCGACAAGCCTGACTGGGACAAGGAGTTGCTGGAGGCCGATGCGCTGTTCATCCGCCTGTACGACCGCATTCCCAAGGAGATGATCGCGATCCGCACCCTGCTGCTGTCCGGGCTGTGGCGCTCTCCGGAGCACTGGGAACTGACCGGCGACCCCACCTGACGGACGCTTCCATTATCGCGAAACCTGTTTAATATGGACCGTTCCACTGCGTTTTGCGCGGGCAACGAGGTTTTGAGGAACGTTCCATGAAGTGGCCAGGCCGTAACCGGGGGCTGTATCAGCCCGACAACATGCACGACAGTTGCGGCTTCGGTCTGATCGCGCACATCCACGGAAAACGTTCCCACCGCCTGGTCAAGACCGCCACCACGGCGCTGGACCGCATGACCCACCGTGGCGCCATCGCCGTGGACGGCAAGACCGGCGACGGCTGCGGGGTGCTGCTGGCGCTTCCCAAGTCCTTCTTCCGCACCGTGGCCGAGGAATCCGGCATCTGGCTGGGCGAGCGCTTCGCCGTGGGCATGGTGTTCCTCAACCCGGACCCGGAGCTGGCGCAGCGGTCTCGCGAGATTCTCGCGCGCCACCTGCAGAACGAGATGCTGGAAGTGGCCGGCTGGCGCAAGGTGCCGGTCGATCCATCCGTGCTCGGACAACTGGCCGAGGACTCACTGCCGGTGATCGAGCAGGTGTTCGTCAATGCCCCGCCCGGCTGGGCCGAGCACGACGTGGAGCGCCGCTGCTTCGTGGCGCGCCGCCTGACCTCGGCCGAGATCCAGGACCTGGAAACGCCCGACCCCTATTTCCACGTGGCCACGCTGTCCAACATGGTCACGGTGTACAAGGGCCTGGTGATGCCGGCCAACCTGCCGGAGTTCTTCCAGGACCTGAAAGACCCGCGCATGAAGAGCCATATCTGTCTCTTCCACCAGCGCTTCTCGACCAACACGCTGCCGAACTGGAAATACGCCCAGCCTTTCCGCTTCCTGGCGCACAACGGCGAGATCAACACCATCGAGGGCAACCGCAGCTGGTCGGAGGCGCGTACGCCCAAGTTCCAGACGCCGCTGCTTCCCGACCTGCAGCGCATCCGGCCCCTGGTCAACCAGGAGGGTTCGGACTCCTCGTCGCTGGACAACATGCTGGAGCTGTTCCTGGCCGGCGGCATGGACGTGTTCCGCGCCATGCGCATCCTGATCCCGCCGGCCTGGCAGGCCGAGCCGGACATGGCGCCGGACCTGAAAGCCTTCTACGAATTCAACTCCATGCACGTCGAGCCCTGGGACGGGCCGGCGGGTATCGTGATGACCAACGGATCCATCGCCTGCTGCAACCTGGACCGCAACGGCCTCCGGCCCGCGCGCTACGTGATCACCCAGGACGATTTCATCACCCTGGCTTCCGAAGTGGGGGTCTGGGATTACGCCCAGGCGGACGTACGTGAAACCGGCCGCGTCGGGCCCGGCGAGATGTTCGCCGTGGACACGCGCACCGGCAAGCTGTGGCGCTCGGCGGAGATCGACAACCAGCTCAAGGCGCGCCGGCCCTACCTGGACTGGCTGGCCGAGAACATCATTCGCGTCAAGGACAACGACGAGCAGGAAGCCGCGGCGGCGGCCAAGTTCCTGGCCGACATCCCCGCCGAATTTTCGGTGATGCAGAAGCTGTTCGGCGTCAGCAACGAGGAGCGCGAACAGGTCATCCGCGTGATGGCCGAGGATCAGGTCGAGGCCACCGGCTCCATGGGCGACGATACGCCGATGGCGGTGATGTCGCGTCTGCCGCGCTCGCTGTACGACTATTTCCGGCAGCAGTTCGCCCAGGTGACCAACCCGCCGATCGACCCGCTGCGCGAGGTCTCGGCCATGAGCCTGGAGACCATCTTCGGCCGCGAGCACAACATCTTCCAGGAGACCAACACGCACGCCGACCGTGCGGTGATTCCCTGGCCGGTGCTGAACATTGTCAAGTACCGCAAGCTGCTGGAGCTGGACCAGCGGTTCTACCGCCACCAGCCCTTCAACCTGAACTTCCCACAGTCGATGAGCCTGCGCGAGGCCCTGGACCAGCTGTGTGACGACGTGACGAAGGCCGTTCGCGACGGCGTGGTCATCGTGGTGCTGAGCGACCGCAAGGTCACCCGCGACACGCTGCCCATCCACGCGGCCCTGGCTACGGGCGCCGTACACCAGCGCCTGATCCGCGAGGGCCTGCGCTGCGACTGCAACATCATCGTCGAGACGGCCACCGCCCGCGACGCGCACCAGTTCGCCGTGCTGATCGGTGTGGGCGCGACAGCCATCTATCCCTTCCTGGCCTTCCAGATCATCAACGACCTGCACGCGCGGGGCGCGCTCAAGGGCGACCTGCTGCAGCATCGCAAGTATTTCCGGCGCGGCGTGCGCAAGGGCCTGCTGAAGGTGCTGTCCAAGATGGGCATCTCCTGCGTGTCCAGCTATCGCGGCGCCCAGCTGTTCGAGACCGTGGGCCTGGGCGAGGAGGTCACCGACACCTGCTTCCCCGGCGCCGCCGGGCAGGTGGGCGGCCTGGGCTTCGCCGAGCTGGACTGTGAGCTGCGCGAGGTCGCGGCCCTGGCCTGGCAGCAGGGCGTGCCCCTGTCCCAGGGGGGACTGCTGAAATTCGCGCACGGGGGTGAATTCCACGCCTACAACCCGGACGTGGTCACCTCGCTGCAGAAGGCGGTGCAAAGCGGCCTGAAGGCCGATTACCAGGTCTACGCCGACCGCGTGAACCAGCGCGCCCCGGCGGCCCTGCGTGACCTGCTGCGCCCGCGCAGCAGCCGTGCGCCGATCGCGCTGGACCAGGTCGAGCCGGTGGAATCCATCTTCCCGCGCTTCGATTCGGCCGGCATGTCCATCGGTGCGCTGTCGCCCGAGGCCCACGAGGCCCTGGCCATCGCCATGAACCGCCTGGGCGGCTCGTCCAACTCCGGCGAGGGGGGCGAGGACCCGGCGCGCTTCGGCACCGAGAAGAACTCGCGCATCAAGCAGGTAGCCTCCGGCCGCTTCGGCGTCACCGCGCACTACCTGGTGAATGCCGACGTGTTGCAGATCAAGATGGCCCAGGGCGCCAAGCCCGGCGAGGGCGGCCAGCTGCCCGGCCACAAGGTCTCGGCCCACATCGCGGCCCTGCGCCACGCCGTTCCCGGCAGCACGCTGATCTCGCCGCCGCCGCACCACGACATCTACTCCATCGAGGACCTGGCGCAGCTGATCTTCGATCTCAAGCAGGTCAACCCGAAGGCGACGGTCTCGGTGAAGCTGGTGGCCGCGCGCGGCGTGGGCACCATCGCCGCCGGGGTGGCCAAGGCCTATGCCGACTTCATCACCATCGCCGGCCACGACGGCGGCACCGGCGCCAGCCCGCTGACCTCGGTGAAGTACGCCGGCTCGCCCTGGGAGACCGGCCTGCCGGAAGCGCACCAGGCCCTGGTGGAAAACGGCCTGCGTGACCGCGTGCGCCTCCAGGTGGACGGCGGTTTCAAGACCGGCCTGGACGTGATCAAGGGCGCCATCCTGGGCGCCGACAGCTTCGGCTTCGGCACCGGCCCGATGGTGGCCCTGGGTTGCAAGTACCTGCGCATCTGCCACCTGAACAACTGCGCCACCGGCGTGGCTACCCAGGACGAGGGCCTGCGCCGCGACCACTTCAAGGGCCTGCCCGAGATGGTCATGGCCTACTTCCGCTTCGTCGCCGAGGAAACGCGCGAGCACCTGGCGCAGCTGGGCTACTCGAAGCTGGAGGACATCATCGGCCGCAGCGACCTGCTCGAGCGCATTGAACCGCAGACCGACAAGCAGCGCGCGCTGAACCTGGACCGCATCCTAAAGGCGGCTGCCGCGGCGGGCGCCCAGGGTGGCGGCTATGCCGGCATCCGCAACGCGCCCTTCGACAAGGGCGAGCTCAACCGCGCCATCGTCGAGAGCCTGGCCGAAGAACTGGAGACGGGCGCTTCGGCGCGCCGCGCCTTCGACATCCACAACTACGACCGTTCGGTCGGCGGCGCCCTGGCGGGCGAGATCGCGCGCCGATTCGGCCGCGACGGCTTCCCCGGCGAGGAAGGCCTGCGCCTGCGCTTCACCGGCACGGCCGGGCAGAGCTTCGGCGTGTGGAACACACATGGCATGCACCTCAAGCTGATGGGCGATGCCAACGACTACGTCGGCAAGGGCATGAGCGGCGGCTCCATCGCCATCGCGCCGCACTCCGACGCGCCCATCGTGGCCAAGCGCAGCGCGATCGTCGGCAACACCTGCCTCTACGGCGCCACCGGCGGGGCGTTTTTCGCCGCCGGCCAGGCCGGGGAACGCTTCGGCGTGCGCAACTCCGGCGCCACCGCCGTGGTGGAGGGCGTGGGCATGCATGGCTGCGAGTACATGACCAGCGGCGAGGTGCTGGTGCTAGGCCGCACCGGCTCGAACTTCGCCGCGGGCATGACCGGCGGCGTGGCCTACGTGCTGGACATGAACGACCGCCTGCGCGGCCGCGTGAACCAGCAGTCCGTCATGGTGCAGGACGTGGACAGCTCCGAAGGCAGCCAGGAACTGGCCGCGATCCGCGACCTGCTCGAGCGGCACGTGCACTTCACCGGCAGCGCCTGGGGCCAGAAGCTCCTCGACGGTTTCGAGCACTTCGTGTTCTATTTCCGCGTGGTGCGGCCCAAGGTGGACAAGGAAGCCATGAAGCAGGGCGGCACGCTCGAGAAAGTGCCCCTGAAGGTGGTGGGCTGACATGGGCAAGAGCAGCATTCGCCGCCATTTCGAGTTCACCGACCTCGGCCGGTCGGACCCGCACAAGTACCCGCTGGAGATTCGCCGGACCGAGTTCCGTGAGATCTACGAACCGTTCAAGGTCGAGGAAGGCGAGGCCCAGGCCAACCGCTGCATCGAATGCGGCAACCCGTACTGCCAGTGGAAATGCCCGGTGCACAACTACATCCCGGACTGGCTCAAGCTGGCCACCGAGGGGCGCATCATCGAGGCGGCGGAACTGGCGCACCGCACCAACTCCCTGCCGGAAATCTGCGGTCGCATCTGCCCGCAGGACCGGCTCTGCGAAGGCGCCTGCACGCTGAACACGGGCTACGGCGCCGTGACCATCGGCGCCATCGAGCGGCACATCGTGGACACGGCCTTCGCCCAGGGCTGGAAGCCGGATCTCTCGCACGTGAAGGACACCGGCAAGCGCGTGGCCATCGTGGGCGCGGGACCGGCCGGCCTGGCCTGCGCCGACATCCTGGCGCGCAACGGCGTGACGCCCATCGTGTACGACAAGCACCCGGAGATCGGTGGGCTGCTGTCCTTCGGCATTCCCGAGTTCAAGCTCGAGCACAAGGTCATCCGCACTCGCCGCGGCATTCTCGAAGGCATGGGCGTGCGCTTCGTGCTCGGCGCCGAGATCGGCAAGGACATCTCCTTCGACGACCTCCTGGACAAGCACGATGCCGTGTTCCTGGGCATGGGCACCTATACCGCCCTGGATGGACGCCTGGCCGGCCTGGACCTGGACGGCGCGCACAAGGCGCTGGACTTCCTGATCGGCAACACGCGGGCGGTGCTGAAGATGCCGCCGGGCGAGTATCCCTTCATCGACATGCAGGGCAAGCGCGTCGTGGTGCTGGGCGGCGGCGACACGGCCATGGACTGCGTGCGCACCTCCATCCGCCAGGGCGCGGCCGAGGTGAACCTGCTCTACCGCCGCGACCGCGACAACATGCCCGGCTCGCAGGCGGAGGTGAAGAACGCCATGGAAGAGGGCGTGCAGTTCCATTTCAATGTGCAGCCCCTGGAGATCGTCGGCGAGAAGGGCCGCGCCACCGGCGTGCGCATCGTCGAGACGCGCCTGGGCCCGCCGGACGAATCCGGCCGTCGCCGGCCCGAAACGGTACCGGGCAGCGAGCGGGTGTTCGACGCCGACGCCGTGGTCATCGCTTTCGGCTTCAACGCCTCCCCGGCGCCGTGGTTCAGCGATCACGGCATCGAGGTGGACGACTGGGGCCTGGTCAAGGCGCCTGAAGCGGGGGCTCGGGCCTTCCAGACCAGCAACCCGAAAGTCTTTGCCGCCGGCGACATGGTGCGCGGAGCGGACCTGGTGGTCACGGCCATCGCCGACGCGCGCAAGGCGGCGGAAGCCATGGTGGGGATGCTGGTTGACTGACCCGTCGACGCAAGGCACGGTGAAATGCCCGAATGAACCGTGGCGACACCCCACGGTCACAGGGGACACGGCCTAAAAGAAACGGAGCTCACTCCCAATGAAAATACGCCTGCTCATCCTCGCCTTCCTTGTCCTCCTGATCGCCGCCTGGTGGTGGTCCGTGCGCCTGGACCAGGCCGAGATCGAGCGGGTCGAGGTGATGCCGGAGCCGGCGCCGGTGCCGATGCCACGCCGGGATCCCACCTACCCGGTGGAACAGATCACCATCCCCACGCCGCCCCCCCTGGTCGTGGAGGAGGAGCCGCCGACGCCCGAGCCGCAGCCCATCCTTCGCGACACCGACGCCGAAGTGCTGGTGGATGCCACCGAACTTTTCCCCGACCAGGATCTCGCCGCCCTGCTGGTGCCGGACTTCATCATCAGCCGGATCGTTTCCACCGTGGATTCCCTCGACGCACGCCGCGTGGCGATTCCCCAGCGGCCGTTCAAGTCGCCGCCGGGCCGTTTCGCCGTGTTGCGGTCGGAAGACCAGACCGTCATCAGCCCGGCCAATGCGGAGCGTTACGCGCCTTACGTCGACCTCATCCTGGCGGTGGACACCGCGCAGCTGGTGACCCGCTACGTGCACTACTACCCGCTGTTGCAGGAGGCCTACCTGGGCCTCGGCGACCAGGAGGCCTACTTCAACGACCGCATGGTGGAGATTCTCGACCTGCTGCTGGCCACGCCCGAGCCCGTCGGTATGATCGAGCTCGTGCAGAACGAGGCGATTTGGGAGTTTGCCGACCCGGACCTGGAAAGCCTGGCCGTCGGCCAGAAGGCCCTGCTGCGCCTGTCGCCGGAAGACCGGCGCGCCGTCAAGACCAAGTTCCGCGAACTGCGTGACGCCCTGTCGGGCACCAACGCGACCCTGGAAACACCCTAGGCCGGGAAGCCGAATCCTGAAGTGCCGGACCTCGAAGAGCGACCCAAAGGCGATTCCCTCCGTCCGCTGAAGGCGCTGCTGCCCTTCCTGCGCCCCTACAAGGGCCTGATGGCGGCGGCGCTGGTGGCGCTGCTGGTGGCGTCGGCCGCCCTGCTCGCACTGCCCATCGCGCTGCGATTCCTGATCGACAACGGCTTCGTCGAGAACGACATCGGCACGGTCAACCGCTATTTCGGCTGGTTCTTCCTGGCCGCTGCGGCGTTCGGGGGCTTCGCGGCGCTGCGCTTCTACCTCGTCACCCGCCTCGGCGAGCGGGTGGTGGCCGATGTGCGCAGCGCGGTGTTCGCCCGCGTGGTGCGCATGGACCCGACTTTCTTCGAACTCACGCGCACGGGCGAAGTGCTCTCGCGGCTGACCACCGACACCACGCTGGTCCAGTCCATCGCCGGCGTGAGCCTGTCCATCGCCCTTCGCTCGAGCCTCAACCTGCTCGGCGGCCTGTTCATGCTGGCGCTGACCAGCCTGGAGCTGACGGCCTACATCGTCTTCGGCGTGCCGGTGGTGGTGCTCCCCATGATCTGGGTGGGCCGGCGCATCCGCCGTCTCTCGCGTGAATCGCAGGACCGCGTCGCGGACACCAGCGGCGTGGCGGGAGAATCCCTGGAGGCCATCCAGACCGTCCAGGCCTACACCCTGGAAGGCCTGCAGGTGGGCCGCTACGACGAGGCCGTCGAGGACAGCTTCCAGACGGCACTGCGGCGCATCCGCACCCGGGCCGGACTCACCGCCCTGGGCTTCACGCTGATTTTCGGCGGCATCACCTTCATCCTCTGGATGGGCTCGCGGGCGGTGCTGGCCGGGGAAATGAGCGGCGGCGAACTGGCCCAGTTCCTGGCCTACTCGCTGTTCGTCGGCGCCTCCGCCGGGGCGCTCAGCGAACTGTGGGGGGAGATCCAGCGCGGCGCCGGCGCCATGGAGCGCCTGGCCGAACTGCTGGCGGCCCGTCCGGCCATCGCCGCGCCGGCCGAGCCCGAGTCCCTGGGGGTGCGGGCACAGGGGCGCATCGTCTTCGAGCGGGTGGGGTTCAACTATCCCTCCCGTCCCGATGACCCGGCCTTGGTGGACGTGGACTTCGATGTGCAGCCGGGCGAGACGGTGGCCATCGTCGGGCCTTCCGGGGCGGGCAAGAGCACCTGCTTCCAGTTGTTGCTGCGCTTCTACGATCCCTCGAGCGGCGTGATTCGCGTCGACGGGCACGCCTTGGACCGGCTGGACCCGGTGGCCCTGCGCGGCCAGATCGCCCTGGTGCCGCAGGACACCGTGCTGTTCGGCGAGAGCGCCCGCGAGAACATTCGCCTCGGTCGTCGCGGAGCCAGCGACGCCGAAGTGGAAGCGGCCGCCATTGCGGCGGCGGCGCATGATTTCATCGTCGAACTGCCTGAAGGCTACGACAGCTTCCTGGGCGAGCGCGGTATACGCCTGTCGGGTGGGCAGCGCCAGCGCATCGCCATCGCCCGCGCCCTGCTCAAGGATCCCCCCATCCTGCTGCTGGACGAGGCCACCAGCGCGCTGGACTCGGAAAGCGAGCGCCTGGTGCAGGCCGCGCTGGAGGTGCTGATGCGCGACCGCACCACGATGATCATCGCCCACCGCCTGTCCACGGTGCAGAAGGCGGACCGCATCCTCGTGCTGGACCGCGGCCGCCTGGTGGCGGAGGGGCGGCACCAGGCGCTGCTGGAAACGAGCCCGCTCTACGCCCGCCTGGCGGAGTTGCAGTTCGGGCAGGTTCCCTAGGCGCTCAGCCAGTGCCAGAACACCCCTGCCCGCTGGCGCAGGGAGAGTTCCTTGAAGCCTTCGATCTGGGTGTTGGTGTCGGTGTACAGCTGCAGCCGGCGGGCCCGTTGCCGGGCGCCGGTGAACTCGTGATGGGTGACCCGCATGGCCGGCTCGTAACGCAACGCCAGGTCGGGCCGTTCCCGCGCCATGCGCTGGGCGAACTCGCTGTCACCGGCGCGTTTCCAGTCCGGAAAAGGCCCGATCTCGTCGAACAATGCGGCCCGCACGGCCATGTTGTTGCAGTAGGCGATTCGGTGGGCCGGCGTACAGCGGCGGGCAATGTAGTCCGTCTTGGCCATCTCCCAGTGTCCGACGACACGCAGCGCCAGGCTCGCCCGGTCGGGAAAGCGCACATGGCCCAGCACCAGGCCCACCGCTGCGTCATCCATTCGTTCGAGGATCACCCGCGCCCAGTCGCGGTCGACAGTGCAGTCGGCGTCCGTGAAGGCGATCACCGGCGCGCGTGCGGCCCGGATCCCTGTATTGCGCGCGGGGTAGGCGCCAGGCGTGTCTTCGTGCAGCAGGGTGATGCCTTCGAATCGGCCGGCGATGGCCGCGGAGTCGTCGTTCGAGGCGTTGTCGACGAGGATGATCTCGACCTCGCCCGGCGCGGCGTCGAGGGCGAGCAGGGACTCGATGCAGGCGGCCAGGGTGTCGGCGCTGTCGTGGAACGGGACGATCACCGAGAGCCGGGGTTCGCTCGCGGGGACGGCGTTCACTCGGGGGATGCCTGGACCTGGATCACGGCGCAAGGATACCCGAAGCAGGCACGGGGTTTCGACGAAGGGCCGGACTCACGGCGCCCGAAAAGGCGAAAGCCCGACCAGGAGAGATCGGGCTTTCTTTAATCACGCGGGTGGCGACGTATTCCATAAAAAAACGCCGTCAGGGCATCCCCTGCCAGCGTTCCACGTGATTAATACGTAATCGGCTGTATAGGTGCACTCAACGCCGGTAGATCACGGACCGGGCCATTGGATGGATGCGGGGCGTCAGCAGGGGAATGGACGCCGGGCGCTCGGTCCGGGAACTTCGTTCACCGGTGTTGTCACCAACGATTTTCAGTATAGCGCAGTTTTGGCTAAAAACCAGCCAAAACGGTGGCCCGACCTCATAAACACATGATTTAAAGGCCCTAAATAATTCTTTTCTAATGCATATTTGCACCCGAAGGGCACTTTGAAGCTTGCGACAGAACGAACGCCAGAGCAAGAGGCCGGTCACCGCGAGGTGACCGGCCTGAATTTCCGCCCCGTGTGCGGCCCCTTCTTTTGCTCGCAGCGCCCTTGGATCCGGGCGGGGCAGGCCGCGGGCGGCGACGGGCGTCTCGGCCCACCCGGCTTATTGGTCTGCCGGGTGATCGCATCGCCCCCGGGGCGGCGTCCCGTGCAGCGGCAGAGGAGGTGTCGACCGTGCACTTCCCTGGACTTCGCTCATCCGGGTCTGCCGACCCCGAGCCGGACAACGTGCTCACCCGGCCGGGTGGTGGGATCGAATTACCCAAATGAGGTATGATAATACCCTATATGGGTACGATAGTTCAAGGGAAGGAACTCTGGCGAGCCCTGTTCGGACGCACGCGCCGGCGCGTGCTCGGCCTGTTGTACCTCCATCCGGACCGCACCTTCTACACCAACGAGATCGTGCGCCTGGCCGGCGTCGGCGCGGGAGGTGTCCAGCGCGAACTGGCACGGCTGGAAGAAGCCGGCGTGGTGACCGTCCGGCAGGTCGGCAACCAGCGGCACTACCGGGCCAACCCGGAATGCCTGTTCTTCGCGGAGCTGCGGGCCATGGTCGAGCGCACGCACGCCGTGGAAGAGGACATCGGCTATTCTTGGGACGACTGAACGCACGGGGCGTCGGGGCGTGAACAAGGGAGCGAATGATGGACCGGGACAGCGCATGAGCCGGCAGAGCCTCCGGGAAGCGCCCCTGGTGTTCCGCTCTTCACTGGCCGACGGCCACGTCGAGCGGGAAGACGACACGCTCAATCTCCTGCCCTACGCCGAGGCGCTCGCCGCCTTCATCCAGCAGTGCGAAACCCCGATGACCGTCGGAATCCAGGGTGACTGGGGCATCGGCAAGACCAGCCTGATGAACATGCTCCGCGGCACCGAAGAAGACGCCGGCTCCGGCCTCCTGGACCCGCGCAGCTGCCGTATCGTGAGCCTGGAGACCTGGCCGTTCTCCCAGTTCCACGACCACAACGATCTGGTGATCTCCTGCCTTCAGGCGCTCACGGTGCGCATGTTGCGGGCCTTGGACGACACGGACATCGACCAGGAGCGGGTCCAGACCGCCGCCCGGCGCGCCTGCAAGCAGCTGCGCAAGGCGCTGAAAAAAGCCGATGGCGGCCAGCTCAAGCGGCCCGTGCTCGAAGAGGACGACGACAACGACGACGTGTCCGGCCTCATGGGCGGTTTCCACGCCAACCTGGCCAGCATGGTGCAGGCCTGGGTCCGGGACGACCGGGCGCGGCGGCTGGTGATCTTCGTCGACGATCTCGACCGGGTGCCGCCGGTGGAGGCCCTGCTCCTGCTCGAGGCCTTCAAGCACTTCGTCGACATGACCGGTTGCGTGTTCGTCCTGGCCATCGATTACGACGTGGTGCAGCAGGGCATGGCGGAGAAGTTCGGCCGCGAAATGCAGCGCAGCATCGGCAAGGCCTTCTACGACAAGATCATCCAGCTGCCCTTCGTGATGCCGGCGGCCTCCTACCAGCTGGAACGCTACATCCTGGGCCTGCTGCTTCGGGCCGGGTTCCCGTTTTCCGAGGAATTGGTCGAGGACCCGGAGAGCCGCGACTACCTGCTCAACATCACCCTCTGTACGGTCGGGCGCAACCCGCGCAACATAAAGCGGGTCATGAACTACGCCACCCTGCTCGACCGGGTCCGCGAGCACCAGGGCGCCGCGCCGCTGGATCGGCGCGAGGCGCTGATCCTCTATGGGCTGATCTGTATGCAGATCGCCTGGCCGGAGCTTTACGGCCATTTTGTCCACGATCCCACCGTGGACACCGTCACCAGCCTGCAGAACTGGGCCTACCTCGACCGACTGCCGGAAATGTCCCGCCTGTTCGAGCGCGAGGACGACCGGGAGAAGGTGAAGATCGACATCGCCACCTTCTTCGACACGCTGTTCAGCCTGCTGGACGAGAACGACGACGGCCAGATCGATTCCCGCGAACTCGAACCGGTCCTGGACGTCATGTCCCTGGCCAGCATGACCGCCGTTGAAACGCGCGACCGGCCGCGGGACTGGTTCATCCAGCGGGTGCGTGACAACAACCATCACCGCGATCCGCTGGTCGACTCCTTCCTGGACAAGGTGTTCATGCGCTCGATCTGGTACCTGGGCAGCGAGTGCCGCTACCGGAAGTCCGGAACGCGTTACGTGACCCTGGTCCACAACGGCCGCCAGATCGGCTCCCTGGTCAGCCTGCGCAGCCAGCCCTTCGTGTTCCGGCTGGCCCTGCCGCCGGAACGGGTGCACTCGGGCCTCAAGGCCCTCTGGAGCAGCAAGGAAGAAGTGAACTCCGACGCCATCACCTTCACCCGCTCCGTCTTCGGCAAGGAGGCCTCCATGACCGGCTTCGGCGACACGGTGGTGGACTATTCCAAGATGACCAACATGCCCTCCGAGGACGCCGTCGCCTTGCTCAACGCCCTGTTCCGGGTCGCCATCGGCGACGAGATTCCGGACTGGGAGCGTGGAAAGTCGAAGAAAAAGAAGAAGAACCGAAGCTGAGCGATGGGACAATGAGGGTCGCCGGGACCGGCGACGGCGGCCCGGCAAGAGTGCTAATGTAGCCGGACAACAAGAAGGGGTGCCTTTCGTCCGTCATGGGACTGTTCGAGGAACTCAAGCGCAGGAACGTGTTCCGGGTCGCCATCGCCTATGGCGTGGTGGCCTGGCTCGCCCTTCAGATCGCCGACGTGATGATCGACAACATCGGCGCCCCGGACTGGCTGTTCGGCACCCTGCTGCTGGTCCTCGCCATCGGCTTCCCCGTCGCCCTGGTGTTCGCCTGGGCCTTTGAGATGACCCCGGAAGGCCTCAAGCGCGAATCCGAGGTCGACCGCAGCCGTTCCATCACCACGCAGACCGGCCGGCGCCTGGACTTCGTCATCATCGGTGTGCTGGTCGTTGCGCTGGGCTACTTCGTGCTGGAACGCTTCCGACCCATGGAGGGTCCGGGAGACGATCCGGCCGGGACGGCCACTGCGCGTACCGGCCTGGAGGCGGACGGCGCCGGCGCCCCCTCTCCCCCCGAGCCGCCCTCGGGCGAAACGGCCGCCGACAACGCCGCGCCGGACCACTCCATCGCCGTGTTGCCCTTCGTCAACCTGTCGTCGGACCAGGAGCAGGAGTATTTTTCCGACGGCATTTCGGAGGAACTGCTCAACGTGCTGGCCCAGTACCCGGACCTGCGGGTCGCGGCGCGGACCTCTTCGTTCCAGTTCAAGGGGCAGAACAAGGACATCGGTGAAATCGCCCGCCTGTTGAAGGTCAAGCACATCCTCGAAGGCTCGGTGCGCAAGTCGGGTAACCAGCTGCGCATCACGGCGCAGTTGATCGAGGCTGACAACGGCTACCACCTCTGGTCCCAGACCTACGATCGCGAGCTCAAGGACGTGTTCGCCATCCAGGACGAAATTTCGGCCGCCATCGGCGAAGCCCTGCGCGTTCAGCTCGACCTGGACGGCGCCGGTGGAACGGTCGCGCCACGCGTCCAGGAAACCGACAACTCCGTCGCTTACGAGGCCTTCCTCAAAGGCCGGGGACTCATCGCCCTGCGCGGCCGCAGGAACATCACCGAGGGTGTGTCCGAGCTCGAGCGCTCGGTGCGGCTCGATCCGGAATACGCCCCGGCGCACGCCTGGCTGGCCATCGGCATCATGTTGCTGTTGAACAGTCCCAACAGCTACGGCGACTACACGCTCTCCCAGGTGCAGGAACTGGCGACGCCCCACATCGAGCGGGCCCTGGCGCTGGAGCCGGACCTGGCCGAGGCCCACGGCGCCCAGGCCCTGATGGCCAACCAATCCGGCGATTTTCCCAAGGGCATTTCCTCCGCGAACCGTGCCGTGGCGCTGAACCCCGTGTTCGTGGACGCGCTCAACTGGGGCTCCCAGTCCAGCCAGGCCATGGGCGACTGGGGCACCGCGCTCGCCATGATCGAGAGCCTGATCGTCGTGGATCCCCTGTCGGTAGTCGGCCGACTGAATTACGTCGCCTGGCTGTGCCTCAAGGAGCCGGAGCAGACCCGGCAGATCGCGGACGAGCTGGTCGAGACCAGCGCCTGGGCGGGTTACCTGGCCAAGGGCTTTCTCGAAGGGTGCAACCGAACCAACCTCAGCGAAGCCACCCGCTGGACCCTGGGCGCCTATGCCGAGAGCCCCCTGGATGACTTCTCCAACCGCCAGCTGATCTTCCTGTTCTCGTCCATGGGCGAGTACGACGAGGCCCGACGCGTCTCGGACCAGTCCAGCTACCTGGCGGACCTGTACGAAGGTCGCATGGAAACGACCGTGGATACCCTGAAGCGGCGTCTGGAAGCCGACCCGGACAACGCCGAAGCGAAGATTCGCCTGGCCGATGCGCTGTACAAGTCCGGTCAACACGAAGCCGCGACGGCGATCTTCCTGCAGTTGCGGGAGGGCTTTCCCGGGGGAATCGTCAGTGGCGGCGACTATTTCTCGATCAGTCACGCGCGCATGGTCTGGTCTCTCGTGCAGACCGGCGAGCTCGAGCTGGCCCGCGAAGCATCCGCGGACCTGGAACGGAACCTGTCCAAGCTGGCGGCCCTGGACATCGACACGCCCTGGGATCACGTCGCCGAAGCGATCCGGGCCATCGCGATGGGCAGTGAGGAACAGTCGCTGGCGGCGCTCCAGTCAGCGCTGGATCGGCATCTGTGGGACCCGCTCTACTTCGATGACCCCGCCCTGGCCAGCCTGTCGACCCATCCGGAGTTTCTCGCCCTGCGGGCCCAGGTCCAGGACATCCTGGACCGTGAACACGCCGAAACCCTGCAACTGATCTGTTTCGACAACCCGGTCCCCCAGTCCTGGGAACCGCTGGACCGGACCTGCGCGGGCATTACACCCCGGCCAGGTGACGCCGGCTGACCTCGCCGACCGAGCGGCACCCCAGCAAACCCAGGTTCAGCCGGATCTCTTCCTTCAGCGTTTCCAGCACGTGGCGAACGCCGGCCTCGCCCCCTGCGGCCAGTCCCCAGAGGTAGGGCCGGCCGGTGGAGCAGGCCGTCGCGCCCCGGGCCAGGGCCTTGAGCACGTGGGTGCCGCGGCGGATGCCGCCGTCCAGGATGATGTCGCATTCGCCCCCGACCTCGTCGGCGATGGGGCCCAGGGCCTCGAAGGTCGACAGGGCGCCGTCGAGCTGCCGTCCGCCGTGGTTGGACACCATGACGGCGCTGGCGCCGATGTCGACGGCGCGACGCGCATCCGCCGGTGACAGCAAGCCCTTGATCGCGAACGGCCCGCCCCATTCCCCGATCATCCATTCCATGTCCTTCCAGGTGACGGACGGGTCGAACTGCTCGGCGACGTACTGGATCAGCGAGGACGTGTCCCTGCTGCCCTGGTCGATTCGATGGGCGACGTTGGCGAGCATCGGTTTCGGTGTTCGCAGGTAGTGGTAGAGCCATCGCGGCCGGGCCAGGAACCCCGCCAGGGAGCGCGCCGTGATCCGCGGTGGCAGGCTGAAGCCGTAGCGGATTTCGCGTTCCCGCTTGCTGGGCAGGGGCACGTCGACGGTCAGCGCGAGGGCGTCGAACTTCGCGTCCTTGCAGCGCTGGATGAATTCCCGGGTCAGGCCGCGATCGCGCATGACATAGATCTGGAAGCATTTTGGGCCGTCGCAGGCGGCGCTCACGGCCTCGATGGCGGTGGAGCCGAGCGTGGACAGGCTGTAGCAGGTCCCTGCGGCCGCGGCCGCCCGGGCCACGGCGCGTTCACCTTCGTGGTGAAAAAAGCGTGTCATACCCGTGGGCGAGAGGAACAACGGCATGGACAGCTCCCGCCCGAAGACACGGGTGCGCAGGTCCACGTTCGAGACGTCGACCAGCATTTCCGGCACGAGCCTGGCGGCCCCGAAGGCGCTGACGTTGCCAGTGACGTTGGATTCGTCCTCGGATCCGCCGTCGATGTAATGGAACAGGGGCGCGGGCAGGCGCCGCCGGGCCATCGCGCGCAGGTCGCTGACGTTGATGGCCCGGCCCAGCCGCCCGGGGCGATCAGTTTTCGGGTGGTGCAAGAGCGGGATCCTCCACCGTGCCAGGGGCCCCGGTTTCCAGGCCGAGCCAGTCGAGCACCAGGGGCTGCACGGCCGTCACGGGGGTCGCCCCCCGGCGGCTGCCGGGCGTGATCCCGGGACCGCGAACGATGAACATGCCGTGCATTTCCCCGACCTCGGGCGCCCAGCCGTGGTCGCCGGCGGTGATCGCGCCCAGGCGGATGTGGCGGGACACCACCGCCTTGCCCGCATCCGCCTGGAACACCAGGTCCGGAAAACGTTCATTGTCCGCAAGGCCCCAGTGGGCCGGCGCGGTGTCACGGGTGTAGGCGCGGCCGTCGGGCCAGGCCGCGTTCACTGTCTCGGCCAGCTTTCTCGCGGCGACCCGGTCGGGCGTACCCTGCCAGGCGTACACCGCCGGACCCTTGTCGATCAGGGCCAGCCCCTCCAGGTACAGGTGGTCTTCCAGTACGAAGGGCGGCGCATCGTCGAAGGGCATCTGCCCGTGATCCGACACCAGCACGAGATACACGGGCCGGTCCGCCGGCAGGGCGTCGATGCCGTCCAGCAGTCGCCCGATGGCCCGGTCGACGGTCTCCAGGGCCTGCCGGAATTCGGGCGATCCCACGCCGGACCAGTGCGATTGGTCGTCCAGTTGTTCGAAGTAGAGCGTGATGAAGTGCGGCCGGGTTTCCGGGGGCTCGTCCAGCCAGGCCAGCACCTGGTTGACCCGCGCTTCGGCCGGGATGGTCTTGTCGTAGCGATACCAGTGCGTGGGCTGGAGCCCGCCGATGGGCGCCTCGCTGCCCACCCAGAAGAAGCTGGCGCTCACCATCCCGTTCCGCTCGGCCGTTACCCACAGCGGCTCCCCGCCGTAGAAACGCCCGTCCTCCACCGCCGATCGGTCTCGGATGGCGTACCAGCGACCGTCGGCCGGAAACTCGTTGCCGACCAGCCCGTGTTCGGCGGGGGGCAGGCCCGTGACCAGGCTGTAGTGGTTGGGAAAGGTCAGCGTGGGCCAGACGGGCACCAGGCGTTCGGCGCGCTGGCCCTCCTCCACCAGCCGGCGGATGGCCGGCGAGGGGAACCGGTCGGGGTAGTCCCAGCGGTAACCGTCCACGGACACGAGGATCACCACCGGCTTGTCCCGGTGTTCGGGGGCGTTGGTGCCGCCGCTGCCGGTCAAGGCGGGCGGGGACGGCGCCGCGGCATCGATGGCGTTTGCCCGGCTTGCCGGTTCCTGGCCGATGCCGGCGGCGTGGACGGTTCCAGTGACGCCCAGTGCGAACCCGCAGAGCAGGACGGCCCATGACCGCACGCTCACGGCGCCATGGCCTCCATCACCGCGGTGACGACTTCCTCCAGGGCCGGTACCCAGCGCAGCACGATCAGCAGGTCGTTTTCCGTATCGATGTAGATGAAGTTGCCGCCGAACCCGGCCGCCCAGAACGCCGAGGCCGGAGCGGCCGGTATGCGTTCCCGGTCGGTGTTCAGCCACCAGAGATAGCCGTAGTCCGCGCGTTGCGGGGTGGGCACGAGCGCGAGATCGATCCATTCCGCCGGCACGAGTTGCCGGTCCTCCCAGCGACCGTCGCGCAGGAACAGGAGGCCGAGGCGGGCGTGGTCCCAGGTATCGATGAACAGTCCGCCGCCGAAATGACCTCCCCCCGACACGGACTGGATGCGTTGCCCATCCAGCGTGACCCATGAGTTCTCATAGCCGTGCCAGCGCCAGGTGGTCCCGGCGCCGATGGGATCCATGATTTCCTCGCGCAGCACCACCGGCAGGGGCTCGCGCAGCACCTCCAGCAGCGCGTAGGCCAGCAGGTTGATGCGCACGTCGTTGTACTTCCAGTGCGTGCCGGGTGGGTGCAGTTCGCGGTTCGGCCAGGCCTCCGGGTCGTCGCCCACGGGACGATCGGCCCAGTCGGCCACGTCCCACAGGGTGCCCGACCAGTCCGAAGTCTGGTTCAGCAGGTGGTGCCAGGTGATGGCGCGGTTGTGTTCCGAGGCGAACCACTCGCCCCTCACGCTCCGGCCGACCGGCGCGTGCAGGTCGCTGAGCAGGCCGTCGCGCCAGGCGATGGCGGCGACGGTGGACAGGTAGCTCTTGACGACACTGAAGGTCATGTCCACCCGATCGAGATCGCCCCATTCCGCGGCGACACGCCCGCCGCGAATGACCAGGCCGGCCGATCCCTCGCGCGTTCCCGTGGGGCCCAGGATGCGAAAGCCGGGCTCCCGGCTGAAGGACGCCTGGATGGATTCGGCCAGGTCCGGCGGCTCGACCACGGCCTTCTCTTGCGCCAGGGACACGGCGGCGCCAAGACGGTCCGCGTCGAATCCGGCTGCCGCGGGCGCCACCCGCTCCCATTCGCCGCGGGGTGGGAAATAGTCGTCCGCCCGGACCAGTCCGGACAGGACGAAGGCCGCCAGGGGAAGGATTCGCAACAGCATCCGGTTCACAGGCAGTTCTCCAGCGTGGAACGCCAATTATAGGGAGGGAGCGCCGGAATGGTGGATGGATGAACTGGAGCGGAATTCCAGGTCCGCTCTGGGGTTCGGGTCAGTCGTCGACGCGGCGGGTGAGTCTGCCGGCGCGTTCCGCCCGCGTAGCGACCGGCACCTGGCAGACGTCCAGCACCTCCGGGGGGCGGTTCACGAAAAAGGGATGGTCGCGCTTGCGGCGCTCTCCCATCATGGCCGTGAAGCCGGGACCACTGGTGTCCATGACGTAGAAGTCCCGCCGCTCCTCGTCCTCCAGCTGGTCAGCGAGGCGCATCCGGCTGATGCGGCTGCGCGCCATCTCGTTCTCGATGATGCCGTTGGCCTCGGTCGGGCCGCGGGCGACACGCTGTACCGTCGCCATGCCGTCGATCACCCGTGCGAAGACGGTGAGGTTGCGGTCCAGGTATCGCGGCGCCTGGCCGATCACGATGTAGAAGTCGTAGGCGCCCGAGTCCGCCTCGGTGGCGCGGGCGATGGCCACGGCGCCCGGGCAGTGCGTCAGCCAGACCCGGTCCCGGTCCCGCGCTGCGGGAAAGCCGTCGATGAAGCCGGTCTCCTCGGCGAAAGGGTCGCCGCGCTGCACGGACACCCAGGGCAATTCCTCGTCCCAGGGGCGCTGGAATTCCGGCGGCAGCTGTTCGTCTTCCGCAACCGGGATGTCATCACCCGGCCCGGCCTGGGCCACGAATCCCTCGATCACCCGGTAGAAGCTCATGCCCCGGTAGAAGTCCTCACGCACGCGCTGGCGAAAGCGCGCCACCGTTTCCGGGGCGAAGTCGGGGTTCAGCTCGAGAACGATCTCGCCTTCGCGCAGGCCGATGAAAACGAGATTCTCGGGCGCGACCTTGCGCCAGGTCATGTCGTCCTGGGCGAGCGCGGAACCGGTGGCGGCGCAGGCCGCCACGAGCGTGGCGGCGATTCGGGCGAGTCGACGCGCCCGCCGCTTCAGCATGGCAGGACGCAGCGGGCGGCCGGCCAGGTCAGCACGCCGGGGATGTCGCGAAGGCTGTTCGTGACAGCACGCCGCGGGCGTCAGGGCAGCTGGATGCCGCCGCCCGGCATTCCGCCACGGCCACCCTGGCCGCCACCGAAGCCACCGGATCCACCCTTGGGTACGACGATCTGGCTGGCAGCCTGGCGTTGCATTTCGCGCAGCTCTTCCATGGTCTGGTCCACCGCTTCCTTCGCGGCCTCGCCGAAACCGGCCACGGCCGCCGCGAGCGACTCGTTGGGGAGTTCGAAGCTCAGCGGCAGGGCGCCGGCGGGCGTCATGATCTGCGTGGAACCGATGTACTGCACCTCGCGGGAAGTGTCCGGTTCGCCCTCGGCGGTCACCGGGGTGAGGCGGCGCACGGTGCCGATGCGGTTGTCGGTGAACACATCCTCGCGGCAAAGCGCGGAATCGTCCATCCGGATGTCCTGGTCCTGGAGGGGGTCGTTCATGGTTCCGTCCTGTGAAGGCTGTCGAATGGTTTGCTATCTTGGGGCAGTACGCCGCCAAGGCAAACACGCGCAACGGGAGACTACCATGGGCGAGATCCTGACCGAGGAGCTGGTGTGCCAGGACGGTGACCTGGCGTTGCGCTGCCACCTGGCGCGCGACCCGGAACGGGCCGGCCCGCGGCCGGCGGTCCTGGTGGTGCACGAATGGTGGGGCCGCAATGCCTACGCCTGTGGCCGCGCCCAGCAACTCGCGGCGCTGGGGTACGTGGGCCTGGCCGTGGACCTCTACGGTGACGCCCGCCAGGCGCAAAATCCCGAAGAAGCCGGCCAGCTCATGACGGCGCTGATCCAGGACATGTCGGTCACGCGCCGGCGGTTCGAGGCTGCGCGCGCGGCCCTGGCTGCGCTGGAGTTCGTGGACGACACCCGGATGGGCGCCATCGGCTTCTGCTTCGGCGGCGGCGCGGTGACGCACATGGCCCGCTCCGGCTCGCCGCTGAAGGCCGTCGCGTCCTTCCATGGCTCCCTCGGCCTGGCCATCACCGAAGGGCCCGACCGCGTGGCGTGTCGCGTGGCCGCCTACAACGGCGAGCGGGACAAGCTGGTGCCCGAGGCTGATATCGCCGCCTTCGAGGCGGAGATGAAAAAGGTCGGCGCGCCCACCTACCTCGTGCAACTGCCCGGGGCCCTGCACGGATTCAGCAACCCCGCCGCCACCGGCAACGGCCAGAAGTACGGCTTGCCCCTGGCATACGACCTGTTGGCCGAGGCCGCCGCCTGGAACCACATGTGCCTGTTGTTCAGGGACGTCTTCGGCGAGTGAGCACTCAGCGCAGTTCGTTCAGCAGGTAGGTGTAGATCAGCGCCTGCACCCGGGCCGCCTGGCGGTTGTTCGCCGCCCCCCCGTGGCCGCCCTCGATGTTCTCGTAGTAGAACACCTCGTGCCCCATGTCGCGCATCTTCGCCACCATCTTTCGGGCGTGCGCCGGGTGCACCCGGTCGTCTCGGGTCGAAGTGGTGAAGAACACGCGCGGGTAGTCCGCGTCCGCCTTCACCTGGTGGTAGGGCGAGTAGTTCTGCAGCCAGGCCCAGTCTTCAGGATTGTCCGGGTCGCCGTACTCCTCCACCCAGCTGGCGCCCGCCAGCAGCTTGTCGAAGCGGTACATGTCCAGCAGGGGCACCTGGCAGACCACGGCGTTGAACAGGTCGGGGCGCTGGGTGAACAGCATGCCCACCAGCAGTCCGCCGCCGCTGCCCCCGTGAATGCCCAGGTGCTCGGGCGCGGTGATGTCCATGTCGATCACGGCCTGCGCCACCGCGAAGAAGTCGTCGTAGCTCTTCTGCCGGTTCTCGCGCTGCGCCTGGCGGTGCCAGTTCGGGCCGTATTCGCCACCGCCGCGGATGTTGGCCAGCACATAGACGCCCCCAGCCTCCAGCCAGTCCATGCCGATGGTGGGCGAGTAGTTCGGCCGCATCGACACCTCGAAACCCCCGTAGGCATAGATCAGCGTGGGATTCGTGCCGTTGCGCTCCAGGCCTTTCTTCGCGACCACGAAGTAGGGCACCCGCGTGCCGTCCTTCGACTTCGTGAAGTGCTGCTGCACATCAAAAGGATCGGCATCGAAGAAGGCCGGCAGCGAGCGGTTGGCTTCGGGCGTGGCGACGCCCTCGGCCTCGTACAGGGTCGTCGGCGTCAGGAAGTCGGTGTAGGTGAAGTAGAAGAAATTGCTGTCTTCCGAGGTGCTGGCCACGTCGATGCGGCCCATGGCGGGCGCGTCGATCTCCCGCCGGCTCCATTCGCCGTCCACCAGTGACCAGGCGTCGAGGCGGTTGCGCACATCCTCCATGCGGTTGACCAGCAGCAGGTCCTTCGTCCGGGCCACGCCGGTGATGGAGGCGCGCGGGTCCGGGCTCACCACGGTCTTCACTGCGCCCTCGCCCGCCATGAGCTGGTCGAGGTCGACGCTGACCAGGGCGCCCTGGGGCAGGTTCTCACCGTCCCGCACCCAGTCGGACTTGAGGCTGACCAGCAGCTGGTTGCGGAAGACGGCCTCGATCTCGGCATCGTCCGGCACCGGCACGCGTTTGAGTTCGCCGCCTTCGTACAGGTGGTAGTGCCGTGTGAAGAACGTGGGCAGGGACATCACCACCGGGTAGTCGCGTTCCGGTGTGCGGAGCACCACGGCCCAGACACCGATCTCCTCGACGCCGCGCTCGAACACGGTTTCGGCCTCGTCGAGGTCCTGGCCGCGCTTCCAGACCTTGACGATGCGCGGGTAGCCCGACTGGGTCATGCTGCCCTCGCCGAAGTCGGTGAAGACGAAGACGGTGTCGCGGTCGATGAAGGTCGCGCCGCCCTTGGCCTCCGGCAGCGAGAAGCCCTCTTCGACGAAGGATTTCGACGGAATGTCGAACTCGCGGGTCACCGAGGCGTCGGCGCCGCCGCGCGACAGGGACACCAGGCAGCGCTCGTAGTCCGGCGGCAGGCAGGCGGCGCCGGACCAGACCCAGTTTTCGTCCTCGGACTTCGCCAGGGCGTCGAGGTCGATCAGCACGTCCCAGGCCGGCTCGTCCTTGCGGTATTCCTCGATGGTCGTGCGGCGCCACAGCCCGCGCTCGTTGTCCGCGTCGCGCCAGAAGTTGTAGACGTGTTCGCCGTGGATGGAGGGCGTGGGGATGCGCTCCTGCGAATCGTAGACGGCGAGGTTCTTCTCGAAAAAGGTCGCGTACTCGGGCAGCGCCTCGAGCACGGCCAGCGACTCCTCGTTGCGGGCGCGCGCCCAGTCCAGGGCCTCCTCGCCCTCCACGTCCTCCAGCCAGAGCCAGGGATCTTCGGTATCGACGGCGGCAAGGGTCATTGGGGTGGTCATCAGTGTGATCCAGAGGGCCAGGGTTCGGGTCATGGGGGCGTCCTCGCACGAAGCCGGGAAACGGTAGGCCATCGTTCCACCTCGTTCAAGGCCGGGATCCAGGGCTGCATCCGGGACCCCGAACCGGGTGCGCGTCCAGCGCCCGAGCCGGCCCACCGGTGTCAGCCCTGCGTTATCATGCCCCTTTCACGCAGGCAGGGGAGATGGGCATGGCCGCTTCCAAGGGAAAGTCGCGCAAGGGCGGTGAGGGCAAGGTCCTGGGCGTGGGTGGCGTGTTCTTCCGTTCACCCGACCCGGCGCGCCTCGGCGCCTGGTACCAGGAAGTGCTGGGCCTGGGCATCGAGTCCTGGGGGGACACGCGGGGCACCAGCTTCGCGCCCGGTGACATGCCGGCCAACGCCTTCACGGTGTGGAGCGCCTTCGCCGGTGACACCGAGTACTTCGGCAACGCCCGCCAGGCCTTCATGATCAATCTCGTGGTCGACGACCTGGATGCCGCCCTAGAGAACGTCCGACGCGGCGGCGGCAACGTGTTGCCGGAGCGCGAGGAGGCGGACTTCGGCCGTTTCGGCTGGTTCGAGGACCCGGACGGCCACCGTGTCGAGCTCTGGGAGCCCCCGGAAACCCTGCCCGAAGACGAAACCGAAGACGACTGAAATGGGTGCCGAGGACAGGGCCGGCGGATCAATCGAAGACCGTCTCGCGTCGTTGGCGCAGCGCCTGGACGAGGTGGAAACCCAGCTCGCCTTCCAGGACGACCTGCACCGTCGCCTGGACGAGACCGTCGCCCGCCAGGACCGCGAGATTCTCGAGCTGAAGCGCCAGCTCAGGGCCCTGGCCGAGCGTATGGCCGAACTCCGGGACGCCGGCGCCGCGGCGACCGGGTCTCCCGCCGACGAAGTGCCACCCCACTACTGATCGGGACGGCGCGCGCGACCGGCGCGCCCCAGGGAATTCAAACCATCGGCAGTTCGATGGCCGGCTCCTGCAGCCGGGCGAGCTGTTCGCGCAGCCCCAGCACCAGGTTTTCCCAGTAACGCGGCTCGCCGAACCAGGGGAAGGCGATGGGAAAGGCCGGGTCCTCCCATCGACGCGCCAGCCAGGCGGCGTGGTGCAGCATGCGCAGTGCCCGCAGGGCCTCGATCAGCTGCAGCTCGCGCAGGTCGAAGTCGGCGAACTCGCGGTAGCCCTCGACCAGGTCCTTCATCTGCGCTCCCATCTCGTCGCTGTCGCCGGACAGGAACATCCACAGGTCCTGGACGGCCGGCCCGGACTGGCAGTCGTCCAGGTCCACGAAGCTGGGCCCGTCGCGCCAGAGAATGTTGCCGACGTGGCAGTCGCCGTGCAGGCGCAGGCTGCGGAAGTCCCCGGCCCGTGACCAGGCCGCGTCCACCGCGGCCATGAGGTCCTCGCCCAGTGTGGTGAAGGCCGTTTCCAGGTGCGGTGGCAGCCAGTGCCCGGACTGGATGTCCGCCAGCGAGTCACGGCCGAATCGTTCCGGCGTGAGGGCCGGGCGATGGGCGAAGGGACGGCTGCGGCCCACGGCGTGGATGCGGCCCATGAAGCGGCCCAGCCACAGGCGGGTTTCGCGCTGGTCGAGCTCCGGGGCGTGGCCGCCGCGCCGTTCGAACAGCGCGAAGCGAAATCCCCCCGAATGGTGCAGCGTGTGTTCGTCGAGGACCATGGGCGGCACCATGGGCACTTCGGCTGCTGCCAGTTCCAGGGCGAAGGCGTGCTCTTCCAGGATCTGCGCGTCGGACCAGCGCCCGGGGCGGTAGAACTTGGCCACCAGCGGCGCGCCCTCTTCCAGTCCCACCTGGTAGACACGGTTCTCGTAGCTGTTGAGCGCGAGCAGGCGCCCGTCGCAGACGAGCCCCAGGGACTCCACCGCGTCGATCACCGCGTCGGGGCCGAGTTCGTAGTACGGGGCCTTGTCAGGGTCGACATCCATGGGCCGAATCTTAACGGGGGCCACGTGAGCGCGTCGAAAAAATGACGCTCGAGGCACCGCCATGCCCACCAGCATGACGCATCACTTAGAATGGGGTTTTTCCACCGGGCGTTCCGGCCCAGACCCCTGTCATGAGCAACGGCGACTACAACCTGGCCCTCTACTGCGACTTCGAGAACATCGCCCTCGGCGTGCGCGATGCCCGCTATGCGCGCTTCGACATCCAGGAGGTGCTCGAACGCCTGCTGGTGAAGGGCAACATCGTGGTGAAGAAGGCCTACTGCGACTGGGAGCGCTACAAGGACTTCAAGCGCGACATGCATGAGGCGTCCTTCGAGCTGATCGACATCCCCCACCGGCGCATGTCGGGCAAGAACTCCGCCGACATCCGCATGGTCGTGGACGCGCTGGACCTGTGCTACACCAAGTCCCACGTCGACACCTTCGTCATCATTTCCGGTGATTCGGACTTTTCGCCGCTGGTGTCCAAGCTGCGCGAGAACAACAAGATCGTCATCGGCGTGGGGGTGAAGGAATCCACTTCCGACCTGCTGATTTCCAACTGCGACGAGTTCATCTACTACGAGGACATCGTGCGCAAGGCGGCCCAGCGCAACAAGCCGAAGAAGCGGGCCAAGTCGGCCAAGGAAGGCGAGCCGGAAACCACCGGCAATGCCTCCGGCACCGGCAAGCGGGCCGAGGAGCGCGCCCAGCAGGCCTTCGACCTGGTGCTGGAGACCCTGGACGACATCACCAGCGAACGCGGCGAGGAAAGCAACATCTGGGGATCGATGGTCAAGCAGGCCATCAAGCGCCGCAAGCCGTCCTTCAGCGAGAGCTACCACGGCTTCCGTTCCTTCGGCCTGTTGCTGGCGGAAATGGAGAAGCGCGAACTGCTCAAGCTCGAACACGACGACAAGTCGGGCGGCTACATCGTGACGGAGTACAGCAGCGACTAGGGCCGGTTGAACTGTCCGGGCGCCGGGCAGCAGGCCCATAAAAGAAAAGACCCGGCATCCCCGGGTCTTTTCAATTGTGCGGCGTCGACGGGCGTCTACACCACACTCCCCTAGGCAATGACCGGCGGCATTCCCCTGCTAGCCGGTCACCGACTCTCTACCCCCAAGCTTGATCTCGGGTTGTTATCGAGAAGCCCCCCCGCACCGCGGGTGGGCGGCTCGGCAGGCGGTGGGCGGGGGACCTGAACGCTGTCCTTGTCTCCCCCGCCCCGATCTTCCCTGGTTCCGCTTGTCTGGCTGATGCGGAATCCTTTCCACAGCGAAGAACACCGGGGCTTTCGTGCGCCGGGAGACCAGCGGAAGTCTCCCTGGCGGGCCCAGCAACCAGGGGCCCATGTCACGAGAAGCTGGCTTCTCTCTCCAGCTCGGGGTCCGAATCGGGCAGACCGTCGTGGCTGGTGCTTTCTTAAATTCAAGAACGGTGCCAAGATGACTCGTAGCGGGTCAAGTCGATGAAAAACAAGGAATAACTCGGCGCGCGCCAAACGCGAGGCCGGAACGAACAGGGGGCTGTGATGCCGAATAACGGCACCGGAGTGACATAAATTGTCAGTACGGCGGGCGCAGGACGCGCCCTGCCGGTTCGGATCAGAGCGGCTCGAGCCAGCCCCAGCGATCCTCGGTGCTGCCGTCGAACAGGCCGAAGAAGGCTTCCTGCAGCTTCGTGGTTACCGGGCCGCGCACGCCGGCGCCGATCTTCATGTGGTCGACTTTCCGCACCGGGGTGATCTCCACCGCCGTGCCGGTCATGAAGATCTCGTCCGCCGCGTACAGCTGCTCGCGGGAGATGGACAGCTCCACCACCTCGAAGCCCAGGTGTTTCGCCAGCTTGATGGCCGTGTCGCGGGTGATGCCACTGAGGATGGAGGCCGACACCGGCGGCGTGATGATGCGCCCACCGCTGACGACGAAAATGTTCTCACCGCTGCCTTCGCTGACCAGGCTGTCGGAACCCAGGGCGACGCCCTCGGTGAAGCCGCGGTCCAGCGCTTCGGCGTGGATCAGGAAGGACGACAGGTAGTTGCCGCCGGCCTTGGCGCCCGCCGGGATGGTGTTGGGCGCCACGCGCTGCCAGGAACTGACGCAGACATCCACGCCGCGCTCCAGCGCGCCTTCGCCCAGGTAGGTGCCCCATTCGCTGACAATGACGGCCACTTCCACCTTGTTCATGTCCTTGGGCATCACGCCCAGGCCGCAGTCGCCGCGATAGGCCACGGGCCGCAGGTAGGCCGCTTCCAGGTCGTTGGCCGTCACCGTCTCGCGGCAGGCGGCGTGCACTTCCTCGATCGACCAGTGCATGGGCATGCGGTAGACCGCGGCGGACCAGAAGAAGCGTTTCAAGTGGTCCATCAGGCGGAAGGCGCGCGGTCCGTCCGGGGTCCGGTACACACGGACGCCTTCGAACACCGAGGAGCCGTAGTGCAGGGCGTGGGCGCGCACGCTGACCGTGCACTCCTCGAAAGGCCGCAGTTGGCCATTGAACCAGACCTGGAATTCCTTGCTCATCTCGATCACTCTCGGGAAACGTTTCGGGGCGTCCGGGCCGGGCCCGGCAACGAATCGCGAAGTATCCGCCGCGCCGGGTGTCGAAGCAAGGCCGGACGGTCCCGCGACGCTTGCGGTGGGGGTCCCGCGGTGAACCGCGGAACGGTGGCGCCGCGCCGCGTCAGCCGTCTGCGGGCTGGCCGGCGGCGACCCGCTCCAGGCGGATGAAGTGCCCGCCGTTGACCCGGTCGACAATCGGGGCCAGTTGTTCGAAGCCGCCCTCCAGCGTGCCGGTCACGAGGTACTTCGAGGTGAAGGTCGTCTCCGATTCCCCCGCGGGTTCCAGGGTCCAGGTCATTACGCCCTGCAGGCCCATCTCCGCAAGCGGTCCGAGGGCGCCCTGCAGGCGCAGGGTCTTTTCGGGGGCGACGAAGATCACGCGAAGGTGCTCTACCCAGCCGCCGTTCTCCATCGTCTCGCACAGGCAGCCCCCGGGACCGGCCTCCAGTGAGAGGTTGGCGGCCACGCCACCATAGGAATGGTCCGCGTCCCACCACTTCGGCAGGCCGTCGGTCAGCAGGGACCAGGCGTCCGCCGGCGGAAGGGCCAGGGTGTGTACGTGCGTGTTGGTGAAGCCGTTGGGGGTGACGGCAGTGACCTCCGCCCTGGCTTCGGGGGCTGCGATCAGCCCGAAACCGGTCGCGAGCGCCAGCAGGAGTGCGGAAGCGAGGACCACGCCACGCAGTGAGCCGACGGTGAAACACGTGGCCGGAGGACGGTGCTTCCCGGTCCCGGTGGCGATCGCTGCTCGATGATCCTGCATGGCCTTTCCTCCGGTGCTGATTCGTGTCGTTGCTTCAGTCGTCCACCGATTCTTCGGCCTCGTGCCAGTCGGTGTCCAGCGGGGCTCGGCGGGGCGAGCGCTCCGGTGCGCCGTAGTGTTGGGCGAGGTAGTCCACGATGACCGGTTCCGCGGGACCGAGGTCCCAGAGATTGTGCTCGGCCTGCATCCAGCGAATGAGCTTCTTCCAGTGCGCGGCATCGCCGCGGTTCTGGGTGACCAGCGCCAGGGAATGGCAGGCGCTGCAATGGGCCGTCACCAGGTCCCGCCCAGGCGCCTCCACCAGTTCCTGAGTCGGGATGGCCGCAGCCTGTGCAGACACGGCGGCGCCCGGAGACAGGGCCGGGGCCAGGAGCAGCAGCAGAACACTGAATCCCGTGGCAAAGGTCCTGCAAAGGGTGGGGCCAGCCATGGGCCGCATTGGGGCCCGCAACCGCTCCTGTACCGATCTAGACACCGTACACGGCGATCCGGTGGGTCGCGTTGTTCAGATAGCCCTTCGGATTCCAGCCCGGAATCACCATGGGCTGGGCGACGCCGGCGCTGTCCGTGGCCCGTGCCCAGACCTCGAAGTAGCCCGGGGACGGCAGGGACAGGGTGGCGCTGAAGCGTTGCCAGGCCAGGCGGTTGGCGGGCGCCGCGAGTTCGGTGGCTGTCCAGGTCTGGCCGAAGTCCAGCGACAGGTCCACCCGTGAAACCGCGCGGTCTCCCGCCCAGGCGTGCCCGCGTATCGCCAGCGGGTGGTCCCAGGGCTGGCGCAGGCCCGTCGCCGGGTGGGTGACCAGGGATTTCACCGGCATGGACTCGATGATGCACATGTCCTCCGGCGCCACGGTCTCGCCGGGCGCCACCGGTTCACAGGGCACGCGGTAGGAATCCCCGCCCATCTTCTCGCCGTCGTGCACCCGGTCACGCACGAGCAGGCCGGTCAGCCACTTTCCGGAGACCGACCCCGGCCAGCCGCCGATGGCCAGCCGTAGCGGATGGCCGTGCAGGGGATGGAGCGGGCCGCCGTTCATGCCGAAGGCGATGAGCGATTCGGGCTCCAGGGCTTTGTGCATCGGCACGCCGCGGGAAATCGGCTGCTTGCCTTCGTCACCGGACAGGTGGCGGTCGGCGCCTTCGAAGCCGACATAGACCGCGCCATCGGTGATGCCACAGTCCTCGAGCACGTCCCGCAGGCGCACGCCGTCGAAGGAGGGGCAGGCCACGGCGCCCAGGGTCCACTGGTTGCCCGAGGCCGGCGGCAGGAACTCCGAACGGCCGTTGCCGCCGCATTCGATCAGCAATTGCAGGCTGACGTTCTCGAAGCGCCGCTTCAGCTCGGCGAGCGTGTAGGACTTCGGCTTCGGGACGGACTCGCCGCGAAGGGACAGGGTCCATTGTTCCGGGTCCACCTGTGCCGGAGGAATGCCGTTGTTGCGCACGAACATGCGCTCGGCCGGCGTCACCGGGTCGTCCAGCAGGTGCGGCGGGGTCTCGGCGTTCAGCGGGCGGTCGTTGAGCACGACCAGGCGCGGATCCTTGCCGGGGAAGGCGAAGGGCTCGGGGGTGTCGGCCAGGGCCGCCGGGATCAGGCCCGCGGGCATGGCCGAATGAAACACGATGGGCGCGCCGAGCACGGCCCCCATGGCGGCCAGGCCGCGCACGAAGCCGCGCCGGCTCAGCGGATCGCTTTCCCGCCCGAAGGCCGCGCGGTCCGCCGCCAGGGGATCTTCGCGGTACAGGGCGTGGAGACCGACGCGACGTTTCACGTCCCTGCCCTGCGCGTTCGTTCCGGGCCGCTCAGCCCGCCGGACGCCCGGCGTGGTCGGCCAGCACCCGCGCCACGCAGGTGGTCAGCTTGCGCGCGAAGGGAATGTGCAGGAACTCGTTCGGGCCATGCGCGTTGGACTTGGGCCCGAGCACGCCCGTGATCATGAACTGGGCCTGGGGGTAGGCCTCGCCGAGCATGGCCATGAAGGGGATGGTGCCGCCCTCGCCCATGTACATCACGCTCTTGCCGTAACTCGCCTGGGAAGCACGCTCCAGGGATTCGTGCAGCCAGGGCGCGATGGCCGGTGCGTTCCAGCCCGTGGCCGCCTGGTCCGCTTCGAATTGGACCTTCGCCTTGCTCGGCGGGTCCGCCTCCAGCGTTTCCTTCATGCGTTTCGTGGCTTCGGCGCCGTTGACGGTCGGCGGCAGGCGCATGGAGAGCTTGAGGCTGGTGTAAGGCCGCAGTACGTTGCCCGCGGAACCCAGGGCCGGCAGGCCTTCGGCACCCGTGTAGGACAGGGCCGGGCGCCAGGTGCGGTTGAGGATGCGCTCCACGTTGTCCGTCGCCTGCGGCTCGACGCCGTTCACGAAGGGATAGGCCTGCCACACGGCGTCGCCGAGTTCCTCGGCCATGCGCCGGGTCTGTTTCAGGCGCTGTTCCGGAATCGGCGTGTGCAGGTAGTCGGGCAGCACCTGGCCGGTGTTCTCGTCCTCCAGCCGGGCGATCAGCTGGCGCAGCACGCGAAAGCTCGACGGGACCACCCCCGAGGCATAGCCCGAGTGCACGCCTTCGCTCAGCACCTCGGCGCGCAACGTGCCGGCGGCCATGCCACGCAGGGACACGGTCAGCCAGAGCTGGTCGTAGTTGCCGGCGCCCGAATCCAGGCACACCACCAGCGAGGGCTGGCCGATGCGGTCTTCCAGGTGTTCGATGTAGAAGGGCAGGTCGTAGCTGCCGGATTCCTCGCAGGCCTCGATGATGACCACGCAGCGGGTGTGCGGCAGGCCCTCACGCTGGACCGCCATGATGGCCGTCAGCGAGCCGTAGGCCGCGTATCCGTCGTCCGCGCCGCCACGGCCGTAGAGCTTGCCGTCCTTGATGACGGGCTTCCAGGGGCCGAGGTCGTCGGCCCAGCCCGTCATTTCCGGCTGCTTGTCGAGGTGGCCATAGAGCAGCACCGTGTCGTCCTGGCTGCCGCCATTGGCGGCTGGAATGTCCATGAAGATCAGCGGCGTGCGCCCCGGCAGGCGCACGATCTCGGTGGTCATGCCGGCGATGTCCTGCTTCGCGCACCAGGCGTGAATCTGCTGCACGGCGTCCTCGACGTAGCCATTCGCCTCCCAGTCCGGGTCGAAATGGGGGGATTTGGCCGGAATCCGGATGTACTCGACGAGCTCGGGAACGATCTCGTCCATCCATTTCTCGTCGACGAACTGCTGGGCGCTGTGCGAGTTCATGGGGGAGGGAGCCTCTGGTTCTGGTGGGTGCGGACCATCAAGTATCTCACGCGATCGGCGGTGGCCCAAGGCGACCCGCCCGCACGTTCCCGGGCCCGCAATGCCAATGCCCAGGCCCCTTCTGGTATCCTTGCCCGCGGTTTCAAGGCTGTGGACGGGTCCACGGCCCCGGCGGAATCCGGCTACTGGCCTGACCGTGCCTGGCGAACCGACTCCTTACAATGACAAGCCCGGAGATTCCCTTGAGCCAGACCGATACCCCCGACGCCCAGCGCCCCGAACTGCCGAAAGGCGAGTTTCTGGGCCATCCCACTGCCCTGTGGCAGCTGTTCAACATCGAGCTGTGGGAGCGTTTCGCCTACTACGGCATGCGCGCCGTGCTGGCGGTCTACGTCGCGACCACCTTCTTTTCCCACATGGGCGACCAGGCCAACGCCCAGGCCAGCCTGGTGTACGGGGGCTACACCGCCCTGATCTACGCCACCGGAATCGCCGGCGGCTACGTGGCCGACCGCATCCTGGGCTACCAGCGCTCCATCCTGCTGGGGGCCATCATCATGGCGGCCGGACTGTTCGTTTTGCTGATCGAGGACCTGAACTGGTTCCTGATCGGCCTGGCCCTGGTGGTCGCGGGCAACGGCCTGTTCAAGCCGAACATCTCCACCATGGTCGGCAAACTCTACGCCACCGGTGACGTACGACGCGATTCGGGCTTCACCATCTTCTACATGGGCATCAACCTGGGCGCCTTCATCGCACCCTTCGTCACGGCGGCCTGGATCGGCACGCAGTACGGCCTCAAATGGGGCTTCTTCGCCGCCGGCATCGGCATGATCCTGTCCACGCTGTTTCTGGAATGGTCCAAGCGCTCCCTGGGCCACGTGGGCCTGCCGCCCAAGGGCAAGGAAGGCTGGGGACCGTTCTTCGCCGTGGCCGCGGGCGCCCTGGTGCTGGCCGCGGTGTGCTACTTCCTGCTGTCGGAAAGCACGATTCTCGGCTTCATCCTGGTGGCGATGATGCTGGGCTTGAGCGCCTGGTTCATCTACTCCGGTTTCCGCCTCGGCAAGATCCAGCTGCAGCGCTACATCGCCATGCTGCTGCTGTTCCTGGCCAATGCCTGCTTCTGGGCCCTGTTCGAGCAGGCCGGCAGCTCGCTGAACTTCTTTGCCCGCGAATTCTCCACGCCCATGTACGGCAGCATGGGTTCCTGGCAGGAAGGCGGCTTCGGCGTGTTCCAGTCGCTGAACCCGCTCTACATCCTGTTGTTCGCCCCGGTGTTCGCGGCGCTCTGGCCGCGCCTGGAAAAGATCGGCCTGAACCCCTCCATTCCGCGCAAGTTCGCGCTGGGCCTGCTGCAGGTCGCGCTGGGCTTCTACGTGCTGGTCTGGGCCATCAGCAACGCCCAGAATCCGGCGGGCCTGGTGCCCTGGATCTTCCTGGCCATCTGCTACCTGCTGCACACCACCGGTGAGCTCTGCCTGTCCCCCATCGGCCTGTCCATGGTGACCAAGCTGGCGGACGAGAAGGAAACGGGGCTGGCCATGGGCGGCTGGTTCCTGTCCATCGCCATGGCGCAGTACGTGGCCGGCATCATCGCTGCCGTCGCCTCCGGAGGCGGGGGTCACGGTGCGGAAATCAGTGGCATCGCACAGTACCAGGACACCTACATGCAGCTGTTCTGGCTGGGTACCGCATTCGGCGTGGTGTACCTGCTCGTGGCGCCGTTGATCAACAAGCTGATGCACGGGGTCAAGTGAGCATGGGAAGACACGGCATGACGGGACGCATCGGCGCCCTCCCCCTCGCCCTGTCTTCCCTGCTGTTCCTCGTCGCCTGCGGCGGCGAGGAAGCGCCTCAACCGGCGGCGGCCCCGCCGCCGGCCAAGGCCGATCCCTGGGACGCCTTCATCGAGCGCGAAATCGAGGCGCACCTGGCGGCCCACCCGGCCTGGGCCGTGACCCAGGGCCGGCACGAATACGACGGCAAACTGCCGGACTGGAGCGCCGATGGACTCGAACGCGAGGCCCAGCGCCTGCGCCAGGCAAAACGCGACGCCCTGGCCTTTGCGGCGGAATCCCTCACCGAAGAACAGCGTTACCAGCGTGACTATTTCGTCTCGCGCCTGGACCATGACCTGTTCTGGCTGGTGAAGGCCCGCTGGCCGTACCGCAACCCCCAGTTCTACATCGGCTGGCTGAACGACTCGCTGGACCCGGCGCCCTACATCACGCTGGATTACGCCCCGGCCGAGGAACGCATGGCCGCCTTCACGCGCTATCTCGAGGCCATCCCCCAGGCCGCGAAGGAGATTCGTGGCAACCTGCGCATGCCCATGCCGGCCACCTGGCTGCAGCTGGGTATCGACGCCTTCTCCGGCTATGCCAACTACTTTCGGGACGATGTCCCGGCAGCCTGGGAAGGTGTCGGTGACGAGGCCCTGAACCGGCGTTTCCAGGCGGCCAACGCCGGCGCCATCGCCGCCATGGAGTCGCTGTCCGAGTGGCTGGAGTCGGGCCGCAACATCGCCGACGATTCCTACGCCCTGGGACCCGAGCTGTACGCCGAGATGCTGTGGGACACGGAACGCGTGCGCCTGCCGCTGGATGAACTCGAAGCCGCCGCGCGGGCCGACATGGAACGCAACATCGCCGACCTGCGCAACGCCTGCGCCAGCTTCGCGCCGGGCAGGGACCTGCCGCGTTGCATGCAGCGCATGGACGAGAACAAGCCCGAAGGCGGGCCGGTGGAGGCGGCGCGGGTCCAGCTCGAGGAAACGCGCGCCTTCCTGGAGCAGGCGGACCTGGTCAGCATTCCCGGCAGCGAAACGGCCCTGGTCGAAGAGTCGCCGCCCTACGCGCGTTCGAATTTCGCCTACATCTCCATTCCCGGACCCTGGGAGAAGGACCAGCCGTCGATCTATTACATCGCCCCGCCGAACCCGGCGTGGCCGGAAGACGTGCAACAGTCCTACATTCCCGGCGAAGCCGACCTGCTGTTCACCTCCGTGCACGAGGTCTGGCCCGGCCATTTCCTCAACTTCATGCACGCCAATCGCTCGCCCTGGCTGTACGGGCGGGCCTTCGTGAGCTATGCCTTCGCCGAGGGCTGGGCGCACTACACCGAGGAACTGATGCTCGAGGCCGGCCTGCGTGACGCCTCCCCTGAGGTGCGGGTCGGACAGCTGAGCAACGCCCTGCTGCGCAACGCCCGTTTCATCGCCAGCATCGGGCTGCACACCCACGGCTGGAGCGTCGAGGAAGCCCAGACCTTCTTCACCGACGAGGCCTTCCAGAGCGAAGGCATGGCCATCCAGCAGGCGGCGCGCGGCACCTATGACCCGGCCTACATCAATTACACCCTCGGCAAGCTGCTGATCCGGCAGCTGCGCGAGGACTGGACCGCCGAGCGCGGCGGGCGCGAGGCCTGGAAAGCGTTTCACGACGCCTTCCTCGCACTGGGTGGCCCGCCCATCCCCCTGGCGCGGCAGAAGCTCCTGGGCGAAACCGAGCCGCAGACCGTGTTGCCCGAGCCGGTGGTGGTGATCGCCGCGCTGCCGGACGAGGTGACGGCCGAGCCCGTCCAGGCCGTGCGGCAGCTGAACTGGGCGTGGGATTGCGAGGACGGCCAGTACCTGGTCTCCAGCTACAAGGACGATAGTCTGTACCTGTTCGTGGAGAACCCGCCCAGTGTGCTGCAACAGGTGCGTTCGGCCTCTGGCGCGAAATACGAGGGCGATGGCCTGATGTTCTGGACCAAGGGTGAGGAGGCCCAGTTCGAATTTCCGGGCGGCAAGACGACCTGCCGGGTCAACAGCTACCAGTCGGTCTGGGTGGACGCCAAGCTGCGGGGCGCCGATTTCCGTGCCGTGGGCAACGAGCCGGGCTGGTACCTCGAACTCTTCTCCGGCCAGCCCAGTCTGCTGGTCACCGACTACGGTGAGCGGCGCCTGCGCTTCCAGGCCCAGGGCCCCGAGGACCTGGCGGAAGGGTCCGGCAGCGTGTTCACCGGCAATACCCAGGGCCTGGACATCCGCATCGAGCTCATGCCCGGGCCCTGCGCCGACACCATGGCCGATGTCGAGTACCAGACGACGGTCGTCGTGGACGTGGGCGGCCAGCGACTGTCCGGCTGCGGCAACCCCCTGCACTGAGCATGGTGGCCCCGCGGTGAAACTGGAATTCTTCGGCGCCGCGGGGGAAGTCACGGGCTCCTGCCACATTCTGCACGTGGGCGGGAAACGGGTCCTGCTGGACTGCGGCCTGATCCAGGGCAGTCGAGAGGACGAAGCGCGCAACCACGACCCCTTCCCTTTCGACGCCGCGGCGATCGACGCCGTGGTCCTCAGCCACGCACACCTGGACCATTGCGGCCGCCTGCCCCTGCTGGTCAAACGCGGCTTCCGTGGCCCCATTCATGCCCAGCGCGCCTCCTGCGAACTGGTCGCCATCCTGCTGGCCGATGCGGCACGGCTGGAGGAGCGCGACGCGGAGTACCTCACGCGCAAGCTGGGGCGCAACATCAAGCCGCTGTACACCTTCGAGGACGGACGGCGGGTGGTGGAACAACTGAAACCCCGACGTTACGGCCAGCCTTTCGAGGTCGCCCCCGGCGTGACCGTGACCTTCCGCGACGCGGGCCACATCATCGGCTCCTGCTCCGTCGAGCTGCGCTGCGAGGAAAATGGCATTACCCGCCATGTCCTGTTCTCCGGCGACCTCGGCCAGTACGACAGCCCCATCCTGCGCGACCCCGATCCGGTGCCCCATGCCGACGTGGTGCTGATGGAGTCGACCTACGGGGGGCGCCGGCACCGCGATCGCAGCGACACCATCGAGGAAATGGGCCGCATCATCGCCGGCGCGGAGAAGGGCAACATCCTGATTCCCGCCTTCGCCATCGGGCGGAGCCAGGAAGTGCTGTACCACATGGGCAAGCATTTCGACGAATGGGGGCTGGGGCGCTTCCGCATCTTCCTGGACAGCCCCATGGCCATCGAGGCCACGGAGGTCTACCGGCGTTTCCACGATCTCTACGACGAGGAAGCGACGCGGCTGCATGACCGCAACGAGACCATGCCGCTGCTGCCCAATCTGCACCTGACGGGGAACACCGAGGAATCCATGGCGATCAACCGGATCCGCTCCGGGGCCATCGTCATCGCCGGCAGTGGCATGTGCAACGGCGGGCGCATCGTGCACCACCTGCGACACAACCTGCCGCATGAATCCACCCAGGTGATCATTCTCGGCTACCAGGCCCGCGGCTCCCTGGGCCGTCGCCTGGTGGATGGCCAGGAGCGGGTGCGCATCTTCGGCCGGGACGTTCCGGTCAAGGCGAAGGTCCATACCCTGGGCGGCCTTTCCGCCCATGGCGACCAGGACGACCTGGCGCGCTGGTACGAGCGCGTCGGCGGTCAAGCTCCGGTGTGGCTGGTGCACGGCGAGGACGAGGCGCGAGAGGACTTCGCGGCCTACCTGGCGAAGCGCTCCGGCGCCAGGGTGTCCATTCCCGGCCCCGGTGAGGTGCTGGACCTGGCGTGAACCCGGATGGCCGGGACGATGCGGTGAGAGGTTCGTGGCGCCCGGGCGGGTGCTTTGACGCGTGCTACAGCTTCCTGACCCAGGTCTTGAGGTCCAGCAGGGCCTTCTTGTCGACGGAGTAGACACGATGGGGGCCATCGGAGGTGTCGCTGACCAGGCCCGATTCCCGCAGGATCTTGAGGTGCTGGGAGGCGGTGGAGGCCACCACCGGGAGCCGGCGGGTGATGTCGCCGGCGAAACAGGCGCCGTCGTCGACGAGGATGCGCACGATCTGCAGGCGCACCGGGTGTCCGAGGGCCTTGAAGGCCTGCGCCAGTTGTCGTTCCTTTCGTTTGTTCATGTTGGGGGTCAATTCGTTGTTCGTCGAATGACGAGGCTAAGGGCTGGATCGCCGGACGTCAAGATTTCTCGCGCGTTCCGGCGGTGACCGGTGATCAGTCGCCCGTGGAAAGTTCCCTGACCATCCACCGGTCGCACCCACAGTGTCCGGTGGCCCCCATGGCCTGGTCGATGTCGGTGAACCCGTACCCGCGGTACAGACGGCGGGCCCCGCTCATGCTGGCGAGGGTCTCCAGGTAGCATTGCCGGTATCCGGCGGCAGCCGCCTCGCGCAGGCACAGGTCCATCAGGCGGGCGCCCAGGCCGAGGCCGCGGAGCCCGGGTATGAAGTACATCTTCTGCAGTTCGCAGGTGTCCGCCTCGCCGCCCTTGAGGGGCGCGATACCGGCGCAGCCCTCCACGCGGCCTTCACGCTCGATGACCCAGAACGCCGCCCCTGGCCGGTCGTAGGCTTCGAACATCGTGTCCACCTCCGGGTCGTTGATGGAGTATCCGGGTCCGACCGCGCCGAATTCGGTCATCACCGCGCGGATGATCGCGGCCACGGCGGGATTGTCCTCCGGTCGGATGGGGCGGATCACGGGGTCCTGGCTCATGTCGACTCCTTCACATTCATGCGTGCATGGTAGCCTTTGGACAGTACTTTTCGCGCCAGCGTTGCTGGGATTTCCCGATCCGGTCCCCGGGGCCGTCGGAAACGTGACTGGAGACATCCATGAAACGCACTGTTTTGATTGCCCTCGCCCTGCTGCCCGTGTCGCTTGCAACCGCCAGCGACGACCCGATCGCCCAGCGCCAGGACCTGATGTCCGAAACCCGCGAGGCGCTCAAGCCCCTGATCGGCATCTCACGCGGCCAGGCGGATTTCGACGCCGAGACCGTCAGCGCCAGCCTGGCCGTGTTCGCCAACACGGCGGAGAAGGCGCCTGCCCTGTTCCCGGAAGGATCCGAGACCGGCGGCGACACCGAGGCGAAGGCGACGATCTGGTCCGACCGTGACGGTTTCGACCAGCGCTTCCAGGACTTCGCGGAGGCCGTGGCCGCCGCCCAGGCGGCGAACATCGCCTCTGCCGAGGAACTCGGCCCCAAACTCCAGGACGTGCTCGGAACCTGCAAGGGCTGCCACGACAACTACCGCGTCGAAAAGGAGTGATCCAGGCGGCCTACCCGTCATGAAGCGGTGGCTGTTCTTCCTGGCGCTGCTGGCCCTGGCCGGGTGGTGGCTCACCCGGCCCGTGGGCTTCGCCCCCGGGGACGTCTCCGAACGCACGGCCGGCCACGTTCCCGACCTCGCCAATGGCGAACGTCTGTTCAACGCGGGTGGCTGCGCTTCCTGTCACGGGCGCATCGAGGACGGCAAACCGCAGCGCGACATCATGGCCGGCGGGTTGGAAATGACTTCTCCCGTGGGCACCTTCCGCGCCCCGAACATCTCCCCGCACCCGGACCAGGGCATCGGCGGCTGGACCGCGCTGGAGTTTCTCGACGCCATGCAGCGTGGCGTGTCCCCGCAGGGGCGGCACTATTACCCGGCCTTTCCCTACGCCTCCTATGCCCGCATGGAGGCCACCGACCTGCTCGACCTCAAGGCCTATCTCGACGGCCTGCCGGCCAGCGACCACGTCGTCGGCGGGCACGAGCTGTCGTTCCCCTACAGCCTGCGCCGCGGGATCGGCCTCTGGAAGCGTCTGTATCTCGATGCGGACCCCGTGATCGAAGTGGCGTCGGGGGATGCGGTGCTGGAACGCGGCCGCTACCTGGTGGAAGGCCCCGGACATTGCGGTGAGTGCCACACGCCGCGCAATTTCGCCCAGGCCATGGACCCCGGCCGCTGGCTGGGCGGCGCCCCGAATCCCGAGGGCGAGGGCCGTGTTCCCAACATCACGCCGGGCCGCGCGTCCTTCGGGGACTGGTCGGCTGATGACATCGCCTATTACCTGGAGTCCGGGGTGGACCCTGACTTCGACGTGGTGGGCGGCAGCATGGTGGCGGTGCAGGAGAACATGGCCCGGCTGGACGCCGCCGACCGCGAGGCGATCGCCGCCTACCTCAAGGCCTTGCCGCCGGTGGAGTGAATCCGTTCACCCGTGCCGCGCGCGCAGCGTGGCCACGAGTTCTTCGAGGTCCAGGTCGCGGGCGCGCAACAGGACCAGCAGGTGGTAGAGCAGGTCCGACGCCTCCTCCAGCACTTCCTCCGCTTCCCCGGCGACGCCGGCCAGCGCGGTCTCCACGCCTTCCTCGCCCACCTTCTGGGCGATGCGCTTGACGCCCTCTTCCAGCAGACGCGTGGTGTAGCTGCCCTCGGGGCGTTCCCGGTCGCGGTCCAGGATCACGCGCTCGAGTTCGGCCAGGAAGGCCAGGTCGGGGCGCGGGCCGGCGTGCGGGCCGGCGCGCGTGTCGGCGCCTGGGCCGGGCGAATCGAAGCAGGTGTCGGCGCCGGTGTGGCAGGTGGGGCCGGCCGGACGGGCGCGGACCAGCAGGGTGTCGCGGTCGCAGTCCAGCGTGGCATCGACGAGTTCGAGGTGGTTTCCCGACGTCTCGCCCTTGGTCCACAGGGTCTTCCGGCTGCGGCTGAAAAAGGTCACCTTGCCGCTGTCGAGCGTGACCTGCAGCGCCTCGGGGTTCATGTAGCCCAGCATCAGCACGCGCCCGTCCAGTGCGTCCTGCACCACTGCCGGCAGCAGGCCGTCCAGCTTTTCCCAGTCCGGCTCGCCGCTCAGCATGGCCGCACGCTCACGCCGGCGGCGGCCAGGGTGGCCTTGAGTTCGGGAATGGGCAGGGCGCCGCTGTGGAAGACGGTGGCGGCCAGGGCGCCGTCCACGTCCGCGGCGGCGAACACCTCGGTGAAGTGACGTGCCTCGCCGGCGCCGCCGGAGGCGATCAAGGGCACCTGGCAAACGGCCCGGGCGGCGGCCAGCTGCTCCAGGTCGTAGCCGTCGCGGGTGCCGTCGCTGCCCATGCAGTTGAGCACGATCTCGCCGGCGCCCCGGCGCACGACTCCCTCGATCCAGGCCAGGGTCTGCAGGCCCGTGTGTTCCATGGTGTCCGGGTTGCCGGTCATCTGGCGCGTGGTCCAGGCGCCGTCCTGGACGATGGAGTCGATGCCCACCACCACGCACTGGCTGCCGAAGGCGTCCGCGAGCGCGTCCACCAGGTCCGGGTCGCGCACTGCCGGGGTGTTGATGGACACCTTGTCGGCGCCGGCGCGCAGGATGCGCCTCGCGTCCTCCACGCTGCGGATGCCGCCGGCCACGCAGAAGGGAATGTCGATGACCTCCGCCACGCGGCTGACCCAGTCGTGATCCACGGAGCGGCCTTCGGGGCTGGCGGTGATGTCGTAGAACACCAGTTCGTCCGCGCCTTCCTCGCTGTAGCGGCGGGCCAGGTCGACGATCTCGCCCATGACGCGGTGGTCCCGGAACTGCACGCCCTTCACCACCTGCCCGTCGCGCACGTCCAGGCAGGGAATGATGCGGCGCGCCAGGCCGGTGGCCCCGGTGGACGCGTGCGCCAGCGAAGGCTTCGCCGCGGCGGAGGCTGACAGCGACTCACTCACACAGCGCCTCCAGGCCCTCGCCCACGGTGAAGATGCCTTCGAGCAGGGCCTTGCCCACGATGGTGGCGGCCACGCCGGTGTCGCGCAGGTCCTGCAGGTCCTCGAGCCGGCTGACGCCGCCCGAGGCCTGCAGGCGCAGGTCCGGGTACCGCTCGAGCACTTCGCGGTACAGGTCCACGTTGGGGCCGTGCAGGGCGCCGTCGCGGCCGATGTCGGTCACCAGGGCGTGTTTCAGGCCGCCGGCGACCAGTGTGTCGAGCAGGCTCCAGAGGTCCGTACCGGCGTCCCGGGTCCAGCCGTGGGTGCGCGGCCAGGGGGTGCCGGTCGCGTCCACGTTGACGTCCAGGGCCGCGACGATGCGGTCGGGGCCATGTTCGGACACCCAGCGCAGGAAGCGCTCCGGCTCCTGGGCGCAAAGGCTGCCGACCACCACGCGCTCCGCGCCCTGCTCCAGGCGCGCGCGGATGTCGCCGCCGCTTCGTACGCCGCCGCCCGTCTGCACCGACTGGTCCGCGGCCGCGAGCAGGCGGAACAGGGCGGCCGTGTCCGCGGCCTCGCCGTCCCGGGAGGCCGCCAGGTCGACCACGTGCAGCCACCAGGCGCCCTCGTCGCGATAACGACGGGCCAGCACCTCGGGTTCGGTGTCGTAGTAGGTCACCTCGTTGAAGTCACCGTGCACCAGCCGCACGCAGCGGCCGTCCAGGAGATCGATGGCGGGTATCAGTTTCATGGCGGTCTAGGCTGCCTCCAGGAAGTTCTTCAGCACCTGCGAGCCGTCCCGGGCGGAGCGCTCCGGGTGGAATTGCGCCCCCCGGAAATTGCCCTGCCGCACCAGGGCGCTGAACTCGATGCCGTGACGGCAGGCGGCGAGGGTGTGCTCGCCGACGGGCGCATAGTAACTATGCACGAAATAGAACCAGGGTTCGCGACCCAGGGCATCCAGCAGCGGGTCGTCCTTTGCCGGCTCGGCATGGTTCCAGCCCATGTGCGGCACCCGCAGGCCGGGCGCGCCTGGAAAACGGCGCAGCCGGCCGGGGATCAGGCCCAGGCAGTCCACGTCCCCCTCTTCCGAGGAATCGAACAGCAGCTGCATGCCCAGGCAGATGCCCAGTACCGGCTGGGTGAGGGTGCGAATGCACTCGACCAGGCCCCGGGCGCGCAGGTGGTGCATGGCGGCCGCGGCCGCGCCCACGCCCGGCAGGATGACGCGGTCGGCGGTGCGGATCACGTCCGGGTCGGCGGTGAACACCGATTCGGCGCCCAGGCGCTGCAGCGCGAAGCGCACCGAGGCGATGTTGGCCCCGCCGCTGTCGATGATGGCCAGGCTCACAGCAGGCCCTTGGTGCTGGGCAGTTCCGAGCCGGACCGCGCCAGGGCCGGGCGCAAGGCGCGTCCCGCGCCCTTGAACAGGGCTTCGACCATGTGGTGCGTGTTTTCGCCCTTCACTTCCAGGTGCAAGGCGGCGCGCAGGGCCTGGGCCAGGGAGGCGAAGAAGTGCCGCACCATCTCGGTGGACAATTCGCCCACCGCGTCGCGCGGAAAGTCGGCCTCGAACACGAAGACGGGGCGGCCGGACAGGTCCACGGCCACCTGCGCCAGGGATTCGTCCATGGGCAGGGTGAAGCCGTAGCGGCCGATGCCGCGGCGGTCGCCCAGGGCCTGGTCCAGTGCCTCGCCCAGGGCCAGGGCGCAGTCCTCCACCGTGTGGTGTTCGTCGATGTGCAGGTCGCCCTCGCAAGCCAGTTCCAGACGAAAGCCGCCATGCGCGGCGAGCTGGTCCAGCATGTGGTCGAAGAAGCCGATGCCCGTGGCGATCTCGGTGCCGGTGGCGTCCAGGTCCACGCGTACCCGGATGTCGGTTTCCTTCGTGGTGCGGCGTACCTCGCCCCGGCGTGGCCGTGAGACCAGTTGGTGTGCAATACCGGCCCAGTCCAGGCCGTCCTGCCCCAGGCGGAAGCCGCCGATGCCCATATTGGTCGCCAGTTGCAGGTCGGTCTCGCGATCGCCGATCACCCAGCTGTCGGCCAGGTCCAGCGTGCCGGACTTCAGGTAATCCAGCACCATGCCGATGCCGGGCTTGCGGTCGGGTGAGCCGTCGGCCTCGAAGTGGGGGTCGATGTGTTCGGCGGCGAATCCGATGCCCTGCGAGGCGAACAGCCCCAGCATCTTCTGGTGCGGGATGTGGAAGTCCTCCTCGGGGTAACTGTCGGTGCCCAGGCCGTCCTGGTTGCTGACGATCACGAACTCGTAACCGGCGGCCTTCAGTCGCAGCAGGGCCGGGATCACGCCGGGCACGAGCTCCAGCTTCTCCAGGCTGTCGATCTGTTCATCGGCGGGCTCTT
>JAUHYP010000022.1 GCA_030426265.1 Gammaproteobacteria bacterium | reverse complement strand
AGGACGCGCGCGTGGCGGACTACTCCAGCCTCGAGGCCCTGAACGCCATCACCGAGCGCTACCGCAACGCGGGCAAGACGCTGCGCCTGCGCCACCTCAGCCCGGAGTGCCGGAACATGATTCTCGCCGCGGGCAACCTGGTCGAGATCGAGGTGGCGGACGACGATCCGCACTACCACCTGGTCGATATCTGAGCGCGGCGCCAGGCCCGCGGCCTGTCGCTATTCGCCGTCTCCCGGCAGGGGCGGATGTCCCCAGGGCGTCGCCGGCGCCGGTACCGTTTCCGACAGGTCGAATTCGACCTGGAACAGCCGGCCGGTCGGCCGCGAGAGCTCGTACAGGAAGCGCGTCTCCGGCTCGACCTCCATCGCCCAGGTGTTGTTGACCGATGCCGCCAGGCCTTCGCGCAGGAACATCTCGATCGAATACCCGTCGACCGGAAACTCCTGGCGTTCCTCCGTCCCCGGGTCCGCAGTGTCACCGCCGTACATCGTCACCGCGTCTTCGCTGCCGTCCTCGTGCCGGTGGTCGTGTTTCAGGCGCAAGCCGGTGGGAGTGCGGGTGATGATCCAGGTGCGGCTGTGGTCGTCGCCGACGTGGAAGGGAACACGCAGTTCGCCGTCGAGGCACTCGCGCACATGCATCACCAGGGCCTTTCCTTCGAAGGGATCGCTCGCCGGCGGCGCCTCGCCGTCCGGTGGCGTGTTGGCGACGATACGGCCGGCATAGGCCTTGCCGCAGTGTTGCGCCAGCCGTCCGAGAAACGCATCGGCCGGATGCGGAGGAGACGCGTCGATGGCGCCGAAGGGAAGGAGCACGATGGCCAACAAGACAGAGCGCTTCATGAGGTTCATCCTGGATGATTGCGTGGGGATGCTGTTTCGATTCCGGCCCCGCCGACAGGTCCACAACCCGTCAGGGACCACTGTCTTACAATGACACAATGCGCGATTCAACGATCCATTGGATGGAAGAACTGCCCGGCTACCAGCCATGGCCGCCGGCGGACGAACTCGAGTCCGTCTTTTCATTCCCGGTCGCGCTCGACGGCGGCGGCAAGCGCCTGGTCGACGAGGTCATCCGCTCCCAGGGCGCCGAATGCCTGGTCCTGGAAGTGGGCGTGTTTCTCGGTGCTTCCGTGTTGCGCTGGCTGGAGGCCAGCGAACACTGCACGGTGATCGGGGTGGACCTCTGGGGCAATGGTTGGGCCAATATCATTCGGCGTTATGAACGCGAGGCGGCGCCTTGGATGAAAATCGTCCTCGAGCCCCTGGGCGACGAAGTCGGAACGCTGGTCAATTCCCTGGAATCAAACGGTTCGCTGCGGTGCAGCCTGAAGAACCTGGAACGCCATCGCGACCGGTTCGTTGCCGTTCGCGGTGATTTTTCCGCCCTGGCCGCGGACCTGTCGAAGCACGTTTCACCCACCCTGATCTATCTCGATGCGGACAAATCGGCGGAGCTGCTCCAGGCCTGCATCGATCATTTTCCCGATGCGACGCTGACCGGCGATGACTGGAACTGGGGGGCGGAACTCGGCTTCCCCACCCGGGCGGCTGTCAATGACGTCTGCGCGCGCCATGGCTGGCGCGTCGAGGTGGAGCGAAGCACCTGGGTGATTCACAAATAGGCCTCCGGCCGATTCCGTGCTTTTGACGGCAGCCGGGGCTCCTGCTCAGGCCTGCGCCAGCCAGATCAGGTGCCGCGCCCCCTTGCCGCCATGGGCGCGCACCCCGACCTCTTCGACTCGCAGGCCGGCCCGCCGCAAGCGGTCGGGAAAGCCGCGATCCGGGCCGGCCGACCAGTAGGCCAGGATGCCGCCCGGCGAAAGGGCCGACAACGCGGCCTGGATGCCGGCGTCGGCATACAGCCAGTCATTGGCGTCCTGGGTCAGGCCTTCCGGCCCGTTGTCCACGTCCAGGGCGATGACGTCCCATTGATGCGGTGGCCGTCGCAGCAGTTTCTTGACGTCGCCTTCGTGGACGCGCGTGCGCGGGTCGTCCAGCGGTCGCCCGCTGAAGTCTCCCAGTTCACCGCGGTTCCATTCGATGACTTCGGGAATCAGCTCCGCGACGGTGACCTCCGACCCCGGACCCGTTGCGGCGAGGGCGGCCGCCAGGGTGAAGCCCATGCCCATTCCGCCCACCAGCACGCGGGCCGACTCGCTGTTGGCCAGCCGACGGCAGGGCAAATCGCCCAGGGCGTCCTCGGAGGCATGCTTGCGCGTGTTCATCAGCTCGCCCGCGCCGGACAGGATGATGTGGAAGTCGTCCTTGCCCCGGTAGAGCTGGAGGGTACGGCGGCTGCCGGGGATGGGGGCTTCCCCGACCAGGTCCCAGTGCCTCACCGGGCGGGGTCCCGCGCGTTCAAACGGCGACCGTTTCGCCCGCGGCGGCGGAGCGGTAGATGGCCTCCATCAGCCGGACGTCGCGCAGTCCCATTTCCCCGGGAACGATGAGCTCCTTGCCGTCCCGGATGACCTCGGCCAGGTGGTCGCACTGGAGGTGGAACTGGACGCCCGGGTCACCCGGCGCCAGCGTTTCGCTGGCGTCTCCCCGCGTCAGCGTCATGTGCTGCCCGCCGTAGCCGGTGGCCGGTTCCATCTCCAGCAGGCCGTCCGCGCCGGCGACCGCCACGCGGTTGCGCCCCGGGTTCGTGTCGTAGGAAGTGAACAGCCTGGCGGTGGCGCCAGAGGGAAACTGCATCTCGGTTCGTACCGAGGCGAAGATTTCGGAGAAGCGCGGATCGTTCGCCGGCTGCACGGTTTCGGCGCGAAGGCTGGAAGGCATCTCACCGGACAGGTACAGCGCGGCCTGAAGGCCGTAGATGCCGTAGTCCTCCAGGGGTCCGCCGCCGGCCAGGGAGCGCACCACGCGCCAGTTTTCGGCCGGGCTGGTGGGGCCCATCCGGTACTGCTGAAAGGTTTCGATGTCCCGGATCGCGCCCACGGCGCCCTCGCGCATCAGTTCCATGGCGCGCAGGTTGTACGGCTCGAAGTGGCAGCGATAGGCGATCATCAGCTGCTTCCCCGCCTGCTGTCCCGCCGCGATCATGCGCTCGCATTCCGCCGAAGTCAGCGCCATGGGCTTTTCACACAGCACGTGTTTGCCGGCAGCGAAGGACTTTTCGGTCCAGTCGGCATGCAGTCCGCTGGGCAGGACGATGTACACGGCCTCGACCCGGTCGTCGTCGGCGATCGCGTCGAAGTTGTCGTAACTGTAGATGGCGTCGTCCGGAAGACCGTAGGCCGCAGCGGCGCGTGCGGCCTTCTCCGGGTTGCCGGACACCACGGCCGCCACGTGGCAGCGCTCGGCGCGCGCCAGCGCTGGCATCACCCGGCCCAGCCCGTATCCGCCCAGGCCCATCACCGCGAAGCCCACGCTGCCCTCGGACGGCGCGGGCTGCGGCGAGGCCGGCAACTGCACGCCGGGGAAGGGCATGCCGATGGCCTTGCGGGGCAGCGACGCCGAAGCCCAGGCGGAACTCCCGAGCCAGGGCGCGGCGGCCAGTGACGCACAGGACAGCTGCAACAGGCGGCGGCGGGACAGGCTCGGGTGGGTCATGGCGGGGCTCCGGGTCTCGGGGGGTGTCAGGGCAAGGATGCCACGAACGGGGAAATCAGGTTTTCTCCAGGCCGGTCACCACGCGCCAGTGCGCTTTCGTGACCGGGAAAATGGACAGGCGGTTGCCGCGCCTGGTGAGCAGGAAGTCTTCCAGGTCGTCCCGTGCCTTGAGTTCCGTCAGGGTCACCGGGCGCTTCAGCTTGCGAACGAACTCGACGTCCCGCAGCAGCCAGCGCGGATCGTCCGGGTCGCTGCCGGCATCGAAGTACTTCGATTTCGCATCGAACTGCAGCGGATCCGGGTAGGCCTCGCTGGTGATGCGCATGATGCCCACGGCCGCCGGCACCTTGCAGCTGGAGTGGTAGAACAGGGCCTCGTCGCCCACCTTCATGTCGTCCCGGATCATGTTGCGCACCTGGTAATTGCGGATGCCGTCCCAGGGCGTGGTCCCGTCCTTCTCCAGGTCGTCGATGGAGTAGGCGTCGGGTTCGGATTTCATCAGCCAGTAGGCCATGCCTCATTCCTGTGTGCGAAAGGGGGGCATTCTAGCGTGGTCGCTGTCGGGGCTCAGTCCGCCGCCGGGTACGGCCATGCGCCCGGCGGGTTTGCGCCATCATCCTTCCATCCCAGGGCCTCGCGCACGGCGGCGGGCGCCGGCGGAGCGGCGGACAGCCCGGCCTGTGGTTCGTAATGCCCGGCATCCGGGCCCAGCAGGATCGATCGGGGCGTGCGGTCCAGGGCATCGCCCGAGGACTCCCCGCCACCCAGCGCGTCGCGCAGGGCATCGAGATTCGCCGGCTCGAGGACGCAGCCCTCGTTCGCGGCCGGACTGATACGCGCCAGGGGCGGCGCATCACCGGTGGAGAGTCCCGGCCGGACGTACAGGTTGCCATCGACGCGCTCGGCCATGGGCCGCGAGAGTCGCTCGCACATTTCCGGGGGCTGCTGGAACTGCAGCAGGGGCTGTCCGTGTCCGGCACCGGCCACGAGCAGGTTGCCCGCGAAACCGTGTCCCTCGCGCTCGTCCACGCCCGGCCCCGTGGTGACGTGCCAGCCGAAGTGGTCGGAGCCGTCGCCACGCCGGTCGCGCTCGAAGGAGGCGCGCGAATTGACGAAGGTGTTGTGCCAGGCCTGGACGTTGGCCGAATTGAGCACCCGAAGCCCCTTGTCGTTGTTCACCAGCAGGTTGCCCGCGATGACCACGCCGTCGGAAATCTCGAAGAAGATGCCGTCCTGGGTGTTTTCGATGCGGTTGTTGACGATCACGCCCTCGCGGTTGCCCACGTCGTACCAGACGCCGTTCGACTCCGGGTGGTCGATCACGAGGTTGTCGCGGAAGGTGACCCGCCGGGTCTGGTTGAAGATCTTCACGGCGGACGCGTAGTAGCCGGTCAGGCCCTCGATGTTGTTGCGGCGGATGATGTTGCGCTCGATCAGCACGTCGGAGGAGCCGATCACGTAGATGCCTTCCGTGCCGGTGTCGCTGACCAGAGAGTTTCGGATCACCAGGCCGTCGCCGCGAAAATAGCCGGCGACGCGGGAACAATAGGAAATCTCCAGGTTCTCCAGCACCGTTCCCGTGATCTCCTTGCCGAAGGTGGAAGGGTCGGCCAGGCCCACGGGTTCGTCGGTGGGCTCTTCGTGCATGGTGATCTGCCGCTTGCCCTCCACTTCCAGGCAGCGGTAGGCGTACTGGGTGATCTTCAGGCCACGGATCACCGGTCCCTTGCCGTCATTGCGCTTGCCGTGGACCTCCCGGCTGGTGCGGATGATGGCCCCGTCGAAGGCCGTGATCTCCACGTTCCGGCCGGTGGGGTCGGCGCCCAGGTAGACGTGCCCCTGCTCATGGTCGATGTAGTAGCTGTGCGCGTCCAGCTCACCCTCCCAGCCCACCGAGACCAGCGGTTCGCCGTCCAGGAAGACCATGTCGTTGTCGAAGCGATGCATCGGCGTGCGCATGCCCTCACGCTCGCGCCGCCACCAGCCCATGGGCTCGGTGGGAAACAGCGTGTCCCAGGACGTGCGCCACACGCCGTCGCGCAGCATCTCCCACTCGGTGGCCAGGCGCGTGCCCTTCAGCACCGGGCGCTCACGGCCGTAGGGCTGGAGCGTGACGCCCTGGTTGAGCAGCAATCCGCCGGTGCGGTACTCGCCGCCGCGCAGGACGATGGTGTCGCCCGTCACTACCCGGGCGATGGCCGAAGCCAGGGTGGTCGGCGCCTCCAGGCGGTCCCCGCGCGCGTCTTTGCGCCCGTCCGGGGCCACGAACAGCACCGTACCGGAGTCGGGCACGGGGTAGTCGCGATCCTGGGGGCCGTAGGGGCCGCCCGAAGGCTGGGCTTCTGCGGCCAGGGGCAGGGCGACGAGCAGGGCGGCGAGCAGGGTGGCGAGCAGGGTATTGAGCGGGGCGATGGCCCAGCTGAGGTCTGCGCGAATTGCCTTCGGGGCCATGGCGGGTCTCCGGTCCTTGTTGTTTGAGCCAGGTCCCCATTCTATCCGCGGGCCGAATGGCTGGCGTATAGTCGGCGGTTCGGCCCCGGGTGGGGCAGTGGACGGGAAGCCAGACCATGAAAATCACCGGAGCCGATGTGCTCATCACCTCGCCCGGGCGCAATTTCGTGACCCTCCGGGTGCACACCGACGAGGGCATCTACGGACTCGGGGATGCGACGCTCAATGGCCGCGAACTGGCCGTCGCCGCCTACCTGCGCGACCACGTCGTGCCCTGCCTGGTCGGCCGTGACGCCGAGCGCATCGAGGACACCTGGCAGTACCTGTACCGCGGCGCCTACTGGCGGCGGGGGCCGGTGACCATGGCGGCGATTTCCGCTGTCGACACGGCGCTCTGGGACATCAAGGGCAAGGCCCTGGGCCGGCCGGTGTACGACCTGCTGGGCGGGGCCAGCCGGGAAGGCGTGCTGGTCTACGGCCACGCCAGCGGCCGGAACATGAGCGAGGCCGTGGACGAGGTCGGGCGCTACATCGGGATGGGTTACCGCGCCATCCGCGCCCAGGCAGCCATCGAGGGCCTGGCCGGAACCTACGGCGTCGGCAAGGGCAAGGACAACTACGAGCCCGCCGAGCGTGGGGGACTGCCGAAGGAAACCGTGTTCAGCGTGCGCCCCTACATGGACCAGGTGCCGCGCCTGTTCGAGCGCATCCGCGCCGAGCACGGCTGGGAAGCGGAGCTGCTCCACGACGTGCACCACCGGCTCACGCCCATCGAGGCCGGTCGCCTCGGCCGGGACCTGGAGGAATTCCGCTTGTTCTGGCTCGAAGACGCGGTGGCCTGTGACAACCAGGAAGGCTTTCGCCTGGTGCGCCAGCACACCACCACGCCGCTGGCCGTCGGCGAGGTGTTCAACACGGTCTGGGACGCCAAGCTGTTGATCGAGGAGCAGTTGATCGACTACCTGCGCATGCCGGTCTGCCACGGCGGCGGCATCACCCACCTGCGCAAGGTGGCGGCGGTGGCGGACATGGGCTTCGTGCGCACCGGCTTTCACGGCGCCACGGATCTCTCGCCGGTGGCCATGGCGGCGGCGCTGCATTTCGATCTGTGGGTGCCCAATTTCGGCATCCAGGAATGGATGCGCCACAGCGAGGAAACCGAAGCCGTGTTCCCGCACGCCTGGAAATTCGCGGACGGCTACCTGCATCCCGGCGACGCGCCGGGACTGGGGGTCGACTACGACGAGGCCCTGGCGGCGAAGTACGAGTACGACCCGGCCTACCTCCCGGTCGCAAGGCTCACCGACGGAACGATGTACAACTGGTAGCAGGCCGTGGGACGGCGGATTCTCAGCGGGTCAGCACCCGGATTTCGCTGTTGGCGCGCCCCAGCCGCTCGAAGTTGAGTTCCGCCAGGTTGGCCAGCAGCCGGCACCGCAGGCCGCGTGCCGCGGCGTCGGGGTGCCTGGCCAGGGCTTCCGGGTCCAGGGCCAGCAGTTCGACGGCGGTGTCCGCGACGATGTCGGCCGTGCGCCGATGGCCCTCGAAGAAGGCGGATTCCCCGAACACCCAGCCCGCGGCGTAGGCGCCAAGCCGGTGATCGTGCTTGCTGTCCAGGCGCAGCGAGGCGCTGACCCGTCCTTTCTTCAGGAAATACACCCGGTCGGCCGAATCGCCTTCCCGGCAGACCCGCTCGCCCGCCTGGAACTTCCGGGGGGTCAGCAACTCGGCGAGCAGCGCCAGTTCAGACGGGTCCAGGCCCCGGCACAGCGGCTGGTCTTCCAGCCGTTCGGCATGGAAATCCTGCACCGGGAGTCCGGCGGATTCGAGAATTCGGTCTTCGACGAATTCCAGCGCGCGGTCCATGTCCGTATCGTCCAGGCGAGGCGGCCGCTCCTGGCCGTGGAAGCGGGTACGCACGGCCTGGCGAAAGGCGAAATGCCGGTCGGAACCGGCCACGACGACGCCCTTTCCATGACCCTGGAGTTCTTCGAGCAAGGCGGTGAGCAGCGAACCGCCCGGCTGGTCGATGGCCGTGACCCGGGTCAGGTCGAGCACCAGCCAGTCGCGGTCCTTCATGGCCGCGGCCACCGTGCTGGAGACGATCTCCGCCGACACGAACATCAGCTCGCCCGTGAGTTCGATGACCAGGGCGCGATGGCCCTCGGCGCGAAGGTGCCTCGTGCTGCGCTCGTCCCGCAGCAGGTTCGAATGGACCTCCGCGGCGGTGTAGGTCGCTCGGATCACGCTGTGGGTGGTCGTGCGGCTGACGCGCAGCATGTGCATGCCGAAGTCCCGTGACATCGCGCGGCACACGGCGATGCCTCTCAGGCTGTTGCCCTTGGGGTCCAGGCGGGGCGAATAGACGGCCAGCCCGAACTGGCCCGGCAGCACGGCCACGATACCGCCGCCCACACCGCTCTTGGCCGGCATGCCCACCTCGAAAATCCAGTTGCCCGACCAGTCGTACATGCCACAGGTGGCCATCACCGACAGCACCCGGGGCACCAGGGGCGAGGGCAGGGCGCGTACCGCGGTGATCGGGTTCACGCCGTCGTTGGCCAGGGCCGCGCCCATGAGGGCGAGGTCGCGCGCCGTGACTTCGATGGCGCATTGCCGGAAGTAGGCGTCCAGCGGCGACTCGGGATCGCCCTGCAGGATGTCGTAGTTGCGCAGCAGGTGCGCGATCGCCCGGTTGCGGTGGCCGGTGTCGCGCTCCGAGCGGTAGACGGCCTCGTTGATGCCCAGGCGCCGGCCGGTATAGCGCTCCAGTCCGTCGAGAATGCGTTCGAGCCGGTCTTCGGCGGCCTCGCCCTTCACCAGGCTGGTGGCGACGATGGCGCCGGCATTGATCATGGGGTTGCGTGGCCGGCCCGTACCGGGTTCGAGGCTGATCGAGTTGAAGGCCTCCCCGGACGGTTCGACGTCCATGCGGGCCGCGACCGTTTCCACGCCCCGGTCCTCCAGGGCCATGCCGTAGACGAAGGCCTTGGAGATGGACTGGATGGTGAAGGCCGTGCGGCTGTCGCCGGCCTGGTAGACATGCCCGTCCACCGTAACCAGGGCGATCCCGAAGCCGTCCGGTTCGACGGTCGAAAGCTCCGGGATGTAGTTCGCCACGGCGCCGCCCTGCAGTGAGGCGAAGCGCTCGAGCAACTGGTCCAGGTAGTGCTGGAATGAAGTCGTTTTCACCACCCATCATCACAGCAAGAAACAGGCCATGACGCTGTGACATACGGCCACCATTCAGCAGGATGGCTCAGAGCGTGGTGCACAGGTGGGCGCCGTCCACCACCAGGATGGAACCGCTCATGAAGCTCGACGCGTTCGATGCCAGCAGCAACAGCGGGCCGTCGAGTTCGTGCAGTTGCCCGGTGCGGCGGAATGGCACGCCCTGGATCTGCCTTTTTCCGCCCTCGGAATTGAGCCACTCGCTGTTGAGATCGGTTTCGAAATAGCCCGGGCAGATGGCGTTGCAGCGGATGCCGTGGCGGGCGTAGTCCAGGGCGATGGATCGCGTCAGCGCCACCACGGCCGACTTCGAGGCGATATAGGAGGCGAGCTGCTGGCTGACGCGAAGGCCGAGGATGGAGGCGATGTTGATGATGATGCCTTCGCGCTCCTCGCTGACCCAGCGACGCAGAGCGTGTCGCGCCACCGCGGCGACGCCCTTGAGGTTGGTGTCCACCACCGCGTCCCAATCTTCCTCACTCAGTTCGTCGGTCCGGCCGTTGCGCCCCGTACCGGCATTGTTGACCACCACGTCCACGGCCGGCATGGCTTCGAAGGCCCGTCCCACGCCATCCCAGTCGGTCACGTCCAGGGGCACGACCTCGGCCTCCTGGCCGAGTTCGCGCACGGCCAGGGCGGTGTGTTCGAGCTTCTCCACCCGGCGTGCGGCGAGCACCAGGTCGGCGCCGGCGCCGGCCAGCACGGTCGCGAAATGGGCGCCGAGGCCGCTCGATGCGCCCGTCACCAGCACGCGTTTGCCCTTCATGCTCAACAGCTCGCTCATTGAATTCTGCTCCGGGTGGCGCCGCCGGGGCGCGTGTTCGTGTAGGCCAGGGTGAAGCCTAGACAGTCCCGGCGCGAGGCTCAATAGTAGGTATTCCCCTGATCGGAATTGGACATGTCGAACAGAGTCTTCCGCATCGTGCGCAGTGCCCGGAGCGGATCCCGAACCGGACACCGGGCGCCCACCACGGCGCCCCTCGCAATGCCCCTCGTACTGATGGCGGCGATGCTTCTGAGCACCGTGGCCCCAGCCGCGGAATGGGACAATCCCGCGGACCGGTACCTCGACGCCCACCGGGCCTACGTCGACGCCACTTGCCCGCTTCCCGAGGACGGGATTCGCCACTTCGTGTACTTCGCCCGTGACAGGGAGCGGCTTCCGGGGCACGTCCTGCTGCGCACGCCGCGCCTTGCCGGCGCCCAGATCATGTATGCCTGGACCCGGCTCGAAGCGCAGGGGGGCGTCTACGACTTTTCCGAAATCGAGGCGGACCTGGCCACGCTGGAGGCCCATGGCAAGCGTCTGTGGATCCAGCTTCAGGATGCGACCTTCGATGACCGCTACCCCGCGGTGCCGGCCTGGCTGCGGACCCCGGAGTTCGGTGGAGGCGCCGTTCACCAGCGCAACGACGCCGGTGAGACGGAGGGCTGGGTGGCCATGCGCTGGAATCCGGCGGTCCGGGAGCGCTTCGCGCGCCTCCTGTCGGCGCTGGGCGAACGATTCGACGGACGCATCGAGGGCATCAACCTGCAGGAATCGTCCATCGGGGTGGACGCCGACAGCGACCCCGGCTTCACGCCCCTGGCCTACCGGGACGGCCTGTTGGCCAACATGTCGGCCCTGAAGCGCGCCTTTCCCCGATCCGTGACGATGCAGTACGCCAATTTCATGCCCGGTGAGTGGTTGCCCTGGGAAGACGAAGGGCACCTTGCGGCGATCTACCGGCATGGCGAGGCCATTGGCGTCGGCCTGGGCGCACCGGACCTGATGGTCACGCGAAAAGGGCAGCTCAATCACGCCCTGGCGATGATGCATGAGCACGACTACAGCGTGCCGCTGGGCATCGCGGTGCAGGATGGGAACTACGCCGGTGTGACCGGCAGGGAACGTGCGGAGGACGCTCCCCCGACGAGTCTCGTGCCGTCGCTGCATGCCTTCGCGGCGGACTTCCTGAGGGTGAACTACCTGTTCTGGGTGGACCAGCCACCGTACTTCGGGAACGAGGTCGTGCCCTGTCTCGGTGCGCGGGAACCGGACGTTGCGCCACCATGATGCATGAGGGCCCGCCGGGAAAATTCCCGGTTTTTCAATCCACTCCAGCCTGCTATTGTTCACGGCATGAGTTTCTCCGGCCAGACCTATGATTCGGGTGTTTTCTTCGACGAACTGATCGACGGGGAGGGCAATCCGCGTCCGCATGCGGCCGCCCTGATGGACTACTTCCGCGGCTTGCGGCCCGAAGACCTGTTCGAGCGCCAGCGGGCGGTGGACCGGACCATCTCGGACATGGGGATCAGCTTCACCGTCTACTCCGAGGGCGACAACATCGACCGGGCCTGGCCGCTGGACCTGATTCCGCGGGCGATGCCGGGCGCGGAGTGGGACCATATCGAACGTGGCCTGGTCCAGCGTGTCCGCGCGCTGAACCTGTTCATCGACGACCTGTACAACGACCGGCGGGTCATCGCCGACAAGATCGTTCCGGCGGAAATCATCGACAGCTCGCGCAACTACCTGGCGCCTTGCCGGGGCGTGAGCCCGAAGCACCGGGTGTGGGCGCACGTCACGGGTACGGACCTGGTGCGCGGCGGAGACGGCACGGTCTACGTGCTGGAAGACAACCTGCGGGTCCCGTCCGGCGTGTCCTACATGCTGGAGAACCGCACGGTCATCAAGCGCGTCTTTCCCTCGTTGTTCCGCAATCTGAGCATCCGGCCCGTGGCCGAATACCCCACGCGCCTGTCGGAGATGCTCAACTCGATCGCGCCGGACCACACCGCCGGCCGCAAGCCGGAAGTGGTCGTCCTGACGCCGGGCATCTTCAACAGCGCCTATTTCGAGCACAGCTTCCTGGCGCGCACCATGGGCGCGGAACTGGTGGAAGGCGGCGACCTGTTCGTGGACGACGACGACTTCGTCTTCATGCGCACCATCGAAGGACCGCAGCGGGTGGACGTGATCTACCGCCGCATCGACGACACTTTCATGGACCCGGAGGCCTTTCGGGCCGATTCCATGCTGGGCGTTCCGGGCCTGATGCGCGCCTGGCGCGCCGGGCACGTGGCCATCGCCAACGCGCCGGGCTCCGGCGTGGCCGACGACAAGGTGGTCTATTCCTACGTGCCGGAGATCATCCGCTACTACCTCGACGAGGATGCGATCCTGCCGAACGTGCCCACCTGGCGCTGTTCGGACCCCGACCACCTGGCGCACGTCCTGGCCACCCTGCCGGAACTGGTGGTGAAGCCCGCCAACGAGTCCGGCGGCTACGGCATGCTGATCGGCCCGCGGGCGAGCAAGGCCGAGCACGAGCAGTTTCGCGCCCTGCTCAAGGCCGACCCGCGCAACTACATCGCCCAGCCGACGCTGGACCTGTCCACGGCGCCCACGCTCTGTGACGACGGCGTGGAGCCGCGCCACCTCGACCTGCGCCCCTTCATCCTGCAGGGCTCCGGCGTATCGGTGACCGCCGGTGGCCTGACGCGGGTGGCCATGCGCAAGGGTTCACTGGTGGTGAACTCCTCGCAGGGCGGCGGCAGCAAGGACACCTGGATCGTGGAGTCGTCCAAATGATGCTCGCACGCGCCGCCGAGCGGGTGTACTGGACCGGGCGCTACCTGGAGCGGGCCGAGAACACGGCGCGCGTCGTGCAGCAGTACTCCCAGTTGCTGCTCGACCTGCCCGACGAGGTCGGCGTGGGTTGGGACGAACTGGTGCGCATCTTCGGCGCCTCGGGCGCTTTCACGGCCCGTTCCGGGGAGTCCGACGAAGCGGCCGTGTTCCGCTTCCTGGTGTCCGACCCCGACAGCCCCTCCTCCCTGGCGACCTCGATCCGCATGGCGCGGGAGAACATCCGCAATACCCGCGACCTGCTGCCGCAGGAAAGCTGGGAAAGCGTCAACGAGCTCAGTCATTTCGCCCGGCACAACCTCGCGGCCACGACCGACAGCGAGGATCGCTTCGAAGTGCTGTCGGAGTGCATCGGCCGCTGCCTGCAGATCGACGGCATCCTGGTGGGCACCATGAGCCACGGCGCGCCCTATCATTTCCTGCGCCTGGGCCAGTGCCTGGAGCGCGCGGACATGACCAGCCGCATCGTGGACGTGGGCGCGGCCTACGTGCGCCTCGACCCCGACATGGTGGAGCGCTTCGGTTCCGTGCTGGGCACCAACGTGCTCAAGTCCGTGTCCGGATTCCAGATGTACCGCCAGTACTGCCAGCCGCAGGTCGAAGGCCGGCGGGTGGTGGAATTCCTGGTGCGGGACGAGCAGTTTCCCCGCGCCATCGCCTGCTGCCTGGACCGGGCGCGGCGCGCCTGCCGAAAGCTGCCGAAGGGCCAGGCGCCCCTGGCCAGCCTGGAGGGCGTGGCGGCTTCGCTGGCCGCCGGGCCGGACGATGAACTCACCGCGGAAGACGTTCCGGTGATCATGGACCGCATCCAGAAACAGCTGGACGAGGTCCACCGGGCGGTGGCGAAGACCTGGTTCCTGCCGGGGGGCGGCGAACAGTGAGACCCCTGTCCTGCCGCTGCGGGCAGGCCGTCTACTTCGACAACCATCGTTGCGGCCACTGTGGCCGCGCCCTGGCGTTCGACGCCCGCACGCTGTCCATGATGTCGGAGGAAACACCGGGCTCGGGCCTGGCGTTCTGCGGCAACCGTGGCCGCGATCCGCATTGCAACTGGCTGGCGCCGGACGGCGGGGTGTGCGTGTCCTGCAGCATGAGCCGGGTCATTCCCGCCCTGTCGAAAGCCGTCAATCGCCGGCGCTGGCGGCGCCTGGAATACGCCAAGCGACGCCTGATCTACGACCTGCTGAATCTCGGCCTGCCCGTCGACCCGGACCGTCTCGAGTTCGTGTTCAAGGAAGACCGGCGCACCAACCCGGATGTGAGTGAAGACCACGTGGCCATCGGCCACCGCGACGGGGTGATCACCATCAACGCCGCCGAGGCGGACGAGGTGTATCGCGAGGAAATGCGGCAGGCCATGAACGAGCCCTACCGGACGCTGCTCGGCCATTTTCGCCACGAGTCGGGCCACCACTACTTCGACCAGCTGGTGGACGACGACATGCGGGCGCAGGCGCGGGCCCTGTTCGGCGATGAGCGTGCGGACTACGACGCCGCCATCCAGCGTCACTACGACCGGGGTCCGCCGCGCGACTGGCAGCAGCGCTACATCTCCGCTTACGCCTCGGCCCATCCGATGGAAGACTGGGCGGAATGCTGGGCCCACTACCTGCACATCCAGGCCGCCCTCGAGTCCGCCGTCGCCATGGGCTGGCAGCCACCGGTTCCGTCCGGCGACTGGCGCGAATCCTTCGTCACGCTGGCCATCGGACTGAACGAGCTGGTGCGCAGCCTCGGGCTGCCGGATGCCTATCCCTTCGTGATCACCCCGGAAGTGGGGCGGAAACTGGACTTCGTGGACGCGCTGGTGCGCCGGTTCAGGACTCGACAGCCCTGAACTTGGGTTGGGGCAATTCGATGGGCGGGAGTTTCTCGAAAGCCTGCCGCAGGTTTTCCGCCCAGGACCGGCGCAACAGGCGCAGGTACTGGTTGTCCTCGTCGTAGATCATGTGGGTGGAAGAACCGATCCCCGCCCGGTAGATCATCAACTCGATCGGCGGCCCCACGCTGGCGTTGGAGCGCATGGTGGAGTCCATGGACACCAGCCCGCAACGCGCCACGGTCTCCAGCGGCGTCTTCGTGCCGAGAATGCGGTCGAGGATGGGCTTGCCGTACTTCTGCTCGCCGATCTGCACGAACGGCGCCAGGGGCGTCGGTGAGTAGAAATTGCCGGCGGCGTAGATGTGAAACAGGTCGTGCGGCGCATTGCCGATCTGGCCGCCGAAGATGAAGTCGGCGTTCGGAGAGAAGCCCTTCGGACGATCTTCCTCCGGGTAACGCGCCTGCATCTCGCGGTTGATGCCCCCGACGTAGAGCGCGGCGTCGCGCAGCCTGCCGACCGTGGCCAGGCTGGTTTCCGCGTCCTCGCGAATGTCCCGGTGCAGCCGGGCGACCACCGCCTGGGTGGTGGCCAGGTTGCCGGCGCTGAGCAATGTGAAGAAGCGCCCCGGCAGATCGGTGAAGGGGTGCATCTTGCTGAAGGTCCCGAGCTGGTCGATTCCCGCATTGGTGCGGGAGTCGGACACGAACACGAGGCCATCCTCGACAGTGGCGGCAAGGCAATAGGTCATGCACGAAGCTTAACTGTTGCTTAACGGCAAGGGAACAAGGGCGCGGTGTTCGGGTGAGGCCGCACGCGACAGGCCGCGTGGCACAATGGCGGCGGCGACCGCATGGGCCGTCCCGCTCCCGGGGCCCGGCGTGCCGGTCGGGAACCAGCCATGGACACCATCGCGAGCCGGAGTCGCGCGAGTCGGTCAGGCCTGGACGAGGTAGGCCGGCCCGTCCATCGGGGGGGCGGACGGGGCGTTGTCCTGCCGATCGCATTGCTGGCCGCGCTGTTGCTCGCGGCCTGCGGGACCCAATCGACGACTCCGGTCGCAGCCCAGGCGTCACCGGCCCTCGACGTCACCGCCATCGACGCGGTCAGCCTGCGGGACCGCCTGGCCAAAGGCGAGCTCGATGCCGAGTCCGTGACCCGCGCCTACCTCGACCGCATCGCCGAGATCGACGACGACGGCCCGCGGCTGAACGCCATCATCGCCATCAACCCCGACGCCCTGGCCATCGCGCGCGAGCTCGACCGCCGCTTCGCCGAGTCGGGCCCGGTGGGCCCATTGCATGGCGTACCCGTGGTGCTCAAGGACAACATCGATACCGGTGACGCCATGGCGACCACGGCCGGCTCCCTGGCGCTGGCCGGGCAGCGCGCCGACAAGGACGCTTTCCACGTCGCTCGCCTGCGTGACGCCGGCGCCGTGATCCTCGCCAAGGCCAACCTCAGTGAGTGGGCCAATTTCCGGGACGACCGCTCCTCCAGCGGCTGGAGCAGCCTGGGTGGCCAGACGCGCAACCCACACGTTCTCGACCGCAATCCCTGCGGCTCGTCCAGCGGCTCCGCCGTGGCGGTGGCCGCCGCACTGGCGCCGTTGGCGGTGGGAACGGAGACCAACGGTTCCATCGTCTGTCCCTCGGGCGTCAATGGCATCGTCGGCATCAAACCCACCCTGGGCGTGGTCAGCCGCAGCGGCATCGTGCCCATCGCGCACTCGCAGGACACGGCCGGGCCGATGGCGCGATCCGTGGCCGGCGCGGCCCTGTTGCTGGAATCACTCATTGCGCACGACCCGGCCGACCCCGGCGCCCAGGCATGGCCAGGGGGTGCGCCGGACCTGGCGCCCGACCCGGCCAGCAGGCGCCTGGATGGACTGCGGATCGGTGTCTACCGCAGCTACTACGGCGCCGGACAGCACCCGAACGTGGAGGCGGTGTTCGAGAACGCCGTGGCGCAACTCGCCGGCCTCGGCGCCGAACTGGTCGACCCGATCGAATACACGCCGCCGGCGGGGCAGGGTGACCCGCAGCGCACGGTGCTGACCGTCGAGTTCAAGCATGACCTCGATGCCTACCTCGCCACCCGCGACCTTCCGGGCGACGTGGACAGCCTGGAGGACCTGGTGGCCTGGAACAGCGCCCATGCGGATACGGCCATGCCCATCTTCGGCCAGTCCGTGTTCGAGGACGCCGTGGCCACCACCGGGCTGGACGATCCGGCCTACCTCGAGGCCCTGGAAGCCAACAACGCCCACATGCGCCGCACCGTGGAAGGCTGGCTGGAGGCGCAATCGCTCGATGCGCTGGTCATGCCGGTGAATGGGCCGGCCTGGAAGACGGACTGGGTCGGCGGCGACCGCTACACCTTCGGAGGCACCTCGTCGCTGACGGCGATATCCGGCCTGCCGAGCATCGTGATTCCCGCCGGGGAGGTCTCCGGGCTGCCGGTGGCGGTCGGCTTCGCCGGCACGGCCTTCTCCGAAGCCTCCCTGGTGCAGATGGCCTGGGTGCTGGAGCAGTCCCTCCAGGCGCGCCGGGAACCCGCCTTTCTTCCCAGCATCGAAGAGTGACAGGCACACGCCACGCCATGGATTGGTGTGAAGACTCTAAAGTCCTTGCCTAGACTGAAATCCAACCCCACGAGTTACAGGAGGAACCCACCATGGCAAAGAAGAAGCTGAAGAAGAAGACGGCTTCGAAAGCGAAGTCCGCCAAGCGCATCGACCAAATGGCCGATCCGGTGCTGAATTCGGCACGCGACATCGTACGCGCCGGTCTCGGCGCCCTGGCGGTCGCGCAGAAGGAAGGCGGCAAGATCCGGGAGCAGGGTTCGGCCCTGTTCGAGAAGCTGGTCGCCGAAGGCGCAAAGCTCGAAAAGGAGGGCAAGCAGTCCGCCGAGGAGAGCGCGGCCAGCGTCCGCAAGGGCGTGAGCGGCATGCGCGATGAACTCGAAAGCCGCCTGGATGCGGCCCGCAAGCAGGCCGAGGACCGCTGGGACAAGCTCGAATCGGTGTTCGAGGAGCGCGTCGCCCGCGTGATGGCCGGGCTGGGCGTGCCTTCCTCCGACGACGTGAGCAAACTGACGTCCCAGGTCGAGACCCTGGCCCGCCAGGTCGCCCAGCTTTCGGGCGAGCGCCCGGCTGCGAAGGCCGCGGCGAAGAAGCCGGCGCCGGCGCGCAAGAAGGCGAAACGCAAGGCGAAGCGGACGGCCAAACGCGCGTCCGGGAAGGCCGCCAGGACCGCCGCGTCGAAGATCGCGTCGCCGCGTGGCGAGGTGGTGTTCCACCTCGTGCCCAAGGACAAGGACTGGGCCATCACTCGCGAAGGCGCCGACGGCGACCTCGGAGTTCACGGCACCAAGGCCGAGGCCCTGGAAGCAGCGCGCAAGGCCGCCCAGGCCGCGGAACCCAGCCGCCTGGTGGTGCACAAGGCCGACGGCACGATCCAGGCCAGCTACAACTACGGAGACGCATAGGCCCCGTGCGCCCCGTCGCCGTTCTCGAGGCATCCAACCCGGAGCAATGCCACCGGGCCCTGCGTGATGCGCAGGGCCCGGTGCTGCTGCGGGGGCTGGTCGCGGACTGGCCGGCCGTGCAGGCCGGTCGCCAGGGCGCCGAGGCGATGGTGCGCTACCTCGCCGGTTTCGACCCGGGCCGGCCCGTGGAAGCGATGTTCGGGGAGCCCGCGATCGAGGGGCGCTTCTTCTACAACGACCGCCTCGACGGACTGAACTTCGTGCGCAAATCCCGCACGATCTCCAGCACCCTCGAACGGATGCTGGCGGCCCGCGAGCGCGAGCGCCCGCCGGCCATCTATCTCCAGTCCCTGCCGGTGGACGAACACCTGCCGGGCTTCGGCGCCGCCAACGGCCTGCCGCCCGCGCTGGATCGCCATACCGGCGGGGCGCGTCCACGGATCTGGATCGGCAACCGGCTCACCGTGCAGGCGCACTTCGACCTGAAGGAGAATATTGCCTGCCAGGTCGCGGGCCGCCGGCGCTTCACGCTCTTTCCACCGGAACAGACGCCCAATCTCTACCCCGGACCCTTCGAGCACACCCTGGCCGGCCCCCCAGTGAGCATGGTGCGCATCGAGGATCCCGACCTCGAGGCCCACCCGCGTTTCACCGAAGCCCGGGAACAGGCCCGGGTGGCGGAACTCGAACCCGGCGACGCCCTGTTCATCCCCTATTTCTGGTGGCACCACGTCGAGTCGCTGGAGCCGTTCAACGTGCTCGTGAACTACTGGTGGAACGAGGCCGACGCACGCCTGGGTTCACCCTTCGACGTGATGCTGCACGCGCTGCTGGGCCTGCGCGACCTGCCGGCGCACCAGAAGGCGGCCTGGCGGGTGATGTTCGATCACTACGTGTTCGGCGTGAACGGCGACCCCCTGGCGCACCTGCCGCCGGAAGTTCACGGGACGCTGGGCGCCCACGACGAACGCGACCGCCAGCGGGTGCGCATGATCCTCCTGGAAACCCTGGCCCGCCAGGCCGGCCTCAAGGCGTCCTGAAGCAGCACGGACCGCGGCGCGCTGCGCTAGACTGTCCTCTTTTTCGAGCGACGGCCCCCACAGTGACCGCCCCCCTGGACCCCCTCAGCATCACCCCCGAATCCTGGCGCCTCGACAAGCCCGCGGTCAGCGCCGCCGGCGGCATGGTCGTGTCGCAACACGTACTCGCCTCGAAGGTCGGCGCCGGCGTGCTCGCGCGCGGCGGCAACGCGGTGGACGCGGCCGTGGCCACCGGCTTCGCCGTCGGCGCGGTGGAGCCGTGGATGAGCGGCATGGGCGGCTGTGGCTACATCGTGGTGTACAACGCCCGCGAGGACCGCAGCTACGCTGCCGAGTTCGGCGTGAAGTCCTCCGAGGCCGTGAATCCCGATGACTACCCGTTGGTGGACGGCACCGGCCCGGACCTCTTCGAGTGGCCCTCGGTGGTGGGCGACACCAACGTGCGCGGCCCGAAATCCATCGCCGTGCCCGGCATGGTGGCCGGGCTGGCCGCCGTACTCGAAGCGCATGGCAGCCTGTCCTGGGAAGATGTGCTCGCTCCGGCCATCGACCTGGCCGAAAAGGGCATGGAGATCGACTGGTTCAGCAGCCTCAAGATCACTTCAGAGGCGCGAAACCTGGCGGCGCAGGGACACAGCCGGGAAGTGTTCCTGCCCCGGGGATTTCCCCCCATGGGCGAATGGGCCGGGCCGCTGCCGACGCTGCACCTGGGAGAGCTGGGCCGCACGCTGCGGCGCCTCGCGGAACACGGGCCCGGCGATTTCTACACGGGCGGCATCGCCGCCGACATCGTCCGGGATGCCGAGGAACTGGGCATTCCGCTCACGGCGGGGGACCTGGCCGCCTACCGCCCGCACCTCTCGAACGTGACACGCGGGCACTACCGGGGGCATGGCGTCGACGTGGTGCCGGGCCTCACCGCCGGACCCACCCTGCTGCAGGCGCTGGCGGCGCTGGAAGCGGCCGGTGCGGCCCATGGCGGCGCGCCCGGTACGGACGACTATGGACATTTCACACGCATCCTCCTGGACGTGTTCGACCGTCGGCTGGAGGCGGTGGGGGATGTGCCGGACACCGGTCCCGCGGCCCACACGACGCACCTGAACGTGGCCGACGGGGAGGGCAACCTGGTCTCTCTGACCATGACCCTGCTGTCCCTGTTCGGATCCAAGGTCATGCTGCCGCGCACCGGGCTGCTGATGAACAACGGGATGATGTGGTTCGACCCGCGCCCCGGACGGCCCAACTCCATCGCCCCGGGCAAACGGCCCCTGTCGAACATGTGCCCGACGGTGTTGTTGCGGGAAGACGGACAGCGATTCGCGATGGGCGCCTCCGGTGGGCGGCGCATCATGCCGGCGGTGTTCCAGTTGATCGCCTTTCTCACCGACCACGGCATGGACGTGGAGCGCGCCATGCACCAGCCGCGGGTGGATGTCAGCGGTACCGACCTGGTCACCCTGGACACCCGCCTGGCGCCCGGCGTGGTCGAGGCCCTTTCAGCGGCGCACCGGACCCGTGTACGGCCGGACGGCGTCTACCCGAACCTGTTCGCCTGCCCGAGCATGGTCGGATTCGACCCGTCGCGGGGCGTGAGCGCGGGCGGCGCCTTCGTGGCCTCGCCCCGTGCCGCGGCAGTGCCGGAAAGGGCCTGAACGGCCCTGTCCGGCGCCTGCCAACCCTTCAGGGTTTCTTCAGGGCGTCACGGATTTCCGTGAGCAGCACGACCTCGTCGGAAGGCTTGGGTGGCTCTTCCGGCGCGGCCTCTTCCTTGCGCTTCATGGAATTCATCGCCTTGATGACCATGAAGATGGCGAACGCGATGATGATGAAGTCCACCACGCTCTGGATGAAGGCGCCGTAATTCAGCGTGACTGCCTCGGCGCCGTCCGCGGCCTCCTTCAACACCATCGAGAGTTTGCTGAAATCCACGCCGCCGACGGCGAGGCCGATGGGGGGCATGAGCACGTCACTCACGAAGGACGAGACGATCTTGCCGAAGGCGCCGCCGATCACGATACCGACGGCCATGTCCACCACGTTGCCGCGCATGGCGAATTCGCGGAACTCAGTCATCATTCCCATATTGTTCTCCCGTGTGGTTGCGAATGGTTCCGGCGCCCGGGGGCGGCCGGTCCGGGCATGATAATACGCCCCGGAGATGAATCAATCGGACAGGGCTTGGGGTGGTGGCGGCTTTTGGCTATCGTGAACCGATGAATTCCGGAATCCCGTCGATGACCCTCCCTTTCCGCCCGGCCGGCTTCATGGCCCTGCTGTTGACCACACTGTGTCTCGGCGTGGCCCACGCCGAAGATCCGCTTCCCCACCTCCAGCGCCAGGGCGACGCGACGCAGCTCGTGGTTCACGGCGCGCCGTTCCTGGTGCGCGGCGGCGAACTGGGCAATTCCTCGGCATCCAGCATGGCCTGGATGGAGCCCGCCTGGCCGAAGCTGGCGGACATGCACATGAACACGGTGCTGGCGCCGGTGTACTGGGAATTGCTGGAGCCGGAGGAGGGCGAATTCGATTTCACCCTCGTCGATGAGTTGCTGGCCGAAGCACGCGACCAGGACATGAAACTGGTGCTGCTGTGGTTCGGCGCGTGGAAGAACAGCATGTCGGCCTACGTCCCGGCCTGGGTCAAGACCGATCCCGGGCGCTTCCCCCGCGCCCTGGACGCGGACGGTGTGCCGCAGGAAATCCTCACGGTGTTCAGCGAGGAAAACCTTCGGGCCGACCGCGCTGCCTTTGTCCGCCTGATGGACCACCTGCGTCGTGTCGACAGCCGTGACCACACGGTGATCATGGTGCAGGTGGAAAACGAGATCGGCATGCTGCCGACGGCCCGGGACCATCATCCCGCGGCGAATGCGGCCTGGACGGGCGCGGTGCCGGCGGACCTGCTGGCGGCGCTCGCGGAACGGGCCGACGCCGGCGCCCTGGTGCCGGAGATGGCGGCGTGGTGGGAAGAGCGCGGTGCACCGGATGCCGGGTCCTGGGAGGCGGTCTTCGGCCCGGGTTCCCGCAGCGAGGAACTGTTCATGGCCTGGTACTATGCGCGCTGGGTCCAGGAACTCGTGGTGGCCGGACGCGACGCCTGGGACCTGCCGATGTTCGTGAACGCGGCGCTCAACCGGCCGGGCCGGGAGCCGGGCAGCGGCTACCCCAGCGCCGGTCCGCTGCCGCACCTGATGGATGTGTGGAAGGCCGGCGCGCCGGATCTCGATTTCCTGGCCCCGGATTTCTACACGCCGCGGTTCCGGCACTGGAGCGACCTGTACACCCGCCAGGGCGACCCGTTGTTCGTGCCCGAGCATCGTTTCGACGACACCGCCGCGGCCAAGGCGCTGTTCGCCTTCGGCCACTACGAGGCCATCGGCTTCGCGCCGTTCTCGATCGAAACGGGCGGGGAGGCCGAGCGCGCCCTGCTGGCGGGCGCGTTCGATCTCGTGCGTCAGCTCGAGCCCCTGGTCACGGCGCACCAGGGCCGCGACGCCATCGACGGCGTCCTGCTGGACCATGAACTCCGGGAAGAGACGCGTCAGTTCGGCGACTGGACCTTCCACTTCCGCCACGACCACACCCTGGGCTGGTCACCCGGCTCGGACGCGCCTGAGTGGCCGGCAGCCTCGGTGATCGTGGTGCGCACGGGCGAGGATGATTTCGTCATCGCCGGAACGGGGGTCGTCGTGACCTTCAGCCGCGCCAATGGGCAGGCCGGGATCCTCACGGCCCAGGAAGGCCGCTTTGATGACGGCAAGTGGCGCCCGGGCCGGACATTGAATGGTGACCAGACCCACCAGGGGCGGCACATCCGCATCCCGGTCGGCCAGTGGGACCTGCAGCGATTCAGCCTGTACCGCTACTGAGCGGCCGGTTTCACACCAGGCGCGCCGTGGCCCTCGCAAAGGCCTGCTGCCGTTCCTCGTCGCGCGCGGGGCGCAGCCGGGTGACCACCACGATGGTGGCCAGGGACAGGAAGAAACCCGGAATCATCTCGTAGACCCGTGTGAACCCGCTGTCGGGCCATTGCGCGGCGGCCAGGCCCCAGGCCAGGACCGTGAGCGCCCCGGTCAACATCCCGGCAATGGCGGCTTCACCGCTCATGCGCCGGTTCAGCAGGGACACGGCGATCACCGGCCCGAAGGCGCTGCCCAGCCCCGCCCAGGCGTAGCCGACCAGTTCCAGGACCCGCGCATCCGGGTCCATGGCGATGCCCAGCGCCACCAGCGCGATCACCACCACGGCAATGCGGCTGACCCACACCAGCTCCGACTGCGAAGCGCCCGGTCGCAGCCAGCCCTGGTAGAGGTCCTCGGACACGGCGCTGGAACACACCAGCAGCTGCGAATCGACCGTGGACATCACCGCGGCCAGGATGGCGGCCAGCAGGAAACCGGCGACCCAGGGGTTGAACAGCACCTGGGTGAGCAGGATGAACACCACTTCGGCATTGTCGGCCAGGTCGCCCGTTGTATCGGGGTGCTGCTCGAACCAGGCCACGCCGGCCAGTCCCGTGAGGATGGACCCCGCCAGCGCCAGCACCATCCAGCCCATGCCGATCCAGCGGGCGGGCCGCACCGCCGCCACGTCGCGCACGGCCATGAAGCGGGCCAGGATGTGCGGCTGGCCCATGTAGCCCAGGCCCCAGGCCATCAGTGACAGGAAGCCGGTCACCGTCAGTCCCGCCCAGGGGTCGAGCAGCGCCGGGTTCACGGCGTCGATCGCGGCCGCCGTGTCGGCCCAGCCACCCAGTTCGGAGACGACCACGACGGGCACGATGATCAACGCCAGGAACATCAGGATGCCCTGCACGAAGTCGGTCCAGCTCACCGCCAGGAAGCCACCGATGAAGGTGTAGGACACGATGACGCCGCCGCCGATCCACAGCGCCATCGTGTAGTCCATGGCGAAGGCGTTCTTGAACAGGGTCGCGCCTCCCACCAGTCCGGCGGAGGTGTAGAAGGTGAAGAACCCCAGGATGACCAGCGCCGACACCAGGCGCAGCACGCGGCCGCTGGTGGCGAAACGGTGGTCCAGGTAGTCGGGCAGGGTCAGCGAATCGCCGAACTCCTCGGTGAAGGCGCGCAGGCGCGGGGCGATGACCTTCCAGTTGAAATACGCCCCCGCCACCAGGCCGATGCCGATGATCGCCTCGGAGGCGCCGGACAGGTAGATCGCGCCGGGCAGGCCCAGCAACAGCCAGCCGCTCATGTCCGAGGCCCCCGCGCTCAGCGCCGTGACCCCGGGTCCGAGCCGGCGGCCGCCCAGGATGTAGTCGGAGAGGTCGCGCGTCATGCGCCAGGCAATCACGCCGATGGCGAGCATGCCCAGCAGGTAGACCAGGAAGGTGATCAGCGAGGGGACGGGTATGTTCATCGTTTCGGACTCGGTCCTTCGACACCGCACCGGATCGTGGATGGGCGTCGGCAAAAAGCCGCCCACCCTAACAAATCGACGGGACCAACCCAAATTCACGCGCTGCGCCGGAGGCGCCCTGACCATCCCTGCACGCCGGAGCAGGGGAGGTTCCCGGCGACGGAACTGGGTGCCTTATACTGCGCCGACATCGAATCAACCCAGCGAACCGCGCCATGCTATTTTCCACTCCTCTCGCCCCTCTCGCCCCTCTCGCCATTGCGAGCCTTGTCGCCCTGTCCGCCTGTGCGCCGGCGACGCCGGTATCCGGCCCCGGTGACGGCGAAGGCGCCAGGGCAGCGAATTCATCGGCTGTCGGAACAGCGCCGAAAAACGTGATATTCATGATTGGCGACGGGATGGGCACGGCCGCAGTGAACGCCTATCGTGTCTGGGCCGAGAACCCCGCCGTGAAGGGCATCGAGCCCCTGCGGCTCGACCGTCACCTGGTCGGCGCCGTGGCCACCGAGTCGTGGGGCGCCACCTGTGAGACGATCATGGACTGCATCGTACAGCCCTATGCCGTGACGGATTCGTCCGCTTCGGCCACGGCTTATGCCACCGGCCGGGACACGCTCAACGGCATGGTGGCGCAGGGACCGGATGGCGAGCGATTCGAGACGGTGCTCGAGCGCGCGGCACGTCTTGGCAAGGGCACGGGCGTAGTGTCGACCTCCCAGGTGACACATGCCTCTCCGGCTTCCTTTGTCGCCCATGTGCCCTCCCGCCGCCAGTACGCCGAGATCGCGGACCAGTTCTACGAAAACCGGGTGAACGGCCAGCCCGTCGCCCAGGTGATCCTCGGTGGCGGAACCCGCGATTTTCGCCGCGAAGACCGCGACCTCGTCCAGGCCTTCGTCGACGAGGCCGGTTACACCCTGGTCGAGGACCTCGACGGCTTGCTCGACGCCGACGACGAGCGCCTGCTGGGACTGTTCGCCCCCGTGGGTCTGCCGCGCCACTGGGACCGGCCGGACAGCGTGCCCACGCTGGCGGACATGACCCGCAAGGCCATCGAGGTTTTGTCGCGCAATGAGCGGGGCTTCTTTCTCATGGTCGAAGGCAGCCAGATCGACTGGGCGGCGCACGGCAACGACATCGCCGGCGTGGTCAGCGAAATGGAGGGCTTCGCCGATGCCGTCGACGTGGCCCTGGATTTCGCAGCCGTCGGTGGCGACACCCTGGTGGTGATCACTGCCGACCACGAAACCGGGGGGTTGTCCCTGGGACGCAGCGGCGCCTACGAGTGGAATCCGGAGCCCCTGCGCGGACTGATGGCCACGCCGGCCTACATGGTCGAAGCCTTCGTCGCAGGATCCGATTCGCTGGACACGGTGCTGGCCGCACAGGCGCCTTTCGATCTCAGCGAGGCGGAGCGGGCCAACCTGGCCATGGTGGAGCGCGAACCTCGGGCAGCTTACGAGGCCCTCAACGAGGTCCTGGACCACCGCACGCACAGCGGCTGGACCACCATGGGCCACACCGGCGTCGACGTGCCGCTCTATGCCAGCGGTCCAGGCAGCGCCTCGTTCCGGGGGCTGCACCAGAACGAGAAAGTCGGGCAGTTGCTGATGCAGGCGGTGTCCCCGTGAGTGCCGCCATCGCCCGATACCGCTCCCTGGGCCGCCTGGTCGGCGCCGTGTTGTTCGTCGCTGCCGGGGCGGCGCAGGCGGACAGCCCCCGGCACCCGGCGCTGGAAAATCCCGCGGCGGTGGATGCCGTGATCGACGGCCTGGTCGATGAAGGCGCCTACCCCTTCCTCTATGCCCGGGTCGAGGACCGCGAGGGCCACGTGCTGTACGAGCACGGCAAGCGCAACCCCGAACTGATGCCTTTCGATGTGGATGGCGACGACTGGGTACGCGTCTGGTCCATGTCCAAGATCGTCACGATCGTCACGGTCCTGGACCTGGTGGAAGAGGGCGTACTGTCCCTCGACGACCCGGTGACGCGCTGGATCCCCGAGTTCGCGGACCTGAAGGTCGCGACCGGCCCGAACGGCGAGAACCTCACGCAAGCGGACGAGACGGTGAAGGATGCGGCCTGCCCCGTCACCCTCGCGCCGATGACCGAGGTCATGACGGTGCGACAACTGCTCAATCACCAGGCGGGTTTCTACTACTCCTGGAACGGCGTCGCGTGCATCGACCAGGGCTTTCGCGCCGCCGACCTTCCCCTGGCGGCCGACGGCGACGAACTGATCGAGCGTTTCGCGAAGCTGCCCCTGATCAACCAGCCCGGCGCGAACTTCCACTACGGCACCGGCACGACGGTGCTGGGGCTGGTGGCCGAGCGCGCCACGGGCAGGACCCTGGCGCAGCTGGTGGCGGAGCGCGTCACCGGTCCGCTGGGCATCGAGGGGCTGCAGTATGGCCTGCCCGAGGGCGTCACCCTGCCGCCGCGCGTGTCCGGTGCCGACGGCAGCCTGCGGCTCGCGCACGACGGCGAGCTCGACATCTTCGGCGCCCACGTGGTCGATTACGACCCGGACCACACGCTGTATCTCGGCGGTGAGGGCATGCTCGGCACGGCCGACGGCTATGCCGATTTTGCGCGCATGCTGCTGCGCCGGGGTGAACTGAACGGTTACCGCCTGCTGAACGACGCCACCATCGAAGATCTCACCGCGCCCCACACGCTGACCGACAGCGAGTTCGGGCACAACGGCTACAACCTGTGGATCGCCAACGGGCGGCTCTCGAACGGGGAAGCCGGACCGGGTCCGCTGTGGATCGGCGGCGGTTACGAGAAGACCCACTTCTGGATCGACCCGGAGCGGCAGTTCGTGGGCGTGATCCTGTCGCAGGCCTACGCCACGCCGCCCCAGGCCCAGGGTTCGGATGAGCGCATCCGAATGGCCATTTACGAACAGCTGGGATGGCGGCCGGCGCCGGCCCCGCCCGTGTTGAACGAGGGGGACTGAGGGAGGTTCACTGGGCCTTCGGCCCAGCCTCCCGCGGCGCGTCGGCGCCGCTCGACGCCGGCCCCTGTCGCCGGCTGGTGTTGCCGAGAAAATCACCGACAAACTGCATCGGCGGATAGTGGTCGCAGAAGACCTTGAAACAGGTCAGCAGCGGCACGGCCATCAGCGCCCCGGCGATGCCCCAGAACCACCCCCAGAGAATCACCGACAGCAACACCACCGTGGGGCTGATGCGCAGGTTCCGTCCGACGACGGTGGGCGTGATGACCTGTCCTTCCAGGGTGGTGAGCACCAGGAAGCCCGCCGGCACCAGCAGCGCCTCCCCGGGTGTCGGAAAGGTCGTCAGGCCCACCACCGTGAGCAACAGGGTGGACGTCATGGCGCCGATATAGGGAGCGAAATTGAACACCGCCACCAGCGAGCCCCACATCATGGCGTCCGGCACGCCCACCCAGTGCAGGAACAGCCCCGTGGCGGTGCCCAGCGCGATGTTGATCACGGTGACCATGCGCAGGTAGCGCGACAGTTCACTCTGGATGCCCCGCGCGATGGTGACGATCTTGCGCCGCTCGGTCCAGTTCCTGCCCAGTCGCACCAGTTTCAACAGGAAGTCGTCGGCGGTGATCAGCAGGAAAAATGTCAGGAACAGCACGATCACCGTCTGCGCGGCCAGGGTGGGCAGGCTGCCGACAAATTCCTCGAAGATGCCGGGGCCCTTGATGGTCACGGCCTGGGGCTTCGAGCGGTCGGCCTCGGGCGTTTCGTCCTGCATTTCCGTCAATTCGTCCACCTCGTCCGCCAGCGCCTTGATCTCCGCCATCTTCTGGTCGGCCTGCAGGGAGTCCTCGCGCAACTGGCGGATGGAGCGGGGCGCGTCCTGCAACCACTGCTCCGCCGGCTCGGCCAGGAAGGACAGAGCGAACCAGGCGCCCGCCACCATCGCCACGATCAGCACGCCGGCCGTGAGCGCCGGGGGAATGCCCAGGCGTTTGAAACGCCGTACGAGGGGAAAGAACAGGACGGCCATGAGCACCGAAAAGAAGATCGGCACCAGCAGGTCGGCCGCCAGGTGCATGGTGTAGGCCACCGCCAGGAACAGCAGGGCGCCCAAGGCGAAGGAGTTTCGGCGTTCGCGCGTCGAGCCGCCTTGCTCCGGTTTCACGCCTCGGGACCTCCCAGTGGATCACGCGCCAGCAGGCGCCAGGCGAGCACGGCCGTGTTGGCCAGTCGCAGGCTGCCGCTGATGGCGCCGCCGCCGCTCCCGCCGCCACGTCGCCGCGTCAGCCCGAACACGAAACCGACCGCGAAGGAGCCGGCCATCCACTGGCCGGGCGTGACCCGGGCGATGCGCGCGCCGACGGCCTGCCGGCTGCGGGCTGCCCGGGACCATTGGTCGCCGGCCTCAGCACTGAGTGCCGCCACCTTGAGGTGTTGCCTGCGCCAGCGGTCACCGATCATCGTCGTCCTCCACTCCGCCCATCAGCGACTCGAGCCGGCGGTTGGTCTCCGCCAATTCGAGGCGCCGGCCCAGGCGCATGACGCCCCGGAAGAGCAGGGCGGCCCCGGCCACCTGCAACAGGCCCAGGCCCAGCAGGCTGGCCCACAGGGGCACGCCCAGGCGCTCGAGCACGATCACGATGCCGGACAGGAACAGCCCCCAGGCGCCGAGGGTGAGGATGGCGGCGAGCACGGTGAACAACAGCATGAGCACCAGGCTCATGGCCGCCAGCTTGGCTTCGGCGATGGCCAGACGGAAACTGGCCCCCAGGCCGGCCGCCATGGCTTGCAGCCATTCGAGCGCCAGTTTGGAGAGGGCGGCCTGTTCTTCGGCGCCCGCGTCGTTCGACGGGTCCGGTGCGCCGGCGGCTGGACCGGCGGCCGCCGGGTCCATGACGCTCACTTGCCGAGGATCCGGGACACCAGGAGCCCGGCGGCGAAGGCGATGCCGGCCGCTGCCAGGGGCTTGTCACGGATGAACTGTTCGACGGTCGCCAGTGACTCTTCCATGCGCAGGGCCGCGGCCTCGCGCTCCTCGCCGAGCCGCTCGCGCGTCTGTTCGGTTCGGGTTCTCAGTTCCCGCTCCATGGCGGAAGCGCGCTTGCCGGCTTCGTCCACGAAATCGTGCGCCTTGCGCGTCGCCTGGTCGGAGATCGGGGTTTCGGCTGCGGGGGATTGCTGGGTGTTCTCGGCGTTCATGGGACCTTCCTCCTTCGGTTCCGTTGGCTGCCAGATGTCCGCCAAGTATAGGGGAGGACCCGGTCACCGATGCACGTCGGCCACACCCACAAGCGCGACCCGGGTTGCTATCATTCAGCCCTGATCAACGAGGAGCCAGCCGCCCATGAGTGCCTACCAGAAGATCCTGGTCGCCATCGACCTGGGGGAATATTCCGGGGACCTGATCGCCAGGGCCCTCGAAGTGTCCCGCGATCCCTCCCGCGTCCACGTGGTGTTCGTCCACCAACGCCTGGAGTCGGCCTTCATCGAGGCCGGTGGCCCCATGGCGCCGGCCCTGGCGGAGATCGGAAGCCTCGAGGACCGCCTGCGTCATGACCTGAAGGCACGCCTGGCCGACTGGGCGAAGTCCAGTGGCATTCCGGAGGAGAACACCCACTTCCTGGTGGGCAAACCGGCCGACCTGATCGAGGAGTTCGTGGTGGACCGAGGCGTGGACCTGGTGGTCATCGCGACGCACGCCCGCAAGGGGCTGCAACGCCTGTTGGGCTCCACGGCCAACGCCGTCGTCCAGGGCGTCAAATGCGACGTCCTGTCGGTGCGCGCTTCCTGATTTCCCCTCCCGGCGCCGGCGCATTCGTGCCGGCGCCTCGGTAATTCTTACACTCGGCCCCGTCGGGGCCATTCATTCAAGTTACTGAAAACAAAGGAATCGACTGGCCGGTCCGATTCTTGCATCTCTCCTGTCGAACGCAACGAAACCCAAGGCAAGGAGGAGCAACCATGATTGGCTGGATCATCACACTACTCGTCATCGCCCTGATCGCGGGCGTGCTCGGATTCACCGGAATTGCGGGCGCGGCCGCAGGCATCGCCCAGATCCTCTTCTGGGTCTTCCTGGTGCTGCTGGTGATTTCACTGGTGGCGCGGGCCATGCGCGGCAGCCCCCCGGTCTGAGCGGGCGCCGGACCGCGACGGGCGGGACTTGACACGAAAATCGGGCCCGGGGCCGAGCGCCCCGGGCAGCATCGAACCGGGCCGAGCGCCCGACAACGGGAGACGAACACCATGAAATTCATTCAGACGATGGCCCTGGCCGCAATCCTCGGACTGCCGCTGGCCGCCTGTGAACAGCAAGGCCCGTTCGAGGAAGCGGGCGAGAAAATCGACGAAACCGCCGAGGATGTCGGCAACGCCGTCGAGGACGCCTGCGAAGACGTCAAGGATGCCGCCGGCGCGGAGGACAAGGACTGCTGAAGGCAGGGATTGCCTTGCGCCACGGACGGCTGAAAGCGGGCGTCCGCCCGACAGCCCCGGGGTTTTCCCCGGGGCTTTTTCATTTCATGGCCAGGGCTACTCGTCGAGCACGAAGGTGATCTTGAGGTGGACGCGCCACTCCGTGACCGAGCCGCCGGAGATGACGACTTTCTGCTCCGCGACCCAGGCGGATTGCATGCCGTGAATGGACTCGGCCGCGCGGGCCACGCCCTGGCGAATGGCGTCCTCGAAGCTGTTCGGGGAACTCGCGGAAATCTCGGTGATCTTGGCGACGGACATGAGAGCCTCCTTTGTTGATGGGGTGTCTTACCAGTCTAGGCGCCCGGGCGTTGCCTGCAGGCGACGGGGCGATGGCCCGGCCTGTGGGGGCATGACACACTGGTCCACCCGCGCGTGACGCGCGCGTCCCTTGCTGGTCCGCTCATGGAGGAACACCCACGGCACGTCGACAGCGAAGGGCCCGGATCCCCGGGACGACACTGCTGTTTCCTGACCCTGGAGCACCGCGGGCAGTTCGTCATCGATGACGAGCTGGCCATTCCCGCGCTGGCCGACCAGGGCTGGAGCGTGACGACGGTTCCCTGGCGCGCGAACGCCATGGACTGGAGCGCGTTCGACCTCGTGATCGTCCGCTCCACCTGGGACTGGTGGCACGACGTGTCCGCCTTCCTGGAGGTCCTGGAAGGCATCGCGGAATCGACGCGCCTGGCCAATCCCCTGTCGTTGTTGCGCTGGAACCTGCGCAAGACCTACCTTCGCGATCTCGAGATGCGCGGGGTCCCGGTGGTGCCGACGCACTGGCTGGAAGCGCCGGACGCACTGAGCTTGCGGGCCGCCATCGATGACTGCGGCGAGGCGGGCGCCGTGGTCAAGCCCCAGTTCGGCGCCAATGGAGACGGCGTCGTCCAGGTCATGCCGCGTGTCGGGCGCGCGGCGTTCGAGCGGCTGCTGATGGACCTCGCCGGCGAGCCCTGCATGGTCCAGCCCTTTCGCGAAAACGTCGTCCGGGATGGGGAGCTCTCCCTGTTCTACTTCGATGGCGCCTGCAGCCACGCCATCCGCAAACGTCCGGCCCCCGGTGAGTTCCGCAGCCAGGAAGAGCGTGGCGCGCTGATCGAGCCGTTGCAGGCCGATGAGGACCTGCAGAGCGCAGGGGACCGGGTCCTGGCAGCGCTCGGGGAAACGCCGCTGTACGCCCGCGTGGACCTGCTGAACCGGCCGGGCGGCGGCTTCGAGCTGGTCGAACTCGAGCTGGTCGAACCCTCACTCTACTTCCGCACCGACCCCGGCGCGCCGCGCGCCTTCGCGCGATCGCTGGAGCGATGGCTGGCCCGATCGGGCTAGAATGACGAGCCCGTAGCTGACGCGCCCGTCCCCGGAGTCCGCACGCCCGTGAAATCGCTCGCGCCCGAATCCCTGCTGGTCTCGGCCGGCCGGCCCGAATCACCGGGACAGCCGCTGAACCGGCCGATGTCCCCGGCCTCGAACTACCTGCTGGGGGCCGGCAAGGTCTACGCGCGTGAACATGGCGCCGAGTCCTGGACGGCGCTGGAAGAGGTCGTGGGCGGGCTGGAGGGCGGAACCGCGGTGTCCTTCGCCTCGGGCATGGCCGCCGTGGCCGCGGTGTTCGACCAGGTCCCTTCCGGCGGCGAAGTCGTGCTGCCCGCGGATTGTTACCAGGGTGTCGCTTCCCTGGCGGCCGAGGGCGAAAAGAAAGGGCGCTGGTCCGTGAGCCGGCTGCCGACGGACCACACGGACGCCTGGATCGCCGCGCTGGAGACCGCGGACCTCGCCTGGGTGGAAACGCCCTCCAATCCGCAGCTGATTCTCGCCGACCTGGCCGCGCTCGCGGCCGCGCCCCGCAAGCCGGGGGCCGTCCTGGCCGTCGACAACACCTTCGCCACGCCGCTGAACCAGCGGCCGCTGGCGCTCGGCGCCGACTTTTCCGTGCACTCGGCCACCAAGTACCTGGGCGGGCACTCGGACCTCCTGTGCGGCCTGGTCGTATCGGTCGACCCGGCGCGGCACGAGGCGCTGGTCCGCTCGCGAACCCTGCAGGGCACGGTGCCGGGCACACTGGAGTCCTTCCTGGCCGCCCGGGGCGTGCGCACGCTCGCGGTGCGGATGGAACGCGCCCAGGCCAACGCCCTGCACCTGGCCCGGTTCCTCGAGGGCCACCCGGCAGTGGCGGTCGTGCGTTACCCGGGACTGGAGTCCCACCCCCAGCACGCGCTGGCGAAGGCGCAGTTCCCGGCCTTCGGCGCCATCATCGCCATCGAGGTGAACGGAGGCGCGGCGGCCGCGGAGGTGGCCTGCCGGGCCACGCACCTGGTGCGGCACGCCACCAGCCTGGGTTCGGTGGAGAGTTCCTGGGAGCGAAGGGCTGTCTACGGCGGCCAGGAGCACGTCCCGCCGGGACTGGTCCGGTTGAGCGTGGGCATCGAAGCGGTAGCCGACCTGCAAGCCGACCTGGACCAGGCCCTGCGTTCGGCCGTCGCGCCGGACTGAAGGGGTTCAGCCCTCCCGCACCTGTCCGTCGCCGCGGACCACCCACTTGTAGCTCGTCAGCTCCGGCAGGGCCATGGGCCCGCGGGCGTGCAACTTCTGCGTGCTGATACCGATCTCGGCGCCCATGCCGAACTGCGCCCCGTCCGTGAAGGCGGTGGAGGCGTTGGCATAGACAGCAGCCGCGTCGACCTCGTTCAGGAACCGTTCGATCACTTCCGGTGATTCGGCCACGACCGCCTCGGAATGGCGTGAGGAGTGGTGGCGGATGTGCGCCAGCGCCTCGTCCAGGCCCTCCACGGTCTTGACCGACAGGCGCATGGAGAGGAATTCCTGGCCGTAGTGCGCCGGCCCGGCGTGGTGCAGCGGGCCCGCATAGTGTCCCTCCAGCACGTCGAAGGCCGCCCGGTCGGCGTAGACCTCCGCGCCGAATCGCTCACCGAGCTCCGCCAGCAGACCGGGCAGCGCCGGCAGCAGGTCATGGTGCAGCAGCAGGGTGTCCAGGGCGTTGCAGACGCTGACGCGGCGCGCCTTGGCGTTGGTGACGATGGATGCCGCGCGGTCGAGATCGGCGCTGGCATCGACGTAGGTGTGCACGATGCCCGCGCCCGTCTCGATCACGGGGATGCGGGCATGCTCGCGCACATAATCGATCAAGCCCCTCGAGCCACGCGGGATGGCGAGGTCGATGTGCTCCACCGCCGTGAGAATGGGGGCCAGGGCGTCGCGGGTGGGCGGCGCCAGCCAGGCGGCGTTCGGGTCGATACCGGCTTCGGCCAGCACCTCGTGGATGACCTCGATGATCGCGGCATTGCTGTCGGCGGCGTCGGAGCTTCCCTTGAGCACGCAGGCGTTGCCGCTGCGGAAGCACAGGGCGAAGACGTCGAAGGTGACATTGGGCCGGGATTCGTAGATCACGGCGATCACGCCGACGGGAACGCGTCGCTTCTCCAGCCGCAGTCCGTTGGGGAGCGTGCGCTGCTCCAGTACTTCGCCCTGCGGCGCCGGTAATCGGGCCACGGCGCGCAGGTCCGCGGCGATGGCCTCGAGGCGCTCGGGGTTCAGGAGCAGGCGGTCGTATTTCGGGTCGGCCGGGTCCATGCGCGCGAGGTCGCGGCGGTTGGCGGCGAGGAGGCGTTCCCCGGCGGCGACGGCGCGGTCGGCGAGGCGTTCCAGCACCCGTGCCGTGTCGTCCGGCCCCAGTCGCGCCAGGGACGCGGCGGCGTCGCGGGCGCCGTTCAGGCCGGCTTCGAGCTGGGCGTGGAGGTTCGCGGCGGCGTCCGCCGCCTCAATCGACGAGGTAGAGATAGTCATAGTGGATCAGTGGCTTCTGTTCCCTGCGGCCCAGCGCTTCGCGGGCTTCGCGTTCATCATAGCTCGCCCGGCCGCAGCCCAGCAGCCGGCCCGAACGGTCCCGGACCTGGATCACGTCTCCCCGTTCGAAGTCGCCTTCGATCCGTTCGATGCCGACCGGCAGCAGGCTGGCGAGGCGGTGGCGGTCGAGCAGGGCGTCCCGCGCCCCGTCGTTGACCGTGACCACACCCCGGGCGTGCCCGTCCATTCCCGCCAGCCACCGCTTGGCCGGCGTGGCCCGCGGACTGGCCGGGAAATGCGTGCCTGGGACAGGCGCGGCGTCTCCCGCCCGGGCGATGTCGCCCAGCGCGCCGGGCCGTCGCCCGTCGGCGATGACCGTGTCCGTGCCCAGTTTGGCGGTCTTGCGCGCCACCGAGAGCTTGCTGTGCATGCCGCCGCGGCCCAGCGCGGACGTGCCGCTGCGCACCACCGATTCCGGGGTATGCACGGCTTCGTCCCAGCGCGGGATGACCGTGCCGGACCCGGGGTCGATCACCCCGTCGACGGCGCTCAGCAGCGCCAGACGGTCGGCGCCGACCATGGCGGCCAGAAGGCCTGCCAGCTCGTCGTTGTCCGTGAACATCAGCTCGGTGACGGAGACCACGTCGTTCTCGTTGATCACGGGAACCAGGCCAGCCTCGAGAATGCCCTCCAGGCAGGCGCGCATGTTCAGGTAGTGCTGGCGCGACTGGAAGTCGGCCTTGCTGAGCAGCACCTGGGCGGTCAGCAGGCCGTGTTCGCGGAAGGCCGCCTGCCAGCAGGTCATGAGGTGCACCTGGCCGGCCGCCGCCAGCACCTGGCGGGCGGTGACCGGGTCGCCGATGCGTTCCTCGGCGGGGGCGGCCACTTCCCGCCCCGCCGCCACGGCGCCTGAAGAGACCAGCAGGACGTCCCAGCCTTCCTGGCGCAGGGCCGCGGCCTCGCCGGCCAGTCCCGCGATCACGGCCAGGTCGAGCGCCCCCTCCGGGGTGCACAGGGCCTGGCTGCCCACCTTGGCGACCAGTCGGCGGGGACTGCCCATGGCCTCAGAGTCCCAGTTGCGCCTTGCCCTGTTCGTAGACGATGTCCACGGGGATGCCCCGTTCCGCGAGCCGGTCCAGGTCGGACTGCAGCTGCGGGCCCACCTGGGCGTACTCGTCCACGAAGGCCGCCACGGCGGCGTAGTCGCCGTTACCCTGCAGGGTGAGGATGCGTCGGCTGAGGCTCTCCACCGCGGCTTCGAAGGCTTCGCGTTCGACGCGGTAGGCGCCGGTGTCGGGGTCGCGGCTGAAGGCGCCGGCCTCGGAGAAGTAGTTGAAGCGGATCATGTTGGCGCGTCCGTGGGCGCTGGAGGCGCCGAAACGCACGGAGCGGAAGATGCCGGCGAGAAAGGTCACGTAGTCGTCCATCAGCTCGCCGTCGGTGATCTCGCCCATGTCGCGCAGGCGCTGGACCATGTACAGGCCGAGGATGTCCGCCTTGCCTTCTTCCAGGGCCGAAGCGTGCTCCTTCAGGGCCTGGCGGACCGTGCCGCTGCCGTCGAGGGTGTTCTTGATGCCCAGGCCGTGCGCCACTTCGTGGAACATGGTGTTGCCGAAGAAGGAATCGAAGGTCACGTGGCCACGCTGGTCGTCGGCGATCAGTTCGTCGGCGATGGGCACCAGGATCTTGTTGAACTTGGCCAGCATGGCGTTCTTGAGCTGCAGCCGGCGCGTACCCTTGGCGAGCTGGACTTCCTCGTCGTTGGGCAGGTTGATGGCGATGGTCTTGGAGCCGAAGTTGGCGTCACCGGCCACGTAGAGGACGTCGTAGGCATTCAGGTCCGCGTCCGAACCGGGCATCTCGGACTTGTAGGCGTCCTCCACCGGCAGGCCTTCCTGCAGCGCGGGCATGTACTGGGCGAAGCGCGCCAGGCGCTCGCTCCAGGCCAGGTCCTTGAGCAGCACGAAGGTCTCGAAGGCCGCACGGTAGCCGAACAGCTTGTCCTGGTAGGACTCGATCGGTCCGATGACCAGCTCGACGGGATTGTCCTTCATGTCCATCCAGGCCATGTCGGAGGCCTGATAATCGTCGCTGAGCAGGGCGTCTGCACGCAGGCGCAGGTAATTGGCGAAGCCCGGGTCGGACGCCAGGTCGGCCGCCTCGCGCAGCAGGCCGGCAATGCGTTCGAGCTCGGGGGCGAACACTTCGCTGTAAGGCACGAGCACCAGTTCGCCCGCGTCGTCGCGGCGCACCAGCGAATACTGGCCGTCCTTGCCGGCCTGTTCCCAGGCCTCGAATTCCTCGCGGCTGACATCCTCGGGATAGAAGCGTGCGCCTTTCGGCCGGGGACCGTGGGCCTCGGAGAAGGACTGGTCGTTGGCCAATGCATCCCAGGGGCCGTAGTTGATCTCGGCGAAGCGACGCACGGCCGGATCATCGAAGCTTTCCAGCAGCGCTTCCTTGTCGCCCCACACCTGACGCCAGAACAGCCCATCGGTGATTTCCGCGGCGTCGATGAGCAGGCCGATCATGCGCTTCTGGTTCTCGTCCAGGTGCGACAGATCGGCGGTCAGCGCCACGGGCGTGTAGATTTCCGGCCGCGGGTCCACCAGTTCGGTGGCCTCGTCGCCGCGCAGGACCTCGATGCCTCCCAGTTCGAGACCCGGCTCGAGCGTGGCGGGCGGGTCCTGGGCCTCGGTGGCGGGCGCCGCCGTGGTGGCCTCAGCCGGTGATTCGTTTCCGGACCGGTCGCAGGCCTGAAGCGTGAGCACGGTGACAAAGGACAATGCGAGCAGTTTCGACAGGATTTTCAATGGGTTTTTCATGGGATATGGATGGAGCGCTGCAAGGCGCCCCGCATTCGGGGACAAACACCTATGATGCCATGGAAAACCCCGGTGGAAGACCCCATGTACCCGCGCGTCGTTATAATTCCGGCCTTGCGCCGATCGCGGGAGCGAACACCATGCCGATTTACGAATACCGATGCCAGGCCTGCGGCGGCGAGCTCGAGAAGCTGCAGCGCATGAGCGATGCGCCGCTGACGGATTGTCCGGCCTGTGGCCGCCCCGAACTCAAGCGGCTGATCTCCGCCGCCGCCTTTCGCCTCAAGGGCGGAGGCTGGTACGAAACCGACTTCAAGAAGGACGGCAAGCGCAACCTCGCCGACAGTGGCGATGGCGAGAAGAAGCCGACATCGAAGTCCGATGGCGACAAGGCCACGTCCGGTGCGGGCACCGGCAGCAGCGACAGCGGCTCGAAGAGCGAAACCCAATCCACCTCCACGCCGAGCAAGCCCGCCGCGGGCGGCGCCTCGGCCTGAATGACCGCCGCCGGCCGGGCCGGCGCGCACCCCACCGGAGAACGACATGCGTACCCACCTTTGTGGTGAACTCACCACCGACCAGGCCGGCGAGACGGTCACCCTGTGTGGCTGGGTTGACCGGCGCCGCGACCTTGGCGGCCTGATCTTCCTCGGCCTGCGTGACCGCGCGGGCATCGTCCAGGTGGTGGTGGAGCCTGACAGCGCGGCCTTCGCCGACGCCGAACGCCTGCGCAACGAGTTCTGCGTGCGCATCACCGGCCAGGTCCGCCAGCGTCCCGAAAGCCAGTGGAACGATGACATGGCCACGGGTCGCATCGAGGTCGTTGCCGGCCAGGTTGAACTGCTCAACGCCTCCGCGCCCCTGCCGCTGCTGATGAGCGACGAGGACGGGGAAGAAATCCGCCTGAAGTACCGTTACCTGGACCTGCGCCGTGCGCGCATGCAGAAGAACCTGCGCCTGCGCGCGGCCCTCAACCGGGCCATCCGCGGCCACCTGGACGCCCACGGCTTCACCGAGTTCGAGACGCCCATCCTGACCCGCGCCACGCCGGAAGGCGCGCGGGACTACCTGGTGCCTTCGCGCACGCACCCGGGGCAGTTCTTCGCGTTGCCGCAGTCGCCCCAGCTGTTCAAACAGCTGCTGATGATGGCCGGCATGGACCGCTACTACCAGATCGCGCGCTGCTTCCGCGACGAGGACCTGCGCGCCGACCGCCAGCCCGAGTTCACCCAGCTGGACCTGGAGATGTCCTTCGTCGAGGAACGCGACGTGCAGGCCCTGGCCGAGGACCTGACCCGCGCCGTGTTCGCCGAGGTGCTGGACGTCCAGCTGCCCGAAGAATTTCCCCGCCTGAGCTGGCGCGAGGCCATGGAACGCTACGGCTCCGACAAGCCGGACCTGCGCCTGCCGCTGGAGCTGGCGAGCGTGGACGCGCACGTGGCGCACGTCGAGTTCAAGGTGTTCGCCGGTCCGGCCGCCGACCCCGCCCAGCGCGTGGCGGCCCTGCGCGTGCCCGGTGGCGCGGAGCTTTCGCGCAAACAGATCGACGAGTACACCGCGTATGTCGCCCGCTACGGGGCGAAGGGCCTGGCCTGGATCAAGGTCAACGACGCGGCCGCCGGACTGGAGGGCCTCCAGTCACCGATCGCCAAGTTCCTGGATGCGGCCGCCTGGGAAGGCATCGCCAACTCGACCGGCGCCAGTGATGGCGACCTGCTGTTCTTCGGGGCCGGGGACTGGGCCGTGACCAGCACCTTCATGGGCCACCTGCTGGTGAAGATCGGCCGCGACCTGGACCTGCGCGAGCGCGATTGGGCGCCGCTGTGGGTGACCGAGTTCCCGATGTTCGAGTGGGACGCGGAAACGGCGCGCTTCTACGCCATGCACCACCCTTTCACCGCCCCGGCGGAGGACGATGCGCAGGCGCTGCGTGACGACCCGGCCGGCTCGGTGTCGCGGGGCTACGACCTGGTGCTCAACGGGGCCGAGATCGGCGGCGGCTCTATCCGTATTCACCGCCAGGAAATGCAGCAGGCGGTGTTCGACCTGCTCGGCATCAGCCCGGAAGAAGCCCAGGGCAAGTTCGGTTTCCTGCTCGAGGCCCTGCGTTACGGCTGCCCGCCGCACGGGGGAATCGCCTTCGGTCTGGACCGGATGGCGGCCATCATGGCGGGCGAGGATTCCATCCGCGACGTCATCGCCTTCCCCAAGACCACCACGGCCCAGTGCGTGATGACCGAGGCGCCCTCCGGCGTGCCGGCGGAGGTGCTGCAGGAACTGGGTATCGCGCTGCGCGAGAAGGCCTGAGCCCGGCCGGGGGCGGACGGATCGCGCCGCCCCGGGATTGCCAGTAAGCTTGCGGGGCCGGCGCCTGCCGGCCCCGCTCCATTTTGGGGACCAGGAATTCGGGGGGGCATGAACGAGACCGAGCTCAAGAACCGGCGCACGGGCCTGGCGGCCGCTTTTGCCGCCTACATCGCCTGGGGGCTGATGCCGATCTACTTCAAGCTGCTCACGGCCGTGGGCGCCTGGGAGATCATCACCCACCGGATCGTGTGGGCCATCCCCGTGCTCCTGTTGTTCCTGCTGTTGCGTGACGGGCGCGCCCTGTGGCGCAAACTGCGCCTGAGCCGCCGCCAGCTGGCGTGGCTGTTCGTGAGCAGCTGCCTGATCGGGGTGAACTGGCTGCTGTTCGTCTGGGCCGTGGTCAACGACCAGGTGCTGGCCACCAGCCTCGCCTATTTCATCAACCCGCTGATGAACGTCGCCTTCGGATTCCTGTTCCTGGGCGAGCGGATGAGCGGCGCGCAGAAACTGGCCGTCGCCATCGCCGCCGCCGGCACGGTCTACCTGGCGGTGTGGCTGGGCCAGCCGCCCTGGATCTCGCTGCTGCTGGCCCTGTCGTTCGCCAGCTACGGCCTGGTGCGCAAGCGCCTGGACGTCGGCCCGATGACGGGCCTGCTGTGGGAGAACCTGCTGCTGCTCGCCCCGGCCCTGGCCTTCATTGCCTGGAGCAATCACCAGGGCACGCTGGCCTTCCTGCATGGCGACGCCCGTCTCGACACCTGGCTGATGCTGGCCGGCCTGGCCACCATCCTGCCCCTGATCTGGTTCAACACGGCGGCGCAGCGCCTGACGCTCACCACCCTGGGGTTCATCCAGTACATCGCGCCCAGCATGACCTTCTGCCTGGCGGTGTTTGTCTGGGGCGAGCCCTTCACGCAAGGGCACGCGGTGGCCTTCAGCTGCATCTGGACGGCCCTGGCGCTGGTCACGCTGGCGCCATTGCGCCAGCGGCGACGGGCGCGGCGGCCGGCCGCGTGAGCGGCGACGGCGACATCCGCGATATCGTCCTGGTCCACGGACTGTGGTTCCGGGGCGTCTGGCTGCGCCTGCTGGCGCGCCGCCTGGAAGCCGCCGGCTTCCGGGCACGGACCTTCGATTACCCGAGCACCCGGGTGCCCCTGGACGAAAGCGCGGCGCGGCTGCAGGCTTTCTGCGAGCACGAGGCCCCCGAAGGCGTGCACCTGGCGGGACACAGCCTCGGCGGCCTGCTGATCCTGCGCATGCTGGCCCAGGGCCAGTGGCATCGCCCCGGCCGCCTGCTGTTCCTGGGCACCCCCCTGGCCGGCAGCGCCGTGGCGCGCCGCACCGCCCATTGGCCCGGCGCGTCCCTGCTGCTCGGCAACGCCGCCGGCACCCTGGCGGACGGCCTGCATACAAACGGGGGTGAGGCCGCAACCGTCTCGCCGGCGGACGGCGTGCAGGACTGGCCGGAAGATCGATGCGCCGGCATGATCGCCGGAACACGCCCCATTGGCCTGGGCCTGCTCTCCGGCGGCCTGGAGCGTCCCCACGACGGCACCGTATCCCTGGCCGAGACACGCCACCCGGGCCTCTCCGCGCACCTCACGTTACCCGTCACCCACACCGGCCTGGTGTACTCCCGCCCCGTTGCGGAACAAGCCGCCCATTTTCTGGCCAAGGGGCACTTTTCAGAACATCCCGAGGGTTCGGTGCCTAACTGATTCCCGACCCCCGTAACCGGCCAACGAAGCCACCACCAGAGCTACGCCAGCAATCCCCGAAGCTGTTAAAATTGCCGGTTATTCCCACCGTTCGAACAAGCAAGGTGACGCACCATGGCCGGTCATTCCAAATGGGCCAACATCCAGCACAAGAAGAGCAAGGTCGACGCCAAGCGCGGCAAGATCTTCACCCGCATCAACCGTGAACTGACCGTGGCGGCCCGCGAGGGCGGCGGCGACCCCGATTCCAACCCGCGCCTGCGCCTGGCCGTGGACAAGGCCAACGCGGCCAACATGCCCAAGGACACCATCGAGCGCACCATCAAGAAGGCCACCGGCGAACTCGAGGGCGTGAACTACGAGGAAGCCCGTTACGAGGGCTACGCCATCGGCGGCGTCGCGGTGATGGTCGACTGCCTCACCGACAACCGCAACCGCACCGTGGCCGAAGTGCGCCATGCCTTCTCCAAGCACGGCGGAAACCTCGGCACGGACGGTTCCGTGGCCTACCTGTTCTCCAAGCTCGGCGTTCTGAACTTCGCCCCGGGCACTTCCGAGGACCAGGTGATGGAAGTCGCCCTGGAAGCCGGCGCCGAGGACATCGTGACCGAGGAGGACGGCTCCATTGAGGTCACCACGTCCCCGGAAGCGTTTTCCGCCGTCCTGGGCGCCATGAAGGCCGCCGGCCTGGAGCCCGCCGAGGCCGAAGTGACCCTGCGCGCCAGCACGGAAACCGACCTGGACGTGGAATCGGGCCAGAAGGTGCTGAAATTCCTGGATGTGCTCGAGGACCTCGACGACACACAGGACGTCTACCACAACGCCGTCATCCCCGACGAAGTCTACGAGCAGTGACCGGGTCCGCGCCCGGGCTCCCGCTGCGCATCCTCGGCATCGACCCCGGGTCCCGGTTCACGGGCGTGGGCGTCATCGAGGTCAGCGGCGACCGGGTGCGGGTCGTGCACCACGCGGTGATCAAGGCCGGCGCCGGGGAGTTCCCGGAGCGACTGGGCGTGATCTTCAACGGCGTGCGAGAGATCGTCGCCGCGCACCGGCCGCAGGTCGCGGCGGTGGAGACCGTTTTCGTGTCCCGCAACGCCGCCAGCGCCATCAAACTGGGCCAGGCCCGGGGCGCCGCGGTCTGCGCGGTGATCGACGCCGGCGTGGAAGTGGCCGAATACGCCCCCCGGGCCGTCAAGCAGGCGCTGGTGGGGAAGGGCGGCGCGGACAAGGTGCAGGTCCAGCACATGGTGCGGGTTCTGCTGGGCCTGAAAGAGGCCCCCGCGGAGGACGCCGCGGACGCTCTGGCTGTGGCATTATGTCACCACCATACACGGGGCACGCTGCAGAGAATGGCGGCCCTGGGCAAGTGAGACCGGAGAGGAGCGGGGCGACCCGCGGCAGCGGCGTTCCATCGCGAACAGGTCCGTTGCCGGCTGACGCCCGAGCAGCGTGAAAAGAAACAGACAATGATTTCCAGACTTTCTGGCGCCCTGCTGGAAGTGAACCCGCCCCACGTGGTGATCGACGTGGGCGGCGTCGGCTACGAGGTGGAGGTGCCCAACAGCGTCCTCGACAGCCTGCCCCGGGCCGGCCAGCCCGTGGTGCTCCTCACCCATTTTCACGTCACCCAGGACCACCAGTCCCTGTACGGCTTTTCCAGCGCCCGCGAACGGACCCTGTTCCGCCAGTTGCTGAAGATCAGCGGCATCGGCGCCAAGCTGGCGCTGACCATCCTGTCCGGCGCCTCCGGGGACCAGCTCGCCCGCATGGTGGCCGACGGCGACGCCGCCGGGCTGACCAAGCTGCCGGGTATCGGCAAGAAGACCGCCGAGCGCATCATCATCGAGCTGCGTGACAAGCTCGAGGACCTGCCGGGCCTGCCGTCCGGCGGCGCCTCGGGCGGTGGTTCCGGGCCCCAGCGGGAGGCCGCGGACGCCCTGCGGGCGCTGGGCTACAAGGATGCCGAGGTCACACGACTGTTGCGCAGCGTGGCTTCGCCCGAACTCGACGCCGAGGCCCTGATCCGCAAGGCCCTGCAGCAGGCCGCGCGGTGATCCATCCATGAGCGACACCGGATTCGACACCGCCGACCGCCTGGTCACGCCCACGGGCGGGGACGAGGAACGGACCATCGATGCCAGCCTGCGCCCGTCCAGCCTGGACGAGTACGTGGGCCAGGCGGCCATGCGCGAGAAGCTGGAGATCTACATCGAGGCCGCGCGGCGCCGCAAGGACGCCCTGGATCACGTGCTGATCTTCGGACCGCCGGGCCTGGGCAAGACCACCCTCGCGCACGTCATCGCGCACGAGATGGGCGTGAGCCTGCGCCAGACCTCGGGCCCGGTGCTCGAGCGCGCCGGCGACCTGGCGGCCCTGCTCACCAACCTGCAGCCCGGCGACATCCTGTTCGTTGACGAGATCCACCGTCTTTCCCCCGTGGTGGAGGAAGTGCTGTATCCCGCCCTCGAGGACTTCCAGATCGACATCATGATCGGCGAGGGCCCGGCGGCGCGCTCGATCAAGCTGGACCTGCCGCACTTCACCCTGGTGGGCGCCACGACCCGCGCCGGCCTGCTGACTTCGCCGCTGCGCGACCGTTTCGGCATCGTGGAGCGTCTGGAGTTCTACAGCCCCGACGAACTGGCCGCCATCGTGACCCGCTCGGCGGGCATCCTGGAGATCGGCGTGGACGAGCCTGGCGCGCTGGGCATCGCCCGCCGTTCGCGCGGCACGCCACGCATCGCCAACCGCTTGTTGCGGCGGGTGCGTGACTACGCCCAGGTCAAGGGCGACGGCTTCATCACCGGCGCCGTGGCGGACGACGCCATGGAAATGCTGCAGGTGGACCACCGCGGCTTCGACACCCTGGACCGCCGACTGCTGCAGTTGATCATCGGCCAGTTCGAGGGTGGACCCGTGGGCGTGGAGAGCCTCGCCGCGGCGCTGAGCGAGGAGCGCGGGACCCTGGAAGACGTGCTCGAGCCCTACCTGATCCAGCAGGGCTTCATCGCGCGCACCTCCCGCGGCCGCGTGGCCACGGCGCGCGCCTACCGTCATTTCGGCCTGGCCCACCCCGGCGGCAAGGACGACGACCTGTTCGGGCCGGACGATTGACCCCGGCGGCGGGGCAGGGACGTTCTCATGGTCGTGAATGAACCAAAACCAGGCGCGTATGTCTGGCAGATCAGGGTGTACTGGGAGGACACGGACGGCGGCGGCGTCGTCTACCACAGCCAGTACCTGAACTTTTTCGAGCGGGCGCGGACCGAGTGGTTGCGCTCGCGTGGCATCCACCAGGCGCGCCTGGCGGAAGCCGAGGGCGTGGTATTCGCGATCCGGCGCATGACGCTGGATTGGCGGCTGCCGGCCCGGCTGGACGACCTGCTGGACGTGACCGTGCACTCGGTCCGGGCCGGCGCCAGCCGGCTGGAATTCGCCCAGGAGATGTACCGCAATGCGGACGGCGAGCTGCTGGCGAGCGCCACGGTAACGGCAGCCTGTCTCGACGCCCGGACCTTCAAACCCATAAAAATGCCTGATTCGGTCAGGTCGGAGATCGAACATGTCGAATGATTTGCAGGTCTGGCACCTGATCCTCAATGCCAGCCTCGTGGTGCAGTTCGTGATGGCGGTGCTGCTGGCCGCCTCCGTGGCGTCCTGGATGATCATCTTCCGCAAGCGCGCCCTGCTGAACGCCACCGAGAAGGCGGCGGACAAGTTCGAGGAGCGCTTCTGGTCGGGCACGGACCTGACCTCGCTGTACAACGCCGTCACCCACAGCCAGGACGACGATCGTGGCATGGTGCGGCTGTTCACCGCCGGTTTCTCCGAGTTCAACCGCCTGCGCGAACAGGGCCGGGTGTCGCCCGACCGGCTGGTGGAAGGGGCCGAGCGCTCCATGCGCATCGCTCTCACGCGCGAGACCGACCACCTGGAGCACCGCCTGAGCTTCCTGGCGACCGTGGGGTCCACCTGCCCCTACATCGGCCTGTTCGGCACGGTGTGGGGCATCATGACCTCCTTTCATGCCCTGGCGAACGTCAACCAGGCCACCATCGCCATGGTCGCCCCGGGCATCTCCGAAGCGCTGATCGCCACGGCCATGGGCCTGTTCGCCGCCATCCCGGCGGTGATCGCCTACAACAAGTACTCCAACCAGGTGGAGCGCCTGGAGCTGCGCCTGGACAACTTCAAGGAGGAGTTCTCCACCATCCTCAACCGCCAGGCACTGGCCGGCGCGAAGGCCTGATCCGCCATGAGCAGGCGCAGCCGCCGCAAGGCCATGTCCGAGATCAACGTCGTGCCGTACATCGACGTGATGCTCGTGCTGCTGATCATCTTCATGGTCACCGCGCCCATGCTGAACCTGGGCGTGGAAGTGGAGCTTCCCAAGGCCGACGCCGAGCCCCTGGAGACCGAGCAGAACGAGGAGCCGATGGTGCTCACGGTGCTCGAGAACGGGGACCTCTACCTGAACGCCGGGGGCGAGACCGACGCCAGCAGCGGCCTCATCGACCCCGAGACCCTGGTGCAGACCGTCTCCGCCATCGTGCGCCGCAACCCCGAGATCCAGGTGCTCGTCGGTGGTGACCAGTCCGTCGGCTACGGCAAGGTCTACGACGCCATGGTCCTGTTGCAGAAGGCCGGTGTGCAGAAGGTCGGCCTGATGTCCGACCCGATCGCGGAGACCCCGGAGGCCTGATGACCGTCTTGCGGGCCCAACTCCAGGAAGGCTGGGAGCAGACCCGCGCCCTGGGCCTGGCCGTGGCCGTGCACATCGTGGCCGCGGTCCTGATCGTGCTCGGGACCATGAGTTGGGAGCCCTTCCGGCCGCCCGTGATCTCCGGCATGACCATCGAGGCCGTGATGGTGGACACCCAGGCCCTGATCGAGAAGCGCGAAACGGCCATCCGGGAGGCCGAGCAGGCGCGTCAGCGCGAGGAGGCCCGCGTCCAGCGCCAGCAGGAACTGGAAGCCCAGCGCGAACGCGAGCGCGTGGCCCGCGAGCGGGCCGCCGAGGAAGAGGCCGAGCGCCAGCGTGTCGAGGCGGAGCGCCAGCGCCAGGCCGACCTGCGTCTGCAGGAGCTGCGCCAGCGCCAGGAGCGCGAGCGCCAGCAGGAGCTGGAGCGCCAGCAGGCCGAGCTGGAAAAGATTCGCGAACAACGCGCCGAGGCCGAGCGCCAGCGCAAGCTGGAAGAAGAGCGCATGAAGCAGATCGCGGCCCAGCGCGAGGCCGCCGAGGCGGCGGAGCGCCAGGCCCAGGCCGAGGCCGAGATGCAGCGCCAGCTGGCCGCCGAACAGGCCGCCATGCGCCAGGGCCAGCTCGCGGACCTGCGCGGGCAGTACATCGGCGCCATCACCAGCCAGGTGACCTACAACTGGCTGCGCCCGCCCACGGCGCAACCCGGCCTGCGCTGCCGACTCAATGTGGCCCAGATTCCCGGCGGGGAGGTGATCTCCGCCAGCATCGTCGGCGCCTGCAATGCCGACGAGGCAACCCGCCGCTCCATCATCGCCGCCGTGGAGCGCGCCGGAACCCTGCCGTACCGGGGGTTCGAAGACGTCTTCGAGCGGCAGATCGAATTCACATTCAGCTACGACGGTGACTGACCCCATGCGCTCCAACCGCATCCCTGCAAGACCCCTGCGCCACCTGGCCGCCCTGTTCCTGCTGGTTTTCGTGGCTGTCGAGGCCCGTGCCCAGCTGCAGATCGAGATCGTCCAGGGCAACGCCGCCCAATTGCCCATCGCCATCGTGCCGTTCCACTGGCGCGCGGCCGGGCCGCCGCCGATCAACACGGTTTCCAGCGTGGTGTCGGCCGACCTCTACCGCTCCGGCCTGTTCGCCCCCGTGAAGGAGGAGGACATGGTCGACCGCCCGGCGGACGCCGAGTCCATCCGCTTCGGGACCTGGCGGCTGCTGAAGGTGGACTACATCGCCGTCGGCTACGTCAACGACAACGCCGCCGGGGGCTATGACATCGTCTACCAGCTGTTCGACGTGAACACGCAGGAGCGCCTGCTCAGCCAGGTGACCAGCGTGGGCCCGGGCGACCTGCGTTTCGGTTCCCACCGGGTGGCGGACGCCATCTACGAGAAGCTCACCGGCGTGCCGGGCGCCTTCGCCACGCGCATCGCCTACGTGTCCGCCACCGGCGAAGGCGCGGGCCTGCGTTACGAACTGGTGGTGGCCGACGCCGACGGCTACGCCCCAATCACCGTGGTGGGTTCGCCGGAACCGCTGCTGTCGCCGGCCTGGTCCCCGGACGGGGAACGCCTGGCCTACGTGTCCTTCGAGGCGGGCAATTCGGCCATTTACGTACAAGAGGTGACCACCGGGGCGCGCGAGCTGGTGTCCAGCGGCCGGGGCATCAACGGCGCGCCGGCGTTTTCGCCGGACGGGCGCTGGCTGGCCCTGACGCTCTCACGGTCGGGCAACCCGGAAATCTACGTGCGCAACCTGGATTCGGGCGAGACCCGGCAGCTGACCAGCCACTGGGCCATCGACACGGAGCCGGCCTGGTCGCCGGACAGCCGGACGATCTATTTCACATCGGATCGGGGGGGTAAACCGCAGATCTACTCGGTGCCGGTGGGTGGCGGGAACGCTGATCGCATCACTTCCCAGGGCGACAGCAACGCCCGGGCCAGTGTTGCCCCCGACGGACGCAGTATGGCTATAGCGCACGGACAAGGAAACGAGTATCGTATAGCAGTCTGGGATCTGGCGGTTCAGCGTTTGCGTGTCCTGACGCCTGGACGCCTCGACGAGTCGCCGAGTTTTGCGCCGAACGGAAGCATGATTCTCTACGCGACGCGGGAAGGTACCCGGGGGGTGCTGGCGGCTGTTTCAGCCGACGGCAACGTCCGGCAAAGAATCATCCTGAGCGAGGGGGACGTGCGCGAACCCGCATGGTCACCCGTCATCAGGTAAATAAAATCAACTTGCTTCAACACCATTGGCACCTGTGGAAAGGCTGCCGAATTCCAGCTAGGAGGAATCCATGAATATCGCCCTGCGTCTGCTGCTTGCATTCCTTGTTGCGTTCGCCATTACAGCATGTCGCAAGGATGCCGAACCCGAACCCGTCGAAGCTCCGGTCGAAGACACGACCCGGGACGTTTCGACCTCGGCCGCCCCGGATCCGCGTGACTACACTGATGCGCGCAACTTCGACAACCCGGCCAGCCTGCTGTCCAAGCGGGTGGTCTACTTCGATTTCGACAAATCCGAAATCAAAACCGAGTACCGCGACATCGTCGCTGCCCACGCCACCTACATCAGCTCCAGCCAGAGCGCCCGCGTGACGCTGGAAAGCCACGCTGATGAGCGCGGCACCCGCGAATACAACCTCGGCCTCGGCGAACGCCGCGGCAACGCCGTGAACGGCGTCCTGTCCGCCGGTGGCGCCCGTGGAAGCCAGTTGGACGTGGTCAGCTACGGCGAAGAACGCCCGACCTGCCGCGTCAGCAACGAAGACTGCTGGGCGAAGAACCGTCGGGTGGAGATCGTCTACACCGCGAGGTAAGGAATGCGAGTTATCGAACGACGCATTGCAGCGATGGCCAGCCTTGGGCTGGCCATCGTTTTTTCCGGGTCCGTAGCGGCCCAGGACGACAACCAGAACCAGACGCTGATGAACCTGGTGGTCCAGGTGCAGCAGCTGCAGGACGAGGTGCGCATGCTACGCGGCCAGCTGGAAGAGCAGAACTACAAGCTCGAAAGCCTGGAACGCCGCCAGCGCGACCAGTACCTGGATCTCGACCAGCGCATCAGCGAAACGCGGGGCGGCCAGCCCGCGGTGGGCGGACAGCCCTCCACCCCGAGCTACACGCCATCGGCCGCCTCGACACCCTCGATGTCCGGCCCGTCCGTGACCGCCCCCTCTGCGAGTGATGCCCAAACGGCGCCTTCGGCGGCGCGTGAGCTGCCCGAACTCGGCCCCGTGGCCGGCACGACTGCGACCACGGCGGGAGCGACGGGTGGCGTTTCGACCTCTGGCGCCCCGGGCCGCGACGTGCCGGAAGTGACCGAGCGCGGCGGACCGCCTTCCGCGGTGACCGCCATCGAAGGCCCCACGGTGTCGACCACCGCGGCGCCCTTGAACCCGGAAGCCGAGCAGGCCGCTTACGACGAGGCCTTCCAGGCGCTCAAGGAGCTGCGTTACGCCGATGCGGCGGAGTCGTTCCAGAGCTTCCTGCGCCAGTATCCCGACAGCGCCCTGGCCGGCAATGCCCAGTACTGGCTCGGCGAGTCCTACTACGTGACCCGCAACTACGAGATCG